>CAYUWG010000014.1:0-73645 GCA_964448285.1 uncultured Chromatiales bacterium
GGCTTCAGGGGAAAAGGATCGCTCGAAAGTTCGTGATAACCCGGTTCCATCAATCCGTGAAATAGAACGCCTACCTTCCTTCCTAAGACATCCTGTATCTCGACAGATATGATGACTGGGCGATTTCCTGTGACAGTAACCGGGACGATCGATCCCTTAGTCGTTGAAGCCGGATTCGGGAAATTCTGACCGAGCTTTATCGGAAGCTCGACAGGAGGGAGCTCTTGAACATCGAGCGGTACACTGTTTCCTTCCATCTCAATCTGGTGCGGACTTCTCGGATCGTCTGAGATGCAAACGAGGGTTGCCTTCAGTAATCCTAATTCCTGAGGTTTGAAAAGAACGTCGAGCATGTGAGTGGACCCTGCTCCGACGGTAAACGGCAACATGCCGGGCAATGCCTCGAAGCTCGTAGCATGACTCCCCTGAACACCGATCGCGACAACGACGAGTGGGACGCCTCCCGTGTTGATGATCTGAATCTGCTTCGTTTGTGTTTTCGTCAGCTCGATGTAATCGAAGCGAAGAACAAGCGGATTGTTGTTGAACATGGGATAACCACCGGCCCCACGTATGGTAATGAGCTTGACGGAGTCCGTCGTGTTGTTGAAGATGCGAAGTTGCGCCGTTCGTGAACCTTCAGCCACGGGTTTGAATCGGATTTTCACATCGTATGATTCCCCTTCAGGAATGGGTATCGGTTTCGGTGGATCATCGACCAGTTCGAAATCGTCCGGATTATCTCCCGTGAAATCCATGTGATTTACAAGCAAGGTGCCTGTACCGATATTTTGTATGCAACGCTCAATGACGGTGTCCTTGTAGGAGCCTATCTTTCCCGGTCCAACGATGAAGTTTACCGGAGTGAGAATCTTCGGATCAGTTCCGACTCCTCGCGCAGTGACGATGAAAGGGTCTTTCGCAAAGTTGCTGTTCAATCGAATCTCAGTATGGCGATTCCCGACTTCACGAGGGGTAAACGAAATCGCAATGGTTAAGGAAGAATCCGGAGGAAGAGAGAGAGGGAACTGGAATGTGTTCAGTATGCGAAAGTCCGCGAATCCCACTCCCGTTGGAGGACGACGGATATCCGAGATCGCAAGGGGAACGACTCCGGTGTTCGTGAAGGTCAACGTATCGACTACAGTCGTCAGTATCCTGTGGACACCGAAGTTCATCTCATTCTTGCTCGCGATAACCCATGGTGAGAAGAGTACACGTTGCGCATAAAGATCAGCCTGGCCGTCGAACACACGTCCGTCCGTCCACACGACGATCACCGCGCCGCGGCCGCTTGAGATTACCTGCGGGGAAATCTGATTGTTGTCGTGCTGCACGAGTTGCAGCCCGGTTGGATTCCACTCAGGGTAATTAACTTTCATGGTGCCTGAGACGCGATTCATGAACAAGTCGTAGTTCAATCCATTTCTCCAGTCCTGCCAAACGACGAAAGCACCACCTGCACTATCAGGTAAGAGTGGAGCGATCTCCTGCATAGAACCGGGAATCGCTGCAATCGGCTCGCCGAAGACCGAGCCTAACGGCGGGATGGAGCCATCAGCAAGCACCCGACCCATATAGACGTCGCCGTCGTTCTGACCATTCCGAAAATCCGTCCACGACGCCATCGCCCCGCCTTCTCCATCTTCCGTGAGATAGATTCCTGATTGAGGTTTCGTTGACCCTTGCGATTCTGCAAGTCGATAGCCATCGAGATACAATTGCTGTCCGGCGCGATCGACTATTTGAATGAAGACAGCCGGAACTGTCGCGCCGTACCGGGAATCCTGCCAGATTACAGCACAGCGATTGTCAGCCATCGAAACGATCTTGGGTGCAATCTGTCTGTTCGGAAAGACTGCTACTGGTAGATCATCCGCCCACGCGCGTTTTCCGTCCGCTTCGATATACTGCATGTAGATATCATCTTCCGTCCTCCGATCCATCCAAATGATATACGCACCGCCGAGTTTGTCACCAGCAAGTTCCGGATACAGTTGGTCTCCCGTTGCACCAGTCACGAGAATGCCGTTGTTGCCCCAAAGCGTCGTTCCATCTGACGTTATTCGTTGAGCGTATATGTCGTTGTTCGAGCTACGCAAGTCCTGCCACGCGACGATGGCACCGCCTGAACCATCGGAGATGATACCTGCAAATTGTTGATCACCGGATGCGCCGCAAATGACATATCCACTCGCAGGTCCGAGGAGGTTCCCGGTTCCATCCACTCGCTGAACATAAATGTCGTAGGAGCCGCCCTTTCTATTCCAATACACGATGTATGCACCGCCATTCCCATCCGACGCAATTCCTCCGATCGTCTGACCACTTGATGCCGAACTGATGAGAACGCCATTCGCTTGCCAGGGAAGCTGTCCTTCTACCGTGAGCCGTGCCGCATAGATCGCAGGATTTGTCCCCACACGAATATCCTCCCACGCAACGATAAGCCCGTCGGCTTCATCCATTGTGATCTTGGGATTTCTTTGCCATCCATTCGCAGTACAGATACCCAATCCGGTTTCTGCCCATTGCTTGATCTGACTGCTCGCGGGATAAACGAGAAGAGCGAGTGCATAAACGGAGAGTAGGATGCTCTTGATGGGAAACATGATTCGGATACCTTAGAAAGAATTCGTTTGCATTAGTGCCGTCTCTCACGAAAGCGGAAACTCTCGTGACCTTCCCATGGAGAAAGAATTTACGATTGAAAGGATGGGATATCAACACGCAGGAAAAAGAAACGAGGACCGAAGTCCTCGTTCTATTTTGCTCCCCCAATCAAAGGAGGGAAATTGAGGGAGCGAATTTCGGAGTCATGAGCTATTGGACGGTTATGAGATGTGCCTTTCTTGAGCCTGTTCATTTGAGAGGGGTATTGAGTCTATCCATCATTAAGAGAGAGGATCCAATAACTCACAACTCCTGATAAGTAAACAACCGAACCTGTGAAAACGTTACCTTGCTCGCGGAAAAATTTGGTGCAAATTTTTGTCACCTCACCTTTCGAACTCTCATGAAGTACTTTTTCTCTGCTGATGACTTTCTCACACTGCCGAAAAATTCTCTCCTCATTGCGGACTGCCGTTATGATTTCTCCAATCCAACCGTTGGACGGGAACTGTATCTGAAGGACCATGTGCCGGGGGCGGTCTTTGTTTCTCTCGACGAGCATCTCTGCGCTCCGCTCGCAGAGCATGGGGGGCGTCACCCGCTTCCACCCGTCCATCATATCGCGAAGATCTTTGGCCGGTTCGGAATCGAACGAGGGCGAACACGAGTCGTAGCGTATGATGATTCCGGCGGTGTGTATGCATCTCGTTTTTTATGGATGTTGCTCTATCTCGGTCACGATATGGTGCACATATTAGACGGCGGATACTCAGCATATAAAGCAGCAAGAGGTGAGACCACGAGTGCGATACCATCGGTCGAACCGAAGACGTTTCTTCCTGATGTCAGAAGCGAAATGCTGGCAACGATGGCAGATGTGGCAAATACGAATTCCATGTTGATTGACTGCCGAGCACCGGAACGGTTCACAGGCGAGAACGAAACCATCGACAGGATCGGCGGGCACATCCCTTCAGCGATAAACCTGTTTTGGCAAAACGTGCTGACTACTGGGAACAAGCTCCGCCCATTAGAGGATCTCCGTTCAGCTTTCGAAGGGTGCTCGCGGGAAACGATCTTCTATTGCGGATCAGGCGTCACGGCTTGTGTGAACGTCCTTGCAATGGAAGAAGCGCTCGGGTTTCGTCCTCGACTTTACGCTGGAAGTTGGAGCGATTGGATATCGTATCCCGATAATCCAGTCGCTTGAGCTATTTCGTCGATTCGATCATTCTCTCAAGGTCCCTCTTCAACTGATCGATCTCCTTTCCATAGCCGGCCCAGTCGCCTTCTTTGAGAAGACGTATCGCACGGTTGTATCGATCGAGCGCCGACCTCGCAATCTGCGCTGATGAAGCGGCAGGTTGCTCGTGTTTCGGTTCGCCGACCTTGCCTGGTTGTTGCTCAGCGACAGGCTCATCGCGGAAGACTCTGAGCAGTGCAATGTCCAACGTGGACTCCATTGCGATGCGATTTCCGTAGGACACGATCACACGCTTCAGTTCGGGAAGCTTCCCGGATGTTGCCTGCAAATAAACAGGTTGAACGTAAAGCAACTCTTCCTTGATGGGAATGACAAGGAGGTTTCCACGGGTTACGCTCGATCCCTGTTGATTCCAAAGTGTGAGCTGCTGCGAAATGTACGGGTCCTGATCGATCCGCGCCGAAATCTGCATCGGTCCATAGGTCAGTTCCTGCTTCGGAAACTTATAGACCAGCATCTTCCCGTAGTTCGCTCCATCGCTGCGGGCACAGAGCCACGCTATCATGTTGTCTCGTTTGTTCGGCGTGTACGGAACCATCTGGATGAATTCATCATGCGGCTCACCCGGAAGGCGCATGATCGCATAGTAGCTTTCCATCTTCACGACGCTCTCCTGGAGTTTTTCGTTGGCGATGTTCCACAAGTCCTCCTTGTTGTAAAATACTTGAGGCTCTGTCATATGATAGGTCTCATAGACGTTCGCCTGGATGTCAAAGAGATCTTGCGGATACCGGATGTGTTCCCTGAGTGCGGCAGGCATTTCATCCAGCCGGCGAAAGAGGTTCGGAAATATCCGCTCGTAAACGCGAATGAGCGGGTCGTCCTTTTCGTTGAACTTGTAGAACGATACTTCGCCGTTGTAGGCATCGATCGTAATCTTGACCGAATTCCTGATGTAGTTGATTCCGTCGATCGGTTTTGAGTATGGGTATGCATTGGTCGTCGTGTACGCGTCGTAGATCCAGTAGAGACGCCCGTCAGCAACGACAAGGAAGGGATCATCATCAAAGTGAAGAAACGGCGCAAGCAGACGAACGCGGTCCTGGATCGTTCGATGATACAGTAACCGGCTCTCACTGCTGATATACCCGCTGATGAGGATGTTCAGATCTTTGAACCGCATTGCGAAAACCAATCGCCGCAACAGCGAACCGATTTCGACTCCGGCGTCTTCCTGATACGTCGTCATTTTATTCTGATCTCCGACCGGGTAGTCGAACTCCTCGATACCGGCTTTGACGATAACGTGGTTATCCGTTTTCTCACCGAAATAAACCTCCGGGCGTTTCACATCGAGTCCGACGGTAGAAACCGGCGGGATATCTTTGACAAAGAACTCCGGTAAACCTTCCTCCGTGACCACGTTCACCGGGCTCATTCCCAATCCATAACCGTGTGTGTACACGAGATATTGATTGACCCACGTTCGAGCATTCGGCGTCAATTTATTCTGGTCTAACTCCCGCGCGCTGAGCATAACCTGCCGATAACTTCCATCCGGCAACCTGTAGCGGTCGATGTCAACGTCGGGGAAATCGTAGTATAGCCTGATAACCTGCAACTGATCGAGCGTGCTTGCCAGAGGCCTATAGTCCCATAGCATGATGTTTCTGACCGTTGCGCTGTCCGAAGTCAGATCCTGATACGAGAGATTGAGTTTCGGATCGATGCTTCGCTCTTCGATGCGGTTGAGATCGTACGCTTGCCGGGTATAGCGAATGTTGTTTTCGATGTAAGGAAGCTCTTTGCTTTGCTCGTTCGGAACGACGATGAACTTCTGAACTAAGCCGGGGATTGCACCCGTTGCGAGAATGGCAACGACGATATAGGCAATGAACGGCTTCACCAAAGTCTTGACGCTCCCAGCGAAAAGCTTTCGAACGATGATCACTCCCATCAGAAGGCTGGCGACAACCATCACCCAAAGCCCCGGCAGTTTTGCCGTCAGGTCACTGTATCCCGCTCCGAAGAAACTGGCAGAGAGCGTCGAGTACACGAGATCATATCGATCCAGGTAAAAACCCCATGCAACGAGAAGAAAGACAGCAGCGATTAGTATCGCCATATGCTTCCTTGCCTTGTCCGAAATCGCGACGCGACCGAATGCAAAGGAGATGCCCTGGCGAATCATATACACGAGGAAGGTACCGATGAGCGAAAGTATGACAATACCGAGAAGCCATGTTCGAATGACTTTCAACAGAGGCAGCGTGAACACGAAGAAGCTGATATCCGTCCCGAAGACTGGGTCGGTCAAGCCGAAGGATTCCTGCTTGAGAAAGGCTAACCACTCCATCCAGTTGTTGCTGAGAATGCCGGCCATGAAGAATCCAACGACCACAGCTCCGACGTAAATCGCGATGCGGATGAACTTTCCGAAGACCTGCAGTAAGCTTTCGATCCGGGGATCGAGCGTGAAATTCGCCTGTGACCGCAAGCTGATACTCAGATTGAGATTGAGTACCAGCGTCGTGACGGCAAAACCGACAAGCCACAAGAGATACTGCGTCTCATAGTGAGTCCAGAAGACGCTGCCGAATCCGAGATTGTTGAACCACCAGAGATCCGTTATGAATCCCGCGAAAATGCCAAGCAGGACAAACAAGCCGATGATGACTGCGACGGTGATTGAAAGAGTGCGTGAGAGTTTCATTTCTGCTCCTATGATTCGTTTGCTTCCCTGCCTCAATGTACCTGCGGCGACGTCGAAAGGCAATGACGGGGTAAACCAATTGTCACGAAGACTTTCATTCGTATTTTTCCGGCAAGGAAGATTTTATACCTTTGCGCCCAAAGACATTGCCCAAACGATATGAAACTATACGTATCAAATAAGCGAGAGACAATTCGGATGTTCAAGAACGACGTAATAGAGTTTTTCTCTCGCGTTCACTGGACTATTCCGTTGCTGTTGTTCCTTCCTATCATCAGCATCTTCCTCTACTATGCACTCATGCGGCACCGGCTCGATGCAATCACCACCTTAGCCCTATATGCCGCCGGATTGTTCTTCTGGTCGATCACCGAGTACATCCTTCATCGCTTCGTTTTCCATTACGAACCGAAAACGGAATGGGGACGGAAATTTCATTGGACCTTTCATGGCGTCCACCACGATTACCCAAGCGACCCTCTTCGACTCGTCATGGTTCCGGCTGTGAGCCTTCCGCTCGGCGCCGTGTTCTACCTCCTGTTCGTGGCAGTGATGGGCTACAACTTCGCAGCGGCCTTCGCTCCCGGCTTCTTCACCGGCTATTTGTTTTACGATATCTCGCATTACGCCATCCACCATTTTCCTTTGAAGGGGAAGTTCTTCGGGAAGATGCGTGAGCATCACATGCGCCACCACTACGCGGATCCGAATAACGGATTCGGAGTCAGCTCTGCCATGTGGGATAAAGTATTCAGGACGACTTTCGACCGTTCGGCGAACCTTCAGCCGACACGCGTACGCGAGACAGTGTAAGCGCTCGCGCATAACCCTTCACGTATCCCCAATTGCCATAACGGATGGATTGCACGAGGCACAGAAGCCCCTGGCCGAGAAGTGCCCAGACACGCGCAAGTTCTCTGATGAAATTCGTCGTTCGTGAGAAGCTGATACGGCGGAGGGAATACACATAGAGTTGCTGTGTCATGTCGATGGCTTCACGGTTCTTCTCGCTCTGGCGATGAATGAAGGTAGCGGCAGGGAGTATGCAGAGCCGATGAGATATTCCAAGCATGGAAGAGAACAGAATGTCTTCGGAGAAACCCCGCCCAGTTGGCAAGCCATGCGTATAACCCGTGAGGTGTTCATCGAATCGCACGTCGCCAACTGCCGAAGAACGAAATGACACAGCCGTCGAAGCGAGAAATTCCACCGTCGTTTCCTCCTTGAAAGAGAAACCGGGATCGGGAAATCCTGACAGCCGAAAACGATTCTTCCCTTGATCCGTCTGAAGTAGAAAGAATTTTCGAAAGAGTACTTCCAGTGCGCTTCGGTTCGGCGGATTTCTCATCACGCCACCAATGCCGCCAATCATCCCTTCTTCATCCTTTGCAAAACGTTCGACGATGAAGCGGCAATAGTCCCTTTCGAGCGTGACATCATCGTCGAAAAAACTGATGACGTCGGCATTCGCATGGCTGAGGCCGAGATTCTTCTGCGCGCAAATACTCGGCTGCGTGTGCATGATGACGCATTCGAACGGTAATGACTTGAAGTCTTCACGCCTCACAGGTTCTCTCGATGCATCCACGATAAGCAGTTGCTGAGGCGGAAGCGTTTGGCGGACAAGACTCTCAACGGTCACTTTGAGTTCATCGTGTCGATCCATCGTTATGATAATAGCCGTATGTCGGAGTTGCCCGGTCATGCTGTGTCGTCAAGTTCGCTATTTTCATCCGGATATTGTTGCTCAGATGCCCTGCTCGCCAGTCACAGTATTCCTTCTTTCCTAACCGGATTCCTCACTACGGGACAAGAACCATCTCATGAAAACGAAACTGTCTGTTGTCGTCATCGCCGGCTCTGAGGAGCATAACATTTCCGAATGTTTGGGCACCGTCACGTGGGCCGATGAAATCGTCGTCGTCTGCTCGAATCGCTCCGACCGCACGATGGAACTTGCGCGTGCTCTTACCGACTCGGTGCACTATCGGGAGTTCGACACGTTCGCCGCTCAACGCCGCTATGGTCTTTCGCTGGCTTCGTTCGATTGGGTATTAGGGCTTGATGCCGATGAACGCATCACCGTCGAGTTGCGCGATGAGATTCAATCCATGCTCAAGGCGCCCGACGCTGATGGTTACAGAATCGCGAGGCGAAATTACTTTGTAGGAAAATGGATGCGACACGGCGGATGGCATCCGGACTACCAGCTTCGGCTTGTGCGAAAAGCGAAGTGCCGAGTGTCCGACCGGCTCGTGCATGAAGGCTACATCGTCGATGGAAACGTTCGCAAACTCTCGGCACCGATGGATCATTACACCGACCCGACGATTCTCCACCACCTGCGGAAGAACCTCGAATACTCGCGTCTCGAAGCCTCGGAAAAACGGAGGCGTGTTCATGCGTTCAATCTCCTCATTCACCCACTCTCCGCATTTCTTTCCAAGTATATCGCACAAGCAGGATGGCGTGACGGTATGCATGGCCTTGCTGCTGCGCTCATTCACGCCATCAATGACCTGCAATCTTACCTGTTCATGTGGGAGCTTGAGAGCGAGAAGAGGAAATGAATCTGCGAGCGTTGCCCGAGTGCGAATGGAAATGACGATGTCGGTTATATTCACTGTATGACATTCAAATGATACGGTGGCTGCTATGAATCACTTTTCAAAAACACTCTTCATCGCAGTCTGCTTTTCGGTCTGCCACTTTGGTCAGGCGCAATCCCCATTTCGCTCTATCGGATTAACCCATACGAACATAACAGCGCTTGCTTCAGAAGGAGGGGACAGATTATCTGCTTATGCTCTGTCCTCGACACTGCTCTTTGCGGGAACAGATACATCAGGTGTGTATGTGTTCTCACTTCTCGATTCAACGAGAGGTTGGAGACCATTCGGATTCCAGACAACGAAGCAGCGGTTTATCACATCGCTTTCTGTGCAGCGTTTTAAGAACGCATCGGATTCATTGAACGTTTATGCAGGACTTGGCAACGACATATTCGAATCTTCGCTTCCCGCATTATACCGAACGACAATCCCGCCAGAAGCAGATAACGCCGGTGAATGGAAACCGTACAGCAAGGGATTCGAGAATCCCGCTCGAAGAGACACAGGAGCAATCGTCTATTCCATAGCCGCATTCCATTCAGCAGACGGCTTTCCGCAACAACCTCTGTTCGTTGGAACAGGCGATAGAGTCTATCGTCGTGCGCAAAACGACACTGCTTGGACTCCGTTATCGTATCATCCCAACTGGGTAAATGGATTTTGCCTTCCCTCGAGATGGCAGGGATCGACGCTTGCGGCGGGTGGATGACTGCATACGCTTATCGCTCATTCAACCTCGGTTCCAATTGGGACATGAGAGAAATCTGGTCGGGTATCCCTTCGAGAGCATTGTCCATTGCCATGTTTCCGGATGTCGTGGATACATTTCTCGTGACAAGCCATGCTTTTGTTCGAACCACCAATGGTGAAAACACCTGGAGCGAGATTCGTTTTCCCGTAGCTGCCATCTTAAGTGATGAAGCCGATCCGGGAAACGTGTATGCTCTTAATGCTTACGAACTGATTCTCTACCACAGCTCGAACTATGGTGAGTCATGGGTCGAGTATCGTCACGACGTTGGAGGGATCTCTGGTGGAAGACATATGACCATCGCATACCTCGATACGAGCACGCTGAGAAGAGGCTTGTTCATCGGCACGCATAGCCACGGGGTGTGGATGTACGAGTTGCCCCAATTGACGACCACGACGGAATTGTTGGTGAATAAGCCTTTCAATTTCTCCATTTCACCGAATCCAGCGCGAGCAGAAATCCAGCTTCTCTTCGATTCTCCAACTGAACGTATAAGCGTTGAAGTATTCGATGTCCTCGGAAGACTCATCTTTTCGAAAGCGTTGCAAAGAAAACGGTTCATGAATATTCCCATTGATCGTCTCAATCCTGGAATCTACATGTGCAAAGCTTCATCGGCGAGGCTACAGAAGTTGAAGTCGTTTGTCATCGTTCGATAGGCAATCCTTCTTCTGACGTAGCCGAGGTTTTCTCTTGTGAAGCATGTTGGCGTTATCACCAACAATCTACAGTCATCATAATCGTATCAGGCTCCGTGTCATGTGCCCGCCAGGTACTTGTATCTGACAGAGATATCCACAACACTCAAGTTCTCCGCGCAAGGTTCACCGAGTGTTTCCCGGTGTACTAAAGCTATCTCAAAACAAAAACCGCTTGCGTCGTTTGTGCCATCGACGTCGTTGCGCGAATGAAGTATGCGCCGGCAGGCAGGCCTTCGAACGAGAGTGATCTCGCTGCAGTCCCTTCCGGTTGTGATACCCTCTCGCGAAAAACCTCCCGTCCAACGCCGTCGATCATTGTGATCGTTACGGGCTGATTGCTATGAATGATGACCGATGCTTCACGAGCCACGATGGGATTGGGAAACACCTGAAGCGAGAGCGTCGATGGTTTGCCGGGAGTTTCAATCGCGTTGAGAATCGTGTTCTTGTCTCCCGGGGTTGGCGTTACGAGAAACCTGAAGAGTCCTGCGCCGTTCGGTATTCTCCCCCATGCTATGTCGTCTCCCATTTCACCGAAGGACGTTGAGTCAAGCAGGCCGTTCCCGTTCGCATCGGAGTCGAAGAGGAAGACGCGCTCTCCGCTTTTATCGAGCTGGAAGTTCGAATGAAGTCCCGGTGAATCCGTCGTGTCCTTATCCGCCCAAACGATGAGATACGCACCGGGGCCGATGCTGACTCCGGCTGGGAACCGCCATTTACGAGGCGCCCGATCGTCGTCGGATAGGAACAGATCGTCGAGTTGAACCGCGTTTGCTGAGGTGTTGTACAGTTCGATCCAGTCATCGAATTGTCCCTGTGGATCGGTATGCGTCCTCGTGTTTCCGGGCATGACCTCATTGATGACAACCGGGAAAAAGGTCCTGTGCTCGACGGTGTATGAATAGTACTCATTCTCCGCGCGCTCAGGCGAATAGCTTGCAACATTGCCCGGCGCAAACGCTTCGATGGAGTAACGAATCACGCTGTTCATCGGGTGTGAAGGAAGCTCGGTCTGATACGTGCCTGCTGCCGGAGTCATCGGTATGGAGGCAAATGCTTTTCCATCGACACTCCACCAGAGAAGGACTCTCTCCGCACCGCTGACCGATGCGCGTACCGTCACGACGTCCGAAGCATTCGGAGTCGTTGGCGTATGCTCAACTGTTGAAATGACCGCTTGCGTCTGATTCAATTCAGGGACCGTCGCAAGGTATGATCGGCGGTTGGTAATGAAGGAGTATAAACCCGGAATCACACTGCCGACGGGACCGTTCTGCACGTTCGTCGTTACGTTGGTGGAGAACCAATCCATCGAATACAGTTTCTTCGTATCCGCCTGCACCGATGAGCGAATCAGGTTTTGGTAGCGCTCCACTCTCGGTTGCCAGTATTCCATCGTGAACACTTCTTCGAGCATCGTGCGAAAGTGGGCGATGTACCGTGCACGCCAATCAGGGACGGTAAGCAGCTTTGCAATCAGCGGTCGTTGCGGATTCGTCTGGTTGTAGAAGATCGGAAGCCGTTCGCGCTGTTCGACCGTCATCGGTTGTGACGCGAATGTCCCGATCACTTCGTTCAGATCCCAAGGGATAATGTGAAAGCGGTCATCCACAGGATGATGGTAGAGGTAGTGATTGTGCCCGCTTCCGATGTATGAATCGAGATTGACGAGAATGTTGCAGAGCGCGAGATACCACAACGCACGATCGATGTTGAGATACTTCGGTAATTCCGCTTGCAATCGATCCGATGGAAGATTGTTCAGCTTGTCGATCAAAGCGACGAGGTCCGACCAATCGTCCTTCTTCTCGTTGGTCTTCAGTTCATAATTGGCTTTATACCGAGCGGTATCCGTTCCCAACCACGTCAGGTCACCGCGTGGGTCGCCCTTGAAATGGTTGCCCGCATCCGTCACGAACCATTCCCGCAGAAAGACCTTGTTGAGTTGCTGCACGTTGAGGTACACACCCCAGTACTCACCATTGATTCTCAGCGTGACGTACGCGGCCTTCGCGGCAGGCATATACTCAGCCGCCAATCTGTATCCGATCATTTCGCGAACGAAGGTCGGATCCTTGAAGCAGTTGTTGAGATTCAGCGTGGTGTAGCCCATCAGGTCCTGGCCGGACTTGAAGGCGTTCATCGTGATGTTGAAAGGTTTTTTTTCGCCGGGAATATTCGAGGACGAATGCCCTTTGTAACGCACGCCGACGCTGTCATAAACGCTCGTGTTGACAAACAGGCGCGCAGGAATGTCCACTTCGAGCTTCTCATTCGTTGCAAGCTGCTGCCGCCAATCGGGCTGCGGAAACTCGAGCCGGAAATCGAGGACAGTCATGTCGTCGTACAACGATTGCCCTGCTGAAATGAAGAACGGCAAGAGGAAAAGGAAGGCGAAGAGCTTCATATCGTCACGCGCTGTCTTGTTGGATTAAAAGTGTTCTTCATCGAAGAAGAGGTTGATCCGGGAAACTTCCGGCAGCCGGCGAAGCTCATCGATGAATTCGTTGCTGCGCGATTCATCCTTGAGGTTCACGTAGAAAGACATCTCTATCGGAAGGTCATCACCCTGCGACTTCATGTTGACGAGCTTGTGACGCCGGCAGTACTTCTGCAGAATTGCGAGATACGGCGCTTCGGTCGCGCCGTTCATGTTGTAAGCGAACTGCAGAAGGAATTCCCTCCGCTGACGGAACGCGATACCGGACTTGCTGAGCACGAGTGCGACAAGGCCGACGAGGAACGTGCCGGAGAGTGCGACGAGATGCAATCCTGCGCCTGCTCCCATTCCCGCAGCGAGCGAGAAGAAGATGAACACGATATCGTTCGTGTCCTTCACCGCCGTTCGAAATCGGATGATGGACATCGCGCCGACGAGGCCGAACGCGCGAGCGAGGTTGCTTCCGATCACCATGATGACGAGCGCCGTGATCATGCACAGAAGAACCATCGCGTGCACGAAGGAATCGGAATAGGCAGGACCGCGATACGTAATGCGATAGAACAATGCGATGAGCGACCCGCAGAGCAACGCAACGACCGTGTTGCCGAGAATCTGTTCGAAGCTCAACGTGACTGTGAAAATGTTTTGAATGTCCTGAAGCATCTGTCGGTTACCGGGGTTGAACGGCGCTTTTCGGCATTCGCTTGAGACCGCCGTGATTGTACACACGCTCTACGCTGATGCAGTACTTCGAAATGGCTTCGCGACGAAGGCCGAATTCCCCGATGAGCGACGTCAGCCAAACGGGAATCGACTGGTAGAACTTCACTTCCATGATGCAGACAGACGGGAACGCATGAATCATTTCATGATCTTCGAACAAGACACGGATCGACGATGCAGGAAGGAAGCGCAGGTTCTTATCGAACGTCAGACGAAAAGAAGGATCGAACTTGCCATGGTATGCTTCGCGCTCGTAGGTGACCAGCGTGAATGGCTTGAGATGCTGTGCATAGAGATGGAAGAGAAAACGCCGAGCCGGAAGTTCGAATTGCTCGGCGGTACCGTTTTCATCCATCGTTTCATCGCGTTGTCCTGAAGCGAGGAAGTCTTCAACACCCTCGAAGGAAATCATCGCGCGATCCTTGGATATGCATTGGTATTTCTTTCGCTTGATTTCGAGGAAGACCGGACTGTTGGGCTGAAGTTCATTGTATGCGCGCACGCGAAGCTTCTTTCGGATCGGCAGTCCGGCAACTTTCTCATGGTAGAAATCAAGCTCGGGTGAATCGAAGTAAACGCTGCGTACCGTGTACTCCTGTCCTTCGCCGTGAAGCATGTTGATATCAGCGTCGAGGAAAGGCATCGCGGCATTGCGCAAATCCGCAAGTCGATGTAATGGAACGAAATATTTGTATTCGATCCTGTTCATGGCGCCGCCGAGGAGAACATGCTCCGGAATACGTTTCCAAGATAGGATCGGAGAACGAGGGGCTCCTGTGGAACAGAACACGTTGCCTGCAATCCTGGTAGAAGACCCGACGGCGGCAAGAGCACCGTGGCTACGACGAATTGTTCGCCCTGAATCGAATGCACGAATTGGTTGATCGAAGCAACCCTCCCTTGTATTTCGCCGACACCGTTCACGCGAACGCTCAACGTCATTCCGCTTTTAAGAGAGCGGTGATCTTTCCATAAAACGGGAAAGACGACGGCATACGAAGAAGACTCTCCGGCGAGCACGAGCGTATCTGACGTGGAGGTCGTGTAGATCACTCCATCGAATGGAATGCAGAGAAGATAGCGTTCGAGCTTCTGTCCGAGTGCGACAATCTGTTTTTCGAGCGATGAAATATTCTTCGTGCCCAAATGAATTTCTGATGCTTTCGCGCCCGTCGTGACGGTTTGTAACTGTGCTTCCGCCATCGCGAGAGATGCCTGGTGAAGCCGGCCTGTCGTCTCGATGGGTTCGAACTCCTGCGAAGAAATGATGCCGCGATCTCGCAACGACCTCATGCGTTCGACTGTTGCGACGTGACCCTCAAGTTGTCGCCGCGCGTATTCGAGGCGTTCTTCCGCTTCCTTCACGAGAGCAGCCTTTTCTCCCGTCCGCATAACGTCGAGCGCAGCGGTTGCCGCATCGAGTTCGCCCTGCAGTTGTGCGAGCAAGCGCTCGGTATCGGAAGAAGAGATCACGCCAACCGTATCACCGGCACGCACGGATGCGCCGGGCTGAACGAACGACGCAAGACGCACCTGCACGGCATCCTCGCGTTCGAACTGATTGAGATCGAACGACTGCGTGACTCCGCGAGAGCGGTCGTTCACCAGCGTCATGATACGACCTGTCGCATCTTTGACGAGCAGCCATTCACGCGCCGGAACGATGCGCCCCTGCATGTCAATCGAACGCGGAATCTCGATCGGGAGAAAGACGAGAACGAGTACCCCGATGGCAACGAGAAGCAGGATGGATGTGCGTTTTGCGTTAGTCATGCCCATGTGATTGTGTCAACTCCGGCAAGTTTAACCGGAGTTCGAAGTGCTAATCTACGCTATCGCAAAAGAACCTTCGATGACCATGTGTCCGAGCCGCGTTGAATATGCAGGAAGAAAATCCCTTTCGGATGATCGTTGAGATCCAATCGGTGAGTTTGAAATCCATTACCCTTTGTATCGAACGTGCTTTCAAAGATGGTTCGACCGAGGAGATCAGTCGTTCGAATGGCAACACCTTCCACGCGCTCGCTGCTCAAGTCTATCGTGAGCATCCTGTTTTCCACGATGGGATTCGGATAAATCCCATGAATCTGAAATGCGTCCGAAGCAAGCACCTGATCGACTCTGACGGGGATGCTGCCGAGTTCGAAGAAAACGGTATCTCCGAGAGGCACTCGCGTCGTCCATCCGCGATTGTCCGATGAAGCGATGAACCATTGCACCCACTGCGTGTTCGGCGGGAGAGCGATCTCGAACGTCTCAAAATTTCCGGCTTGAACGGCAAGAGGGTATTGCGTAAATGCAGCGCCGGGCTGTGTACGATAATTCAACGTTGCGTTCGTCAGCGACCAAGCGGGATCGTACCTGTCACCACGAATGGAAAGGGAGATCGAAAGCCGACCATTCGGGCTGAGCATCTGTGGAGGGGTGTGATAAATGTATGGCGCATGATTCCATGCGTACTCACCGAACGCTTCGAGGTGATCGTACTTCTGTTCCCACGTCGTGTAAATCATACCGTTGAAGTCGGACGTCGTGCGCGTCCATTCCTTCCATCTGCGGATTTGGTTTTCATCCTGATCATAATATGGCGCCGACATCTGGCGAAAGCCTTTGGTCTGAAAGAAGCCGAGACTGTTTTGCACCTTGCCCGCCTGCGAATTCCAGTTGATGATGCCGAGCGACTTGGGAAGAAGGTCGGCACAGCCGCGAAGATCGCCGTTGACGAGATAGTAATTCATCACGGCATTGTGATATTCGTCGAACATGTCCGACCACACCCACACGTCGGCTGAAGGATTGGAGCGATGAATGATGTCCATGCATTTATCCACGTTGTCAGCGAGTATTTGCGCCGGCGTCATACCGCGCTGTTGATCGCCTGCGTCCCAGTTCATCACGCGGATTTCATCGTGCTGCATCATGTAGGTCTGTGGTTTCAGGAGACTGTCGAGCATTCGAAATTCCCTCTCGACGATTTCATAAACCTTCGGCTCGGACATGGTTGCTGCAACTTGTCCCGAGTAAATGATCTGCGCATGGTAGTAGGAGATCAATATCGTGTCGCCATTCTGAAGTGCGCCGCCGGATTTGATCCTGAACGTCGGTGGTGTATGCCACGCGGTGTATTCACCGGCGTATGGAATGCTTCCCATCAGTGGATCGCGCACAGGTTCGAAATCAACGCCTTCGGTATAGAGCAAACGCAACTGCGGATGCTCAACCTTCAGCGGTGTGCCTTCCCGCCGAAGCAGATTGATCATCGGGACTTCCACAACGAGCAGATCGTCCCACCAGATCTTTCCACTGCGTCCACCCCAAACTCCCCAGTAAATGCCAAGCGAGTCGGCGTCCAGTGAATTGAATGTAAAGTCAATCCTGCGCCAGTCCGTCGTTGAGGGAATTTTCAGTTCGTTGAAGACAAGACTTCGGGAGTTCACATCGATCACGGAGCAATTTACGCCGGAGCTTGCGACGAGGTTTTCCGTGCGCACCCAGCCGGATACGTGATACTGAGTGAACGGCGTTACTCGTGTCCAAAACGAGACGCGTCCGTTTCCATACTGGGGATCAGCTTGCGAGAAGTTTTCGAAGCGGACGCTCGCATTTCCGCTGTGCTTGATCTGCGTATCGACGAAGCTCATCTGGCCGGGCTTATCGATGAAGCGGAATCCGGGGAAGTTATTTCCGTTGTGCGTTTCGAAGCCGCCGTTTGAGAGAGCGAGGGTGCGCTTCGGGACGAGCCGGGCAGTATCGCGTTCGATAACGAACTGCTGGCGAACGACCGGCAAACCCGACGCAAGGTTCGGATCGTGAAACAGAAAACTGTTTGAATACCCGAAAGGCATGACGCCGGGAATGATATCGAGCTTCCTTGCGGCAGCATAGTCCTTCAGAGATTTCAATGAATCGAAATAGAACTTCGGCAGGGTCGTCGGTCGGGAGAATTTCGAGTCATTCAGTTGAACGCCGTTCAATCGCCAGCGCAAGGCGTCGTTCCAGATGTTCTTCGCGCGTGTGATGTTGCTGCCGACCTGGATATTCGTAGAATAGTAAAGCCAGCGCTTGGTAAACTCCGGCACATCGACGATGCGCAAGCCTTCGACATGCCACAAGCCCGGCACACGGTCGATCAATTGTATGAACGTGTTTATACCGTAGCGAAGACCCATTTCATCAGACGCGTTTAGGACGGCGCGCATCGGAATGACGTCGAGCAGGTAACCTTCGGGTCCGGGATAGGTCGATGTCACATCCACGCGATGAACGTTGATTTGGTTTTGGATTCGGTTCAGCATCGGTGATCGAACGCCGAGCCAGAACGCCGATTCGGTGGAATCAGCTTCCGTCCATAAGCGGGTGACGAGCGTATCGATATTCCGCTTTCGGAGTTCTGCGTTCAGCAGCGATGCTTCGCTCCACGCAGGGCTTGCCGGATCGAGCAGCAACGGCTGGCCGTTCGGAGTGAAAACGGCGCTTGTGAAGTACTGATATGCCTGCCTCGGTTGTGGAACGAGCGATTCAAGCACCTGCGCACTTGCATGCATTGACAGGAACGGCAGAACAAGAATAGAGAATCGTGCTATACGTGATGCTGTGGTTTTCATATCTGAAATTAAGTGAATGTTGAACATAAATCCCTTACGAAATGACTATAGAACTCCCTTCAATGATACAAGAAACCGAACGCTTGACCTTCGAACATTCATTAAGGAGACGCTCTTCATGGAACACGATGAGACTGCACTTCTCATAAGTGACAATTGATTCACGCCAGACATGGATTTTCATTCCGATGAAGAGTACATTTCCGTTTACGGCAGGAACGCAATGCCTGCATCCCTCCTCCTCATACGAAAGGTCTTTCGATGAAACCGTTTTTGATACTGCTTCTTCTTTGGTCTTCAGCATCATGTCTCGCGCAGGATTTCGGCGCGTACCGCGAAGGTGACCCGACGATTCAACAACTGATTGAAGAAGGTGGCATTGAAAAAGTCCGCGCGAGACTTCAGTATTTCTACAACCGACTGACATATCCGGGAGGCACGATCCCCGTTGGAGCGAGAGCGAAAGCGTGGAAGTACGCCCAGGAAAAGATGAGCCTTTATAGCGGTTCTCCCATGCACGGTACCCAAGCGACCTTCGAATGGAAAAATGTCGGGCCGTACAATATCGGAGGGCGGATCGTCTCGGTGGCGGTGAATCCGAAGAACCCGAACACCATCTTCATCGGCGCTGCTGACGGCGGCGTGTGGAGAACATACGATGAAGGGAAATCGTGGCGCTCGGTTTCCGACGAATTCCCGACGCAGGCAATGGGTGCGATCGCGATCAATCCAGTCGATACGAACATCATCTACGCGGGAACTGGCGAAGCGAACTTTGCACTGAACATGTTCGATGGAGGCGGCATGATGAAAAGTACTGACGGCGGAACGACGTGGTTTGAAATCGGCCAATCGCTGCTTCCGGATTATGGGCGTGCGAGTGACATCGTCATCAATCCGCAAAATCCTGATATGGTATTCGTGGCTATTCCTGACGGTGTGCGGGACGCGAATCGCACCGGGATTTATCGAAGCACGGATGGGGGCACGACGTGGAATCTCGTTCTGCCGGGAATGATGACTGATATCGTTATCGATTCCAGGAATCCAAATGTTCTCTACACTGTATCGAGTCCGGTATCGAGCGGCCGTACTGTTCCGAATCCTGGGATGTTCAAGACGACGGATTCCGGGGAGAATTGGCTTCCAATCGATATCGGCGTCGATAATGGAACGATGGGAAGAACGAGCATTGCGATCAGCCGGAGTGATCCGAATATCCTGCTCATCGGCGTCTCGGAGCTATCCGGTTCAGGTCGAACGTATTTGCTCGGTTTGTTTCGAACGATGGATGGTGGAGCAACGTGGGAAAAGCTGACGGTCCCGTTCGATTACATGGTTTCGCAAGGCTGGTTCGATAATATCGTCGGCATTCATCCGACAAACCCTGATATCCTCTATGCCGGCGGTGTAAAACTCATTCGATCGGGCGATGGGGGAAAGACGTGGGCACGCATACCCGATGAAGGCTTCGGCGGTATCCTCCACGTCGATCAGCATGCGATCGAATTCAATCCGGTCGATCCTGATCGCGTGTACGTCGGCAATGACGGAGGCTTCTATATCGGGACGAGCAACGGCACCAATTGGGTTAAAAGTGATTTGGGAATGTCCATCACGCAATTCATCGGGGGAGCGATGCATCCATCGTCCGACGCATTTCTCCTCGGCGGTACTCAGGACAACGGAACGATGCTTTCGACAAATGCCCCGTCATGGCAACGCGTGTTATACGGTGACGGCGGCAACAGCGCGATCAATCCACTCCGGCCAAATATCCTTTACGGCACACAACAGAACGCGCGCTTCTGGCGTTCGGAAGATTTTGGAAACACATGGACGCAGTCGATGGGCAACCTTCCGATCGAGCAATCGCTCTTTTACATCGATTACGCACTCGATGAGTTGAACCCAAACGTCTTGTACTACGGGACCTATCGCTTCTACAAATCCGATGACGACGGGCGGACGTGGTTTCTTGCCCGCGATTGCCTCTTCCCGACGGGAACGTCCTGCTACTACATCTCCGCGATCAGCGTGGCGCCATACGATGGAAGCATCGTTATGGCAGGCGCAACCGGTGGACACCTCGGCATCTCGACGAATGCCGGCGCTTCATGGACGATCATCTCAAGCGGATTGCCCCAAGCCTATTGCAGTTCGGTAAAGAGCTTCTCGCGTAACGTGTTCTATGCGACATACAGCCGGTACGGCGTGGACAAGGTCTGGCGCTCGACCGATGGAGGCACGACATGGACAAGTCTGAACGGCAACCTTCCCGACGTTCCCGTGAATGACGTTATCGAGCTTGACGGAAAGCTGATCATCGGAACGCACCTGGGAGCGTTCATCTCAGAAGACGATGGAACAACATGGCAACGCTTCGGGACGGGATTGCCATCAGTCGCCGTGTTCAAACTGCGATACAACAAACTCACGGGAACGCTTCGCGCCATAACGCACGGCAGAGGGATGTTCGATATGCAGTGGAAGACACTCAATCCTTCAAAGCCGGTTTTCCTTTCCTCACCCGACACAACACTCCTCGAGAGCGGACAGCCTTTCATTTACGCTCCCGTTGTGCTTGCTTCGCCCTCGCCGCAATTCAGTTTGATTGAAGGACCATCCGATGCGACGCTCGATAAAGCATTCGGTATCGTTCGTTGGAAGGCGAACGTAAAGTCCGTGCGCTTCACGCTTCGGGCAGAGAACTCCGAAGGTTACGCTGACCAAGTGTTTACGCTGAACGCACGAGATGTACCGGCAGCGGATTGGGAAGTGATTTCATCAGAGACATTTTCAACGAGTGTCAACGCCATGAAGCGGACATTGGACGGAACGTTTTGGGTTTCCCGCGACAGCGCGTGGGTATCGAGATCGACGGACCATGGACAAACATGGCAGCACATGAAGTTGCAAGGGACATTGGCGGCGGTGCTGGATATTCACGCGTTCGATGCACAGCGGGCGATTGTCGGAACACGCGGAGGCCAGATCATCAAGACGACCGACGGTGGTTCAACGTGGCGCGAAACGTACTACGGCATCGCGTCGCGGTTCGGCAACATTCACTTCTGGAATGAGAACGACGGCATCGCCATTTCCGAGGGGCAGCGTGATTCCGTCGATGTGCTGCTGACGAGCGATGGAGGGGAAACATGGCATCCCACACCGACGAGAGCGCACGCACGATTTCCTATCGACAACTCCTTGTACTTTGTGGACAGGCAAAACGGATGGTACGGATCGAGTAACCAGAATGCCTCGCCGCCAGTCGATGCAGCGGTGATGCACACATCCGATGGCGGACAGACGTGGGCAGGAGTAACATCAGGAACTCGGAATGCGACGCGGTTTGCGTTCTTCAACCAATCTCAAGGATATCTGATAGACCCAACCCAAAATCGCATCCGACGAACGAACAACGGTGGGGTGTCTTGGTCCAGCGTCTTTGCTCCAATGAACGGTTTACGTTGTGTCGGTATCCATGCCGATGTTGCGTCGAACTCGTTGTGGGTAACCACAGACACCAGCGCATGGGTGAGCCGAAATGCGGGAAGTTCGTGGATGAGGACTCAGCTTGTTCCCGCCGGACCGCAGCAAGCGGTGGTCTTTCTCGACTCCACGAATGGCTGGATCATGTCGCGCAACGGCATCCTTCAGCGATACCGCTTGGGCACGATCAACTCTGCACCGCGAATCCCGATCCATCCGGAAGCGATCACCCTCGGCTATGCATATCCGAATCCCGCTTTGGTCAATACCGAAGCCGTGATCATTCCGTTTTCCTTGAGACATAGCATGGGTGTGCAGCTCCGGATTTACAACAGCGTCGGTGTCGAAGTAGCAGCCATTCTCAACGAACCGCTTCCTGCCGGCGAGCATATCGCCGTATGGGAGCTTTCACGTGCTGTAAACGGAACGTATTTCTATACATTCACATCGGGTCAGGTAGTAAAAACGGGACGCATGGTAATTTTTCGGTGATGTGTAACCGAAAAAGCTTTCCTAATGTCAGTCAGTTATGTTCTTTGGTGTACCCACATATCGGAGTTAGTCATGTTACAATCCTTACGTTTTCTTGCTCTCCTTCTTGCGACAACGGGATTTCTCGTTGCGCATGTGACTGTGAGTTCAGCACAAGATCTTCTTCCGTGTTGCGATAATCAACAATGCATGGACAGGCCTTGTGATTTCATTTGTGGTTGGCAAGGACCAAACGGCGATATACCTGTCTATGCTCGTTATTGCGTAAACAATGGGCGTGCTGAACGATGCAAGGAAGAAGATGGGTCATGGTATCTTGGGTGTTGCTGTGACACAGTAGTCTGCGTTGAAGAACCAGGCACGATCTGTATCCCACAACCGGGCCAAAGATGCGTTTATTTCGATGGAGAGCAATACCGATATCGTCCTTCATGCAGAATTACCTGCGGTGAATATCCGTGCGATCCTTTTCTTTTGAGAAGTAACAATGTTCACCATCAATGGAAATACCGGGAGGGCATATGAAGCACTTCCGTTTGTCCTTATTCTTCCTATCGATGATGAATTCCGCATTAGCTCAGATCGACAATCCATATTCATTGGCCTTCGATACATCCCGAAACATCATATACTGCGCGACGAACAGTGCAGGAATTATACGCAGCGTTGACAACGGCAGCACTTGGTCTCGATGGAATAATGGGCTTGATACAGGTGGCATCGTGTTCGTTACATCGATGGTTTACGTACCTGGGGGCAACAGCCGTGTCATTGCAAACGCCCATCTTTCGGGTGCTCGGGGATCTTATCTCATGGAACACAGAGAAGGGAGTTCTGGATGGCAGAGGATTCAGACTCCTGTAGGATGGGATTACTCGAATTCATTTGCCGTGTATGATTCACGCGTCTGGATTGCTGGTAATGCGAGTGGCTTATGGCTGTACGATACAGAATTCTCCACATGGCAGAATCGTACTCCGTTTCAGGATTCGTTGATGACTCATGTCGCTCTCACTCCTTCTGACACCGCATCCGTGTGGTCGGCATCTATGTTCCTTGCGAATGGATTTCTCAAGCACCATGTAAATAAATCCAACGATAATGGTGTATTGTGGACACGTATGAGAGATAGCGTCCGCGGTGTGCTGAAAGGACTTTACATCGATCCGAATAATTCAAACCATGTTATCATTGTTGATAGGATGTTCAGGGAAACATTCGATGGCGGTACATCATGGCCACGTTCCACCGCTCCTGATACCAATACAGCATGGATATATTCGACAGCAATCGATTGGGTGAACAATCGCTGGTATTCTGCGACCGAGTCTGACAGTATTTACGTGAGTACAGATCAGGGTATTTCATGGAGTGCGTTGCCTCTCGCAGGGGGAACGTTCATTACGGATATCATTCTACACCCGAAGGACCACTGTCATATCTATGTATTAAAAGTGGATGGATTGCATGAGTCCACCGATTGTGGAAAAACATGGCTGTACAATCCTCTCATCCTTTCCACACCGCGTCCCGAAGCGATGACGATTGGTTTCGAGATCGTGGCGCTCTACCCCTATCCAATAACGATAGGTTCTTCAGCATCTTACCTTTTACACATACGTTCAGAACGTCAGTCGAGTATTCGATTCAGGATTTTCGATGTCCTTTGCGAATTAAGATACGAACAGCATGAGGAGTTTTTTACAAACACATCAAAGACAATGACACTTCCATTTTCAATGTTGGAATCAGGAACGTTTTTCTTGACCGTGGATGACGGGCAGCATTCGAAGACCTTGCCATTGATCATCCTTCGATAGTTTATCGCCTTCCCTCTAACCACCCAATCTCATCTCTGAGTTATGCGACGCGTTCGAACTCAATATTGGGGTAGCACTGGTCGATGTGTTCCTGCCTCTTCTCTTCGATAAGGAACCGAAGGACGGATTCGGCGACGAGACGGACCTTTTCCTTTACGGTCTGTTTTTCGTCACGATTGGCTCTGCGGTCCGCAAAGGCGATGGAGTACAGGATTTTCTTCACCCATTTGCTGATCTCTCCGGCGTTTTGCCGCGCGCCCAGTTGTACTCGGTTTGCATGTCGACGCTGTTGACGGGCATCTATGACCATGCACTTCATGCAGTCGGTCAACTTGTCCTTATACGAGATGACGAGGCCGTCGGCGTTTTGGGCAGTGCGTCCTGCGGCCTGCATGATCAAGCTGTCGCTCAGGAGAAATCCCTCAATGTCCACATCGTGAAGGGCGGGTCAACGGACGAAGGCAGATCCGTGAACTACTAAGGCAACTCCGAATCTACAACAGCATAGGGGTCAAAGTCGCAGCCATTCTCAACGAACCGCTTCCTGCCGGCGATCATGTCGCTGTGTGGGATCTTTCACGTGCGGTAAACGGAACGTATTTCTATACATTCACATCGGGTCAGGTAGTAAAAACGGGACGCATGGTAATTTTTCGGTGATGTGTAACCGAAAAAGCTTTCCTAATGTCAGTCAGTTATGTTCTTTGGTGTACCCACATATCGGAGTTAGTCATGTTACAATCCTTACGTTTTCTTGCTCTCCTTCTTGCGACAACGGGGTTTCTCGTTGCTCAGAACACACAGGTTTTCCTGAAAATCGAGCCGACCGGTAATCCCCTCATCGTTGAGATGAATAAGCCGGTGCAGTTCACCGCGAAGGCGTACATCGCCATTCCGGGGACCACGACAGGACGGGAAGTTCAGATCGACAAACTCGCATGGAGCGTCGATCCGGCAACATTTGGCACAATAGATCAGAAGGGCGTTTTCGTCGCTTACGGCTCGTCCGGAGGTCTGATAACCGATGGTCGAATCGTCGCACACGCGGAAGTCGCTGGAATAACCGTCCAAGGCGTTGTGTCGGCCCGCGTTGGAATCAAACCACCTGACACACAATTCGAATTCACGATCAGCGGTTCGGTGAAAGATGCGAACGGTGATCCGATTGTGGGAGCTGAGATCGTCGCCGTTTCGCCAAACTCGCCGATCACACTCCATCTGGCAACGAAGACCGATGCCAACGGCGAATACAAACTGAAAGTCCCTGCCGGTACGTATTACATCGAAGCATCAGCGAACGGTTATCTGAGTGAGTATTACGACAATGCCTTCTCGCTGAAGACAGCGACACTCATAAAAACCGATCCGCAGACAAAGGACATCACCGGAATCGATTTTGTCCTTGGCAGCGGGGGAAGCATCAGCGGCCAGGTTGTCGATAAGTCCAGCGGTAAACCGCTTGCCGAAGTAACGCTTATCGCATTCTCGAAAACAGGGAGCGGCACTCCCGGCGGTTCGAATCTTCCGGGATATTACGCGAGAACCGATGCTCAGGGCAATTACAAGATCACCGGAATGGCTGAAGGAGATTACTTCATTCAGGCAACAGCCGGAGGCTATCAAGTACAGTACTATGACAAGGTTGCTTCTCAACAACTCGCCACGACGGTGACGGTGAAAGCGGGAGGTTCCTCAACGGATATCAATTTCGAAATGGAGAAGGAGATCATCATCACTCCCGATCTCTATGAGATTTCCGGTACTGTTTACGACGCGAACGGAAACACCGTCACGTATGCTATCATCACAGCAGAAGCGGCTGCTACGACGCCGATTGGGGTGAAGACATACTACGCAAAATCCGATGGGAATGGAGATTATACACTCAAGGTCCACGCCGGATCGTACATCGTAAGCGCTCAGGCGCAGGGCTTCGTGAAGGAGTACTACAACAATGTCGCGACACGGGACCTCGCCACGAAAGTCTCAGTCGATGCCTCGAATCCTTCAGCCGTGGGCATTGACTTTTCTCTTGGGACCGGTGGCGGCATTGCCGGAACTGTGACCGATGCTGCGATAAACGCACCGATCAAAGGCGCATCCGTTTCAATCATGAGTTCCAGAAATTCAGGCGGTATTCCCGGCACGAACAACTTCAGCGCTCAAACCGATGAACAAGGAAACTACAAGATCAGCGGTCTCGCAGCCGGTAAGTATATCGTGATGGCCCGAAAGGAAGGCTTCGCGCTCCAGTACTACGATCATGTCGCGGATTACACGCTTGCAACGGAAGTCGAAGTTATCGGCGAGCAGACAACCTCAGGCATTGATTTCTCATTGGGCAAGCTTGCAGGGATTTCAGGCACAGTGACCGATGCAGCGACATCGAATCCAATCCCGAAAGCAGAGGTCGTTGCCGAAGGGAATGGGGTGCGCTTCGCCGCTCATACGAACGAACACGGCGAGTACACACTTCCGCTTCCGGCAGGCACCTATACCGTTCGGGCATCCTCATATAAATATGCAACCGAGTGGTACAACGAAAAGGCCGACGCAACTCAAGCCGACCCGGTTACCCTTTCCAGTACCCCCGTCGATAACATCAACTTCACACTTGAAACGTGGGGTGGTCGTATCAAAGGAATCGTAGTCGATGCGCAGAGTAATCCAATCGAAGGTGCTCTCGTGAAAGTGTGGGTCGAAGGGAAGTCCGCGTCAGCGAACAACTTGCGCTACTACGCCCAGGCAAAAACAGCCGCGGACGGCAGCTATGAAGTGAGCGGCATTCCTCCAGGCAAATATCTTGTCATGGCATCAGCGAAGGGCTTCATCGGCGAGTTCTTCGATGGGGTCACGGACATCACGCTCGCAACGACAGTCTCGGTACAAAACCAGCAGACAACCGACGGTATCAATTTCACACTCGATGCTGGCGGAGCGATCACCGGAACGGTTATCGATTCCAAAACGAACAAACCCATCGCTTCCGCATTAGTGACCATCCGAAGCAGTGCGACACTTTCGGAAATGGCCGCGAAGACTGATGAGCAGGGCAACTATACGATTACCGGACTTGCTACCGGAGACTACTACTTGTTCGCGGTTGCACATGGATATCTCGGCAAGTATTATCAACTCGACCCGACGCAGCATACTCCTGTTCATGTTGACGCGCCGAACACCACGACCGGTATAGATTTCGCTCTCGATCCCGCAGTGAAACAAGGTCGTTATCGTTACACGGGTACTGTCGTCGATGCTGTCACAAGGCAGGATCTCTCACTATCGCTCGTCGAACTTGTGAGCACTTCACACGCGAAAATCCTCACGACAACCACGAGCCAGAATGGGCGGTTCGAGCTTCTTTCTGATGAACAGATGACGATTCGCGCACGGGCGATCGGCTACATCGGAACGTATTCAGGCAATAAGCGAAACTGGATGGAAAGCACGCCGCTCTTGAACGGCGGTGAAGTGAACTTCGAGTTGGAGAAATCATCGGAAGTGGGCTTTGCAAGCATCACCGGAAAAGTGCTCGATGCGAAGACCAACGCTCCGATGACTGATGCATGGGTCTTCGGTATCGACGTCGAAGGCAACACGTTCTTCGCGGTGACGGACCAGAACGGTTCTTATCGCATGGGCGGTCTTTCTAACGGCTCTTTGGATGTCTTCATTTCCGAAACATCATACCAGCCGACACAGAACGGGACTTCAGTCGATGGCGTCTCGATGGAGATGAACCTCTCGGCACGTCGCAACGAAACGACAACCGCAAGCCAGACTCCAATTCCGACGACGGTATCTCTCTCGCAGAACTATCCGAATCCATTCAATCCGACGACGAGCATCAGCTACGACATCCCGGCAAGCGGCCATACGTCCTTGAAGGTATTCAATCTCATCGGGAAGGAAATCGCAACGTTAGTCTCCGGGATCAAGGAAGCGGGTTCATATCGCGTAACCTGGAACGCGGAAAACGTTCCGTCCGGCGTTTACCTTTACAAGCTCGAAACGAACGGTAAAACGCTGACCCGCCAGATGATTCTGATGAAGTAAGCGCATCGGCATTTCGTGCAAGAGCGGCTCCAGTGAGTCGCTCTTTTTTTTGCTCCTTGCTCTGTGCACGAAATTTTCAGTTGCGGATTTCATGAGGATACCGTACATAGTAGTCCGTGCATGACGTCGAAGCATTGGGCTGAAGACCGAAACACGAAACATCAATTTCAGGAGGATCAACAATGAGCAAACCGAAATTCGAAGCAGAGTGGGAAGACTTCAAAGGTCACGTCGCACTCACGTGGGACAAGCTCAATGACAGCGACTTGCTTCGCGTCCAAGGTGATTTCACCGAGCTTGTAAAACTGATTTCCGAAAAGTATGGCGAAACGAAAACAGCCGTCGAGGGGAAGCTCAACGAACTCTACACCTCGTATCTCGACAAGAAGAACAACATCGCGAAAGGCATCAACGCCGTGAAGGAAACCGTGCAGCACAAATCCGAAGAGTTCGTCTCCAACGTGAAGGAAAAGGCGACGCAGTTTCAGGATGCGGCAAAGGAGCGCATGAAGAAGCTCCGTGAAGAGAGCATCGACCCGGCAGTCCAGAAGTCGGAAGAGTACATCAAGATGCACCCCTTCACGGCAGTGCTTGGCGCTCTTGGAGTCGGATTGCTTCTCGGAACCATCGTCGGCATGATGGCTTCGCGAAAGGACTGATCCGTCTGCCTTAGCGGTTCGAAAGACGTTTCACGCCTTCGTGAATCGTCTCATCACGTTTTGCAAAACAGAAACGGAGCATCGTTTTGCCCTCGCTGGAGTTCGAATAAAAGACCGATGGCGGGATGGTCGCGACACCGGCTTCTTTCACGAAACGCAACGCACATCGAACGTCGTCTTCGTTCCACGCAACCGGAATGTCTGCCATGATGAAGTAACTCCCGAGCGGAAGATGAGGTGCGAACGCTGTCTTGCACAGCCCGTCCATGAGCAGGTCGCGTTTGTGCTGATACATCCTGCGAAAGTCGGGAAGGTAATCCCTCAGCTTCGTAAGTGCGATACCCATTGCATGTTGACCGGGAGTGTTCACTGCGAAGGTTGCGAACTGGTGAACTTTTCGGATAGCGCCTGTCAGCAGAGGTGAAGCGAGTGCATAGCCGATTTTCCAGCCAGTCATGCCGAATGTCTTTCCGGTCGATGAGACGGTGATCGTTCGCTCACGCATTCCCGGAAACGTCGAAATCGGTATATGGCGTGCGCCATCATAGGTAAGGAACTCATAAACCTCGTCGCTGAGAACGAGGAGATTGTTTCGAACCGCTATTTCAGCAATCGCTTCAAGCTCATCCGTCGTAAAAACTTTCCCGGTGGGATTATTCGGATTGTTCAGAATGATCATCTTCGTTTTCGGCGAAAGGAGCTGCTCGACATCAGATGGATCGAATCGAAAGTCCGGTTTTCGTAATGTCACGCACTTCGGGATTCCACCGGATATCACAATGTTCGCATGGTGTGAATCATAGTATGGCTCGAAAAGAATGACTTCGTCACCCGGTTCAATGAACGCGAGAACGGATGAAAACAGCGCCTCGGTAGCACCCGCCGTGACGGTAATCTCGGTCTCAACGTCCCAGTCCAAATCGTAGTATTCCTTCTGATACGCTGCCACCGCACGGCGCATCGTGAGCGTTCCGTGCATCGGTGCATATTGGTTCTTCCCTGCTTTCATGGCTGAGTATGCTTCATCCATGATCCACGCAGGGCCATCGAAATCAGGAAAGCCCTGACCGAGATTGACGGCGTCGTGTTCAACGGCAAGGCGGCTCATCGTCGTGAAGATGGTCTCCGGGATCTGGGCAAGCCGGGATGCTGCGTTCATTTCCGTTTTCGTCATGTGGTTATTCCCAAGGATTGTTGTAAGGACATCATTCTGTGTTATGCCAATCCTGAAAGTATTTTATCACGAAAGGTTTTCTCATCAGGATACATCGCATGGTACAAACGATTACAATTCTCATCGCACTTCAATGCTCCATCATTTCAGTGTACGGCCAATCTTGGCTCTATCCTGAGAGTATCGTTCACTACAATCCCCTGGCAAGAGTGGAAAGGCCGAGCGACACACGGTTTCTCTCCGAGATACAGTTCTGGGGAGAATTCGGCCAGTATGTCATTCAGCGCGACTTCAATCACCGATGGGATGTTACCGTTGGCGGCACCGTTGAGATGTGGAGCGGAGAGGATTGGAATATCCTCTTCGAGACGAATGTGCATCTTGGCGTCGATCCAAACAACAACATCGCGTTCAATCCGCGCATGTTTACGTGGGAAGAGGGCTTTCTCTACGGGCTTCGCAGCGGCACCTCGCTTTGGCAATTCGGCTACCAACACCGATGCAAGCACGACATCGACAATCTCGAACTCATGAGAACGACAGGCAGGGAAGAGTCGCGATCGCTGATTTACGGAAGCATCATGGCGCGGTGGGATCACTTACCTATGAACGTTTCCTCATGGCAATGGAGACCGATGCTCGAACTTCACGCGTATGTTCTCACGCAGGACCAGCGCTTTCCCGTGGCTACGCGGACAGTTCTTCCATCGATGAAAGCAGCGCTTGCCGCAGCAAGAGGTCGAGTGAATATGTCTCTACCGATTGCAGAATCACTGGACATTGGCGTGACAGTCGATGCAAGAATAACGACCTTCGGGAAAGATCCTGAGAAGCGTCTTTCGTCGGGGCTCGATCGGTTTGTCGTTGAACCTTCGGCAGAACTCTTTCTCAACATCAGAGGCGCCGCAGCACACATGCAACTCTTTATGCGTTACGCCCACCAGCCGGATGATTTCATCTCACCGGTACCGCGCTCCGCAGGACTTATCGCGGTGGGAGTGCGGTTACTGGATTCGAGGTAACAGCGCTATCGAACAATCGTCAGAAGCTTCTGCTGCACTTTCTCAGCGGAAGTGAGACGGAGAATGTATGTCCCAGCCGGCAGGTCGGGGAGATTGAACGAAATTGTCGTTTGCGATTGCGGTAGGAACGGCTGTTGAATCAGTGTTGCAACTCGTTCGCCGAGAATATTAAAGACACCGATTGTGACGTGAGCTTCATCGGGCGTGGCAATACGAATCGTGAGGAGGTCCGACGCACGAAGCGGATTTGGATAAAACTCCATCGAGAAGTCTGACGTGTTCATGAATTCTGTAACAGAGATAACGTTGGAGTAACTACTCGTTCCATCGAAGTCCATGATGCGAAGTCGGTACGCAGCGCTCTTTGGCGATGCAATATCTTTCCAGCGATATGTTGAACCGCTTCGTTGATTCGTTGCCGGGACGAGCGAGAGATGATCCCACGTTTGCAGATCGAAACTGCGCTCGATCGCGAATCCGTACGTGTTGGTCTCCGAGGTCGTTGTCCATTGAAGTGCAACATCGTGACCTGTTCTCATTGCAGAGAAAGCTTGTATCTCGACGGGAAGCGGTGATTGCAAATCGCCAACGGCAAATAAACTGAAGTTCGTGACATTCGTTGCCGTCAATGAATACGGATTTCCACCGATGGCGTTTTGGGCTAACTGGAGCGGCGTCCATCCCGTGCCGTCATGCCGTGCAATGAAGCTGTTCGAACGATCGAAGGGCGTCAATTCATCCGCGGCATTCCATGCGAGCTTGACCTCAGCGTCCGGCGATCCACCGCTTGCCGTGATCACCCACGTCTTAGCAACGATGTGATCGCTCAGCATCGCGCCGGATAATCCATTCGCTCGAACGCCATCGAAAACCCGCACATCGAAATGCGCACTGAGATTCCGATTGGAAATCGAAGCAGGAGTGTAACGAGTATTTGTCGCACCGACCGGAAAGAGAATGAATTGCGAACGTCCGGCGGAACCAATCCCTTCCTGACGAAGCGCGCCGGTTCCGTTGGTGATGATATATCTCGTGCTACCGGCACCGATGATGGAGCCGGACGCCGAAATCGTAAGATTGAAATTCCCGAGTACCAGATGACCTCCCGTCATCGTGAGCGCACTATCGATCTGAATATCGTTCGCTAATGTAAAGCCGGATGCATGGTCAATCTTTAGTGAATTCAACAGGATGTTCGGATTGTTTGCAGGTGGAGTGATTCCGAATGGAATGACGACGTTGCTCCCTGTTGCCGGTACCGAACATGGCTTGTCCCAGCTTCCGATCGTATTCCAGTTCGGACCTGCGGCACCTGTCCAGGTCAAATGCAAGGGATCGGAGTATTGCACGCGGACTTCGACAGTATCTCGCGAGAAGCATCCGTATTGGTCCGTGATGGTGAGGACATAATTCGTCGTCACTGAAGGTGAGGCGATCGGATTCGAGATGTTAGGATTGTTCAATCCCGTAGTTGGAGTCCAGGCATAGGTGCGATTGGGAACGGATGAACTACCGATACCCGTCGAAAATCCGAAACAAACGTTTTTATCAGTACCTGCGTCGGCTGCCGGAAGTATGCGAACCGTCACGATAACCGTATCGCGACTCTGGCAACTGCTTCCATCCGAGACGGTGAGAACGTATGCCGTCGTCACAAGTGGGGAAGCGATCGGATTGGATATGTTCGAAGCACTCAAGCCGGTTGGCGGATCCCACGAATACGATACCGTTCCAATCCCGCCTGTGGCAGAGCCACTCAACTGCGTGCTGCTTCCAGCACATATTTCTGCGTCAGGTCCTGCATTCGCCGCGAGCGCTCCGACCGTGACGACAACGGTATCACGATCAATACATGAAGCAGCATCGGTAACCGTGACAATGTACGTTGTCGTGACCGTTGGGCTTGCCATCGGTTGGGTAATGTTCGGATTGCTCAACCCTGTTGTGGGACTCCAGGAATAGCTGTACGTCGGCGTCCCGTCTTGCGCAGGGTTGCCTATCTGAACGCTTCCTCCATTGCAGATATCCTTATCAGGTCCGGCGTCTATCGTGAGAACGGAAACCGTCACATCCTTCGACTCGGAGAAGCAACTTCCATTACCGATAGTGACTGTGTATGTCGTCGTCGATGATGGAGTCGCGACCGGATTGGGAATATCCGTCGCACTCAGTCCCGTTGCGGGTGACCATGAATACTCTGAGCCGCCCTTCGCGAGAAGCGTCGTGCTTCCTGACGGACACACCTTGACATTGCTGCTCACGGATGCAGTGAGCGGAGTCATTGGACCTGGTCCGCACGAGTTACTCTGAATGCTGTGCGTGAGAACGGCATTGCCGCCATCGATGTCGTTCGTGCTGAGGTTGCGCTTATTCGAATTGGGAGAGACTGCATAGTGCATGATTTCCGACGAGGCGATGACGTGCCCCAATTGCATTGCGTGCCCCAACTCGTGCACGGCGACGGTCTCAAAATCCATCTTCCCGCCTGAGGCTGGTTGAGGACCGAACTCCCAGTTCGTTCCGCTGTCGAAGACGATATCCATTTCGTATGTGTACGCCGTAGCGGCGCATGGGGTGTTCCACATCAGGGACGTTCGGCCTAATACGCCGGAAGGCAATTCCGATCCGATGTCGAAGCGAACGATATTGATCCCATCGGATGCCGCCGCGTTCGTGCTCGTGTTCGGACCGATTTCCCAGTTCGGACCGTCATTCACGGAAGTCGAACAACGCCAGCTTGCGAATGCACGGAGGAAAGAATTCCGCGCTGCAGTGTTGTTGAAAAACCCAGTGTAGAGAGACCACGTGTAGCCGCCCGTTGAGTTGTCGTTCACGAAATCCGTCGGATGGTAGTTGCCTCCAACGGACGTTGTCAACCGCGCGTATTGCACGGTCAATGAACTGGAACTTGTCCCCGTAGCAGGATCGGAGTTGCGAACACGAATGGTTCCGGTGCCAGCATTGCTTGGGACGAGAACTCTGATCTGCGTGTTCGACCAGGAGATGTAATCCGTCGAGGCAGGATAGATGTATGACGAACCCCCGTCATTCGAATTGCGGAACTCTACTCTGCCTGTGCCTCGTGTCGCGTTGAAGTTCGACCCGTTGATCGTGAGCGTATCACGTGTGCCGGCTGTGATCGTTGTCGGTGAAAAAGAACTGATCACGGGAGTCGCTGCAACGGAGGCCCCTTTCCTGATCGGTTGAAACGCACCCAAGTAAAGCGGTGCAACATCGATGTACTGCTTTCCGGCAAGTTCTTGAACGAAGGGATGTACCTCGGTTTCGATATCGTGAAATATCCTGAACGGCTCCCATGCCGTTTGCTCTTCGCGATTGTAGCGGAGGAATCCCTGCAAGCTTGCATACACTTGCACGCGAACACCGCTATTGACCGGACGACCGGAATAATCGATCGGCGTTCGTTCGCAGAAGAAGACACCCGCATCGCCTGTTTCAAGGTGTAATGTGTTCGTCAGGTACATCCGTGTATCGCCAATTTGCCCGCCCTCGGTGATGATTTCGATGTTCGTTCCGGTGAGTTCACCCTTGAATATCTTCGTTACGCGGATAAGATTAGACGTGAAAATATTTCGCCTTTCCTCGCCCCAAAAGGAGAATTTCTCAATCACTTCTCCTTCAATCACGAGAACGGAGGAAGCAATTTTATCCTCATCGTTCACGGGTGTTAGAGAGCAGTACTGTGCATTCGCTGATAAAAAAACACCGAATAGGCTTATGAAAATGAAAATATATCGCATGGTAAATGAACGATTCCGTTCGAACATGACAGCTCCTGTATTCTTTATCACCGATGAAGGCTCGACTCATCGAGCGATCAGTCACTCCATTTCCCCAAGAATCATACCACTGAATAAAGTCCGCTGTGCTCTTGAACTCACTTCTTCCTGCATGAAGAAGTACACCAAAAGTACGAGCAACGAGCGAAACTCAAAAGAAAGTATTCGCCATTCATGCTGAAGAAAAAAAATACCATGGATATGGGGTGCATTTCTCAAATGGCTTTACTATGTTTCCACCATATAGATGACAGCCGAAGGGCGCACAGAGAATCGGAGCGCATTCGACTGCCGACACAAACGAGAGTCGAACTATTTTATTGGAGGTCTTTATGAAACGATGTATCGTCCTGCTGGTGTTGCTTCTTACGGGAGTATCACAAACCGTTGAAGCCGGCGTTCTTTTCGCCCGACGACCAGGGACTGAAGCTCCTTTGTACAACCTGACGATCTTGCACATACGCACGTCGGTAAAGATTGTCGGGCAGATGGCTGTCACACATGTCGATGAGGAATTCTTCAACGACAACAATCTGACGTTAGAAGGCTTCTATGCCTTCCAACTCCCGGCCGGTGCGAAGGTCAACAGACTATGGTTGTGGGAAAACGGCAAGCGCCTCATCATGGTCGTGAAGAAAAAGGAAGAGGCGTACAGACTCTACGACAGCGTAGTCATCGGAACGCGTCGCGACCCTGCGCTCTTAGAGGAACTCGGCGCGAATCGCTTCCAACTCAAAGTCTTTCCTATCCCGCCGAACAGCTCACGACGAATCGAAATCCAATACTTCCATACGCTGCCGCTGACCGATGACGGGTATGTCAATTACCATTATCCGCTGAACATGCTCGGATATCAGGCCGTCCCCGTTGCAACGACATCGCTTCAAATCAGTGTCGCATCGAAACAGACGATAGAGCAGCTCAAGACCTCGTTCGATTCAAACCCGCTCCTGAATCGCGTGACGAAGAACTCGGATAACTCATACAGCATCAGCTTCGGTCTCGAGAATCAGAACTACACGCAGGACTACGTGCTTCGATATAAACCCGAGGGCATCTTCAACATCTTTCCTACACTGAGCTTCATCGACACCGCCGACGTAGTTCCCGATCCGTATTTCATCACTTGGCATCCGCTCAAAGAAAACACGCTCGGCTCAGAACGGGATTTGACCTTCGTCCTTGACGCGTCCGGAAGCATGTATGGAAACCGCCTCACGATGGTTCGCTCTGCAGTGAAGAACATTCTAACAAAGCTCAAGTCCGGAGACCGTTTCCGTATCATCCTGTTCAGTTCCAACGCTCTTGCCGACCCGGCGGACGGTTCATTCCGAGAAGTGACGCAGGCCGATATCGAAGCAGCGAATCTCTTTATCGACCGATACTATGAAGCGATGGGCGGAACGAATTACGAAGCGGCATTCATCGCGGCATTGAACGCACAGTTCCGTCCGAACTCCGATAAGAGAATGCTCTTCCTTACCGATGGCGAACCGACGTTTGGCAAGACCACGTACGCCGACCTCATCAAAGTCATCGAGACGAACGATCAGGTTGGCGTGCGCATTTATCCTGTACTGTTCTATACGTCGAACATTCAGTTGCTTCACGACATCGCGCTTGCCCGTGGTGGCAAGGCTACGACCGTTGACGCCGGGGATGATCTCGAAACGGTCATCGGACGGATCATGCTCGATCTCATGGTCGGTGGTTTTGACGGAACGAAGATTACCTATGCCGACGCGATGACCTATCATGTTTACCCGAAAGCATTCCCTCCGGTTGTCGGATTGGATCAACTCATCACAACCGGTCGGGCGAAAGCTTTGACTTCGATCGATGCCTCGATCGAATACTCCAATGGAGGACAGCAGTACTCCTTCACGCGTCCCGTCGATCTCGTTGAAGGCTTTGTTGCCTTGCCTGAAGTCGCGGCGTACTGGGCAAGCAAACGCATCGAGGATCTGCTCAATGAGATAAAGCTTTTCGGAGAAACCCCAGAGCTAAAACAGAGCATCATCAATCTCAGTATTCGATATCAGGTGTTGTCTCCATACACGGCGTTTCTCGTTCTCGAAACGAATCCGATCGATCCTCCCTCGACACTCGCTGAGTTACCGAATCCGGCGGACTTCACCGTCTCGAAGCTATACCCGAATCCGGCATCATTGAGTGTGCAAACCGTGTCGATCGATCTTGAAGTCCGAAAAGCACAACCGCTGCGACTCGTTATTACGGACCTTCTGGGTCGCGTCGTTCGAGAGATGTGGATACATCCACGAATCGGTAATCAGAGCATCTCATGGGATTTTCGTGATAACGATGGGAATCTCGTCCCGGCCGGAACGTACATGCTTCGCTTCACGACAAACGCACACAGTCATAGCAGGCAGCTTGTCGTGGTCCGATAGTCGCCGTTAGCTGCTGGCTACCGTGGACGGTATTTCGTTGGAATGGCGGCACGGTGGGACAGCGGGATGGTGGAACGGTGGGTCGGTGGGTCGGTGGAACGGATCCACATTTGAGCACACGAGTGTGTGCGAATGTAGCGACCGATTACATCGGCATGGATAATCGGATGAGGGAGAACATCGCTCCTTGAGGATCGCAGAGGATTGCAAAGCGTCCGACGTCCGGTATATCGGTCGGCGGAACGATCACGGAACCACCGAGCGCAATCGCTTTCTCTACGGATTTGTCGCAATCATCGACGCGGAAATAGACATTCCAGACAGACGGCATCTGACCCCATTCTTCACGAATTTTCATCATCCCGGCGTGTGATCTGCCTTCGAGGAGATACTCGGTGTATTCGGGACTTTCCTTGACACTCCAGTTGAATGTCTTGCTGTAGAATTCCCGGGCTGCGGCCGGGTCGTGTGTCAGGAGTTCCGTCCAACCCATCGCACCAACCTCATTGACGATGAAGGCGCCCTTGTGCGCTTTCGGTTGCCATAGACAAATGGTCGCACCGCTCGGGTCCTGAATCACCGACATCCGCCCTGATTCGAAAACATCGAACGGTCCGGCGAGAACCGTTGCACCGTTCTCTTTTGCTTTTGCCGTCGCATCGTCTGCATTCCGTACGGAGATATAGCTTGACCAATACGGCGGAATACCCATGTCCTTTTGCTCAGGTTGCATGAGCGAAATTCCAGCGACGTCCTTACCGCCGAGTTGCATCATGGAATATGTCAAGCCTCCTTCCATGGGATATTCGTTCGAGGTCCATCCGAAGATTTCACCGTAGAATTTTTTCGCGCTTTCCTGATCTGTTGTCGCTAACTCGACCCAGCAAAATGCGCCGGGATTGTGTTCAGTTATTTCTGGCATCGTTGTATCCTTTGGATGTAAGTATGATAAGAGCCTGCTCGCGCAGAGTGATTGCGTAGGGAGAGTCGCTGATTGAATTTTCTTATGGAGTTCACAAGGGTGTTCGATTCAGGTTTTGATCATCGATGTTCGTTCACCCTTTTTTCAAGGACATGGAAGTGTTCACGGCTTTGTCGAATCATGAATCGCTCGAGGTAAGTTGAATCCCGAAGAACGTTCACCCAGCGGCGTGCCATTCGATACGTTCCAGATGCATGATCGTATTTGGGGAGGAGGATGACAAACGATGCATCGCGAAGCAGGGATTCGAATGATGCACCTGCCCATTCAAAACGCACGTCGGCGTCGAGGGCACGGAAGACGCTTTTCCCTTCGTAGTTCGTAACGACGACGTCTTCACGCTGGACGATCGGTTCGAGATATTCCTCAGCCATACGAACCGCAGTCATCGGATCAGCGCTTTCGTAATGCCGTATCGCCTGAACGCAGCCAAGAAATGTGAGGAGCAGTGAGAACGCGACGATTGTGCGAACAGCGCCTCGCATCGACGATACGAACATCAGTGCTAAGAAAGGCAATACCGGAAGCATGAACCGTGAGCTGTCGAGCGGCATGAACCAGACGAGTGATCGCGTGGCAATCAATCCGAGTGAATAGAGTGCCACGATGATGGAAGCGCAATCGAGCGCGGGATTTCCCTTATGCCAAACGAACCAGAGAAAAGCTGCGAGTGCTGTTGCAATAATCCATCCTACCCAATCCGTTCCGGCATTCTCAAAAAAACCGGAAGCTGCATATCCGAAGACGCCGGTAAAGGCCAATCCGTAATCACGAAGATGGCCGAGTACATCGAAGTTCATATCGAGCCGTGGTTCACCGAGCGGCGAACCGCTCATGAACCAGTTGCACACAGCCGCGGTGAGAATCGCAAGCGCAACCATACCCGTGATTCTCCAATTCGTTTTCATCGTGAGCCGCCGAGAAACTCTTTTTGCAATGAGCGTCAGGCTTGGAAGGAAAAGGAAAACGAATCCGATATAACGAATGAAGAACAGCGATACGATCGACACGACGATCACCCATGGCTTTCTGTTCGAACCCACAAGGACGGTAAACAATGCAAAGAGCATCACGGTGAACGGCAAATCGGAGTTTGGAGTGAAGAGCATGGAATGCCAAACGGGCAACGACGCAAGAGCGGTCAACACCACGAATCGTTGAGCAGGATGCGCGATAGTGCGCCGCAGATGCGAATCGAACATCACGAAGAGAAGCAGGAAGCTCAGAATGAGAATAACGATCAGGGATAGGGCAGGATGAATTCCGAGTACCATGAGAGGAAGGCCGAGCAGCGGATATCCGAGAGGCCACGTCGTTGTGATTGCATCCCAGTTACCGATGAACATATTCCTCGCATTCCGCACGTAATGAAATGCGTCGAAGCCGAGATAGATCTCTCCACGGTTCGCGATGATCGCGAGGAGTACTCCGAATGTCGCAGCCGTGAGCGGCAACCAAATTTGCGTCCCCTTTCTCGCAGCACGGGTGTCGCTCCACACATTGTCTGCTTGATCGGGAATAGCCATGATAGAACGCGTGCGTTATTTCACAACGACGTTCACAAGCTTATCGACGACGGCGATCACCTTCACGATCGTCTTTCCGTCAATGTGGGATGCGACTTTTGGGCTTCGTTTCGCAAGCGCTTCAAGTTCAGTCTGGGGCGTACCGCGCACGACCAGAAGTTTGTCGCGGAGCTTTCCGTTCACCTGAAGGACGATCTCGATTTCGTCATCCACTGCAAGCTCAGGGTTGAAAGACGGCCACGGTTCGTAGGCAAGGGTCTTCATGTGGCCAAGCAGTGACCAGAGTTCTTCCGCCAAATGCGGTGCGAAAGGCGAGAGCAGAAGAACGAAGCATTCCATGACGGACTTCGGGCGAATGCTTTGCTTGGTCATTTCGTTTACGAAAATCATCATCTGCGAAATGGCGGTATTGAAGTGCAGATGCTCGATATCCTCCGTTACCTTCTTTATCGTTTTATGGAGAAGGCGCTTCACGTCCATCGAGGGTTCAACGTCCACGATGGATTCATCCGGATGCGCTTCGGTGGCATCCAGATCTTCACGGACATATAAACGCCACACGCGATTCAGGAAGCGATGAACGCCTTCGACGCCCTTCGTATTCCAGGGCTTCACTTGTTCGAGCGGCCCCATGAACATTTCGAAAAGGCGGAGCGTGTCCGCTCCATAGTCGCGAATCACATCATCGGGATTGATGACGTTGCCGAACGACTTCGACATTTTCCTTCCATCTTCGCCGAGGATCATGCCCTGATTCACGAGACGTTTGAATGGCTCCTTCGTCGAGAGATATCCGAGGTCGTGCAGGACTTTGTGCCAGAAGCGCGCATAGAGCAAATGCAATACGGCATGCTCGGTCCCGCCGATATAGAGATCGACCTGCCCCCAGTACTTCTCCTTTTTCGGATCGCAGAACTGTTGATCGTTGTCTGGATCCATGAAGCGCAGATAGTACCAGCACGAACCAGCCCACTGCGGCATCGTGTTGGTTTCCCGTTTCGCCGGCTTTCCGGTTTCCGGGTCGGTGGTGCTGACCCATGAAGCGATCTTTGCAAGCGGCGATTCACCGGTTCCGCTGGCCGTATATGATTCTACTTCAGGCAGCGTTACGGGGAGGTTCTTTTCTGAAACCAGTTTGTGACTGCCGTCCTCAAGATGAATGACGGGGAACGGTTCGCCCCAATATCGCTGTCGCGAGAACAACCAGTCACGAAGCTTATAGTTCACCGTTCGCTTGCCAAGCCCCTTTATTTCGAGCCATGTGATCGTCTTCTCGAATGCCTCTTTGAACTTCAACCCGTCGATGAAATCCGAGTTGACCGCAACACCGTGTTCGGTGTCGACATAGGCAGCTTCGTGTACGTTGCCGCCGGCGACGACTTCAACGATTTGCAGTTCGTACTTTTTCGCGAATTCCCAGTCGCGCTGGTCGTGTCCGGGAACGGCCATGATCGCGCCGGTACCGTAACTGGCAAGCACATAGTCGGCAATCCAGATCGGAATGCGTTTTTCGTTTACCGGATTGACAGCATATGCACCGGTGAAGACACCGGTCTTTTCCTTTGCAAGCTCCGTTCGTTCGAGGTCGCTTTTTCGCGACGCCTCATCGCGATATCGAACAACCGCGGTGCGTGCATCTTCGGTCGTGATCATATCGACGAGAGGATGTTCCGGTGAAAGCACCATGTACGTCGCACCCCAAAGTGTATCCGGCCTCGTCGTGAACACGCGAATCACTGCATCGTGGCCATCTACGACGAAGTCCACCTCCGCACCCTCGCTTCTACCGATCCAGTTGCGCTGCATTTCCTTGAGGCTTTCCGGCCATTCAAGTTCCTCTAAGTCGTCGAGAAGGCGCTCTGCATATGCGGTGATCCTGAGCATCCATTGCCTCATCGGACGACGCACGACGGTGTATCCCTTTTCGATTTGTTCAGGGACTTCTTCGTTCGCGAGTACGGTGCCAAGTTCGGGACACCAATTCACCGGGACTTCCGCAAGGTAGGCGAGACCCCTTTTGTATAACTGAGAGAAAATCCATTGCGTCCACTTGTAGTACCGGGGATCGGTCGTGTTGATTTCGCGCTCCCAGTCATATGAGAACCCGATCATCTTGAGTTGACGTCGAAAGGTATCGACATTCACCTTCGTCGTAACCGCAGGGTGGACGCCGGTTTTGATCGCGTACTGTTCGGCAGGCAATCCGAACGCATCCCAGCCCATTGGGTGAAGGACGTTGAATCCCTTCATGCGTTTGTATCGAGCGATGATGTCTGTTGCCGTGTAGCCTTCCGGATGGCCGACATGCAACCCCGCGCCTGACGGATAAGGGAACATGTCCAGCACATAGAACTTCGGCTTGCTTTCGTCTTCAGTCGTAACGAAAGTCCCCTCCCGTTCCCAGTAATGTTGCCACTTTGGCTCAATGTCTTGAAATGGATAGCGCATAAGAGTAATAGGTGTTCACGGAAACCGGGCACGCCCGGCGCGGACGGAAAAGATACCCTTACTCAGGACAAGGGACAACAGAGCTTTTAGTTCCATATCGAAAGGCTCCGGCGCACGGGTTCTGTATCTCTTCCGGTGCGAGATAAAAAAAGTCCTCACAGTTTGGAGGACTTTAGTCTTTGAGTGAAGGGTTTCTTTGTCACACAAGCGGCCCGGCTCCACGGATCTCTTCATCGACGCCGGCTTCAAAATCTTTAAAGTTCGCGCGGAACAGTTCCGTGAGTTTCTTTGCCTGTGTATCATAGGCTTCTTTGTCTGCCCATGTATTGCGTGGATTCAGTATCTCGTCAGGGATGCCTTCGATGCGTTTAGGAATGTGCAATCCAAAGAACGGATCTGCCGATGTCTCCACTGTATCGAGTTCACCCGTAAGCGCGGCGGTTACCATGCGTCGTGTGTGCTTCAGCGACATTCTGCTGCCGATACCATAGGGACCGCCGGTCCAGCCTGTATTGACGAGAAAGACTTTCGCGCCATGCTTTTCGATTTTCTCTCCAAGCAATTTTGCATAAACACCGGGGTGCATCGGCATGAAGGGTTTGCCGAAACACGCGCTGAACGTTGCCGATGGTTCCTTGACGCCCTTTTCCGTGCCGGCAACCTTGGCTGTGTAACCGCTGATGAAGTGATACATCGCTTGTGCTTTCGTGAGTTTGCTGATCGGCGGGAGAACGCCGTATGCATCGGCGGTGAGGAAAATCACGGTCTTCGGATTGCCTGCAATCCCGGATAGGTCGGCGTTCGGTATTTGGTCCAGAGGATAGCTCGAGCGTGTGTTTTCCGTATTCCAATCGTCATCCAAATCCAACTCGCGCGTGACGGGATCATAGACGACGTTCTCCAGAATCGTCCCGAATGTTCGCGTGGTCTGGTAAATCTCGGGTTCGCCTTTCGGATCGAGACGGATGACTTTCGCGTAGCAGCCTCCTTCGAAATTGAAGATGCCCTCGTCACTCCATCCGTGCTCGTCATCGCCGATGAGTGCGCGGTTCGGATCGGCACTGAGTGTCGTCTTGCCCGTTCCGCTCAAGCCGAAGAACAGTGCGGAGTCGTTCTTATCCACGCCATAGTTTGCCGAACAGTGCATCGGCATGATGCCCTTTTTCGGCAAGAAGTAATTCATCGTGCTAAAGATGCTTTTCTTGATTTCGCCCGCGTAACCCGTGCCGCCAATGAGCACCATGTTCTTTCCAAAATTCACGAAGATGAACGTCTTCGACCGCGTCCCGTCCGTTGCGGGATTCGCTTCAAAGCTTGGAACGTTCAGCACCGTGAATTCCGGCTTGAAGGTCGCAAGTTTTGCCGGGTCATATTCACGGATGAACATGTTGTAAGCGAAGAGATTACGCCACGCCGAATCGGTCACGATGCGGACGTTCATCCCGTAGCGCTTGTCGGCGCCAACGTAACCGTCGAAGACAAACACATCACGGCCTCGCAGATGCGCACGAAGTTTTTCGTGCATCGAATCGAACACCGCCGGCTCGATGGCAACGTTTGCATCGTTCCAAAAAATATCCCGCTCGCTCGATGATTCCCGGACGATGAATTTATCCTTCGGGGAGCGTCCGGTATGCTCTCCGGTGTTGCACACGAGCGGACCCTGAGCGGCCAGTACCGCCTCATTCCGGCGAATCGCTTCTTCGTATAACTGTGCTGGAGTGAGGTGCCAATAGACTGTTCCCAGATCGGCCAAACCGTGGTTCTCCAACCCAAACTTGCTGGGTGCGTTTCCTGCATATTGCATGGTTATTTCCTTCAAAAAAGTCGATGATGTTCAAGTGATGAATCAATTTTCCCCTCGGCAGAACATACGAAAAAGCATGTGAGATTGCTTATGATATTGAGCAGTTCCGAGAAATGTTTTTCTCAGGAGAAATATGATCGACGGCAGATATTACGGACAGCTACAAGCTCGTTGTCATGAATGAATCAGTGCGCGTCATCCGCCATCCCTGCGATGCATTCACGAATGGCATCGTGCAGCACTGCGCGGAATGCTACGAGCTTTCTGTTCTCGCGTGTGGGGTGAACTCTGTTGGTCAGGAAGATGACGAACATATCCGCATCCGGATCGATCCAGACGGATGTGCCCGTGAAGCCCGTGTGCCCGAAAGCCTGCTGCGAGAAGTACCGGCCGGCGGACGAACCGGTGCTCGAGCGAACATCCCAGCCCAGCGCTCTTCCGTTCGATGTCCGCTTCGTAAAAAGCTTGATGGTCGATTCCTTGAACAGCCGGACACCGTCGAGTTCGCCACCGTTCATCATCATGTGCGCGAAACGTGCGAGGTCCCCGGCACAGGAAAACAGACCGGCATGTCCGGCGACTCCACCAAGCAAAGCCGCCGCTTCATCGTGGACGGTTCCATGGACGAGGCGCTTGCGCCAATAACCGTCGAACTCCGTGGGCGCAATCCATTCCCGCAACGAATCCGGCGGACGAAAGAGCGTCCTCATCATGCGAAGCGGTTGGAAAATTTCTCTTGTAACGTAAGCGTCCAATGTCATCCCAGTGATCGTCTCAACGACCTTTCCAAGCACGATCATCCCAAAGTCGGAATACACCGTGCGGCTTTCCGTCGCGTACTCGAGTTGCGAAGAATAGATCGCGTTCAGCGCATCCTCGGGGGTGGTGTGCGTGCGATACAAGAGTTGGAAGGCGGGAAGACCGCTGTTATGGAGGAGCAGATTCCGAATCGTCACCCGCTCCTTTCCGTTGGCCGCAAATACAGGGAGAAACGACGCAACGCGATCCTCGAGCCGAAGCTTTCCCTCCTCGTACAGTTTCATGACAGCCGACGTTGTCGCCACGACTTTCGTGAGCGACGCGATGTCGTAGAGTGTTTCTTCCGTAACGCGAGTTGCTGCTGAATCATACGAAAGACGTCCATATGCTCTCTCATGAACGACGCGATCCTTATGATACACGATGAGCTGTGCGCCGGGAAACGCACGCGCGAGGATCTGCCGCTCGATCAGACTATCGACGAGAGTGAAGTGTGCGAGAGGGATCTCCGGTAAGGATGATGCATCTGCCGGCGTAGGAGACGAATGATAGGAATGCCCGGAACCGATTGCCGCGATTCCCGGAATCGTCACCGGAAGTTTTCCCGTCGGATTGGTTTCACCAAAGAGAACGCTTGCAACGGCATTCCTTGTGGGTGTATCGCTGCCATACGCGCAGAGCATCGCTCCCGACCACGACACATCGGTCAGAACGTACGGACTTCCGAACGCGATGGTGATCGTGCGTTTGCCGAGAACTCCCAATTGCTTCATCAACGCTCGTTGATCGTTCGAAAGCGCGATGGCTCCTGAGCCGGTGCGAACATTCACGTAGCTCGCAACGATCACGAGGTCCGACACGGCCAGCGAATCGAGAAGGGCTTTGCGTTCCTTCAATGCCATGCTTCGCGGAACGGTACTGTATATGAGCTTCGAAAAGCCGGAAGCGATGCTTCGAATGAACGACATCGCTTCTGCGGTATCGCTGTTTTGTGTCAACGAAAGCACACTCGCCTTTCCGGGGAACACGCGGGGAAGCGGCAGCCACGCGGAATCGTTGCGGACGAGCGTGACGGCATTGCGTGCGATACGCGTGGCGAGTTCACGGTGAGCCTCGGCGCCGATGACGCGATCGCGCGCCCATGCAGAAGAGAAGCGGTCTTCCGACAAACCCAACCATTCCTTGTAGCTCAGTATGCGTCTCACCGAGCGGTCGATTTCTTCTTCTGAAATTTCACCGCGCTTCACCGCAGCAAGAAGTGTGTCGATCGTTTCACCGATCGAGTTCGGCATAAGCAGGATATCGACACCGGCGCGGACTGCGAGCTTTGCCGCTGTGCCATTCGCATAGCGCTTCAACAATCCACGCATGTTCATCGCGTCGGTGACGAGCAAGCCCTTGAAGCCGTATTCTTCGCGAAGCAATGAATCGAGAATCGTGCGAGAGAGTGTTGCCGGCAGAGTACTGTCGCTTTCAATACCGGGTACGGCAAGATGAGCCGTCATTACGGAAAGGACGCCGCTTGCGATAAGACGTCGAAAGGGATAAAGCTCGACGGAATCCAATTGCGACTGGCTTTTTCGAATGACCGGCATATCGGAGTGCGAATCGATTTCGCTGTCGCCGTGGCCGGGAAAATGCTTCGCCGTCGCTATCACTCGCCCATCCTGTGTACCACGAATGTAAGACTCCGCCATGAGCGAAACCTGTTGTGGGTTTTCTCCAAACGACCGGAGGTTGATGATCGGATTCTTCGGATTACTGTTCACATCCGCAACAGGCCCGTAGTTCTGATGGACGCCAAGCGCACGCGACTCCATCGCGATCGCGCGTCCGAGCGCATAAGCGTAATCCGGATTGCCCGTCGCACCGACAGCCATCATGGACGGAAATTCCGTTGCACCGGTCAGGCGCATCGAAAGACCGTTCTCGAAATCCGCCGAGATGAGGAGCGGAAGTTTTGCGAGGGATTGCATCGTGTCGATGAGCCAGGCCGCATTGTCAACGCTTCCCTTCGAAATGATGACTCCGCCGACTCCCTGTTCCGAAACGTGCGAGAGGAGTTCGTTGAGTTTTCTTCCGCGCACGTCGCTGAATGTAAACGGAACGACCATCTGCGCGATCTTTTCCCGCAGCGAAAGCGTCGCAAAGATGCTGTCAACCCACGGCGATCGCATCTTTGGATACGATGCGAAATCGTAATCACTCAGCAGCGAGTCCCGGTGGATATCCTGCCAGCGAAAGACGACAGCCGGCCTGGCAGGAGGTTCCTCAACTGCGGATGGATTCCACCATATCAGTGATTCGAACATTGCGCACCCGCCCACGACGAGTGAAGCGAATGAGGTAAGCATCAATGACACGTTCAGATGCTTGTGCGAAGAAATAAGACTCAGGCGATGCGGCGTCACTGTCACGAAAACAATCTAAAGGCATGGGAAGGAATATGAAAGAAAGTGCCAAACCGAGTAACTGCCACGCATTCAGGTTGTCTTACTCTTTGGCTCTGAGAAACTGCCTGTTATCTTTCGAACCGCTTGACGGTGACTATGCGCCCTTCGCTTCTCCTCGCTTTCCTTACCTCGACTCTTCTCCTCATACCATCCCGCGCATGGACGCAATCCACCTGCGATGCCGACAAATCGTGCGTGGGGAATGCCTTGCAATTCACCGGCGGTGACTTAGACTATGTCGATGTGTTCAACACACCTGTGCTGAGCTCGATCGATTCGACACGCGCATTTTCGCTGACGCTTTGGGTACATATATCCCGGCAACCGGGCGTAACGCAGTACATCGGCGGAGTGTGGGGACCGCGTGTCGATCGGGATGATCGCTGGGTGCTCTATGTCGATCCGACGGATTCGCTGACGTTCGAACTCAGCAATGGGACGACGGATTTTGGACGCTTCGATAATACGGTCGTGAAAACATCGATGATCTATGGCGCATGGATTCACATTGCCGTCATGTGGGACGGCGCAAGCGAAACGGCAAGAATCGTTATCGATGGAAGAACGGTTGCGACAAGCCGAAATCCCGATTACCCTATCTCGGCGCTTCGACAGACCGTGAGCTATCTCCAATTCGGAAGCTTTAACGGACAGTCGAACGATCCGGTAAACCACAAGACGCTTACCGGCACTCTCGATGAAATTCGTCTCTGGAATCGCGTCATTCCTGACGCCGAACTTCTCTGCAACCGCTTTGCGTCCCTGCAAGGAAATGAACCGGGATTGATTCTGTACTTCCGTTGCAACGAAACCGGCGGCGACGTACTCTGCGATGCTTCGCGCTTCAACGGAAGAGGAAATCGCAGAGGCGGCTTGCAGTTCGTTCCCGGTACACGCACGGTCGCACAGTCCGTTTTCATCACACCGCAATCGTTCGCTCTTCCGCTTGGCTGCCAGTCGGACACGACCTTGACTGTGAGCATCACCGACACTTCGTCGTGCAATCAAACGGTTTTCTTTTCCCTTTCCGGCAAGGACGCTTCGTCGTTCTCGCTGGCTGCTTCATCGTTTACTCTTCAGCAGAATCAACCGTTCACGCTTCAGATTCGCACGAACATTCGCATCACGGGACAGATCAACGCGGTGCTTACCATTCGTCCATTGAACTCGTGCAATCCGACGGTCAATATTCCCATCGACATCACACGCAGAACGCAGCTTGCCGTATCGCTTCCGCGCGTGACATTCGATACGCTTTTCGGATGCGTGAACAAGACGACGTCCGACACGACGCTTCGGCTCTGCAACGAAAGCGGCGGCCCGCTGACGATCAACAGCCTCCCTTCGAACATCGGACCCTTCTCCTTCACACCCGTCGGATTTTCGCTTCCACTGACGTTGAATCCCGGCCAATGCGTGGACGTGATGCTGCGATTCGCTCCGCCGGATACCGGTTCATACTCTGACACGCTGCGCATCTCGTCCACGGATATTTGTCCCGGCAGCGGCCTCGTTCCGCTCTTCGGACGCCGCGTCGATATCGCACGATTGACCATCACGTCTGCGAACTTCGACCAGCCGATGGCGTGTCGTCGCTCGTTGAATCTGACACGCGAGTTTTTCCTTCGGAATTTCGCAGGAGAAAACTTCACGGTTGAGACAATCGAGTTCAGCAATTCCGTCTTCAGTTCTCCGACGGTGATGCCGTTTACCGCACGCCCGGGGATTGCCTATCGGATGTACATACGATTCCGTTCGAACGTGGAAGGATATTACACGGACACTGCTCGTGTGCGCATGAATTTCCGTGGCTGTATCGTGTATAAGAATATTCCTCTTGCGGGAAGGATCGTCGATGTCAAGCTCACGCCGCAGGATACGCTCGTGAACTTCGGCACCGTCACCGTTGGGCAAAGTGCCACGTTGCCGATCTCGATTTCCAACATCGGACTCGACACGCGCGACGTGTTCGTCTATCTCAGTTCCGGTCGTGTGTTTTCACTCGGCGGTGCAAACCGGTTCACGGTCACTCCGACCGGCACGCAATCCGTCAGCGTCACGTTCCGTCCGCTTGCGGCTTCGTTCTATCGTGACACGCTCTACTTCCAGGACGTGGGGTGCTCGATTCTCTATGCGGTGATACTTGAAGGCAACGGCATCTTTGGCTCACTCATTTTCGATCCGGGATATCTTCAAGCAGGAAACGTGATCAATTGCCGTTGCAGCACGGACACGGTGCGCGTAACGAACAATACCGGCGGGTCGTTGACGCTTCGCAGCGTAACCATCAGCGGTTCGACGAAATTCACTTTTCTCCCGCCACTGCCAAGTGCGAATGAAGTTCTCGCGGCGAATGAGACGAGAATGTTCGTCATCCGGTATTGCCCGAACGGCGCCCCGGATTTTGTCACCGAGGTAGCCGATCTCGTCTTCGATACCGATGGTCCGGAGGGCGTGCTTCGCCTGTTGCTTCGAGGAACGAACATCGAACCGAAACTCACCATCGATCCTGTTACGAACTATGGCAGCGTCGAAGTGGGCACCAGTCAGGTTCGCGTATTGCAACTGACGAATCCCAGCCCGACGCCCGTTCGTGTCGATTCATTCAGCGTCAGCGGTCCGTTCACGATCGTGAACGCTGTTCCGCCGCTTGGCTCGACGCTTCAGTACCGCGATACGATGCTCGTGACGGTGCAATTCTCCCCGCCATCCAATGCAACGTACAACGGACAGATACGAGCGCTTTCAAATACACCGTGCCCGATCAACACGAGCGGTAGCCTGACGGGACAAGGCATCATCGTGCCGCTGTTCGTACCGTGGTCAACGGTAGTCTTCAGCGAAGCGACGCGGTGCGACAGCGTCGTGCGCATCGTCGGACTCGTGAACGACGGCAGCGTCCCGATCCGCGTCGATTCGATCTGGATCATCGGACGCGATTCGGTTTCGTTCACATGGCGAGGGAGAACGTTCAACGGACAGCCGCCGCGCGACGTCCCGGCGATGTTTGCAGACAGCATCGACATCATCTATCATCCGAACCGCTCGCAAAACGTTCAGTCCATCGCTCAGATAAAGATTGCTGCGACGACGAGGCTCGGTCAACAGATATTCACGATCAATCTCGTCGGTGGCCGCATTCAGCAGTTCATTCCGAACAGAAACCTCGTCGCGTTTCCTACCACCGCGGTTCGAAACACGTCCGGTCCGGTCTCGATCGCATTTCAGAATCCGAGCTATCTTGAAACACTGTACATCGATTCGATTTCTTTCGTCCCGGACCAGCGCGTGTTCGCCACGAGCGGCGTGCTGCCTCTCGTGATTCCACCACGGCAGACGCGAATCTTCCAGTTCTATTTCTCGCCGCGTGCGGGCTTGCTGTACACGGCAAAGATTCGTCTTGTGACACGGGTGAAGTGCGTGGAGATCGACACGACGATTTCGATCACCGGCGACGGATACACCCCGCCGTGGCTCACGTCGATCTGCATCGATTCATCGTTCGCGGCAAACATCGGTGACGTCTTGCGTTTGCCCGTCATGCTCAATCGCTCCATTCCGCAGAATCCTCTCGACATCCATCTCTTCGTCGGATTCCATCGGCGCGCGCTTCAGTACATCGGATTCGAGCCTGTGTTCACCACGTCGCCGGTGCGCGATACACTGCAACCGGACGGGGTGAGGATTTCTCTGCGTGCAAATCAAAACGTCACAGCCGGTCCGATCGGGTACATCACGTTTCGCGTCGCAGCTTCGGACTCGATGCAGTTCCTCATGCGCACCGACAGTATCGGTTTCACATCCGACTCCGTCATTGCACTCGCGCTCTTTGCCGACGGCTGCGACAGGATGGTGACCGTCAATCCGAAGTGCGGAATCACGCGGATGGAGTTCAGCGAGAGCCGCTACGAACTCGGTCAGTGCTATCCGAATCCAACCGGCAACCTCACGCGGATCGAATACGAAACGATGGAAGACACGCCCCTGCGCATCGATCTTCGCGACACGGCGGGACGCATCGTTGCAGTGCTCGTCGATTCGTTTCACCAGCACGGCCGCTACGTCCTGACGCTCGATGCCTCGACTCTTGCGAGCGGCGTGTACAGTTACATGATGCAGACGCCAAACTTCACCGCAACACGAACGATGGTTGTGATAAAATGAAGCGAAGGATTTCTTTCTCATTGAAAAATGCATACAGCTCCGTGCATCGTTCGGTCGTTCTTCTATTCGTTCTCCCGTTCAGCCTGTTCGCACAAGAAAGCCCGTCGTATTACGCAGGCGGTGGCGTCGGCTACGGACATTCGTGGCACAACACGATTCAACCCGTGTATCGCAACGCAGGTGACTGTGGACAGTTTGCCGATGGATCGGGTGAAGGAATGGTTGCGCATCTCGGGGGCGAGGTTGTTCTGCTCCCCTGGCTGCGAGGAGTTGCGCAACTCGTGTTCGCACAGCTCAGCGGTGAGATGAAAGTTCCGTGCGATAACGGCATCATCGTTTGGAGCGGCAAGGACAATGATTTCGTCCCGCTCGTCCGTGAGCACCGGAAAGATGTACGGCTCGATTACGGTCTCGTCGAGTTGGGAGTGAAGTTCGTCCCGCTTGAAGTTCCATTGTTCGCGACACTCGGCATCAGCGTCGGTGCGCCGATCTTTCGTGCGGACTTCCTGCAGGACGAACGCATCGTCTCTCCCGATGGAGCGCTCTTCCCGGATTTTTCCGTTCGACGTGAAACTGCGAGCGGAGCGATGGATGACACGCAGTTACGCACGGCGCTGATTGTCGGCGTCGGTTACACGGTTTCGCTCCACAACAACGTCGAAGCGTCACCGGAAATTTCGTATGCACATGCCTTGACGAACGCAACAACGAGCGACGACTGGAAGATCAATCATCTTCGCGCAGGGATTAGTGTGAAGTGGGGATTCGGCATACCGGAACCGCCGCCGCCGCCAACGCTTCCTCCACCACCTCCGCCGCCGCCAACGCCGCCGCCGCCGCCAACTGCGATGATCGGAACAACGACGGACGCTTCGATCAGCATCACGGAGACGTTCGTCACGGAGACGTTTCCGATACTACCCTATATCTTTTTCGAAAAGGGTTCGGAATCGCTTTCAGACAAGTATCGACAAATGGACGAACGCGACGCCGCGACGTTCACCGAAGCGGGGCTTCCCCGAAAAACGCTCGACATCTACTATCATATTCTCGACATCATGGGACGCCGCCTGCGCGATAATCCGAAAATCACCATCACGCTCATCGGTTCGACGGACGACAGAGACATCGAACAAGGCAACGATACTCTCGCCCGCCATCGTGCAGAGGCTGTGATGCGATATTTCACCGACGTGTGGAAAATTTCTGCGAAGCGCATTGCCATCACGACGCAGCGCCTCCCGCCGATTCCCACGAGCCGCATCTATGACGAAGGCGATGAGGAAAACCGCCGCGTCGATATCGCATCCCAATCCGATGAGCTTTTTCGGCCCGTCGTTCATGAGCGATTCAGCGAGTACGCCATCACACCTCCGACAATGGAGATGTCGCTCGGTTCTGAGTCATCGACCGAGATGAAGAAGTGGTCGGTAACGGTACGGCACCAAAGCGAAGAGATCGCATCATTCGGCGGGGAAGGTTCGCCGCCACCGATTTTGCGATGGCAGCTCGACGATGCCTTCGCTGCGCGTATGAACCAGGGCGATGAACTGGACGCAACGCTTTCGGTCACGGACGCGAACGACAACAGCGCACGATCGCAGATCACCATCCCCGTCATGAAGCAGCAAAGCTCGTTCGAAATCGGGCGACTGAGTTTGATCGTATTCGATTTCGACCGTTCGGACATGCTTCCGCACAACCAGCGCATGATCAAGCGCTTCGTCGCCGAAGCGATCAAGCCGACATCCGAAGTCATGATTACCGGCTCGACGGACAGGCTTGGAGAAGCAGATCATAACGAGAAACTTTCGACCGCGCGCGCGGAGAATGTGAAAGCGATTCTTCTCACGCAGAACCCAGCCTACCGAAAGCTCGAATCCCGCGGTATCGGCGAAGCGCCCGACCTCTTCGACAACGATCTTCCTGAAGGACGCTTCTATTGCCGCACCGTCGCCGTGGAAGTGAAGACTCCGTTAGAGTTGGAGAAGTGATTCTCATTGATTGTGAAAATCCCGATGGTTCGTGAGGACGTTTTACTCGCTGATCGCGAGATAGATTGCGATCATCCACAGCAGGATACTGAGTATCAGAAGCGCAATTGAGAGGAGATTGTCCGCCACGTTCTTCATGATGATACTTCGTCAGAAGCTCATACCGACGCCCAGTTGAGCGTAATAAGGTATGACGGCATTTTCCTGATCGTCATGCGCATTGGTGAAACCGATCCGGACGGAAAGATCGAGGTTCTCTCCTAACGATTTCCCGCCTTGGATGCCATAGTAGAAATGACCTGCCGTCGGGATGTACCATCCGTCTTTGATCGCAGGGAAATAGGTGCGCATGATGTCGGAATTCTTTAGGTGCGTCGTCACTGCTTTGTCGAAACCGAATTCACCGGCTGCATACCAGGTGGACTTGTAGTAACCAGCCACGATGCCAAGATCAGCACCGAAGCTTACGATCCTCACCAAAGCCGTTTGATGCCTTCGAAAAATGGATTGCACTTTTATCGCCATCGAGAAACCATCGGCCTCAACGATTTCCACTTGCCCGCCAAGCTTTACTTTGAAATCATCCAGGAGGTCGTCTCCCATGGGAAGAGAGAAATCCAATCCGAAGGCAATCGGCTTGATGAGGGTGAACGTTCGGTAATAACCGAATTGTGTCGTAACGCCGAAGTCATAGCCTGCATTGAGCTGCAGGATATTTGGTTGTTCTGCGCGTACTGAGCGCCAGTTGACGTTCTGTGAAGAGACGATTTCTGTCATCGCCATTACGATTGCAAGAGCTGTTATGAGCGTTTTCATGATGATACTCCTATTGATTGTTATAAGTGATCGTTATCTGACCGTGTTGAGATACGCTTTGACTGCAGGATAGAACTTCTCCCAGCCGAAGTATGGGATCTCGTGACCCGTACCTTTGATTTCAACGAGCTGCACTTTCGGGTACGCTGAAGAAACGTGTTCGGCATGTGCCCTTCCGTATGCTGCATTCAGTTCACTGTACAGGAAGAGAACTTCCGTTGTGTATCGGGAGAGGTTCGCTGTGAAGTCGAATGGATCTTCCTCCGCAATCTCTCGTGAAGCGAAGTTGCATATGGCTCCTTGCCGCCAGAAGGGAAGCGGCTCTCTCTGGCCGATCTTGTTTCCGTCGGCGAAGGTCGCAGCAGTTTGCAATGCGGCCTTGTAGTCAAGCTTGATGTGATCATTGCCGTTGATCAGTTGATCGAGATAGAGGTAATCATTGCTCGTCTCTGCAAACAGGTTGGGCGATTGGGAGCGCTCGATGTATTCCTTCGCATCGTTCCAAGTGAATCCTCCGGGTTCGCTCAGGATCGCTCCACTGATCTTTCCCGGATACTCGTTGACGTATGCCGTTGCCAACATGGCTCCCCATGATTGTCCTAACAGGAAAACCTTTTGATCCTCTCTCTGTCGATAGTAGTTGATGACTCCATCGAGATCATCGATGAAGAGTTGAACGCCGGTGAAGGTCGCACGATCGTGACGCTTGGACAATCCCGAACCTCGTTGGTCGTAGAAGACAACGAAGTACCCGTCCTCCGAGAAAGTGCTGCATTTGAGAAGTGCCCTGTAGTCGCCGCCGGGTCCTCCATGAAGAACGACTAACATAGGATTGTTCGGATTGCCGAAGGTCTCGGAATGAAGCTGTGTGCCATTTACTGAAATGGAAGGGAGTGAACGATCTTCGTCCACTGTCTGGGGGACTAACAATCCAGGATCGTTTGGATCGAGGATTTCACAGGAACTCAGAATGGCAGCCGCTGCGACTGTCACGAGTAGGAAAAAGAGGTTTTTCATTGTTGCTCCAGAATTTGTTTGTGGAAATGGTGGATTCATTTTCTGGAGCAATTAACGGGAGCCACAATGCGAATTCGCGTCATCTTGAAGGTTGACACGTCTTAAGTGGTGCGACCTTGCACGTTGACACGTTCGAAACGGCAAATAAGCCAAGGAACCGTCTGACACGAGGGAGACTCCCTGTCAGGCGTTATGCTGAACTCACACGGACTGTCGAGACTTCGCGGACGCTAAGGCGTTGTGTCCCGGCTTTCCGTTATTGAACTGAAATATTCGGAGGGTGTCTGGCCTGTGGCCTTCTTGAAATAGCGGTTGAATGAAGACTTCGAGTTGAATCCGCAATCATATGCGATCGAGAGCAGTGTGAGATGCCGGTTGCGCGGCATTGCGATAAGCCGCTTGAATTCGTCAACCCTGTACGTGTTCACGAAATCGTAGAAATTCTTCTTCTCTTTCTGATTGATGATCTGTGAGAGATAGTTGGAATGGACACCCAATCGTGACGACAGGTCGCTGATCGACAGATCACTCTTTTTATACAGAGCATCGACAGCCATGAGCTCTTTCAGCTCTTCATGCAGTTTCGCCGACGCTTCTTCTGTCAAACCTGATTTCGGGTACTTCTTCTTCTGTTCACTTTCAGGCTCCGTTTTCATTTGCTTCGGCGAGAAGATGTCGGCTTGCCGCACACCAAAAAAGCCGATGAGAAAAACGAACAGCACCATGCCGCTCAGGATCAACACATCGCTGTTGAAGGCGATCACGAGCACCCAGATTCCCCCCAACCCGAAAGTGAGTACCTGCAGCCATTGCAGATTGACCTTCTCCAAATCCGAAAACTGGTCGCGAATGGCTTTCCTGTGTTTCCTGATCAGAAGAGCAGACCAAGTGACATACACGATCCCAGTAAGTTGATTCGCGTATGCTCGAAACATATTCAGCATCTCGAAGCCGGCACCGTGAGTCCGGTAGATGTGAGCTTTCTCTTCTCCGGAAAGAATGAAAAAAGGAATGAGCCACAAATACAGGATGCTTGCCGGGATGAAATGCAGGAAGAGAAACCTCCTCCGTTCAGGCAATTGATTGGTCAGGAAGCAAACATAGAGGTACAGGAAGACGCCATGGAAGAGAGGGAACGGCTGCTCGATGCCGAGCAGGAACGGGTAATTGAATATCTCTTCTGTGACGTAGAGATAGGCTAAAAACAGATGAGCGACGACAAGAAACATCCACACGGTCAGTATGCGGTCTGCCGTGGATTTCTGCTTCTTGCTCATGAGCAAGAACTCGATGAACACGGCAAGCCCTATTCCGGCAACGAAAAACATCTTCATGCTGGGGATCCTATTCGGTCATGAATTGACATTCGAGGTGTGCGCGATAACATGTTACCGCAAGTTTTCATAGATGAATCGACGCTCGCTCATTGAAGGCAAAATAAAAAAAGGGCTGACCCTTTCGAATCAGCCCTTGATTACTGGCGTCGGTTGAGTCGTCCCATACCGCACATGGTCTGCGTCCGCGTGTGGTAAGAATCCTAATCGTCTCGTAGCGATCTACAACAGCTTTTTACCTGATAAGAGAAATCAGACGGGCAAAGGTATTCCGCTCAGTATCCATCCGAACGATGTACGTCCCAGTCATGAGATTATGAGTAAGGAACTCGATTGAGTTACTTCCCGCGACCACGTATCCATCAATGAGTGTTGTGATCAATCTTCCAAGCAGATCAAAGACATGTATTCGAACATGTCCCCCCGGTGACTCATAGTGAATCGTGGTATGGCTCGTAAATGGATTCGGGTTGTTTGGATGCAATGCGGAGACAACCGAGGAAACTGAAAATTGAGCGCCGAGGATTTGATCCACCTGAAACCGTCGAAGGTAGGCCTCTTCTTTTCCACTTCGCGTATCGAGCCATGTCACTACAACACTGTCGTTCAAAACCGAAAGCCCTGGCGAATACTGATTTCCCGTTGGGTCGGAATGAAGCCGTTTCGGGAATCCAATCCACTTCATGTTTTGGCCAAACAGACCACAAAAAATATCGGTACTGCTGTCCGCCAAAATCTTCGTCCACGCGACAACGTACCGTCCATCATTCAATTGCTTCATCGAATAATCTGCTTTTTGAAGCGTTTGTATCGTATCAATGGACACCGGACGAAGGTAGCTGGCCCATGCCAAACTCACTCCGAACGTGGTTTTCACCCCATCCAAAAAGAATTGGGGTGGTGACAATTGCCGTCCAGTTGAATCGTATCGTGTAAAAACAAGGGTATCTGTTGGAAGTACCCGACGAATAACGATGAATTCGTTCCCATCCACCCAATGTACTTGATCCGAAAGATCGGATTCTGATGCTTGCAATGAGTCCAGCACAATGCTACGGCCAAGTTTCTTTGAAGTAGTACTGCAGACACTTATTGAGATCTCGTATCGAGGAATATCCGTTGGGTGTGCTCTCCATTCCTTCTGATTCCTTGAATAGAAAAGCATGTTCCCGTTCCTCGGTTGTGATATGTCAGCATGTGGAAATCCGTAGTCAACCATTCTTTCCAAGTCGCGTGTTGAGTAGGCGTACAGTGACCATGTTGGCGACACAGAAGGAATATTTGTGATTTTTCGGGATTTCGTGTTCCACACGAGAAATTCCCTATTTCGGGGGCCAGGGCTTAGCAGCCCTCCTCCCATCGACAAGATTTGGCTTGTGTTTGCCAATAGATAAATCTCATCGTCAAGAACTTCTCCTTTCACTGCATCAAGAAACTGGTCACTATAACTATCGGGCTCAGATCTGTACCTATTACCCCATAGCTGGAATAGCTCGGCTGAAGAATCTATGACCGTTGATCCCTGATGGACAAAGTACTTGAAAATCGAGCCATACATTATTGGCTCACTGTCTATGAAATAGGAGTTTGCTCGTAACTGGACCCACTTGTTATCGAGTAAATCGAGTCGTAGTAAACCCCTGTCATGACGAGATATTTGTTCTTCACCATTTTGTGAAAAAGCTGGCTGTGAATCACAACACTGTGTAAGAATGATCAGTGCTGAGGTAATATAAATCGGTATGAGTTTCATGATGACGCCTGGGGTTTGTTTCTTCTGAAATCTATTGAATCACTGGACCCTGCGCATCCCATATTCATGGTATTTTTTCCTGAATCCAGCTTCCTGAGTGTCTTAGCCAATAACAGATCGGATAACATGTTGAAGCCAGCTCTCATAAAGGAATCGAAGCTCGTTCATTGAAGGCAAAATAAAAAAAGGGCTGACCCTTTCGAATCAGCCCTTGGTTCTTAACTGACCACTCCTACCGCACGATCACCATTTGTTTGATGATCTGATTGGTTTCGGATGAGAGACGGAGATAGTAGCCACCAGCAGGGAGCTGTGACGTGTTGTATCGCACGGTGTGCATGCCTCCGGGTTTGAAACCTTCATCGATGACAGCAACGTGCTCGCCGAGATGGTTGAACAATTCGAGTCGTAGGTTCATCGGCTGACCGATGAGATAGTTGATCGTCGCGGAGTGCGTGTTCGGATTCGGGAAGAACTGCAGGAGTTCGAAATCATCCGGGCGTACGCTGCCACCATCGCCGCGCACCGAGAGTACCGGTCCCGTAATGCGGACGGTGTCGGTCGCAATCGCGTTGCCATCGCCGTCATACGTGACCCATCGAATGACCGGCGGGGCGGACTTCGCAGAATCGCGTGCGACGACAAGGTTGAAGTATCCGGACGTGCCGTTCACAGGAATGAGGCTTTCGAAGCTGAACAAGCCTTCGCTCTGACCCTGTTCGTATCCGTCGAGCACAGCATACTGTGGTTCGAGAGTCGTTCCGTGCCAATGAGCACCGGACCCGGCAACGATCACGTCTTCGCTGTCCATCACATTGACGGATACCCACTTCACCGGCGTGCTCGAAGTATTCTGTAACTGAAGCTTGTTCGCATAGACACGCTTCGTAATACGTTGCGTCCAAATCGTTCCTCCACCCGGATTCGGCGGCAGAGCTTTCCACAGACCGTACGTTGAGATGCAGCTATCGCCATCGGCATGATGAATGACGAGTGTGATTGTGCCAGTCCAATTACAGCTATAGTCCACACCGACGTTAAACTGTACTTGTGTGTTCGCGCTGATGAAGCCTGATGTTGGGATGCGCGTGTATGGAAGAGTCCACGATGTTGGCGTGAAGTCCACGGTCAACGCTCCGCCTTGCCAGATGCACGGTGTCGGTGTTCTGACGATATCGATATGCGTAATCGGTGATGCGGGCACTTTGAAGTTGTACACGGTGAACGTACGTCCGGAAATATTGAGTCCGGGGAAGAGAACGGGTTTCACTTTGATGTCGTCGCATTTAACCGGTGGTTTCTTATCGCACTTGTACTGGAATCGCACCATGCAAGAATCCCCGTTTGCGTGATGTACGACCAGCGTTACGAACATCATTGCCGTCGGCGGGATCGGTGTTGCGTTGAAGCTGAAGTTCGGACTTCCCGGACACGCGGGGCTGAAGGCCAGCACACCGGACGTGCTCCCTACAGGCGCAGGTGCGAGCGGTGTGCATGGCGCCGTCACGAAGGAGTTCACCGTTCCGTTCGTGATGTAATAAGAAATCGATGTGATGGGTGAACCCGAGCCGTTGACGATCGTGGCGTGGTAGGTGCAACAATCATCGAGCTTCTGGTTGATGAGCGAATCACATTTCTTCTGGCATTGCGGAACGTCGAAGCACACGCTGTCGCACACGATTCTTTGACCTTGAATGTCGAAGATCCCGTAGCGAATGCACGCGAACGTGTTCGTCGGCGGCGTGTCGATGAAGGTCAACGTCTGAGAGCTTGTTCCAACAGGCAGCGTCAACGTCGCCGGAGTAACGGAACCCTGGTAAGATGCGAACCACGTCGTAATCGGCGAGGCGCTCGTATTCGTCACGGAAACGACAAGCGTCGTGATGCAATTTCCGCTCGTATCGACACCGCCGCTCGTCACGCTCGTCGCCTTGATGGAGAGAGAATCGCAGAGATCACCATGATCTCCGCATGGGGGAAGTTTGAAGCAAACGCTATCACAAATCCTCTTTTGACCCTGGATGAAGATGCCGAAGCGAATGCAGACGAGTGTATCCGGCGGTGGTGTGTCGATGAACGTAAAGGTCTGCGTACTCGTGCCGACAGGTAGAGTGACCGATGCCGGTGAGACCGTTCCTTGAAGTGATTCGAACCACGCGGTGATCGGATTGATGCTCGCGTTCGTCACCGAGAGATCGACGCTGTACGTACAGTTTCCAGTCGCATCGACACCGGTAGCGGATACGTTCTTGAATTGCACTGAAAGCGAATCACACAGATCGCTCTGTCCGCCGCACGGTGGGAGGTCGAAACAGACGCTGTCACAAACGATCCTCAGGCCTTGAACATCGAATATCCCGTAGCGGATACACACGAACGTGTCCGTCGGCGGCGTGTCGGTGAATGTTACCGTCTGCGTGCTCGTACCGACGGGAATGGTCAGTGTCGGCGGCGTCACTATGCCTTGGAATGAATCGAGCCATGTTGGGATCGGCGAACCGGAGGAATTCGTCGCAGTGAGCGTGACGGTGTAATCGCACAGTCCTGTCGTCGGATTTACGCCGGCGCTCACGACGGATTTCAATTGAAGCTTGATCTCACAGTGCGCCGTCGTATCCTCGGAGAGGGTGATGCACGCTTGCTGGGATTCCAACTGCCCGATCTGCTGATCGCTAATGATCGTGCTGTTGATGAGATGACGCACTGCAGCGTTCGCAGCGAACGTATTGCAGGCGCCTCCCGGCGGGACGGCGCTCGAAGGCACAGAAACGGTATAGATTCCCGTCGCGGAATTTCCGGCGGCGACAGGCGTCGGGCCGAAGTATGCGCCGAGATTTTTATTGCCGACACTGAGACCGGGCGACCACGTACCGAGCGTACCGCAGCCACCGATAAACATATTTCCGGGCGAACCGATCGGCGCGAAATTGTTCACCGTGGCCAAGCTCAACGGGTTATTGTATCCGGTCGCAGTCGGCGACGAGCTGATCGTCGCGACGTAGCTGACATCGAACGTGCTGCTTCGCGGACTGCATGGCGGCAGGATCAACTGATCGAGCGCCCCGTTGTCGCGCGGAAGAAGATCGGCGAACGTGATGTGACGCAAGCCGACACTTCCCGGAGCGACGGTCAGGCGCAGTCGATAATTGACATTCGAGCCTGGTGTGACCGTCGTCGATGACGCCCAACTCGTCGTGTCTTTCGCAACGCTCTTATCCAAGAGGAAGCCGGTCGTTCCGATGACGTTGATGAGGTCGGTGTTCGAAAGGGTCGGACCGGTGAGGCTTCCACCCGAGATGGTGAAGTTGTTCGGAATGTTTCCTAACGCGGAAGTGTCTGTCACCATCACATCGAACTCGATGAAGTAGAACGGCACACCCGGCGTTCCGTACATACCGCAACTGTTGTAGAAGATACTCTGGCAGGTTGCGGGAATCGTCGGCAGTGCGAACGTCAGCGTATTCCCGCTTTGCGAAAACGACACGCCTGTCCAGTTCGACGTGCTCTGACATGGGACGTTCCAGGAAGCAGCCGTGTAGTATGACGGATTCCCGATGTACTGGAGATTCGGATTGAGAACATCCGTAATGCTCGCTCCGGTAATCGGAAGTCCTCCGATGTTTTGCACACGCAAACGATAGCGCAGCGTGTCTCCGGGGCTGTATGATGTCTGTTTGTTGCAGACTTCCTTCCATAAACAGGGCTTCGGTGCGGGAGCTGTAACGACGAATGATGCACAAGCTTTTTGTGGCGCAGTGCCGATAATCTGCATCCACGCACAGTTGGTGATCGTTGAACCGACTGTCGCTCCGGACGGAATCGTGAAAGTCACCTCGAAATATCTGCACTGTGCCGGGAGTAGTGGCGAGCTTAATGTTACCGTGACGATATTTCCGCTGAGGCTCGCATTCAAACCGGGTGAAACTGCGCCGAGCGCGATTCCAGTCAACGGAGGCGCGGGAATGGTGTCTGTAATCGTCATCGAAGTAATCGGAAGGGTGCCGTTGTTGCAAACCCAAATCTGGTACTTACCGGAGCAGCCGGGCTGGCCGTTCGTATAGACGTACTTGCTGAACGTTGCGCTCGTCACTTGCTTGATCTCGACGCATGTTTGATTACTCGGATGCACCGCGGGACCGCAGGGACTGTTCTGGCTACCAAGTGTTCCGTGCAGGGTTGCTCGGTTTGTGATTTGCGTTCCGTTCGGGAAAAGGATTTTCGGATAGAGCACCTGGAAGGAACAGCACACGGTGTTGTACATCGGTAGTGCGTTGAGCGCTCCGATCGACCACGAGATGACGTTCCCTGTTTGCGTTGCACCACAGGAAGAACTGACGAGCGTTGCGCCCGCAGGAAGCGTGTCATAAACCACCGCGTTGAACATGTTCAACTGCCCGGTAATACCGACATTCTTCCAGACACAGATCTGATACGTGACGATGGAATCAGCGGTCACGTAGGGGCATGGCCCAGGCTGTGTCCCTGCACCGACGACCCACTTTCCGATATTCCAGGGATCGACGGCGATCGCTCTTGTACTGACGTAACCCGTACAGAAATCTGCTTTGAGCGTTCCGACGTCGCCTTGCATGCAGACGCGATTGCGGGCAGTCGTTCCGTTGCATGTAATACCGTTGGGAAATTGTACCGTGATCACAAACGACCCGGAACAACCTCCGGGAACTGAAGCCCACGTCAATGTCACTGTACCTCCCATGCTGTTCACAGGCGGAGCGGTAACTGTTGGCGAACCACAGACGGACGACGTGTTGATCGACTGAAATGACAGGTTCGCTGGTAAAACATCGGTAATCGTAATCGATGTCGCACCTGCCGGGATGGAGAAGTAAATCGTGTAAGAAAAATTCTGTCCCGTTGCGATGGCAGTATCGCTTACCACCTTCTTCAACGTAAAACCGTTGGACTGCGCTTGACTCATGAACGACTGACCCCGTGCCGGAGTCAGTAAAATGAAGAGAAGCGTGAGAACGATGGCGGATTGAACAAAGAAACGATGTTTCATAGGACGTTGTCCTTTTCTTGTGGTGATGGTAATCCGTAATAAAAACCCGAGCGGAAAATATATCGGTTCTTCAACTGTTCCAACAGCAGGTCAGAATGAGACACATGTGTATAGCCCGCGGCGATAGCCTTCTGGCAAGTGTTTATCACGAGAGTGTGCAAACCGGTACGGGGATCAGAGTCACTTTGACTGATCTTTGACTTCCGACTTCTGCCCTCTGTTTTTTCTCTATCTCATCAAATGCTTCTTGAACCACGCATGAAACTCTTTGTACCACAACTGGCTGTTACGCGGCTTGAGTACGTGATGCCCTTCATCGGGGAAGTAGAGGAATTTGCTTTCGATGCCGAGTCGCTGAAGTGTTGAGAAGAGCTGCATGCCCTGCTCGACCGGCACGCGGAAGTCGAGTTGGCCATGTGCGACGTACGTCGGTGTTTTAAAGTTCTTCGCGAATCTGCTCGGCGACCACTTGTCGTACATCTTCGGATTCGTCCACGGTGTGCCTTTGAACTCCCATTCAGGAAACCATAGCTCTTCCGTCCCGCCGTACATGCTGACGAGTTCATACACACCGGCATGGCTGAACAGCGCTTTGAAGCGGTTGGTGTGTCCGAGGAACCAGTTGATCATGTATCCGCCGTAGGATGCGCCAGCCGCACCGATTCTCTCCTTATCGATGAAGGGCAACGTCTTGAGAACGTAGTCGAGACCGGCCATCAGATCTTTGTACGGCGCACCGCCCCAATCACCGTTGACACCATCGGTGAGCGCTTGTCCGAATCCCGTCGAGCCTCGCGGATTGACGGCAACGACAACGAAACCCGGCGATGCGAAGAGTGAGAGATTCCACCGGTAGTGGAAATCGTCGCCCCAGATCCCTTGCGGTCCTCCATGCACGAGATAGATCATCGGATATTTCTTCGACGGGTCGAAGCCCGGAGGGAGAAGCACCCAGCCGTGCACCTGCACGCCGTCGAAGCTCTTGAAGCGGAACGATTCCGGTGCGGGAAGGTCGAGCTTGTCCAACAACTCGCGATTCGTGAATGTCAGTTGCCGCATGTCCTTCACTTGCCCGCCGTCGTACACCGCGGTCATGACCTCGGTCGGATAGTTCATCCTTTGGCCGAGAAAGATGAGACGCTTGTCATCGGGATGAAGTCGAAAGCTCGAGCGCGTCGTGCCGAGGTCCATCGGTACGATCTTCTCGCCTTCTCGAAACTGAAGTGTTACGACCCCTCTCAGCACGCGAAGGATGTCGCCTCCGTCTGCCGGTACTTCGAAGAGCGAAATGTACTCTTCGTCCTGCGCGGTGAAAAGAATGCGTTTGCTGTCGTGCGTCCAGATGATCTCATCGACGGAGCGGTCCACGCCTTGCGTCAGGTTCGTCGTCTCACCCGTCTTCCGGTGATAGAGCATGAGATCGTATTTATCCGCTTCATAGCCGGGGCGACGCATCGCGCGGTAGGCGATGAAGTTTCCGTCTTGAGAATACACGGGTTGGTTGTCGTTCGCTTTGTTGAAAGCCGTGATGCAGCGTGGATTGCTTCCATCGAGGTTCGCAATCCAGATGTCGTTGTTCGTACTTGCCATCACGAACGATGCAGTGTTGCGGACGAACGCGATTTCCTTCCCGTCGGGCGAGATTGCATAATCCGGATCGCCGCCGATATCAATTGGCGGTGTGTCGTACTCACCCGGCGTCACATCGATGGGCGTGCCTCCTTCCGCCGGGACAACGAAGACATGGCTGTATTTTCCCTCCTTCCAGTAATTCCACACACGATACGGAAGCCGATCGGTGATCATCGCTTTGACCGGATTCGCTTCTCTCTCTTCATCGCGACGTTTATTGCATTCATCATCAGGGCAGTCTGCATAGACACCCGATGTGAAGATGAGATGCGTGCCCGTCGGCGACCATTCGACTCCACCGGCGCCGGTCGAGATGTTCGTGAGTGCGCGTTGGTTCGTCCCACTCGCATTCATCAGCCACGCCTGCGGGCTCCCGTCACGCGATGAAATGAACGCGATGGTTTTTCCATCCGGAGACCAGCGAGGGTGATTGTCGCTCTTCGGCGAGTCGGTGAGTTGCCTCGTGATTTTTCCATCCATTGAAACTATGTAGATGTCGCTGTTACTCTTGTTCGTTTCGAGACTATGCCACGTGACAACGTACAGAATACTCTCGCCGTCAGGCGATACCTGCGGATCGCTGACACGACCCATCGCGATCAGGTCTTCGAAGGTCATCGGGCGTCGCGCCTGCGTCTCTTCGGTCATCGTCGGGATTTGAGAGAAGGCAGGGTTTGAAAGAAGAGCGATTGTCAGAATTAACGCTGTTCGTAGGATCATGTAAGAAACTCCGATATGTGATGAACATTCATGATTGATGACCAATGTACGGAAGTATCGGAATTGGGACGAGACCCACCGTGTCGGAGATGGATGATCCGCGCTTCGATACTCAAGCATTTCCTTCTGAGGTGCGATAATTGTCTTGCACCGAAAAGATTCATGAAGCATTATTGCATCGAACCAAGCGTGACCTCTGCATGACCACAGCGATTTCAGCCATCTTCATTTCGATCTTCTTCATTACAGCCACCAGTCATGGGCAAACGACTGTTCTTTCTACCCCGTCATCTCTTCCGCCGGCTATTCAAGCAACACTGGAACATGCCGCTTCTCACTGCCACGGTTGCAGCTACGAGTGGCTGAATGACTCAACGCTTCAGGTAGTGAGAAGCGACGGAACGATTTGGACAGAACGAATCCAACCTTCATTCGATGCCGTGCATATCGGACAGGAAAGTTTTCCAAATATGAAGACCGTTGAGATCATCGTGACAAATGACGATACAGCGAGATACTCTGGGAGAATGAAACAGAAGACGCTCGCACCTGTTGCATTGGCAGTTGACCCGGCATTGTTCGTTGACACCGACGGCAATGGTTTGATAGAAGCCTACGGATTCTACTACAAGCGCGGAGAGACACCGATCCCAGAGACTCGTGTCTATGAGGCAGCAGACAGAGAAATGAGCCGATGGGTTCACAAGCATACTTACGAAACAAGAAATTTTCATCGAGTTGCCGGTGATATGAACCGGAATGGGAGGAACGAAGTGATAGCCGAGAATTCTGATACAGGTATAACGAGGTTTTATGCCTATGAAAGCAAGAATGACGGAAGACTTGCCATCGATATTGCTTTCGTCATCGGACCCATCGCCCAGTTGAACAGCCCACGTCTTGCGGACGTGAACAACGATGGATACCCTGATTTCTTTTCGCGTTTCAAGGCCAAGGATCAGGATTCGGTGGAACAGATATACCTGCAAATCCACTCGTTTCAGGAAAGCACGAACAGTGTAGAACGAGTATGGTATGTGGGCTATCGCCCGTATTTCTCTGACAGAAACACCATCTTTTCTCAAATCTCGATACAGGATGCAGACGATAACGGACGCATGGAGTTCCTAATAACACATCCGGATGGGAATGACAATCACGGTGGTGAAGTGTTTATCACAGAGTGGAATGGAAGCGGACACAACTATGATTTGGTTTGGCATGAAGAAATTCCACAGACGTTTGGTATGTACTGGAACAGAGAAGGAGGAGATTTGAACGGTGACGGCAGGAAGGAGTACTACGTTGTAGGTACAGTGACCGATTCCAAGGGTGGTGCAAATCTCATTTATCGCGTTGAACCGAAAATAGGTGGAGGATTCGAACCGACTTTGAAAGTGATCCTGCGTGGCTTGTATTCCTTCGCTGGAAGGAATATCTATGCAGCGGATATCGACGGAGACAGTCGAAAGGAGTTAACTTTCTCTGATGGGAATGGTCTTATCGTATTCGAACCAGCAGGATTAGACAGTTTTAAAGTTGTATGGAAGAAGTTTTTCCCAACAACGATAAGGCATAAGATTCATAATATAACTGACGACAATAGGGAAGATATTATCGTAGGACTTGAATATGCAGATATCATAGGGATCTCAGACTCAGATCAAGCTTCAATCGTGTTCGCCTACGATTCAACATTTGTACTTTCCGTAGAATCGGCGCAGAGCACTACGAAGCAAGCGAATGAGATAGAGCTATACCCCACAATTGTAGGGCAAAATAGTGTGATCACTATTAATGGTCAGGGCAATACGGGTCAATCGTATCGGGTCACAATTTCCGATGTGTATGGGCGTGTACAAAAGATTCTACGCTTGAAAACATGGCAAACATCGTTCGTTTGGGACGCAATGGATCACCATGGGAAAAGGATGTCGAAGGGATTGTACTTTATCACTTTAGGAAACGAACATCAGGTTATTCATCGACGGATACTCTACTACTGAATCATCTCAAGTAGTATGCGCTTCCTTCACTTCATCCTGTTCACGACAAACTCCGTGAATTCCTCGAGCGCGCTACGATACTCCGAGTGAGGCACGTGGGAGAGGTTCTCAAGCGCGTGCGTGCGGTATTCCTCAGCTTTCCTCTTCGCGTAGTCGATCCCGCCGTTTTCGTTGACGAAGGAGACGATTTCGGGGATGCCTCCGCGTTTGATGCCGTTCTTCACGAGGCGAAACACTTTCTTTCGATCTCCCGCGGGCGCTTGTGCCAGCGCATGAATCAGGGGTAACGTGAATTTCTTCTCCTTTAAATCTCCGCCAACCGGTTTACCGATCATGGACTCCGTTCCTAAGAAATCGAGAATGTCGTCACGGATTTGAAATGCAATGCCGAGGTTCTCCCCGAACTCGGCCATGTTCCTGATCACCTCCCGGTCATCCGTCGCGCTGAGTGCGCCGATTTCACAACACGTGGAGAGCAGTGATGCGGTCTTGTCGCTGATGATTCTGAAATACGTCTCTTCGTCCGTGTTGAGTTGGCGCGTCTTCTGGATCTGCAGAAGCTCGCCTTCGCTCATACGGCGCACGGCTTGCGACGTGCTGCGAAGAAACTCCACGTCACCGCCTTCGAGCGAAAGGAGAAGACCACGGGAGAGAATGTAGTCACCGATGAGGACTGCGACCTTGTTCTTCCAAATCGCATTGATGGAAGCGAATCCCCTGCGCGTCGATGCATCATCGACAACGTCGTCGTGAATGAGCGTTGCGGTGTGAAGCAACTCGACGAGCGATGCGCCGCGATAGGTTCGCTCCGTGATCACTCCGCACGTACCGGCCGAAAGCAGTACGAGTGCAGGCCGGATGCGCTTGCCCTTTCGCCTGACGATGTACTTCACCACGGTGTCCACCAATCCGATGTTGGATTTGATGGACGAGTAGAAGTGCCGCTCGAATGAACGAAGTTCGGCCTTCACCGGCGTGATGATCTCGTTCAGGCTCCGTCGTTCAATCTGCAGCATTCATCGCCTCTTTTTTTCGCTTCTGCCGGACGGCAAGTTTTGAAATCCAAATGCTGAACTCATACAGCAAGAGCAAGGGCGAAGCGAGAATGAGCATGTTGTACGGATCGGGCGTCGGCGTGAGGAATGAGGCAAGAATCAATATCACGACGACGGAATGCCGCCAGTACTTTCGCATGAATGCCGGCGTGAGAAGACCCATGCGCGTAAGGAAATACGAGAGCATCGGCAACTCGAACATCAATCCCGCACCGAGCATGAGATTCAGGATGAAGTTGAAGTACTCATCGATGCTGATGTTGTTTTCGATTTGCTTGGTACCGAAGTCCACGAAGAAAGTAAACGCCGACGGGAGTACGACGAAGTAGGCAAACGCGACGCCCGCGAGAAAGCAGATCGACGTGAAGAGGACGATCCATCGCACGTAACGTCGCTCGTGCTTGTACAATCCCGGCGCGATGAAAACCCATAACTGGTAGAGGATGTTCGGAATGCTGATAACGATTCCACCGAACAGTGCAACCTGCATGTAGAGGTAAAGCTGGCCGAACGGACGGAGATTCTGAAGCGTCATGCCATTTGCATTCGCAGGCCGCAGGAGAAATTCTTCCATCACGGGATCTTTGAATATCCACACGACAATCGAGCCGACGACGATGCCGATGAACATGTAGATGATGCGCCATCGCAACTCTTCGAGATGGTCGAGGAATCCCATCTCCCTTTCCTCTTCACGAGGGGAGTCGGTAGCCGGCTCCGCATCCGTTGCTTCTTGTTGCTCTATGGTTTCCTTGGCGTCTTCCATCATTCGTCTGCGACACTGCCTGCAGCGTGGCCAAAATACACAGGCGTGTTCGCTTTAATGAAACGGCCCGCGATGAATGACGTGCGGAGAGGCCTGCGCCGTCGGCATGATGACTATTTGATTGATACTCACATGCGCCGGTCGCGTCGCACAGAATAGTACGGCTTCCGCAACGTCTTCCGGTGTGCAGGCTTCTATGTCGGCATAGACTTTCTTCGCCCGTTCTTCATCCCCATGAAAGCGCACGATGCTGAACTCCGTCTCAACCAATCCCGGATCGACCGTGCTCACGCGCAGTGGTGTATCCACTAACTCCATTCGGATAGCCTTCGTCAGACCATCGACGGCAAACTTCGTCGCGTTATACACGTTGCCTTTCGGATATGCCTCGTGTCCGGCAATCGACCCGATGTTGATGATGTGGCCGCTTCTTCGTTCAACCATCCCCGGCAGAATTGACCGCGTGATATAGAGCAATCCCTTGACGTTCGTATCGATCATCTCTTCCCAATCGTCAGGGTTGCCTTCATGGAATTTCTCGAGGCCGCGACCGAGTCCCGCATTGTTTATGAGAATATCGATTCGCTTCCAGGCATCGGGAAGTCCATCGACAACAGCGAAGACTTCCTTTCGCTTACGAACATCGAGTTGCAGAGCAAGCACGTCCGTGTCGTAGCGCCGCTTGAGTTCTTCGGCAAGCGCTGCAAGACGGTCTGTTCTTCGCGCGGTAAGAACCAAGCGAGCACCTTCACGCGCGAAGGTTTCCGCGCATGCCTTTCCGATTCCCGAACTCGCACCGGTGATGAAAACGATTTTCCCGCTTAGCGACATCGGAGTCCTTTCGCAGAGAGAGAAACAAAAAAAGCGAAGGACGTTCGCTTCTCAAGACAGAAGAGACTACTGCTCATTGCTTCGAACCGCTGTTGGCAGGCGCAAGGGCCGCTTTCAATTCCTGAAGTTCGCGCTCGAGATTCCGCATGTCGTTAATCAAATCGGGCAAGCGGCGTAACGCTGCTTCCTGGCGCAACTCTTCATGAATCTCCCGTGCTGGAGAACCACGGAAAACTTTCCCGCTCTCGCTGATCGACTTCGAAACGCCGGACTGCGCGCCGACGGTAACGTTGTCCGCAATCTCTACGTGGCCGACGACGCCAACCTGTCCGGCGAGAATGACGTGCTTGCCGATGATCGTGCTTCCACTGACTCCCGACTGTGCTGCGATGACGGAATTCTCACCGATGTGAACGTTATGTGCAATCTGAATCAGGTTGTCGATCTTCGAACCCTTCCCAATGAAAGTGTGCCCCAATGTCGCACGATCGATTGCACAGTTCGCCCCGATCTCGACGTCGTCTTCGATGACGACGGAACCGACTTGCGGAACCTTGACATATTCGTTTCCTGACGGAGCGAAACCGAAACCATCACTTCCGATGGTTGTCCCGGAGTGAATGATGACGCGATTGCCGAGCGTCGCTTGGGCGATGATCGTAACATTGGGATGAATGAGACAATCGTCGCCGATCTTAACGCCTTCGCCAATCACAGCACCTGCACCGATGACGCATCGCGCGCCGATCGCTGCTTTCGGTCCGATGACCGCTCCTGCATCGATACACACATCATCCGCTATCAGGGCAGTCTCATCGACCGTCGCTTTCGGATGAATCCCCGGCGTCCGCGCCTGTTGCGGGTGAAAGAGATGGATTGCTTTGACAAACGCGAGATAGGGATCTTCGGTATGAATGAGCGTCAGGTCCTGACGTTTCGTTATCGTCGTGCGATCCACAAGGACAACGGATGCGGAAGTCGTTTCGAGAAAACGTTCGTATTTCTTGTTCGCGAGAAACGCAGCCTGCCGTACTTGTGCATGCTGAATTTCCGCAAGGCCGGTGATGATGCACGATGCATCACCACTTACCGTCCCGTTCAAAGCATCAGCGAGTTCTTGTGCGGTCATATGTTGCTTCGGTTCATTTTCCCGGTGGCGGAGGAGGTGGCGGATCACCCTGGCCAGGCAACGGAAGCTGACCAGGGGCTTGAGGCGGTTCTTGCCCCGGTCGTTGTCCGGGCATCTGTCCCGGCATCTGCCCCGGTTGCTGTCCGGGTGTTTCTTGCCCGCCGCTGACTTTGCGCGGCGGAAGAGCTTTCTCGATCCGTGTGATGAGTTTCTTCGTGAGGTCTAAGCTTTACTTCCCATAGATGATCATCGCCCCACCGCTCTTATCGAAGACGAGATCATACCCTTCCTCCAATGAAAGCTTGTTGACCTGATCGTACACGAGGTCCTGAATCGGACGCATGAGTTCATCTTCCTTCTTGAAGAGCTCTCCGTTCTGCCCGAACTTCTGATCACGAAAAGCTGAAATCTTGAGATCGAGCTCGCGTAACTCCTTCTCTGCGTTCGCGCGTCCCTGGTCGGTGAGAATGAGTTTGCGCTTATCGTAGTCCTCGAATTTCTTCTCCCACGTATTTTGCATTCGTTCGAGTTCCTTTTGCCATCCTTCGACGAGGGCATCCAATTGACGCTGCGCTTCCTGTGCTTCGGGCAGTGCTTTCATCACTGCGGCGATATCGACATAAGCGATTTTCTGTTGGGCGAATACTCCTGTTGAAAGGACGAAAGCGAACGGAAGGAGAAGGACGGAGCGCGGTGAGAGTTTCATGAGTACCTCGGAGTGTTAGTTCGTTCCTCGTTTCAGGCGGTCGAGGACTTTGAATGTGTAATCGAATTTCGAATCAGCGAAGAGGATGATGGATGCATCCTGAATTTTGTCGAAGACGAAGTGGAGTTTCTCTTCTTTCGCGATTTCATCGATAGCCTTGAGCACTTTCTCCTGCAGCGGTGCGAGCATCTTCGTGCGCAGGAAGGCGGCTTCGCCGGTTTGTCCGAACTTCTTCGCACGATACTCCTGAATTTCATTCTGCAACTTCAGAAGATCCTGCTGTTTGGATTTATTCGCGGCCTCGGACATCGTGCCTTGCTGAGCCTGATAGAGTTCATACTGTGTCTGGAAATTTGCGCTCATGGATTCAAGGCTGTCCTGCCACGCTTGCAGTTTGCCATCGAGATCCTTTTGCGCTTTCTGCGCCTCGGGTAACCCTTCGAATATTTTTTGTGAATCCACAAAACCCAGTTTCAACGCTTGTGCGCCGGCTTGTTCGGTAACGAAAATCAAAGCGACAGCGAGTATGGGAAGGAAAAGAATGTTTTTCACATGTACCTCAATAGTGATGAAATCAAAATTAGAAACCGCGTCCGAATTGGAAGTGGAAATGCCATCCATCGGGTTGTCCGTCTTTCGGCTGGACGTCGTCGAAGCCATAACCGTAATCGAAGCCGATCAATCCGACTCCCTGGATCAGGATGCGCGCACCCACTCCGGCGCTGCGCTTCAAGTCAAACGGATCGATGGAATGCACGCCGCTCCACACGTTGCCTGCTTCAGCGAATCCGAGAACATACAACGGCATGGGATTCAACGTGAGCGCAAAACGCAACTCAGTGACATAGCGCGAAAAGATCGTTCCGCCATAGATCAAGCCTTGTCGTCTCGGACCGATGCTGCGGTCTTCATAACCACGGAGCGCTTTGGTCTGCACCTGAAGTCCGTTACCGCCCATGAAGAAATACTCCAATGGCGGGATGTACGAGTCGGAAGAAAAGCCTCGGACGTAACCGTACTCCGCCCCCGTGTAAAGCGTGAGCCTTGGCTGGTCCTTGATGCTGAAGAGCGGAGTGAACCAATCGAAGGAAAGACTGTGCTTATGATAATCGACCGTCCCCGGAAGAAAGCCACCGCTGATCTCCGTCGTCAACGCGATGCGAGAACCCTGCGATGGAAAGAGCGGGCTGTCGAGACTGTTGCGCGAAAGCACCTGCGTGAGACTGACCTGCGTGTACTCTCCGGTGTCGTACAAACTTCCACCGCTGATGACGTCGAGACTTTGGTATCGAACGAACCAGTCGCCACGCGCGAAGTCATCCGGCCAGCGGAAGCGACGCCCGAGATTTACCGAAGCACCGGTACGGCGCAGGTCGAAAACGTATTGCTGGCGTTCGTCGTAAAGCGAGAAACCGATCGAGGTCG
>CAYUWG010000015.1:0-68813 GCA_964448285.1 uncultured Chromatiales bacterium
ACTCTCGATTCCTAAATCTGTCTCTTCTCCGACTGTCGATGGTGTACTTTCTCCACCGGAGTGGTCTGATGCCGCTGTCGTGGATATAACAAATAAAGAAGGATACTACGGGCTTGTCGCTCAACTCCCTGTAGCATTGAAAATGAAACACGATGGTCAAACACTCTTCTTCGGTATTGAAGATGTAAATCTGACGAACACAGGTGCGAACGATGGTGTCCGGCTCTATCTCGATAAGAACAATGATCGCGCGTGGTCTCCCGCGCAACCGAGTAACGAAGGAGAATATCGTTTTTATGACTCGACGAACGGTACAGGTACATGTCGGATAGATTTCCTCGGGATAAGCGGTAGTCCGCCTACCAACATCAAGTATGATCCAAGGGTCGTTTTTCCGCAAGGTGTTACGGGAAAAATTTCAACTGCAAGCGGACACCTTTCATTCGAAGGAAGCATTACGCTTGGAGCCGAGGGATTGAATCTTCCGCCGGGTTCGACATTCGGTCTCTGCATCATGACGATCTCTAATAGTCCTTTTCGAGTTGGCGGATTTTGGCCCAATGGTAGCAGTACTTTGTTTCCTGCAACTTTCGCGTACGCGACTTTGAGTACTTCCGCAGGCAATAAGCCGCCGACAATCTCGAGCAAATCGCCGACGGCATCGAACATCAACGCGCCGCGCAATGTCAATCAAAGCTTCAGCGTGAGCGCATCCGATCCCGACAACGATCCACTGACCTACACATGGAAGATCAACGATACGACGCAGACAGGCGCGACCGCGAGCAACGCAACGCTCAAGTTCACACGCCTCGGATCGTACTCCGTGAAGTGCATCGTTAGCGATGGGACGGAGAGCATCGAAGCCGCGTGGACGTTGCAGTCGATCAACAGCAAGCCATCGATCACGAGTCGAAATCCTTCCTCGCCAACTCTGTCGGTGCAAAAAAATGCACAGCAAAACTTCAGCGTCAGCGCGAGTGATCAGAACGGAGATGCATTGAGTTATATCTGGAAGAAAGACGGCGCTGTACAAAGTCCGACGTCGTCATCAGCGCAGTTTCTTTTCGGCCAGGTAGGAAGCTTCGTCATCTCGTGCGAGGTACGTGATGGATTGGAAATGGAAATTGCATCATGGACGGTGAACGTCGTTGAAGGCAAACCGGTCATCACATCGCGCACGCCGGACAAGCAGAACGACACGATCGATGTTCGAAGCGATAAAACTTTCTCCGTAACGGCAAGTTCGAGCGGCGGGTCACTTACCTACATCTGGTTGATCGATGGAATTGAGAACGCACGCGGAGCGCAATCGCAATTCACTTCGAAGTTCGATTTCGGTGGCGACGTGACCGTCGCATGCATCGTTACGAATGCAAGCGGGACAGATTCGACGCGTTGGAATCTCTTTGTCAATCATGCGCCGAAAATCCTCGCATCACTCCCGACAAAGAATCCCGACACGCTCACCATCGGATCGAACCGGACATTCTCAATCGTTGTGATCGATTCGAACGGCACGACACCGACGATCATCTGGAGAGTGAACGATGCGGAAACGAAGCGGGGAACAGAGACGCAGTACACGCACACGTTCTCTCAACTCGGAAGCTATCGCATTACTTCGATCGCAACGGACGGAGTGCGCTCGGACAGTGCGCGATGGACAATCGTCGTCAAACAACAGACTTCCGTAGAGGAAGCGATAACACCAGATCAAATCTGGTTAAGTCAGAACTATCCCAATCCGTTCACACACTCAACGTCGATTGCATTTCATCTCTCGAAAAGCAGTCACGTCACGCTCGAAGTCCTCGATCTTTTCGGACGGAAGATCACGACGCTTGTTGATGAAGAGAAAGAATCGGGCAGGCACACGGTATCGTTCAAAGCATCAGCACTACCTGCTGGTCTGTACATCTATCGTCTTTCAACCATGAATCAATCGTTGATGAGAATTGCGGTGGTGAGGAAATGATGGTGGACCGTTCATGAGTGACTCTGTTGTCGTTCAAGAGAATGTTGCGAACAAAATTGTACTTGTCCGCGGACAGAAAGTGGTGCTGGATTTTCATCTCGCTGAGCTTTACGCTGTATCCACAAAGAGACTTAACGAACAAGTGAGACGTAATTCAAATCGCTTTCCACCAGACTTTATGTTTCAATTGACGAAAGATGAGTATGACTCTTTAAGGTCGCATTTTGCGACCATAGAGAAAGGTCGAGGTCAACACAGAAAATACCTACCCTTAGTGTTCACTGAGCAAGGAGTAGCTATGCTTTCCTCTGTGCTCACGTCAGACCGCGCGATTGAGGTCAACATCGCCATCATGCGAGCCTTCGTTCAGCTTCGTGAACTTCTCGCAACGAATAAGGAGTTGGCGCGCAAGTTAGATGAACTCGAAAAGAAATACGACAAACAGTTCGCGATCGTGTTCGACGCGATTCGGAAACTGATGCAACCGCCCGATCCGCCAAAGAGACAGATTGGTTTTTTGGCGGAAGATTCGAAAGTTCGGTATCGGTATATGAGAAGGTGACCACGATAGAAACTTTCAAACAACCTGTTATCATGACGACAGAAGATTTTATGGACGTGAAACGGCTCGCAATTGTTTGTGCCTTCGCAATGTTGATGTTCATGCAGAACGCCATTGCGCAGACAACGAAGTTCGTTCGTGCCTCAAATTTCGAAAGACGAGCGGACGGAGCGTTAAGGCTCACGTTTTCAACGGGAAAGAAAAGCTGTCAGAATCCGGCTTTCTCTCCTGACGGTTCGTCGATCCTCTTCACAAGATTCTTAAATGGATATAACGTTGCAGGCTCGGAACTTGTCGTTATCGATTTGCAAATCACCGGTAATGAAGTGCGCGCGTTGAATGAACGCGTCATCATTCCGACGACCGACAGCATTACGAATGTATCTGTCCCTTCTACAAGCTGGATTGGGAAAAAAATCTGTTGGGCTTCCGATCGTGCGGGATCAGCGGAAGAGGTTTATATCGCAGATGATGATGGAAAAAATATCGAGCAATTGACGAATCATCCGGAGAGTCAGGGTTCGTTCATCGAACCGGTATTCAATCCGAAGAATCCCTCGCTCATCCTCTTCGAACACTCTCCTCTCGACGAGAATGAACCGCATCGGATTGCACTCCTCCAACGCGATCGTGCGAACCGCGTGACGCTCCTAACGAACGGCACGTACGACGATCGCTTGCCGAGTTGGTCATGGGATGGAGGAACGCTCGCGTTTCAACGTGCTTCACCGCGAAAGGACGATTGGCAGATTTACACTTCAGCGATCGACACGTCGGGAAACCAACCCTTGCTTGTGTCGCTTAAAAAAATGTCCCAGCCTTCGACTCACAACACGGACAACAGTTGGTTTGCCGATAATAAACACATCCTTTCGTCGAGCGATTGCTTTCCGCCAATTCCAAATATCGTGGCATTCCCGCTCGATGGTTCAGCGCCGAAGCGCGTAAGCAATTCATCCGCGCGGGAGGATGGCGCTCCCTCATCATCTCCCGACGGGAAGTGGATTGCATTTGAATCACACAAAGAGGAGAATGAAGAATCGCCAAGCGAAATATGGATCATTCTGGCGCCACAAGAATTGACAGCGATTGAAAACTTTCGCGATGCAACACCGCTATCGATGCGCATCACACCGAATCCATTCACAACACACGCAACGATTCATTTTTCATTACCCGAATTCAGCCGCGTCATGCTCGAAGTCTTCGATTTTATCGGAAGGAAGATTGCAACGCTTATCGATGAGGAAAGAGCACAAGGTGACTATCGCGCGGTTTTTCACAGCTCATCGAAATACGAGGGCATGCTGACTTCATCACATATCCGATCCGGAATATACCTCATCCAACTTCGCGCGGGAGCGCAACGCATCACTCACAAAGCGTTCATCATGAAATAGATCAACCATTCATTCGTATCAATCTCCATGAAGGAATCCCATGAAAACTCGAGTCTCTATACTACTGTGTGCTCTGTTTTTCATCCTGCGTTCGTCAACGCAGGGGCAAAGCACAGAACTGTATTCATCGAATGGTCCGGTAACAATACCGCAAGCGCTTGAGCACAAGCTGAACAGCGGAAGTTTGTTCATGCAACTCATAGACAAGCACCGCTCACGACAGCAAGGGATTATGACGCAACAGACGATGACCATGCAGGTAGTGGTTTATTTTTCCATCTATCCAACGCCGGAGCAAATCCGTGAGTTGGAAAAGCGCGGTCTCACCTGTTACCTCGATACATGGACGCCGCCGATGGACAACCATCCACTCGGTTTTTTCGTTGCATCAGTGCCGATCGATAACATCACCGACGTCCTTGCACTCGACTTTGTTCGGAAGCTCGATACCGCTGAACGGATGAACGTCCCGATGAATAACAATGCAGCGAAGTCTATCAAAGCGCACGCAGCATGGGCAAAGGGCTGGACGGGGAAAGGTGTGAAGGTCGCAATACTCGATTCCGGACTCGACACGACGTACTACGCGGAAGATTTCGCACTGAATACATTCGCGTGGGATTATTCGTCTTACCCGAACCTTGACAACGACGTTCGCAATCGCTTTACCGGACACGGAACGCACGTCGCAAGTACCGCGGTCGGAACGGGATGGCTTTCAAATGCAAATACAATCAATGGTGGTGATTCATATAAAGGAATCGCGCCTGAAGCGAGCCTCGTTTTCTTCAAGGTCGGTGATGATTCGCTCGGCGGCGCTTCCGATGCGGCGCTTATCGGTGCGCTGAACGATGCGGTGGTATTCTACAAAGCAAAAGTGATCAATCTGAGCTACGGTGGATATGGGACGTACCATGATGGCAGTGAGCCGACTGAACAGAAAGCAGATTGGTGTTACACGCAGGGCGCTTCTGTTTTCTTCTCTGCGGGAAATAGTGCGAATGATAATACTCATTTCATGGGGACAGTAGCTCCGAACAGCACAACAAGCGATTTCATCAAGGTTCTCGTCTCAGGAGCCGATGGCGTGAAAACCCGACCATCATTCAATCTTATCTGGTACGATGGACCTGGCACGCGCAATACATTGAGGCTTCGTTACTACAACTCTCAAGGGACGGAGATTACTGCCCTCAATCGCGCACCGGTTACGGAAAGCCCACGCGGAACGGAATCGGAATTCACGAGTGTCCAACAAGTCGCACCGGCTGGGTCGAGTATCTACTACCTGAAAGTGGAAAACACTTCCAACGTTCCTCAGGTGTATCATATCTATGAGGATTACACGGAGCATCCGTATGCAGTCGGCTCGATCACTTTCGAAATGGGCAACAGCGAATACACGTTAGGTAGTCCCTCGAATGCCGATCACGTTATCAGTGTTGCGGCGTACACCTCTCGTCCCTTATGGGTATCATCGCAAGGAAACACGACGCGTTTCTACCAGACACTCGACAACATTGCGGGCTTTTCCAGTCGTGGTCCACGCGTAGATGGCTTTTTAAAACCGAACATCGCAGCCCCGGGTGTTGCGATCATTTCACTTCGTGATCGCGATGTGTACAAGACCGTCAATAATTTATGGGTGGATAACGACGGTGTCCCCGGCGGTAATACCGATTACTACGTAATGGGTGGGACAAGTATGGCAGCGCCCGTGTGCACGGGAGCCGCAGCATTGCTCCTTCATAAGTATCCTTCGCTTACACCGCAGCAAGTGTATGACTCGCTTCTTCAACATGCGAAGCGTGATGCATACACGGGCGCTGTTCCGAATACGACGTGGGGCGCAGGCAAACTTGATCTCAGCTTTCTTTCCGGAATCGTTCCTGCATCTGATGGCTGGGTAGAAACACAACCACCCGGATGGGAGGGAAAGGCAATTCCCGGGCTTGCGATGAACGCACAAGGTCATGTGTTCGTAGTAGTCGGACATCCGTGGTCGCCTGATACCGCGAGGTTATTCCGAAGCACCGACGATGGAGCAACGTGGGCTCTCGTGAAATCCGAGGTATCACTGTATCCGCTCGTGATGATGAAGAACGGTTGGCTCTTTACTGCGGGTTGTCCACAAGGTATGATTCATCGCAGTGTCGATAATGGAAACTCCTGGTCCCAGTACGGGACGAAGAAAGACTGGACTTGTCTTGCTGTGACACCTGATGACAGCGTTTTTGCCGGAACATACGGGCAGGGTGTATTTCTTGGATCAGCCGGAGGTACATCCTGGATTAACATCAACGCGGGACTACCGACGGATGCAAAAGTTGTCGCGGTTTCTTCCGGACCGAATCATCTGTACACTCTTACAATCACAGACGGAAACGGTTTGGTAAGATTGTATCGCTGTACACGTGGAAATTATTTATGGTCACGATCGGATACCGGAATAGATACAACAAAAAACGTGAACGCATGTGCAGTGATGCCGGACGGAACAGTGTTCGCAGCAGTCTATGATCGGATTTATCGAAGCACGGATCAGGGAACGAGTTGGCAGCAGATCACGATACTCAATGATTATCTTCAATCTTTGTACGCGTATTCGAACTCACTGATTTTCGTCGGAACAGTGAACGGTGGTATTTATCGCTCAACGGACAAAGGTGTTACGTGGAACAGTTTTAGCGATGGATTGACGTCCATGAACATTGCCGGAATGACAAACAGCACGAATGGAAAGATGTTCTCCGTTTCCCATCGCCAATTCGTTTATAAAAGAATGATTGGCATTGCTCCAGCGAAAATCAATCTCCAAGAGCCTGCGAACAACTCCAGCGTTTCGATACCGGCATTGATGAAATGGCAAAGCGACAACAGCGCGACTTCCTATTGGATGCAGGTCTCTACGACGCAGGATTTTTCAACCGTCCTTATGAACCTGCAAGAGATGAATCAAATGGAGTGGCTCGCAAACACGCTGAAACCGATGCAACGATACTATTGGAGAGTGTGCGCGATGAACAATGCTGGCGTCGGTCTCTGGTCTGATGTGTGGAGTTTCACGGCAACGGCAACACCACCACAAGCGCCGGTACTGATCGCACCTGTAAATCAATCAGTGAACATTCCGCTCAACGTATCGCTTCAATGGAATACCGCCGACGGTGCAGATTCATACCACGTACAGGTTTCGACGTCGAACACTTTTAGTACGACGGTAATCGACCAAAGCAGTTTGCAAACGACGTCGCTTCTGGTTTCGAATCTTTCGAACGGCGTCACTTATTATTGGCGAGTTCGCGCATCGAACAGTAACGGCACGAGTGTATGGTCGGATGTGTGGAGTTTTACAACCGTCATCATCGCACCGACCGCGCCAATCCTTCTTTCTCCCGCGAATGGTGCGACAGGTGTTCCGACAAGTCCGTTTTGCTCCTGGAATTCTTCATTGAGTGCTACATCATATCATTTGCAAGTCGCGACCGATCCGTTGTTCCAATCGATCGTTTTCGATCAGGGCAATCTTACCTCGACTTCGCAACAAGTGACGGGATTGATTGCCAACACGAAGTATTACTGGAGAGTCAATGCAACGAACTCTGCAGGTACGAGCGGTTGGTCGGCAGAATGGAATTTCACGACAAGCATTGGGCTTCCAACGATTCCAACGCTCTCGTCACCGAGCGACAAATCGACGAGTGTTTCAATCAATACCTCACTGACATGGAATCCAGCAAGCGGAGCGGATTCATACACATTGCATGTCGGCACTGATGTGAACTTCATGCCGCCGCTCGTTTTCAGTCAGAGCGGAATCGTCGGTACTTCGCAACCATTGACCGGACTCCCAAACAACAGGACGCTCTATTGGAGAGTGAACGCTTCGAATGGCGCGGGTTCAAGCGGATGGTCGAACGTTTGGAGTTTCACGACCGTCGTCAGCGCACCGACTGCCCCAACACTTCTTGCACCAGCAAACAATGCGATCAATATCCCGATCAATCCAACGCTGATGTGGATCGCTTCTCCAACAGCGGAATCGTACCACGTTCAGGTCGCAACGAATTCGAATTTTTCACCCACGCTTCTCGATCAAAGCTCGTTGTCCGGTACGACACACGCGCTTACGAATCTCGTTCCTAATACAGTTCATTTCTGGCGAGTGAATGCAACGAACGCAGGCGGTACGAGCGATTGGTCGAGCGTGTGGAGATTTACGACTTCGCCACAAACGTCGATCGATGCCGGGAAGGTACCGAGGAGCGTTGTTCTTGATCAGAATTTTCCCAATCCCTTCGCGCAATCGACGGCTATTGGTTACTGGCTTCAGACAACTGGTCACGTTCGATTGGAAGTGTTCGACTTGTTCGGAAGAAAAGTCGCGACGTTGATAGATGGTGAAAGAGAGGCTGGTGAGCACATTGTCCGGTTCAATGCTGATGGAGTAATTTCAGGCATCTACCTTTACCGATTGCAAACGATAAATATTATTCTAAACAAGAAATTGGTTATCACTCGGTAAAGGAATAAAACTCCGAATTGCTTTCCGATTCTCCTACGATTTCAGAGACAATGCCCATAACCCCATGCACCAGCAGCGTAGCAAACAACAATTTTCCATGAGTCAAATTCGCGCTCTTTGTACGAGCGTAGTTTTTCATCTTTCATTCGTGGTTGCTTGCTTCGCGCAAAACATCAACGTCTCGAACGGCATCGTATTCGACGGTGAGCCGAACCTCGCCGTGAATCCGAACAACTCGCAGAATCTGGTGATTGCCTGGATGAGTTATTCGCTTGTGGCGAGGCAAATCTCTCTGAGAACGAAAGCGAGCTTCGACGGCGGAAAAACATGGGGCGTAATGAATCTTCAACCGCATGCATCTCCAACTCAGCACTCAGCAGATCCGACGATGGTATGGCACAAGGACGGGATGCTCTCACTTTGTTACGTTGACTATCGTGAGCGACCCGACTCCGGTGGAATTTTTCTTTCTCAGTCAACCAACGGCGGCGTCACATGGTCTCCTCCAAAGAAATTCATCGATATACACGAGACCAGCGATGAGCCGATCGATAGACCGTGGCTTGCGGTAGACAATTCCGGCGGCGCGAGCGATGGAACGATATACATCACATCCATCGCGCCGAAATGGAATCCGCTTCCGAATCAGGCATACTTGAAAATCTCCAGTGATCGAGGCGCGTCGTGGAGTGAGCTCCGGCTTATCGAAGGCAGCCAATATCCTGTCGGTTCGTACCTCGTCTCACCGATGCCATATCCTACGGTTGCTTCGGACGGCACGCTTTATATCGTCTATCCGAGTTACGATCCCACAAAGAATATCTATCCCTGGTATGTTCTTGCAACGTCGAAAGACAAAGGCGCGACGTTCGAATACCATCGCATCGTATCGCCAAAACCATTGGGGCATGATACGCTCTCGAAATTAGGCGCTCATCTTGAAGTGAATCCGATTGATGGCAGACATCTGAATTTCACGTGGATCGACAATCGCTTCGGTGATACGGATATACTGAGCATTCATTCTAACGATGGAGGGCAGACGTGGGGAAATCCTTTGCGCGTCAACGATGATCCCATGGGCAATGGCGTGTGGCAGGACTTGCAATGGCAATGCTACTCAGCGAAAGGCGATCTGGTCATCGTCTGGCGTGACCGTCGAAATGGAACCGGCGTCGGATATGAAGCCGCATCCGATATTTATTTTTCCGTTTCGCATGACGATGGCAAGAGCTTCGGAAAGAACGTACGTCTCTCGGATATGACAGTGCCGTTCCACAGCATTCTCAATCAATCGGGAAATGATTTTCTCGGCGCAGTTTTCGCAAACGATACGTTGTGCGTTGCATGGGGCGACGTTCGAACGGGATCGTTGAACATCTTTTTTACGCGCGCTGCATTATCATCTCCGACGGCAATCGAACGCGATGAAGCGAAACGGGATTTTCATTTTATCGTCCATCCGAATCCAGCACGTTCACAGTTTTCCGTCGATGTCGAATCTGCAGCCGGTGCAGGGATAACGCTCTACGTCTTCGATCTTCTCGGTCGGAAGATCCAGACAATCTTCGAAGGCGCGATCGATCGTGGCAATCGATCTTTCGATTGTGTAACCGCATCGCTTCCTCGCTCCGGATTGTACTTCGTGCGGCTTCAATCCCGAACGTCTTCGTTGTTCAAACCATTGCATGTTATGAAATGAAATCAACGGTGTGCTATGAGTGAATATTTATTCGATTCTTCAGCGTACTCGTCGGCGTGCACGTCGGGAGTTTCCTCTCGACGAATGCAGAAATACCTTTTCATCATTTCTCGTTTTCTCTTTCCACGCTCTGCGTGGGAATGCAGTCCCGACGCTCCTTGTGGATATGGGTGTACATCAATTATTTTTCGTATGTCTGCTGAAAATTTTTCCCACCAAAATATAAGCGAGTATATCGTGAGCAACACTCACGCATCGCCAACGAATGACGCCATATTGAAATCGAATCTGCTTTTCAGATTCAATGCGAGTTGTTTTCTCTTCCTCCAGTTGGTCTTCGCCTTCATGATTCTTACCGAGAAAGGAAAATTGAACCTCGGAGGATTCCCAATATGATCGTTGGAATGAAAAGATCGAGGTACAAGTTGACGACGGTGTTAGTGACGGCGGCGGTGCTTTTCGTGATGATACCGCCGATGACGACGATGATGATCGTGAGAATGCTGATGCTGGTATCGATGACAAATCTAAAATCTCCATGATCTTCACTTCCATCAGCATCGAAGGCAACATCATCTCCATCGGAAATTTTTTCCCCGACACCACAGATGGAAAATGACCGTCATATCTCGACGAGATCAACATTGAAATCGATTTTCACTCTACTCCTTCTCGTAGTTTCATCTCTCCAGCTGTACGGAGCAACCTACTTTGTCGCCAAACACGGTAACGACAACGACGATGGAAGCTTTTCGCGTCCGTGGCTCACGATACAGAAGGCGGCGAAGACGCTCGTTGCAGGTGATACTGTATTCGTTCGGGAAGGAGTATATGCAGAGCGATTGATACCGCAGAAATCAGGAGCGCCAGGGAAATACATTTGCTACTTCACCTATCCCGGCGATACTGTCACGATCGATGGCGCAACGGTCACGCTTCCGAATGAACTCGCGGGACTGATCGATATTCGGAATCAACGCTATATCGAAGTAAGTGGCTTCAGAGTTTTCAACGCAGGTCCCGATGAAAACAATGCCGGTATATTCATTGATAGCTCAAGCTTTATCGCGATCAAACGTAATCACACGTTCAACACGGTTTCATCAGGAATCGGATTATGGAATAGCAGGCAGTGCTGGATAGACAGCAACGAGGTTGAATTAGCCTGCAACGACGGCGAACAGGAGAGCGTCTCCATCGTGACGTGCGATTCATTCGTTGTCAGTCATAACGTCGTGCATCGCGGTGGTCCCGGTACGAACGGCGGTGAAGGCATCGATGTGAAATGGGGATCGACGAACGGGAAAATATTCGGCAATAGCGTCTTCGACCTGAATCGTGTCGGCATCTACGCCGATGCATGGACAAAGTACTCCCACAACATCGAGATCTTTCAGAACATCGTGTATCGATGCGAAGAGGGAATCGACGTGGCTTCCGAAGCGGGAGGTTTGATCGAGAATGTTTTCATTTACAACAACCTCATCTTCGACAACACATACAACGGTACGACGATCGGATACTGGGGAATCCCTGCGCCGAATCGTCCGATCAACAAGGTGTTCATCATGAACAACACGTACTATGGAAATGGCAGAACCGGCGGTTGGGGCGGAGCCATCTTGCTCGAAAATCCCGACGCAACGAACATCGTCATCAGAAACAACATCTGCAGTAAGAATTTTTTCTACCAAATCGCAACGGAAAATGGCGTCACGAAAGCGAACTTCACAGCAGATCATAACCTCATTTATGAATTCCAAAAGTACGAGGGTGAAATTTTCGGAAGCAATAGCGTTGTGAGCGATCCTCTTTTCATCAACCCTTCGATGGGAGACTTTCGCATTTCTCCATCATCTCCAGCCATCGATAAAGGCTCACCGCTCGGTGCACCTGCGAACGATTACGATGGATCGAAGCGTCCCGTCGGCAAAGGATTCGATATCGGCGCGTACGAATTTCAAGGGATCCCAAACGCCGTGAGATCACATAAGGAAGACGTGGATTTCGTGCTTGAGCAAAATTATCCGAATCCCTTCGTTCAATCGACAACTATTCGCTATCGGCTCTTCGTTTCCGGTTATGTGCGATTGGAAGTATTCAATCTGTTTGGAAGAAAGATCGCAACGCTCGTTGATGAGGTGAAAGAGTTGGGTAAGCATGAAACTCCGTTCGAGGCCTCAGCCTTAGCGGCAGGGATATACGTGTACCGGTTATCTTCATTGGATCATTCACGAATGATGATTGCCGTTGCTTCGAAGTAATCGTTTCTTACAAATCGGAGACCACGAATTGCTTGTAGATTGTCACAATAATAATTAAACAAAACATTAACGGAGAATGAACACAATGCGTATCGTCACTTTTTTGAGCTTGCTTTTCCTGCTTCATCTGTTCGGTATGTCATATATACATGCACAAGGATGCAGCGGGCCGAATCTTGCGACCAACTCCGGCTTCGAATCCGGAACGACAACGGGTTGGGACAAAATCGGCGGGACTATGACCGTTGAAACGAACCCCGTGCACAGCGGATCCTACTCTTGCCTCATCAGCAATCGGAACGCAACCTATGAAGGGCCTTCACAAAACATTATATCTGTCGCCATACCGGGAAAGACGTATTGCATTTCGGCGTGGGTACGTTGGAGCCCCGGCTCGGTAACCGGACCATTAGTCGCGACCCTGAAGAAAACTGATAGCAGTGGGACGAATTACATACGGCTTTCATCTGTCGATGCAAACGATGCGCAGTGGGTTTTGCTCAATGGACTCTATGAACACAACATATCGGGGAATCTTACGGAACTCCTCCTCTATTTCGAAGAACCGTACATTCCCGGAACGTCGCCGCGCAATGGCTTTTATATAGACGATCTTTCCATACAGGAATACCCAACGACACCCGATTGGAAAACCATTGCAAACCAGAACATCGAGTTGAATCGGAAAAGGGATCTACGGATCGTCGTCAAGGATCAGCAGTCAGTGAGCCTGAAAGACGCGAAGGTCACTATTCGGCAACTGAAGCACGACTTCGCTTTCGGTTCCGCAATCACCGTATCACAACTTGCGAACATCTCCTACACTGATTTCTTCAAAAAGTACTTCGAGTGGGCTGTGTTTGAGAACGAATCGAAATGGTACTACAACGAACCGACGCAGGGTGCAATTACTTTTACAGACGCCGATGCGCTCATGACTTTCTGCAACGACAACGACATTCGAGTTCGAGGGCACTGCCTCTTCTGGGAAGTCGATCAGTTCGTTCAGGACTGGCAGAAGAATCTCTCAACGGATGCGTTACGGGCAGCGGTGTTGAAAAGAATTTCCGATGCGGGCTTACACTTCAAGGGAAAATTTCCTCATTGGGATGTGAACAACGAGATGTTGCATGGAAACTTCTATCGCTCAAGGTTAGGCAATGATATTGCAGCAACGATGTTTAAGGAAGCGAAGAAAACCGATCCTGGTGCATTGTATTTCGTAAACGATTATAGCGTTCTCGCCGGCGGTGAAACGAATAATTATGCTGCTCAGATCCAAAACCTTATCATGGCCGGTGCACCCGTCGATGGCATTGGATGTCAGGGCCATTTCGATGCAGGAGTTGGTGTAAATTATGATGTGCTGAAATATCGGCTCGATATTCTCGCTGCTCTCTCACTGCCGATCTGGATAACGGAATTCGATGCAACCGATCCGGATGAAATCGCGCGGGCAGACAAGCTGGAAACACTCTATCGCACCGCGTTCAGCCATCCCTCCGTCGAGGGAATTCTCATGTGGGGATTCTGGGCAAATGCACATTGGCGCGGAGCTGATGCTTCGATCGTCAATGCCGACTGGACGCTCAATAAGGCCGGTGAACGATACGAAGCGCTGTTGAAAGAATGGACAACAGAAGGATCCCAAACGACCGCAACTGACGGCTCTGTCAACTTCAGGGGTTTTCATGGCAAGTACGTCATAACGATTTCGCTCCCGGGCTTCGCTACGATCGTCGATACGATTTTTCTCGATAAGAATCAGTCTCCACTGATAAAGACGGTCACCCTTTCACGTCTTACGTCCGTATCTGGTATGTCCGATCGCACATTCAGCATGTCCGTCTATCCTAATCCTGCGCACGAGAATCCAATAATTCGCTTTCAGAGCGAATTACCATCGCACATTCAGGTAATCGACATATTCGGGAGAATCCAATACGCGACAAGCGATATTGATGCTGTGATGCATATTTCAAGAAGTAAATTTTCGCGTGGTGTCTATCTCGTCAAAGCATTCTTTGGGACAAGAACCGAACAACAAGCATTTTCGTTTCAATAGCAAGTTCACATGAAATCCCAAATCCACTTATGGCTTATTCAACTATACCGTAGCTTCTTATGAAAACTCTTACAATCGTCGTGACCATGTTCATCATCTTCAGCCATGCGACTGTCGTTCAGTCCGGGAATGACGGAATTCGCACGCTTGTCGGAGATGCGTTTCCGAAATCGCTGCTATCACCGCCGGCAACAGTACCTGTCGGCAAACCAGTGAACATATCTTTCATCATTGCGAACAGCCAAAGCGATCCTGTACTCAATATTTCCGGTACGGTGGACATTTTTCGAGCATCGGATGGGTTTCCGGAATTCCGCGGCACATTCACGATCGGCATCCTTCCACCGAACTCGGAGGATACACTACAACTCTTATCACAATGGACTCCTGGTTCCGTTGCCCTGTACGACGTGGTGATAGGATTCTTCGCGACGAACGACGGCAATCTGAGCAACAATCAAAAACGGTTTAGCGTGCAGGTGATCGCACCGAAGAATTCTGCCGCGAATGTTCTCAACGCGGGGCTTGGCGCCGATCCGGTCAGTCTTTTCACCGGTGAATATTTCCGAAGCGAACCGCCCGACATTGTTCTCGACGGTCCTTTTCCACTTATGTTCTCACGTTATTATGCATCGATGCTGAAAAGCGATAACAATATCACCGGGACCATGGGAGATAACTGGCTCCATACCTATGAGTGGAAGTTCTCGAAGGTCGATTCCAATGTGACGATCGTCACGAGTAAGGGACGAGTGCTTACGTTCAAAAAAAGTGGCGTTCTCTGGATGCTCACGACCAGCGGTGATGTTCCCTATCAGCTTTCGGAAGTCTCCGGCGAATTTCTCTTGCTCGATCCATCGAGACGGATGATATACCGATTCGCGGCAGACCGGCTTACCCGAATAGAAGATGGAAAGGGCAATGCTTTGACGCTCTCCTATACGGGCAACAAACTTTCTTCTGTTGCCGACAGTTTGGGCAGGACGTTCACCTTCTCCTATGATGCAAATTTCCGCCTCGCTTCGGTCACGGACGGCACGCGTACCATTCAATTCGCTTATACAAGTAACACACTTTCATCCGTCACGGATGCGCGAGGCAATGCGTGGTCATATACATACACAACCGATACACTTATGACCGGTGCGATGGCTCCGGAAGGGAATGTACAATACACACAGACATACGATTCGAAGAAGCGTGTCACGACTCAAAATGATGCTTTCAACAACACGACAACGATTGCCCATCCGGTAACACCGGGTGGAGTGACAACACTGACAGATCCTCTCGGTAACGCTTTCTCGCAGACCCACGGCACCGACGGACTGGTCTCGAAGCACATCGATGAAAACGGCGGCGCCATCGACATGTCGTATGGCGCCAACGGACGGCTCACGTCGGTTCGTGACCGCTTGAGCGACGAGACCGTGCGCACGTATCACGATCCGAGCGGGTACATCTCTTCAGTGCGGAATGCTGCCAACCAGACTACGGCATTCACCTACACAAAAAGAACGACACTAAGTCTGGACTTTTACGACCTTACGACGATCAATCTCCCCGATGGGAAATCCATTTCCTTCGCATACGATGCAAACGGCAATCGCACGAGTGCCACCGATCAAAAAGGGAAAGTGACGACATACACCTACAATACGCGTGGACAAGTATTAACCACGACGAACAGCGCTGGTGCAGTGACAACGTTCACCTACCATGCGGATGGCATGCCCGCGTCCGTTGTGGACCATGCCGGCAATACGACCACGTTCACATACGATGGCTTGAAGCGGCTCACACAGTTAACGCATCCGGATGCATCGACAACGAAATACACATACGACGCGAGCGATAATTTCCTGACGATGACGGATGAGTTGGGGCAAGTGACTACCTATAATTATGATAAAAATAATCGCCCGACCTCCGTTCAGAATGCACTCGGCAACACGACGGCATTCGCTTACGACGCAATGGATCGTGTGACGTCGATAACGGACGCGATGGGCAGACAGAGCACGATGTCGTACGATCAACTGGGGAGAATAAAATCCATAACCGACCGGACAGGAAACACGACGGCGTACGCATACGACAAGAGCGGCAATCTGAATTCTATCATAGACGCAGCCGGGAAAAAATGGCAACGGTCGTTCGATGCTGAATCGATTCCGACGTCTGCTACCGATCCGCTCGGACATGCGAGTACATTCGCCTCGACGAAGCTTGGTCGAATCGATCGGATTACATCGCCTCTTTCGCACACGACGGCACTCTCATACGATCCGATGCAACGGATCACAGCGATTACCGATCCACTCAATCAGACGAGCGCTTTTCGTTATGACGAGCGCGGAAGCCTAACGAGCAATGCACTACCGGGCGATAGCATCGCAACCGCGTTCACGCGCAACGATCTTGGGCAGCCAACGATCATTCAGGATCCACGTGGAAAGAATCTTACGTTGCAATACGATGCGATGGGACGACTCCTCTCGCTAAGCGACCCGCTCGGTCAGGCGACGCAATACGAATACGACAACAGAAACCGCGTGAAGAAGGTAACCTTCCCTGCCGGTCTTGGCTCGCTCGATCTGTTATACAACGCTCGATACCAACCGACAAGAAAAACATACTCCGACGGCACGACCATCGAGTATGCATACGACAACCTTGGGCGTTTAACGTCTGCAACGGGAGTGACATTCACGTACGATAAGAACAATCGACTGTCCGGCTCGAATGGAATTACTATCGAACGGGATCATCAGGGACGTATCACGGGGATAACGTACGCCCAGAACAAGAAGATCGCGTATCTTTACAACACGCGAGGTTTGCTTTCCGAGATTACTGATTGGTTGAATGGAAAGACGGTCTATCAGTACGATGATGCTGGTCGGTTGATATCAATGACCCTGCCGAATGGCATGACGACGACACACCAATATGACAATGACGATCGACTCATCGGTATGCAAATCAGTTCGCTTGGCTCAATCACGCTGACCCGCGATGCAAGCGGGAAGATCACATTAACACAGAAAACATTGCCGTTGTCACCAACTGCGAAGAGAACGAACAGGCAGTTTTCGTACAACGACGCATCGCAGGTAGCAACCTACGCACACGATGCCGTTGGACGGGTGACGAACGACCAAACGAATGCATACACATGGAACCTTGCCGGTCGGATGTCATCACGAACAGAATCCGGCAAGACGGTAAATCACAGCTATGATGCATTTGGGATGAGGACATTCATTGGCGCAAGGAACTGCGTCTGGAATTATGCAACCACGTTGCCCTCGGCTGCGATCATTCGCGATGGCAGCGTCGATCAAAGCTATTACGTTTATGCGCCGGGTGGTTCGCTCGTATATCGCATCAATGCGTCGGACAATGTTCGCACGTATTATCACTTCGATGAGATGGGTAATACCGTTTTCACAACGGGAGAGTCAGCGAGCATCACCGCGAGTTTTGCGTATTCACCTTATGGAGAAGTGCTTGGATCGAACGGCGGTACCGGCGAGATATTCACCTATCAAGGACAGTATGGAATTATGCGCGACAGCGACAATGATCTGTACTACATACGCGCACGGTATTATGATGCGAAGATCGGACGTTTCCTCTCTCGTGATCCAATACAATCGAGCAATCCACGCGGTGTGAATCCATATCAGTATGCGTATGAGAATCCGATGCTGTATGTCGACGGGACTGGCTTAGAACCGCGTTACCCTGTACCGTCGCCTTGGGTATTTGGTCCAATAATAACAGAGACTGATGTCGATTTTGGAAGCGCAGGAGGAGGGGCTTTGTCGGATAAAGTTGATCCCACCGGACCGATAGATACTAATCCACTTGGCGATCCTATTTGGGGGAACACGTTTGAATATAACGGTACGAGTGGTGCGGATGACGACGGAAACGGTTACGCCGATGACACACACGGTTGGGATGCAATCAATGGCAATTCCACGAGAACAGATCCAGGAGGATCACCATCATTCAATTTCAAAGGAGGCATTCTGCTGAGCATCGGAAATGGTAGTAACGTTTTTGCTCCGATTTTATCCGGACGTGCAACGAACCTCGGCGAGAAACAACTGAGCAAAGGCACGCCGTCAATCAACACAGTGTTTTCTCCAGCGCAATTCGCTCTCGGCAGCGGTATTTTAGCGCCGATCTGGTTCGGTATCCCCATTCCACCGATCTGTATTCCAATTTTAATTCTGCCGACTAATTCATCGCCAGGGACGATCGATGCAGCATGTACGAATGAGGGCGACGATCTACCACCGTCGTCTCCCCTCGTAACATTATCGGACATAACACCGAGGGTTGATTCACAGCCACTGACTGTTTCCGGCGAACAATCATCTGTCCGGATAACATTCTTCAAATCACCGTTTCCCCCGATGAAGTCGATGGTCTCATATCTCCGTCCATGGAAGCCATGGAGGTATAAATCGATTCCGTGGTAACTAGGTTGAAAAGTTTAAAGACCACTCAAATGAAAAAACGATACACGCATCACATCATACCTTCGGAAATCACAACATGGTGAAACTCATTCTAAGCCTTGCCATCCTTTTCGTTTGTCTCGTATCGATATTCCCTCTTCATGCACAACAAACGAGTTGTCGATACGATACAGTAGGCAGACTCGTTGAAGTAATCTACCCTGACAGTACATCGATCCGATATGCATACGACAGGAATGGAAACATCCTCTCCATCATCGGTACCGCTAAGAACGCCGCTCCAACAGCCGCCAGCGCAACCATCGTCACAGATGAGGACACACCGAGCGCGCCAGTTACCCCTACCGTCACTGATCCGGATTTGGGTGACACGCACACGTTTGCAATCGTCGCACAGCCATTGCATGGAACCGCTCTCGTGCAGAGTAACAAACTTGTTTACACTCCTGCCAAAGATTACCACGGCAACGACAGTCTCACCTTTCGTGCAACGGATGCCGGCGGCTTGAGTGTTGTCGGTATCGCAACGATTACTGTCCATCCTGTAAACGACGCTCCTGCGACATTCACCCGTTCGTTGCCCTCGGATGCCAGCGTGCAGAATCGTGGAGCGATTGCATTTTCATGGACACAAGCCACGGATGTTGACGGTGATGCAATTACCTATCGGTTACGCTTCAGAGTAGCATCTGTCGACTCATCCGTGATCACGCAATCGTCGAGTGCTACGATCGATTTTGCGCTACTTGGCATTTCCTCGCAGCGACAAACGGTAACGTGGTCTGTGTCAGCAACGGATGGCATTGCAACGACACAGGCTTCGAATAACGACGGAAGCTTTTTCATCGATTCCGTTTCGGCTAAAGCGCCGATACTCGCGCTCTCGCAGCGAAGCATTGCCTTTGGGAACGTAACGGTTGGAAAATCAAAAGCGCTTCCTCTCACAATATCGAACAGCGGTTCGGATACGCTTTCCGTGATGGCAATCATGTCGAGCAATACCGTCTTTACTTTCGGCTTGAATTCTTTCACACTCATTCCATCGGCGTCAATGGTCGATTCACTTCGATTCGCTCCAACGAGCATTGGTGCGGTTTCCGCGGTGATGACCATTGCAAGCAACGCTTCCACCTCGCCGGATACGATTTTCGTTACCGGAACTGGCGACCCGGCAACCTCAGTCCGAGACATGACCGCACTCGGTTTTACACTCAAACAGAATTACCCGAATCCCGTCTTCACTTCGACGACCTTCGAGTTCACTATACCAAGAGCATCGAGGGTGAACTTAGAGGTATTCAACATACTCGGTGTAAAAGTCGCAGCGCTCATTGACCAGCAGCTTGATCCTGGAACGCATCAGGTGCTGTGGAAAAACATCTCACTGGCCGATGGGATGTACGTTTACCGGCTTCGCACTGGTGGTATCGTCTTGAGCAGACCTCTGATCATCAACCGGGAGAGGAAGTAATTGAAGGACTCGATTCAAGCGTAACGGTGACGATCCGCACGTATTTCATTACCAACAGAAATTTCTTCGTACATACAGTATAAGATTTTACAACAACTATTTATAAGGAAACTCTCCATGCGGACAATTACACTAATTCTTCTGCTCGTGTGTTCTGTCTCTGCTCAAATCCCACGCACGATCAGCTTTCAGGGCGTGCTCACCGATGCACAAGGGAATCTCGTCTTAGACGGCAATCACGCGTTGACGTTGAAACTCTACGACAATGTATCGTCGCAGAATCCCCTCTACACTGAAACGCAAACGGTTCCGGTTGTGAAAGGCGTCTTCAACGTCATCATCGGAAGTGTGACGGCTTTGCCAGCATCAATTGCATTCGACCGTGCGTACTTTCTTGGCGTTGCCGTCGATGGAGGATTGGAGCTTGCGCCACGCACAGCACTCACTGCCGTTCCATACGCGATACGAGCGGATCGGGCGAACATCGCTGAGGCTCTTGCTCCGAGTGCAACGGGTGTAGTGACGAGCATCAACAATCAATCCGGTGCAGTCACGATGCAAGGCGGTGGTGGAACGACCGTGACCAATGTCGGTAATGCGTTCACGATTTCATCCGTTGGTGGCGGAGGTACTGGCATCCAAGGAGTGCAATCGACTGATGGCTCTCTTGCGATTCAAAATCCTAATGGACCGGTGGCGAACCTCAGCGTTGCATCCAATGCGATAACACAAGACAAGATCGCAACGGGACAGGTTGTCAAGAGCATCAACAATTTGAAAGACAACGTGACATTGAGCGCCGGTTCGAACGTGACCATCACGCCGAATGGCAACACACTCACGATTAGCTCAAGCGGTGGAAGCAGTGGCGTCACAAGCGTAAATAATGTTACAGGAGCGGTCACGCTTGCCGCGAGCGGAGGCGCTACGATTAACACGGCAGGCAATACGATCACGATCAATGCGGGCAGTGGCGGCGGCGGCACGGGCATTCAGGGAGTGCAGAACACCGACAACACGCTCGACATCACCAATCCGAATGGTCCGACGGCTACGATTAACCTGAAAGGACAAGGGATCACATCGGTTCAGCTTGCTGATAATGCTGTCACCGCATTGAAGATTGCCGAAGGGACAATAACTTCTTCGAAGCTTGCACCGGGCGTGATACCATCGACTCTGCCACCGAGCGGCGGTGCGGGGGGCGATCTTTCCGGGACGTATCCCAATCCCGCGATTGCTGCCAACTCGGTCACGAGCACGAAGATCGCAGACGGCGCGATCGCAACATCAGACCTTGCAGATAACATCGTGACAAGCAGTAAGATCGTTGACGGCACGATCGCAACATCAGACCTTGCCAATGAATCCGTAACGAGCGTGAAGCTTGCACCAGGCGTGATCCCGGCAACTCTTCCTCCGAATGGCGCCGCGGGAGGTAGTCTTACTGGAGCATATCCAAATCCGGGTATCGCCGCGAATGCGATTAACAGTTCAAATATTACAGATGCTACGGTAGTTACAGCTGATTTAGCAGATAACAGTGTCACATCTGCAAAAATTGTCGATGGAACGGTAGGCACCTCTGATATAGCATCAAGCAGTATTACAAGCCTCAAGATTGCGGATGGCACCATCGGGAATCTGGACCTTGCTGATATCAGCGTCACGAGTAATAAGATTGCAGGATCAGGTGCGACGAGTGGACAGGTGCTCAGTTACAATGGTTCAAATGTCGTTTGGTCGAACCTTCCATCCGGCGGCGGCACGTTGGATCAGGCGTATGATTTCGGCGGAACGGGAAATGGTCGGACGATTACCGCTGATGCGGGCGCAGTACTCGTAGCAGGCATCGATGGGTTTATCTCGACGGGGACAAACGGGAGTGGAGCGACGTTGCCCGTAAGTGGAAGCGGGACAAGGTTGATCTGGTATCCGAAGAAATCCGCGTTCCGTGCTGGCGGCGCAACCGGATCGAATTGGGATGATGGAAATATCGGCAGCTATTCTATCGCGGTGGGAATCGGCACAAAAGCAAGTGGAATTTATTCTGTCGCACTGGGAGATGGCACAACAGCGAGCGGACAAAACGCAACTGCGATAGGACATAGTACCAGCGCAACAAATATGTATTCCACTGCGATGGGAAGTGGAACGAATGCAACAGGTGAGTCATCCACTGCATTGGGATTTGGGACAGACGCGAACGGAAGTTCAGCCACGGCGATGGGGTATCAAACGACGGCAAGTGCGAATATCTCGACTGCGATGGGATATCAAACAACCGCGAGCGGTAACACATCAACGGCTATTGGATCAAGTTCAACGGCGAGCGGGAATCAATCAATTGCGATAGGAACTTCCGTGATTGGAAGCGGAAGCAGATCTACTGCGATGGGAAACTTTGCAAGCACAAACTCTCAGGACGGAGCTTTTGTTATCGGCGACAACAGCACGACGACTGTTCTGAATGCAACGACGCCACAGCAATTCCGAACGCGATTTTCCGGCGGATATCAACTGTGGACAAACAGCGCGATGAGCATCGGCGCTCGGTTAGATGCGAATGCGACCTCATGGGCAACGCTTTCCGACTCAACGATGAAATGCAACTTCAAACGCGCAGATGGAGAAAACATTCTCTCCCGTTTCTCGACGCTTCGTTTGGGTAGTTGGAATTATAAAGCCAATCAGGACGCAAGCAACCGCCACTATGGTACGATGGCGCAGGAGTGGTTCTCAGCTTTCGGTCATGATGGTGTTGGGACGATCGGCAATGACACGACGCTTGCGACAGCCGATGTCGATGGCGTGTTGTGCATTGCTATTCAAACGTTGGAAAAGAGAACCAGCGTACAGAAAGAAATTATTGCGAAACAGGAAGTAGAATTGAATGAACTGCGTGAGCGGCTTCGCAGATTAGAGACACGATTCGCAAACGATCGAACACAATCATCGGCTTCGACTGTTACAAGCCACGCACGTTCAAGTGAATAATTATGCAATCACTTTTTACCAACTGGAGATCATCATGAAACACACTACCATCACTGCAGTCATTCTCATTGTTTTGAGTGCGAACGTTTTCTCTCAGGTTCCGCGCACGATCAGCTTTCAAGGTGTGCTCACGGATACCCAAGGCAATCTCATTCCCGACGGCAACCACGCATTGTCGTTGAAACTCTATGACAATGCATCGTCGCAGAATCCCCTCTTCACGGAAACGCAGACATTACCAGTTGTCAAAGGCATCTTCAACATCATCATCGGAAGTGTGACGGCGTTGCCCGCATCGCTCTCGTTCGATCGTGCATACTTTCTCGGTGTGTCAGTCGATGGAGGATTGGAGCTTGCGCCGCGCACAGCGCTGACTGCTGTCCCTTATGCTTTGCGTGCAGATCGGGCGAACATCGCGGAAGCTCTTGCACCGAATGCTACAGGTGTAGTGACGAGTATCAACAATCAATCCGGTGCATTGACAATGCAAGGCGGTGGTGGAACGACCGTGACGAACGTTGGGAATGTGCTTACGATTTCATCCGTTGGTGGCGGAGGTACTGGTATCCAGGGTGTGCAATCCATCGACGGTACACTTGCGATCACGAACCCGAATGGTCCCGTTGCCAATCTCGGTATCGCGGCGAACGCAATCACGAGCGGCAAGATCGCTGATGGATCGGTAACGGCATCGGACATAGCGCCGGGTGTGATCCCGAACACGTCGAACTTCGTGTCGAACGGAAGCGCTGCGGGCGGCGACCTGACGGGGACGTATCCGAATCCCACAATCGCGACTGGTACCGTGACGACGGGAAAGCTTGCCGACAATGCGGTGACGGGACAGAAGATTGCAACGGGGAGCGTGGTAAAAAGTGTGAACAGTCTGACCGACAACGTGACGCTTGCGGCAGGTGCGAATGTCACGATCACGCCATCGGGAAACACACTGACAATCGCGTCATCCGGCGGTTCCGGAGGAACAGGGATCCAGACACTACAAACAACGAACGCAACACTGGACATCCAGAATCCGAATGGTCCGGTAACAACGGCGAACGTTGCGGCGAACGCGATCAACACGGCACATATCGCCAACGGTGCAGTGACCGCGCAGAAGCTCGCGACCGGCGTTATCCCGACCTCGCTTCCGCCGAATGGTGCGGCCGGTGGCGACCTCACAGGCACGTATCCGAATCCAGCGATCGCCAATAGTTCGGTGACCGCTGGAAAAATCGCAACGGGTCAGGTCGTGAAAAGCATCAACACGCTGAAGGATGATGTGACGCTTTCAGCAGGCTCAAATGTGACGATCACCCCATCCGGAAACACACTCACGATCGCCGCGGCAAGCGGTGGATTGACGCTCCCGTATTCCGCAACACCGAGCTTAGGCTCGACTACCTTTTCGATCACTAATAACGGGGCTGGTAATGTTGCACACTTCAAATCCATTTCAGGAGCAACAGCCACGGACGCCATCGAAGTTGTGAGCAGCAGTTCGAACAGCAACTCGACTGCACTCTACGCGAATGCCGAAGCCGGCACTGGCGTCTATGCTCTCAGCAACGGTACTTCCCCAACGATATTTGCGCGCAACAGTTCGTCCGGCAATGGATTGAACATCACCGCTACAGGAGGCGGTGACAACATCTATTCGGTGAAGGGCACGGGAATTTCAGGCAGAGCGCTCAACATTTTATACAACGGGACACAACAAGCGATCTATGTCGATAACAATTCTTCATCTATCAGTCCCGCACTGGAAGTGAGGCAGAACGGCGTTGGTGACGCCGCGTATTTTCACATGGACAATACATCCTCGGTGAACAATGCTCTCAAGGCAGTGACCTCGAGTACGAATGCGAACAGCCATGCAGTGGTAGCACACGCAATCGCTGGTTCCGCCATCGTGACATCGAATAACTCGGCAACAGTAGCAACAATATCTGCTAATAACCTCAACGGATCGGCAACCGCGCCAGTGATCAGCGTGGGGGGTAATTTTGTAGTGGACAAAAGCGGCAACGTCACTGCCAACGGCGTGAGTACCAGCGATTCGTTCGTCGCAACAGTGGATAATGGAGTGAGCGGCACACCCGCAATCGGCGGACACTATCGCGACAATGTCATTTACGCCTGGGCGAACATCAGCTCAACCGGGAATGTTTTGGGCGGTATGGGAATCACAACAACGAAAACTGCGACGGGTACTTATTCAATAACCTATAATCGGTCAATGAGCGGGAGTAATTATGCTCCGATGGCTATTGCGTTTGAATCTTCTTCACCGCAGTTCGCCGTGATTTCTGGCGCCACGACAAGCAGTTGTACGGTGAAGATATGGCAATTCAGTGCGGGGGCTTTTTCCCTCGTTGACAGCCAGTTCTTCTTCCATCTCACAGGTCGTCCGTAGCGGCACGGTTTGTCATGATAACGCCTTCACAACGAAACGAAACCAAATTCTCACACAAATAAATTGAAACCACGGAGATCAAGATGAAATCACAACTTCGAAACGCATCGCTCGCAGCGAGTTTGTTTTTCATTGCATTTGCAGTGGAAACATACGCGCAATATCTGGTACCGCGAACTGTAGTCGGAAGCGGCGCGGTACAAACGGCAAACGCGAACAACCGAATCGCCGGAACGGTCGGACAACCGATCATCGGCGTCGGCAAAGCTTCGTCGAACAATGCCTTCCTCGGCTTCTGGTACAACAAGGACAACGTCGTGGTCCATGTTGAACGCCTTCCCGGGCATACCCCTTCGGGATTTACGCTGAATGAGATTTACCCGAATCCGATCTCGTTCTCATCGGAAGCGTCGATCGGCTTTACGATTCCATCGAACGCGCAGATCAAACTCTCGATCGTCGATAACCTTGGCAGCCTTGTCGCGATGCTGCTCGATGAAACGCTCGATGGAGGAACGTATTCGATGCGATTCACGCCTCAGCCGCTTCCGAGCGGATTGTACTACACCGTTCTCCAATCGGGAGTTCTGCAAGTCACGAAGAGGTTGCTGATCGTGCGTTAACGGTAGTCCCCAGCATTGCGAACCGGAGGGTTACGCAATGACTGATGGATGAATTGAGCGGACGACGATCGACACTCGATCTTGTATTCGACAGTCGGCTACCGACTCAATCGCCAAAGGGCCGTGTAATCTCACCGGCATCCCAGCGCCTGAGGTAGCTGTCGGTTTCTTTTTTCACGAGCGTCCCGAGAAGAATCAGGCCGATGAGATTGGGGATGGCCATGAGGGCATTGCCGATGTCGCCGAAGTTCCAAACGATTTCAAGAAAACGTCCCTGCAAAACTGCACCGAAAAAAACGAAGAGGCAGAAGAGATAACGGTAAGGCATCGTGCTTTTCACACCCCAGAGATATTTCGCGCCTTGTTCGCCATAGTACGACCAGCCGATAAGCGTGGTATAGCCGAAAAGCAGGCTGCTCACACTCACGATCCATCCGCCGAGATCCGTTCCCAATCCGACGGCGAAAGCAGACTTGGTGAGTTGCGTGCTCGTGAGTCCTGTCGTATGTGGGTGAAGATTGGAAGCGAGAATCACGAAAGTCGTCATGCTGCAAACGATGATCGTGTCGATGAACGTCCCCATCATGGCGACCATACCTTGTGCTGCAGATTCATTGCCCTTGGCAGCCGCAGCGGGAATCGAACATGAGCCGATGCCGGACTCGTTCGAAAGGGTTCCGCGTGCAACGCCGAAACGGATTGCTTCCTTCACCGTGTGTCCGAGAAACCCGCCGACAAGTGCCTCGTTTGTCAGTGCGCTTTGAAGGACGACCATGATGATGTCCGGGACAACCAACAGGTTCGTAAAGATCACGTACAGTCCGGCGCCCATGTACAGTACGATCATTCCCGGGACGAGCCGCTCCGCAACCGCTGCGATGCGTTTCACGCCGCCGATGATAACGATGCCGACCAAGAGTGCAAGCCCGATACCGGTCCAGAGGAAAGGAATGCCGAAGTCACTGTTGAGTGCGAGTGCGATGGAGTTCGACTGCGCCATGTTGCCGCTTCCCATCGTTGCCATCATGATCACTGCAAGGCTGAACCACAGCGCGAGAAGTTTGCCGAGCGTTTTATTCTTCAAACCGTCACGAAGGTAATACATCGCGCCTCCGCTGTACGTCCCATCGGCAATTTTCTTTCTAAACTTCAGTCCAAGCATACCTTCTGCGTACTTCGTCGCCATTCCGAAGACAGCGGTCATCCACATCCAGAATGGTGCGCCCGGTCCACCGCTGGCAATCGCCGTTGCAACCCCAGCGATATTGCCGTTCCCTACGGTGGCGGCAAGCGCCGTCATGAGCGCTTGATAGGGTGTAATGTCACCCGTGCGTCCTTCCATTTCTGATTTACTTCTCCCTTTCATCATGAGGCGTATTGCCATCGGCAGCCGCCGAATCTGGAGGAATCTGGTTTGAATCGAAAGATAGATTCCCGTGATTGCAAGCAGAACCACAACACCAGGGACAAACGGAACGCCGGGTATTTCCGGCCACCAGATATTGTTCGCGATGATGCCTGAGATATGAAGCAGTTGTTCGAGAAACTCGGTCATAAACAGCCTTCAGTTGGATGGATGAAGATGCGTGTCCCAGCCGACGGATCGACTAAAACACTTTGAAGATATTGAGAAGCACAAGAACGATGAGCAAGGGGCATATGATGCCGATGAACACTCTCCAGAGCGAAACGATGCCACGAAGTGAAGGCGATGCGCCGTTCATCACTTCCTGCATCGCGTTACCGCTTCCCCACACCCATGCGACGAAGAGGCAAAGGAAGAGCCCGCCGATTGGAAGCGAGAGGTCGCTGAAGAGGAAATTCATCAGACTGAGATAATCGGTCTGACCGAGAATATCCATCGATGAGAGCCACTCGATCGTTCCTTGCGAGAGCGCTGAAGGAAGCCCCGCGACAAAGACAACGGCGGAGATGATGACGACGGCTTTCCTTCGCGACCAGCGTTTCTCATCGACGAGATACGCGACAGGAACTTCGAGTAATGAGACCGTGGACGTCAGCGCGGCGATTGCAAGCAGGGTGAAGAATGCTACGCCAATAAATGTCCCGGCGGGCATTTGACTGAACACCTGCGGAAGAACATTGAACACGAGCGCCGGGCCTTGTGACGGTTCCATCCCAACGGAGAAGAGCGCAGGAAAAATCATTAGCCCGGCAAGGAAAGCGACGAGTGTATCGGAGAGACCGACCATCAACGCGCTGAACGGAATGTTCTCGTTCTTCGGCAGATAACTCCCGTAGGTGATCATCGTCCCCATACCGAGACTGAGTGAAAAAAACGCCTGGCCGAGTGCAGCGACGATGGTTGCCCCGGTGATCTTGCTGAAATCAGGTTTGAGATAAAACTCGACGCCTGCACCCGCTCCTTCGAGCGTAAGATTGTACGCGATCAGCCCGACGAGCAGCACGAAGAGAGACGGCATCAGAAATTTCGACCACTTCTCAATCCCATGTTCGACTCCGCGAAACACGACATAGGCGGTCATCAAGAGGAAGACGAGGAAGTATCCGATTTCATTTGCGGGGTCATGAATGAACTCTGAAAAAGAACCGGTGGAGTGAAGAATCGTGCGAATGATGTAGCCGACGGTCCATCCCGCGATGACAAGATAGAAGGAGAGAATGCCGATTCCGGTGATGACGCCGAGAAAGCCAACCCACGGCCACGCTTTGGATTTCGTGAACGTCCGGATAGCGCCGACGGGATTGAGACCCGTCCGTCTTCCAAGAGAAAGCTCGGCAATCAACACGGGTAATCCGATAATCAGCACACAACAGAAATACATCAGGATGAACGCCGCGCCGCCGTTCTCACCGACGACGTAAGGGTAGCGCCAGATATTTCCGAGACCTACGGCAGATCCAACGGCAGCGAGAATGAATCCGGCTCGAGAGCGCCATGCACCACGGTCAACAGTTGTCATATGTGAGTTCCTTTGATGAAGAGATATTATCCCAAACAGGCCGCGCATTATACCAGTAGCATCCGACTGATGCAAGAGCTTGAAAACAGACGATTCCCCATCCCCCATCTTCCTTTGTGAAAACTCGAAGTTCATTCGATTACGCCATCTTCGCATTCAACGATTTTCTTCGCACCTTGAAACGAATTGACCTATGCATCGACGTCTTATTCCGCTTCGCCTTCATCCTCGCGCAACCATCGGTGTGATCGCACCGGCCAGCCCGCCGGCAATACCGGGCAAACTCGAACGAGGCATCGTGTGGCTCGAGTCACAAGGGTATGCTGTCCTGCGTGGTAAAAGTCTTGAAGCTCGGTTTGGCTACTTGAGCGGCGATGATGAAACGCGCGCATCGGATATCAACGCCATGTTCGCCGATGACTCCGTCGATGCAATCTTCTGCTCGCGAGGCGGCTATGGTTCGTCACGCTTGCTTGGCATGATCGACTACCGTCTCATCCGGCGAAAGCCGAAAATCTTCGTCGGTTACAGCGACGTGACCGCACTTTCCATGGCGATGTACAGACAATGCGGCTTTGTCACGTTCGCCGGTCCGATGGTCGCCGCCGAAATGCAGTCAGGCATGGATTCATTTACAACGAAGTGTTTTTTCGAGATGCTCACTCGCAAAAAAGGAAAGCAGCCGCTTCCCATAGGTACAACGAACCCTTCGGATATCTTCTTGCATGTTTCCGGTATCGCTGAAGGTATCCTTCTCGGTGGCAATCTCTCACTGCTTGTCACACTCCTCGGAACGAAGTACGAACCCGACTGGGGCGAAGCGATTCTCTTTCTCGAAGACGTCGGCGAGAACGTTTATCGTATCGACCGCATGCTGTGTCACCTTCGCAATGCAGGCGTGTTGAGGAAAGTACGCGGCATCCTCCTTGGCACCTTCAGCGCGGTCCCAGAGGATAGTCCGAACCGGGACCTCGGCGAAGTTCTTCGGGAATATTTCGAACCGCTGCGTGTACCCGTTCTGAGCGGAATTCCTTTCGGTCATACTCGACCGAAGATCACCCTTCCCTTCGGCATAAAGGTGCGGATGAATTCCTCACGAAACAGTGTGCGCATTCTTGAACCGGTTGTGAGCTGAGGCCACTTCGGATTTCATCCCGGCTTCTGCCTCACTCAACTTCATACTCGATCTCCGCTGCCGGCATCTTGTCCTTTGGCTTGTCACTCTTGAGATAATAGTCGAACCATTCCATCGTGCGGATCGCGAAGTCCAACCGCGCCGGATTGCGACGATTCCCGTGTCCCTCGCCCGGATACCACACGAGTCGGACAGGCGCTTTGCCATGCACTTTCAGCGAGCGATAGAGTTCGAGACTCTGGCTCGGATGTACGCGCGGGTCTTCTTTCCCATGGAGGATGAGCGTCGGCGTCGTGGAGTTCTGCGCCCACTTCACCGGACTGCGGTCATACACTTTCTCGTAATCTTCGTGAGTCCAAATCCCCCAATGCACATAGTAATCCTCGTATGGAATGTCGGTCGTGTTGCGCTTCGAGATCTGATTCGAAACTCCTACGAATGATACTGCCGCAGCGAAGCGGTCGCTGTGCCGTGTTGCTGCCCATCCGGAAAAATATCCGCCGTACGACCCGCCCCCGATGCCGACTTTCGATTTATCGACCATGCCCTGTGCGATGAGTGCATCGATCCCGTCGAGGACGTCTTCGAATTCCTTGCCTGCAAGGTCGCCAAGTCCCATACGGGCGAACTCCACGCCACGTCCGGTGCTTGCGCGGTAGTTCGGATAGAACACGAAGTAGTCTTTCGCAGCGGCAATCTGTCCCCACGAACCATAGCCGGTGAGCCAGCCATTTTGATTCGCCGCTTCAGGTCCGCCGTGGATGTATGTGATGAGCGGATAGCGTTTGCCTTTTTCATAGTTCAACGGGTAGATGAGGATAGAAGTGATTTCCAAACCGTCCTTTGCTTTGTACCGGAACTCTTCCTGTCTGCTGAGGCGCACGTTCTTCAGCCATTCGTTTGTTGTCGTGATACGAGTAAGCTTGTTGTTCTTCAGGTTGAAGGTGTACAGTTCGTTTGGATGTGACGGAGTGTGGGCGGTGAACGCCAACAGGTCGCCGGTCTTGCTGAAATTCGAGAAGGCGACTGTTCCCGGCTTTATCACGAATCGGCCTTTATCTTCGGTCAGTTTCTGCTCTCGCAATGTGATGTCCACTCCTTCTTCGGATGTATAGAGAAGTGTGTTGTTATCCTTCCAGTCTAAGGCGATGACGTGGCCTTCGAAGCCTTTGGAATAATTCTTCAACTGCTCGAACGGCTTCGTGTTCGGGATCGGAGCAACGACGATGCGACCCTCCTTATTGTCATGCACGTCCTCCGCTGAGATGAAGGCGAGGTTCTTGCCGTCCGGGCTGAACTTCATCGCACCAAGCTTGCCGGGATTATCGACGAGTTTCGTCATCGTACCACTGACAACGTCTATCGCATGGATGCGCTTGAACATGTACGAATCATCGACGAGATTTCGCGGAGCAACTGCTGCGGCGATCGTTTTCCCGTCTGAACTCCACACGAAGTCGAAGACGCTGACATCCCTGGTGAGTTGGCGTGACTCCTTTGAGCCAATGGAGTACAGATAGAGGTTGCGATGCTGCCAGTCTTCTTCATAAATCTCGGCGTTGAATCCTTTCGCTGTGAGATTCTTCTTTCTGGTCTCTGATTCCGGTGTCGATGAAAACGCGATTGTCGTTCCATCCGGGCTGTAGGAATAACTCATGACGGACAGGTTCCCGGAAGTCACCGGCATCGGCGCACCACCGTCAATCGGCATTGTGTACACTTGACTGCCCGTAACATCACCGAGGTTTCCGGCAAACGTGATGTGTTTCGAATCAGGCGTCCAGCCGATCGCTCCGAAAGATTTCTTTCCGGTGATGAATGGCCGTGTAGTGTTCGTCGCGATGTTCCATACGAACAGCTCGCGATAGTCATTGCCCGGCGCATCGTAAAATGGACGCGGGACATTGACCGTATATGCAATGTGCTTTCCATCCGGCGAGACTGCCGCTTCAGCTACCATCTTGATGCTGAAGATATTGTAGGGGGTGAGGACATCGGTTTGAGCGTGGAGTTGGAATGCCAGTATGAATACGAAGCAAAGACTTATCGTCGTCCACGGCCTTGATAGCGAGTGCATGTGATCTCCTGAATGTTTGATGTGTCGATGGTTTGTTTGAGCACTCTCCCTATATGGTTGAAAGATACCATCCATCGTGAATGAAATCCACCTCGACGGAATTATTCGAACGCTTCAACACCTTTAGGAAAGGCAATCTTGACTTTTTTGTACACTTTGAGTTAGATTGCAATTCACGAACGAATGAAACGGACAGAAATACAGTCATGACAACAGAAACCCAAACCATCGAACAACTCGCGAACAAGGAATACAAGTACGGCTTTGTGACCGAGATTGAAGCCGAAGCAGCCCCCAAAGGCCTGAATGAAGACATCATCCGACTCATCTCAGTAAAGAAAAATGAACCGGACTGGCTATTAGAGTGGAGATTGAAAGCGTATCGGAAATGGTTGACGATGGAAGAACCTAATTGGGCAAACGTCCACTACCCTCCAATCGACTACCAGGAGATCATTTATTACTCCGCACCGAAACGGAAAGCCGCTCCAAAAAGCCTCGACGAAGTCGATCCAGAACTTCTCGCGACTTATGAGAAGCTCGGCATCCCGCTGAAGGAGCAAGAGTTTCTCGCCGGTGTCGCCGTCGATGCGGTATTCGACAGCGTCTCGGTGGCAACAACCTATCGTGCAAAACTCGCCGAGCTTGGAATCATCTTCTGTTCGTTTTCTGAAGCGGTGAAAGAGCATCCGGAGCTTGTGATGAAGTACCTCGGTTCGGTCGTGCCGCACTCGGATAATTATTTCGCAGCGCTGAACTCCGCTGTCTTCACCGACGGCTCCTTTGTCTTCGTGCCGAAAGGCGTCCGTTGTCCGATGGAGCTTTCGACGTACTTCCGGATCAATGCCGCCAACACCGGCCAGTTCGAACGCACCCTGATCATCGCCGAGGAGAGCGCATACGTCAGCTACCTTGAAGGCTGTACCGCCCCAATGCGTGATGAAAACCAACTCCACGCAGCCGTCGTCGAGCTCGTCGCATTGGACAATGCCGAGATCAAATATTCGACAGTGCAGAACTGGTATCCCGGCGATAAGGACGGCAAGGGCGGCATCTACAACTTCGTCACGAAGCGCGGCAAGTGCCTTGGGAAGAATTCGAAAATTTCCTGGACACAGGTCGAAACCGGCTCTGCAATCACTTGGAAGTATCCAAGCTGCATTCTCATGGGAGAGAATTCCGTCGGCGAATTTTATTCCGTAGCCGTAACGAACAACCATCAACAGGCTGACACGGGGACGAAGATGATCCACATCGGGAGGAACACCCGCAGCACGATCGTCTCGAAAGGCATCTCGGCAGGATTGAGCCAGAATACATACCGAGGGATGGTCAAGATTTTGAAAAGCGCTGAAGGTGCGCGCAACTTCTCGCAATGCGATTCCATGCTCCTCGGCGACAAATGCGGCGCACATACATTCCCCTACATCGAGATTAAAAACTCAACCGCACAGATGGAACATGAAGCTACGACGTCGAAGATCGGTGAGGATCAGATCTTCTATTGCAACCAGCGCGGCATCTCGACTGAGGACGCCGTGAACATGATCGTCAATGGATTCTGCAAGGAGGTCTTCCGCGAACTCCCGATGGAGTTTGCAGTCGAAGCACAAAAGCTGCTCGGAATCAGCCTCGAAGGTTCGGTAGGGTGAGTTTGACAGCATATTCGAAAAAAATTCTGAATTCAGAATTCTGAGTTTTGAATTCTTCTTTAAAAGACACCCATACATAACTACTCAACATGCCTCTCCTTAAGATCTCCAATCTCCACGCCTCCATCGACGGGAAGCAGATACTGAACGGAATAAATCTCACGATCAACGAAGGTGAAGTCCACGCCATCATGGGACCGAATGGATCAGGGAAAAGCACGCTCGCGCAAGTGCTTGCCGGAAGGGAGTCCTACGAAGTGACGACGGGCGAAGTACTCTACAAGGGACAGAATCTTCTCGACATGGCCCCCGAGGAACGCGCGCAAGCCGGCATCTTTCTCGCGTTTCAATACCCGATAGAAATCCCCGGCGTCAGCAACATGTACTTCCTGAAAGCCGCAGTGAACGCCGTCCGTAAGGCCCGCGGCGAAAGCGAATACGACGCAGTCGATTTTCTCAAGATCGTCAAGGAGAGGGCAAAGCTCGTTGAGATGGACGCTGCAATGCTCAACCGACCGGTGAATGAAGGTTTCTCCGGCGGTGAAAAGAAGCGCAACGAAATCCTGCAGATGGCAGTGCTCGAACCGACGCTTTCAATCCTCGATGAAACGGACTCCGGCCTCGATATCGATGCGTTGCGCATCGTTGCGGATGGCGTGAACAAACTTCGGTCCCCGCAAAGGGCAAGCGTCGTGGTCACACACTATCAGCGATTGCTGAACTACATCGTTCCCGACTACGTGCACGTGTTATATCAGGGACGGATCGTGAAGTCCGGTGACAAGGACCTCGCGTTGCACCTTGAAGAAGAGGGGTACGATTGGGTGAAGGACATACCTGTCGAACCGGCTGCGGTGGAGAGTCGCTGATGGCTGAAGATCGCACTCGAACGATAGAGCGTTTTGTCGAAGACTTCGCGCGATTCGAGACATCGCTCAACGGCCTCGCAACGCACCCGATGCATGCCGTTCGGCAGAAGGCTCTTCAGCGTATCCAGCAGTTCGGTTTCCCGACGCTGAAACACGAGGAGTGGAAGTACACCAATCTCAATCCGATTCTGAGAACTGCCTTTCGACGATTGAGCGCATCCGAAGTGCGATTTCCCGATGAAAGCATACTGGATCGCTTCCCGTTTCTTTCTCAAGCACGCCAGCGGTTAGTGTTTGTCGATGGTCACTACTCGAAAGCGCTCTCTTCGCTGAATGCAAGCGATGGCGTTCTTCTTCTTCCCCTTCAGGACGCGCTCGCATCACATGAAACGGTCATCGCGCCGTATCTCGGTCAGATTTGTTTCGATGAACGCAACAGCTTTGCCGCACTCAATAGCGCTTTCCTTCATGACGCCGCGGTCGCAATCATTCCGAAAGGCCTGATCGTCGAGCCAACGCTGTTCGTACTTCATCTCTCATCTGGTGAAACCGAACCGACAATCGCACATCCCCACACGCTGATTCTTGCCGGCGAACATTCGTCCGTTTCGGTTGTCGAGATTTACGGAGGATTCGGAAACGGCTCTTACTTCACGAACGCCGTTACGGAAATCGTGGCAGGCATGGAGTCGAACGTCGATCATTATCGCATTCAGCGCGAAAGCGCATACGGATTCCATGTCAGTAACACGTTTCTCCTTCAGGCACGCGGAAGCGTCTGTTCGACTTTTTGCATGAACACCGGAGGCGCACTCGTAAGAAACGACGTGCACGTCGTCTTGAGCGAAGAAGGCAGTGAAGCAACGCTGAACGGATTGACGCTGACCGCCGAATCGCAGCACGTCGATAACCACACGGTCATCGATCATGCGAAGCCGCATTGCAGCAGCCATGAATTGTATAAAGGCATCCTCGATGGCTCTTCGCGAAATGTCTTCAGCGGCAAGATCATCGTGCGAAAGGATGCACAGAAGACCGATGCGAAGCAGACGAACAACAATCTCATTCTCTCCGACTCCGCGATGGTCGATACCAAACCACAGCTCGAGATCTTCGCGGACGACGTCAAGTGCACGCACGGAGCAACGATCGGACGGTTGGATGAAGATGCTCTGTTCTACCTCCGCTCACGAGGAATCGATAAACAGACTGCACGCAGCATCCTCACGTATGCTTTTGCAAGCGATATGATTCATCGTGTCAAAGTCGATGCGCTGCGGGATTACCTCGACAGCACACTGCACGAACGACTCCGCGTTCCGGAGGATCAGGAGATATAATAATGGATGCCATCGCGACAGCAGCAGCACTCGCAGCAGTCAAACCCGCGTTCGTCGTCGAAGAACTGCGAAGGGAGTTTCCCGTGCTCATGCAGCCCATCATGGGAAAGAACCTCGTGTATCTCGACAATGCTGCGACGACACAGAAGCCGCGCTCCGTTCTCAGGACGATGCACAAGTACTACACGGAAGAAAATTCCAACGTGCATCGCGGCGTACATTTTCTCAGCCAGCTTGCGACGCAGAAGTACGATATGGCGCGTGAGAAAGTGCGGGCGTTCCTGCAAGCCGACTCAGCGGAAGAAATCATTTTCGTCCGAGGGACAACGGAAGCGATCAATCTCGTTGCACAGAGTTATGGTCGCAGCTCCGTTCGCGAGGGGGATGAGATCGTCATTTCGGCGATGGAGCATCACTCGAACATCGTTCCGTGGCAAATGCTTTGCGAAGAGAAAGGCGCCCGCCTCCGCATCATTCCGATGAATGACGACGGAGAGTTGCTTCTCGACGAATACGAACGCCTTCTCAATCATCGAACGAAACTCGTCGCAATAGTCCATGCATCCAACGCACTCGGTACGGTGAATCCCGTTCAGACGATGATCACTCTCGCGCACGCGCACGGCATTCCGGTGCTGGTTGACGGCGCGCAATCCGTTCAACACATGCGCATCGACGTTCGCGAGCTTGACTGTGACTTCTTCGCCTTCAGCGGACACAAGCTTTACAGTCCCACGGGGATCGGTGTCCTTTATGGCAAGAAGGCTTTGCTCGAAACGATGCCGCCGTTCATGGGCGGAGGCGACATGATTCTTTCAGTCTCTTTTGAAAAGACGGTATTCAACGCGCTGCCGTTCAAATTCGAAGCCGGGACACCCAACATCGGTGGAGCGATCGGCTTAGGTGCTGCTATCGATTTTCTCCAAACCCTCGACTTCTCTGCGCTCATCGTGCATGAGAACGACCTGCTTCATTATGCATCCGAGCGTTTGCAGGAAATTCCCGGCCTTCGCATCATCGGGAACGCGAGCAATAAATCCACCGTGCTTTCCTTCATCATCGATGGCATTCATCCGCACGATATCGGGACGATCCTTGACCGCGACGGGATAGCGATTCGGGCCGGGCATCATTGCGCTCAGCCGGTCATGCAGCGCTTCGGGATTCCGGCAACAGCTCGTGCATCGTTCGCTTTCTACAACACACGAGAAGACGTGGACGCCTTAGTGAAAGGTCTTTACCACGTGCTCGAGGTATTCCACTGATGGACGAAATCCGCGACCTCTATCAGGAAGTCATCCTCGATCACAACAAGCGTCCGCAAAACTATCGGGTGATGGAAGATGCCGATTCATTATTGGAAGGCTACAATCCGCTGTGCGGCGATCACTATACACTCTATGTGAAGTTCGATGGTGATCGAATCGCAGACATCAGTTTTCAAGGAAACGGCTGCGCAATCTCCAAAGCCTCCGCTTCGATGATGAGCGCGATTCTGAAAGGCAAAACGAAAACGGATGCAGATCATCTTTTCGGCGTGTTCCATGAACTTGTCACCGGAAAATCGAATCCGATGGATCATATCGAAGAACTGGGCAAGCTCGCGGCGTTTGCCGGCGTTTCGGAATTTCCCGTGCGCGTGAAATGCGCTACGCTCCCCTGGCACACGCTTCATTCTGCGATGAAAGGTTCTCAGGATTCGGTTTCGACGGAGTGAGTATGCCACTGAAATTTTGGAAGAAAGAAAGAACAGACGTTATGATGGAAAAGGAACAGACGAATACCATGGTTAAAACCGAGGGGACTTCCATTCAATCGCAAAACTCGGAAACTCTAATAGGAGAAGACCGGTCTGAGCAAAAAGCCGATGCTGAGCTTGCGCACTTGCAGGCGATCGATGATAAGGTCGTCGATGTCATAAAGACCTGCTACGATCCTGAAATACCGGTGAACATCTACGAGCTTGGGCTTATCTATCAGGTTCGTGTAAAGGCGCATGGACAGATTCACATCGTCATGACGCTCACAACTCCACACTGTCCTGCGGCGCAATCCCTGCCACAGGAAGTGAAGGATAAAGTGAGAGGCATCCCCGGCGTCACCGATGTCGAGATAGAGATCGTATGGGATCCGCCATGGACGCCTTCGCGCATGTCCGAAGCAGCAAAGCTGGAATTAGGATTCTTATAGTCACACAATCAATCGAAAGGCAAGATGCATGTATAACAATCTCACACTCAACCGTGGCCCTATGTACGACCCTGAAGCCGTTCAGTGGATGCGCGACGAACTTACGTATGTCGGCTTCGAGGAATTATTGACACCGGAAGAAGTGGATAAAGCTGTCAGCGAAACGGAAGGAACGTTACTCATCATGGTGAACTCCGTCTGCGGTTGCGCAGCAGGAAGCGCACGTCCGGGAGTTGCTTTCGCGCTGCAGCACAAGGTGATTCCCGACCGTATCGCTACGGTATTCGCCGGAATGGAGCGCGATGCTACCGACCGAGCGCGTTCTTACTTCGAAGGAGTCCCGCCGTCATCTCCATCGATGGGATTGCTGATGAATGGAAAGCTCGTTGCGATGATTCCCCGCTACGAAATCGAAGGACGAACACCCGAACAGCTTGCCTCGCTCTTGACGAAGGCATTCGATGAGCACTGCACGAAAGCCGGTCCTTCCATCCCTCGTGAGAAATACGAACAACTCGTCCACGCACAAGCGTGCGGTTCAACGATACCACGCATAAACTGAACGGCAATGAAATTCAGTTCACAGGAAGAGTATGGCTTGAGATGCCTGCTGCAAATCGCCCGCCGGGGTGATGAAGGAACGAGCGTTTCCATCAGTGAGATCAGCCGTGAGGAAGGTCTTTCCGAAGCGTATGTCGGTAAGTTGATGCGCATTCTCCGGCTTGCAGGATTCGTCGAAAGCGTACGCGGACAGGAAGGCGGTTACACGCTCACGCGACCGGCGAACGGTATCTTCATCAGCGACGTGCTCAGCGTGCTCGGTGGACGGATTTACGATCCTGATTTCTGTGGACATTTCTCCGGCTCGGTCGATGAGTGTCTTCACACATCTCAATGTTCTCTTAAACCACTTTGGCATAAAGTCCAAAGTGCGATTGATGAAGCGCTTGCCGATCTGACTCTGACCGATCTGATCGCTCACCAGCAACTCGTTCAGATAGAGACTTCGACTGTGAACGCGTAGCGTTCAATCAAACAGACTTCACGAAAGAGCGGCTCAAGGGGCCGCTTTTCTTTTGCAGTTTGCAACCAACGCGTGCAACTCTATCATTGATGCTAATCTCATGAGGCGATTATCGTGTAACGTCGCTGAACACATCGGAAAAAGCTCTGTTCCAAGTCGCGTCCAATTTCTGAACGTTGGCATTGGCACACGTGTAGTAGGTAACGGCACGGCTGATTGAATCAAAGGAGTTTTCCATGAAACCGTTCCATACAAAATTTATCCTACTCATCTTTCTCGCTTCAAGCATTTTCCTCATCTGTGAATCACATGATGCAACAGCACAATGTTCACCTTGTGGAGCGTACACACCTGCGGGTTGGCCTATAAACTGGGTAGCCTATAGATATACTACCGGTTATGTCGTTCAGGACACAGCCGATGAAAGCCCTGATGAATCGGATATTTACTATGGCCCTGCCGGTGATTCTGCGTCAGTCTTAGTCGGCTTTGAAAATGGTGTGGCGTACTTCCGTATGCAACTTCGCGCTGATCCCTCAGCAACCGGTGGCGCAGCGCCGCTCAAGCAAACGACGTGGCTCGTACAAATTCGCGGAAGTAACGGGTACCACCTTCTCACAGTCGGATGCGATGGAAATAATCCTGATAACATTTTTATCTACGATACAACGAGCACCTATAAGCTTACTGTCTATACGTTGTCTTCGAATCCCACGGCTATTCGCGTGACGGCGATCAACGGTACAGGACGATATTATCTCGATTTCCAGGTACCGCTTTGTGCGCTCACTTACTGGTCATGCTTATATGCACGACAGACGATCACTTCTTCGACGCCACTGATCTTCTACTACGGAACGAGCCAGGCTGCATCTTCACAAGTGAATAAGGACTTCTCGACCTGCACCGGGAATTGCACGCTCACGATCCTCGACTATCTCGGTCTTGCCGTAGGGACATTCGACCATATCGAAACCGGTATCCTTCCGGTTGAGCTTTCCTCATTTCGCGCATCGCTCCGAAACGGTACGGTTGAACTCGCATGGACAACACAAACGGAAACGAACAACTACGGATTCGAAGTTCAGCGCAGCGACGAATCCGGCAACTGGACAAGTCGAGGATTCGTCTCGGGGAACGGCACGTCGAATCGACCCCAATCGTATTCTTTCATCGATGATCTTCCATCACAAATGGATCGTTCGAACCGGATCGCGTATCGGTTGAAGCAGATCGACCGCGATGGTGCAATATCGTATTCGCATTCCATCGATGTTCCTCTGCCCTCGCGTGATCATTCCATTCTCGGCGGTAATTATCCGAATCCTCTCGGAACGAATGAGCTCGGATATCGAACAGCGATCCCTCTGACGTTGCAACGTTCTGAAGCTGTTCGACTCATCGTCACGAACACTCTCGGAAAAGAAGTGGCATCGATCGTCGATGGGATGATGGAGAGCGGATCCCATGTCCTGTTTTTCGATACACGAGGATTGCCGGCAGGTATGTACTACACAGTACTCCATACAGAATCAGGAGAACGTTTTCAACAACCAATGCTTCTTGTTCGATGATGGTGGCGACAAGAGAGCATTGAACTCAGAGAGTCCGGTCCGCCCCGGACTCTCTGCTTTTTATCCTGAACTTTTATGAAGTCATCGCATGAGTGATGAAAAGATTTCTGCTTCAGAGGATTCGTCCATCGTCGATAATTCTTGAAATGGTTTAAGAATGGCCTCTTTTCATCGATGAGACACTGCTGGCACAAAGCTGGATAACAGGAACCAATGCGGTAAACGATCACCGCTGTGTCCCACCATCATCGAAGGCAGCCTCTCCATGAAATCCATTACTACACTCTCCAGATTCATGTACTGTTACCTTGGGATGTTTCTTTTCGCTCAAAACCTTTTGGCGCAGTGCACGGATTGCTCAGGCTTCACACCTTCAGGTTGGCCGGTCACTTGGGTTGAGTACAAATACGTAACTGGTTTTTCGATACAAGACCCCAGCGATCAAAGCCCTGCGGAATCGGATATCTACTATGGCACAGGCTCAGATTCTGCTTCCGTGCTCGTGGGCTTCGAAAACGGCGTGGCATACTTCCGATTTCAAATCAACGGCGATCCTACCGGACCGGGTGGGTACAAGCAAACTGTTTGGCTCGCTGAGATACGAGGAAGCAATGGCTACCATCTATTAACCGTTGGCCTCGATGGCAACAGCCCCGATAAGGTTTTCATCTACGATACGAACGGCACACAGCTTCGAACGGTCTATTTAATCGGAACGTATTCCGGTGCCGCACGCTCGACTGCGATCGGATCGACAGGCAGGTACTATCTCGATTTTCAGATACCACTCTGTGCCATCACCTATTGGTCTTGCATGTACGCCCGGCAAACGATCACTTCATCGACACCGATGATCTTCTACTATGGAACATCGCAGGCGGCATCGTCACGCGTCAACAAGGATTTCTCCACATGCAACGGAAGTTGCACGCCGACCATTCTCGACTTCCTCAATATCGCCGTCTCGACGTTCGACCATATCGAAACGGGCATTCTCCCCGTCGAGCTCTCTGTGCTTCGAGCATCCATCCGTGACAATCGCGTCGAACTGGCGTGGACGACACGAACCGAAACGAATAACTACGGTTTCGAGGTACAACGTGCCATAGGATCAGGCGAATGGACAGCACGCAGTTTCGTTCCTGGACAAGGCACTTCCGCACATCCGAAGAATTACTCCTTCCGCGATGCTCTTCCAGATGCGGGACATTCATCCGAAAGAATCTCTTACCGTCTCAAGCAGATAGATCGTGATGGTAAAGTGAGTTACTCCCACAGCATCGAAGCCGTGCTTCCGTTACAAAGGAATTCCGTCCTTGGCATGAACTACCCAAACCCGCTTGGACTCTCGACCTCCGGCACGACTACGGTAATCCCGTTCACGCTTCAGCGTTCGGAAATCGTTCGTCTCGCTGTGACCAACTCACTCGGACAGGAGGTCGCCATTCTCTCCGATGGATTTATGGAAAGCGGATCTCATACGATCCTTTTCGAATCACGAGACTTACCGCCTGGTGCATACTACACGGTACTTCAAACGGAATCCGGTGAACGCTCTCAGCGGCCGATGCTTATCTTAAAGTAATCTCGACGACAATGTGACGCTGTGTCCGTGGAGACCAGCTGTCTTGCAGAAACTTAGAGAAGAACCGGTAAGGAGACCCGGGGATATATTTCCGAACAGCGGATTCCGTAACTTTTGCAGGTATCGCTCGCATTTCCCGCAGACTTCTTTCAGCGAGTGCGACGGAGCAAGACCATGAAGAATCCCTTTGAACACATCAGCCCAAGAACGATCCGTGCAGTGTATCTCCTGTTCGCTGCCTCGGTGTTGTTTATCACCGGAGTAAACTTCACGGACGTCATGATCCGTCGCGTGATCAGCAACGATCAATGCGCTTGGGAACCGGCCTTAGGCCGCGATTCACTTTTCGTTATCACGAAGATCGTCCCCGGCGGAGTAACAGACCGTGCAGGGATAGAGGACGGAGATATTCTTCTTCGAATCGACGGGAAAACGTACAGCGGCGCTCGTGAAGCGATGTCGCATATCAACCGGCACTCAGCCGGAAGCAAGGCAGTGTACACGATAGAACGTGACGAGCGACGATTCGACGTTGAAGTAGAAATTCTGAAAGTGTTCAACATCGATTTCCTCGCGCAGTTCTGTCTCGGTCTCGGATTTCTTCTCGTGGGTCTGTTCGTCGTCATGGCGCGACCGCAAGGACGTGTGCAGCGGAAGTTCGGACGCTATGGCATTCTCGCGATGCTGTTTTTCGGTACGACGACGATCTATCCGGCGGAAGGCGGATGGCAGTCTGCCGTAGTATTCTTCGGAATGCTTGCCGGCAGAATTTTCGCCCCGCCGCAGTTTGTGTCGTTCTTCTTTCACTTCCCCGTCCGAAAAAACATCGCAGGAAAGAAATCGGTCGTTGTCCTGCTCTATATTTTGAGCGTCGCCACGACGGCAATCCTTCCTCTCGCATTCGAAAAAGTTTTCCCGCAATGGACGATCATCATTGCGATCGTATTCCAGTGGACCATGTTCATCTCCGGCTTGGGTTTCTTCACTCACAGTTACTTTCGTGAGGTAGAGATCGACCGCCGCTCACAACTACGCCCGATTCTCGTATCGACGATCATCGGTGTTGCCGCGTTCATCTACACGACGATCATTGCGACGACATACCCCCTCGCAATTTTCATCCAGCCTGAATTACTCATCCCTTCCGTCTTACTCGCATTGATGCCGCCGGCGTTCGGGTACGCAATCATCCGTTACCGGTTGATGGACGTCGTCCTCATCGTGAAGCGAAGCCTCATTTACGCTGCGGTGACAGCAACCATCGCTGCATTTTATTTTCTCTTCGTCTTCGGTGTGGGAAATGTTATCGGCGTCATCTTCGATGCGCAGGACAACACGCTGCTGACGCTCATCGCCTTCGTGCTCATCGCATTTCTTTTCGATCCGATCAAACAACGCGTGCAGAGCGCAATCGACAAAGTGTTCTATCAGGAGAGGACGAACTACCAGAAAGCATTGCTCGAATTCAGCCGCGAATTGCCTATGAACATCGACCTCGAACGCATTCTCGAATTGATGGTGCATCGCATTTCGACGACGATGCACGTCGAGCGCGTGGCAGTTGCGCTATGCAGTGATGCGAGCGGCTGCAGTGTCGCCACAAAAAATATCCCGACAAACTGCTGTGAGTTCGACAATTCCCATTACGGTTTGATCAGCTTGTTGCGCCGGCAACGTGTTCCCCAATCGTTCGCTCTCGTCGAGGACGAATTCAATTCGCTGCGTATTTCGAACGAAGACAAAGAGAGGATTCGAATCTCCGGCATCGTGCTTTCAATTCCGATGTTCCTGAAAGAGGAGTTGATCGGAACAATCAACGTCGGACCGAAGATGAGCGGGAAGGTCTATTCGCAGGACGATATCGACCTGCTCTCAACGGTCGCAAGCCAGGCCGCAATCGCAATCGAGAATGCGCGCCTCCATCTTGCCGAAATCGAGAAGCAGAAGATCGAGGAAGAGATCGCGATCGCACATCGCATTCAGGAAGGATTGCTTCCGAAATCGATGCCTGCGCTCAAGGGTCTCGATATCACGGGCATATCACTTCCCGCCCGCTCAGTCGGCGGCGATTATTTCGATTTCATCCCATTGCCGAACGACCGCTTGTTCGTCGTTGTCGCGGACGTTTCCGGGAAAGGGATGCCGGCGGCGCTCTATATGTCCAAGGTGCAGGGCATGATTCAGCTCGCCGCACAGATGTATCAATCTCCGCATGAAATCCTCTCTCACGTGAACCGACTCATTTACGATGGGATCGAAAGGAATTCTTTCATCACGATGATCCTCGCCCTTTTCGACATCCCGGGAAAGGAAATCCGGCTCTGCCGTGCGGGACACGTTCTCCCATTGATCGGGAATGGCAACGGCATGCACTTCATCGAATCCAAAGGCATCGGTCTCGGTTTGGAAAAAGGCCCGCTCTTCGACAGCAAGCTCGAAGAGATCCGGCTCCCGCTGACTGAAGGAAGCAAGTTCGTGTTTTACAGCGACGGCCTCACGGAGATGATGAACGCAGCGCGTGAAGAATACGGCGAGAAACGCCTGATCGACGTCGTTTCACAGCGAGACAATCTCGGCGCCCATGAACTTCAATCGACGATCCTTCGCTCGGTAGCGTCCTTTCGAAACGGAATCGAACCACACGACGACCTCACTCTCGTCGTCATGAAATACGCCTGAATACACCGCGTTTTTGAAGAGAACAGGTTCAGGTGTAGTTTTCTGAGGAAACCGACGCGCGGTTATTCCCTTCGACTTATCATGCAGAATCCTTTTCCTCACTCGTATCTCAAGAGGCATCAATGAAAATCAGCGAACGCATTGAAGACAGAATTGTCGTCCTTCACCTTTCCGGTGACTTTTGGTCCACCGGTGATTGGCAGTTGTATGACCATATTAAAGAGAAGGTCGAGGACGGTTTCAATCAATTCATTTTGGACTTCACGATGATTCAACGCATCAACAGTATGGGCATCGGTGTTATGGTCGCAAGTATGAAAGCGGCACAGGATAAAGGCGGCGGACTGAAACTCGTCGGGGTCGTACAGAACGTCAAGGATGTCTTACAGGTCGTGAACCTCTATACCATCATCGAGTTTTACGATACTGTAGAAGACGCCATCCACAGTTTTCAGAATGTCTGAATGAAGCTCATGCGTTTGCTACACAAGGGAGTTCTTGCGGCAGCCTTCCCGGTTGCCGTTCTCATCTTGTGTACATTGCTTTCAGCTTGTTCATCAGACACGCGCTCGGATGCGGATAGAGCGTTCGAATCGCTTGCGTGGAACTTCATCGAATCCTACTTGCGCATGTATCCGGAAGAAGCGACTATCCTCGGCGATCATCGATACGATTCATCGATGAACGACTACAGCGCAGACGGCATCGAAAGAGCCATTGACCTCCGGTCGCTGTATCTCGATTCGCTGAAGACGATCAAGGTGGAAGAACTTTCCTCTGCGAACCGCATCGACTACGATATCTTTCAGCAGAATCTTGAAAAGGAACTCTTCGCATTGCGCGACTTGCGCGACTGGGAAAACAATCCGTTGAGCTATAACGTGGGGAACGCAGTCTTCACCCTCGTTGCGAGAGAATTTGCACCGCTGCAGGAACGCATGAAGTCCGTCGAAGGACGATTGAGAGCGATACCACGCATACTCGAAGACGCGAAAAGAAATCTTCGCAATCCACCATCGATCCACACGCAAACCGCGATACAGCAGAACGACGGTATCGTCACGTTGCTGACGGAGACACTCGCGCCATTCATCGACAGCCTGGCGGCGAACCAACGCGAAGAGTTGATCTCCGTGCGAGATAGTGCGGTGAATGCACTTCGGGCTTATGGTGATTGGTTGAAAAAGACGCTGCTTCCAAACTCGACTGGTTCGTTTCGTCTCGGGAAAGATTTGTACGAGCGGAAACTCCGCTACTCGCTCGACACCGATTTGACGCGTGAAGAGATACTCGCGCATGCGGAACGCGATCTCGAAGCGACAACGATGGAAATGCACGCGACGGCTGTACAGCTCTGGGCGAAGTACTATTCCGGACAACCGATTCCTGCGGGAAAATCCGCGATCATCCGTGCGGTACTGAACCGTCTCGCAGAAGACAGACCGACGGACGAAACCATTGTCGATAACGCAAGAGAAGCGCTCAAGGAAGCGGAGCGCTTTGTTCGCGAGAAGAATATCGTCTCCGTACCGGATGATCCGATCGACATCATCGTGATGCCCGAGTTTCAACGTGGCGTTGCTGTTGCGTATTGCGAATCACCCGGTCCTTTGGAAAAAAACGGAAAGACGTTCTACGCCATTTCACCGACGCCGAAAGACTGGCCGCCCGCCCGAAAGGAATCGTTCTACCGCGAGTACAACAACTCCATGCTGAAAAACCTCACCGTACATGAGGCGATTCCGGGACACTACCTTCAGCTTGTCACCGGCAACCGGTTCAAAGCTTCGACGATTCTGCGCGGTATATTTCAGAGCGGTATTTTTGCAGAAGGCTGGGCTACGTACGCCGAGCAAATCATGGTCGATGCAGGCTTCGGAGGACTTGAAGTTAAAATCCAACAACTGAAAATGCGGTTACGTCTCATCATCAATGTGCTGATCGATCAGAAGATCCACACGGCAGGGATGACTGAAAAGGAAGCGATGGACCTCATGGTGAACAAAGGTTTTCAGGAGAATGGCGAAGCAGCCGGGAAATGGCGCCGCGCATGCCTGACATCGACGCAGCTTTCCGCCTACTATGTCGGGAACTTGCTCTTCAACGATATTCGAAAGCGTTACGAAGCCTTGCACGGCAGTCGCTTCTCGCAAAAGGAATTTCATGACAGGGTGATCTCCTTTGGAACGATCTCTCCAAAATATCTTCCGATGCTTTTGAAGATTCCTAAGGATGCACCACCGCCATCTCTTGCGTCAACCAATAAGAGCACGCATCCATGAGGAACTCGGAGCACGTCTTATCCGAGCTTCATCAAAATGTCTTCCATGAAGACGTGTGGAACTTCATTCATTTGAAAGGTGACGGTTCCGACAGAAGGATCCATCGTGTCGTGGGTCCATACAATTCATCCATCGGCATCACCGGGGAGAACGTCGCGGAGAATCGGGCCTTCATCGGTTTCACGCAGACATTCTTCAAAGCCAATCTCCCGGTACCGCGCATCCTCGCCGTGTCGGATGATGAAAGACACTATCTCGTCACTGACCTCGGAGATGTGACGCTCCACCGGTGGCAATCACGCCTCCGCTCATCCCCGACGGATTTTCCGAAGGAAGTTGAAGCACTCTACCGGGAAGTGCTCCGGCAGCTTGTCCGTTTTCAAATCGACCAAGCGAATAAAATCGATTACTCGCTATGCTATCAGTCCCATACTTTCCACGAGCAGGCTATGCGCTTCGACGTGGATTACTTCTGCCGAATGTTCATCGAGCCGCTCTACCGCGGTTCATTCGACGGTCGAGCATTCGATAAAGACATTCAGCTTCTCGTAAAGGACTTGTTGGATACGCGAATGGACTTTTTCCTCTATCGCGATTTTCAATCCCGGAACGTGATGATCCTCGGAGGCATGCCGTTCTTTATCGACTACCAGTCGGGAAGACATGGTGCGTTGCAGTACGACGTCGCTTCGCTGCTCTTCGACGCGAAGGCTCACATTCCCCATGAAGCACGTTTGCGGCTCTTCGGCGTGTACATGGACGAGGTGGCAAAGAGGATCGACATCGATCGTGACGACTTCACCCGGAAGTTCTACTCTTACGCGATCATCCGGGTGATGCAGGCGCTTGGCGCATTTGGCAACCTCGGTCACAGGCAAAAGAAACCGGGCTTCCTCTCTTCGATCCCGCCATCGATGGATAACCTCGCGCTTCTCGCTGCTCATGCACCGATTCTCGAACAGTGCAGCTATATCAAAGACCTCTTCGTCCAGCTCTCTGAAGATCACCATCTCCGAACGCTCTCCGACGATAAGAAACAGCAACCGATCACCGTTGACATTCATTCCTTCGGGTACTTACGAAGCGGTATTCCTGCAGACCGATTCGGGAACGGCGGCGGATTCGTGTTCGATTGCCGCTTACTTCCCAATCCCGGTCTGAAGCCCGGCTTCACGGCATACACGGGTCTCGATCCCATCGTGCAGAAAGAGCTCGAATCCTCGCCGCTGTTCCATCGCTTCTTTGACAGTGTCGTGAAAGTGGTGACCGAAGCGATTGACTCGTACAAAGAGATGAACTACACGAACCTCCAAGTCTCCTTCGGCTGCACGGGAGGACAGCATCGTTCCGTTTATTGCGCGGAAAAACTTGCCGAGATCCTTCGGGAGAAAGGTATCATCGTCACCGTTACGCACGCGGAGAAGGATCAGTACTGGTGAAAGCGATGATTCTTGCGGCGGGCTTTGGGATTCGTCTCGCACCGCTGACGGAATCGCTGCCGAAGGCGCTTGTGCCCGTCGCAGGAAAGCCGATGATCGCATACGCCATCGAAGCGGTCATTCGAGCAGGCGCGAATGAGATCATCGTCAACGCCCACCATCATGCGGAGATGTTGGAAGAACATTTTCGAACGGTCAACTACGGAATCCCGGTTACGGTTATCCGCGAAGATGAGATTCTCGGAACCGGCGGCGGCATCATCAACGCACACGCTGCCCTCGACGGCGATGAACCCTTTCTCGTGCACAACGCGGATATCCATTCCGATTTCGATTTGAAACGCTTGTACGAACGATGGCTCGAACGAAAGCCTCTCGCAGTGCTCGCCGTGCACCAACGCGAAACTTCTCGCGCGCTTCTCTTCGAGCCGTCGATGAATTTCATCGGGAAAGAAGTATGGAAAGACGACGGCTGGGTGTACCCGGACCGGTCGTTGCGATTCGGCTTTTGCGGTATTCATCTCATCAGTGCGGAGATCTTTTCGCTCTGCTTTCCCAAAGGCTTCTCTGATGTGTTCGAGATCTACCGTACAGCGCTCGAACGACGGATGCATATCGAAGGCGTGCAATTCAACGGGCGGTGGTACGACTTCGGCAGCGTAGAAAAGATCGAATCGTTCACTGCGAAGGATTCATAGCGAGATATCGGCGTGCGCAGCAATCCCTACCGACCACGCATCGCCTGAATCTCATCCCGTTCATTCTTCTTCAGACTCTGAACGACACGTTCATATGATTCATCGATCATTGCTTTCAGTTCCGACGTCGGAATCGCACCGTTAAAGTTCACCGTGTTCCAGTGTTTCTTGTTCATGTGATATCCGGGTTGCACGTCTTCGTAGCGCTCGCGCAGTTCCTCAGCATGGCGAGGATCGCACTTCAGGTTGACGTGCATCGGGCGCTCTTCGATATCGACTAAAGCGAAGATCTTCCCTTTCACGCGAAAAACGAGCGTCGTCTCGTCGAACGGAAAGTCCTCGCTTGTCGCAGGTTTGCTCATGCAGTAGGTGCGAAAAAAGTCGAATGTCATGATGGATTGAGGCGTGTTCGTGATGAGTAACCGAATTCCGGAATAAAGTGCGAAACAGGATTGATACGTCTAAATGAGCCGTCGAAAGTGAGCCGGTGTTTCTTTGCAATCGCATGTTAGCAACTCTCAAGAAGCTGATCAGTGAAGTTACTATTTGAATCACGCATCCTTCGCTTCTCCTTGCATCGCTGTATTTTTGCACGCGATTGAAACAGTCACGACTCGAAAGACGACCTGTTGAAATATCCCCACGATACCACCGTCCATCATCCGCTTTCACACGTTCCGCACCTTACATCACGCATGCCTGCGGACCTTTCCCCTGAGCGGCTGCTCGAACTCTATTATCACCTTCGTCTCCCGCGCGCTATTGAAGAGCGCATGCTCATCCTTCTGCGTCAGGGAAAAATCTCGAAGTGGTTCTCCGGCATCGGGCAGGAAGCGATTTCCGTCGGGACGGCGTTCGCACTCAATCCTGATGACGTCATCTTCACGATGCATCGCAACCTCGGTGTGTTTACGACGCGCAACGTCGATCTCTCGCAGCTCTTTCGGCAAATCATGGGCAAGAAAGGCGGCTTTACGAAAGGACGCGACCGCTCCTTCCATTTCGGCGCGCCGGCGTACGACGTCATCGGCATGATCTCGCATCTCGGCGCCATGCTTCCCGTCGCGGACGGCGTCGCGCTTGCGTTCCAGCTTCGGAACGAACGACGTGTCGCCGTTTCTTTTACCGGCGACGGCTCGACGAGCGAAGGAGACTTTCACGAAGCGGTGAACCTTGCCGCCGTCTGGAAGCTGCCGGTTGTATTCATCGTTGAGAACAACGGCTATGGTCTCTCGACGCCGACGCACGAGCAATTCGCTTGCGAACGGCTTGCCGACAAAGGCGTCGGTTACGGAATCGAGGGCGTACGCATCGATGGGAACGACGTGCTTGCCGTCTATCAGGCGATTCGGAACGCAAGCGAAAAAGCGCGACGCAGCGACGGGCCGACGCTGATCGAAGCAGTGACCTTCCGCATGAGAGGACACGAGGAAGCATCGGGGACGAAGTACATCCCGAAGGAGCTTTTCGACGAGTGGGAGAAGCGCGACCCGATCGCGCTCTTCGAGGATCGCCTGACGCTGATGGGACTTTTTTCCGAAGCGATGAAAGCGCTCGTGACGCAGCGTGTGCGCGATGCATTCACGGATGCGCTCAACGATGCCCTCGATGCGCCGCCTGCATCAACGACCGCCGAGCAGGAACTCATCGATGTCTATGCGCCAACAGACACCACAACGCGGATCCCTGCCGGAACGCAAACGACGATGCGATACGTCGATAGCATCAAGCACACGCTCGAACTCGCAATGGAGCGCGATGAACGTGTCATCATCATGGGGCAGGACGTTGCCGAGTATGGCGGAGTGTTCAAAGTGACCGAAGGATTCGTTCAGAAATTCTCACGAGCGCGAGTGCGCAATACACCCATCATCGAGTCCGGTATCATCGGCGCGGGAATGGGATTGGCGCTGGAGGGATTCAAGCCGGTTGTCGAGATGCAGTTCGCGGACTTCGTCGCATGCGGCTTCAATCAGATCGTCAACAATCTCGCGAAGACGCACTACCGATGGGGCGCTTCGGTCAATATCACTCTGCGCCTTCCGAGCGGCGGTGGTACGAACGCGGGGCCATTCCATTCGCAAAGCCCAGAGGCGTGGTTCTTTCACGTCCCCGGATTGAAGCTCGTCATGCCATCGACGCCGCATGACGCAAAAGGTCTGCTCATCGCAGCAATCGAAGATCCGAACCCCGTGCTCTTCTTCGAACACAAAGCGTTGTACCGCAGCATCAAAGGCGACGTGCCGGATGAATGGTTCACGATAGCGATTGGCGAAGCGGACGTAAAACGCACCGGGCGGGACCTGTCCATCATCACGTACGGTCTCGGCGTGCATTGGGCGCTGGAACTTGCCGAGACACACTCACACGAAGGTACCGAGATCGAAGTCGTGGATTTGCGTTCGCTTTTGCCGTGGGATAAAGAGACCGTGTTCAACTCAATAAGGAAAACGAATCGTGTCCTCGTCCTGCACGAAGCGAATCTCACGGGAGGCATCGGCGCAGAGATCGCCGCGACCATCGCACAGGAAGCCTTCGAACACCTCGACGCCCCGGTCACACGCACCGCATCGCTCGACATGCCCATCCCCTTTTCGGATGTGTTCGAAAAGCACATCTACTGGCCGAAGGATCGGCTCCCAGAGGTCGTGAGGGAGTTGCTGGAGTATTGAGGAATCCACATCAAACTCGCCGGCTTCATCTGGGACATTTGTTGGAAGAAATTAAGACGAACATCAAAGTTTTGATGAAGAGATCGTGCGGATTCTGAAAGGGGTCATTGCGTGAAGCAATGATGAGCCATACCTTCGATTTTTCACTTGCCCTTAATAGACGATTGAGCTACCGTTGCACCAACAAAACCCCTCAAGCTTCTCTCCCAGCTCGCCGTTGAGAAGCTCAGACTGAGGGGTTACTTCTTTCAGAGGATCGATACATGTCTCAGGTAAATCTCATCGCAATATTTATTCTCGGTTGAGCATGTTTTACTTTGCCATCAGCACACCCCCCGTGCCTCTGTATCGCAAGCATACTTCGGGGGGGTTTTTCTTTCACTGGTTGAAGCATGCCTGAACAGTTCATACCCCCACATGGCGGATACGAGACCCTCCTATCTTACAAAAAGGCGGAGATTGTCTTTGACGCCACGGTATGTTTCTGTCGTCGTTTCCTGAAGAAGTACGACCGCACGATCGATCAGATGGTACAGGCAGCGCGGTCCGGAAAACAAAACATCGTAGAAGGCAGCCAGATATCGGGAACCTCGAAAGAGCTGGAAATCAAACTCATGGGAGTAGCGCGCGCCAGCCTTGAAGAACTCCTGACGGATTACAGAGACTTCCTTCGAACGAATGGTCATGCTCTGTGGACAAAAGATTCAAAAGAAGCACTCTTCGTCAGGAAGCTTGGATCAGTCAAAGAAGCAACCTATGATTCTTATAGGACCTATATAGAGACAAGACCTTCCCACGTTGTAGCCAATATTATAATCTGTCTGATCCATCAGGCAAACTACCTCTTGGACCAGCAGATTCGGCAGTTGGAAAAAGCATTCACAGAAGATGGCGGCATACGAGAACGCATGACACGCGCACGATTGAATGAAAGAGCGAAGGGAAAGCGCCCATGAAGTTCATAATCGGAAAGAGCCGAACCGAGCAAAACCAGATTGACCACTTTCACCTCAATCATTTGATTGCACATTGGCTGCTCGCACGATTGCCTTCCTCAGTTCAGTGAAAGGAACCTTTGACCCCGCAAGGCTCTGAATCGCAGCAAGCCTAATAGAATTCTGCCTGGGGAGTTGCCCAGTTGTAACGACGTAAAACTCCCACTGCGAGATATCGAGCGGGTCGAGTGTCTCACGTTCCTTGTGTCCGAGAAGAGCGAACACGTAAACATCTGCTTGTCGCTTGACAGTCGTACTATACGTGCCTGTCTCCTCATCCCAGCCGCGTGTTGGTGGGATTTGAAAGACGATGCGCGAGGGACGCTTCTGCTCCCAACTCTGTATGTAGGCCGCTGACTTGACTTCCACACGGATGCCTTCCGGCGTGAGAAGATCATATGGTGTCCATTCTTTTCTGCTCTCCTCAGCTACGCCGAGCGCCTGTGCGACGATGTACTCCGCAAGGATGCCCCGCGTGGCGTTACTGATCAGATCGGAACTGGACCACCTCCAGAAGTCGAGAAGGGTAAAGTGGAGTGAGTGGGATTGATGATGAAAGGTTTGGGTATCTACATACATTGACATCTCACAATATATCGGTCTCCTCGCTCGTCATTTGCTTCGAACCAGCAAGCAGCATTTCCGGTACTGCGTGAGTTTTCCTGCTTAACCCATGATAACAGGTAGTCGACGAAATCGAGGATTTCTGCTTTATGTGAAACAGGTAAGTGCTGTCCATATTCTCGAATTCATTAGTGATAATCATCGCTCGTGTTGTGAGTTATGCCTGCTCGTGCCGCAATTCGGCAGCATTATATAGAGGGGATGATACTGATGCAACAACCGGTCGAGCCAGACGGAGAGATAAGGAAAAATCCGTGCATGTCCGATCATGTTATTTGCGGAAAAAGGGAGAAGTTATCGAGAGTAGCCATCGACGAAACGAATTCGATTCCTCACTCGCATCCACTCACCATGTAAAAGGAGCCTCGCATGATTCGTTCATTCATCCATCCATTCCTCTTCCTTGCTCTTGCATCTGCGTTCTGTTTCGATGGGTGGGCGCAACCGTGGTCCATCGGAATACAGGTTGGCCCGAACATCGCCAGTGCGCGCATCGAATCGAACATGGAGCATACGATGGAATCGAAGACCTTTCTTAGCCTGGGACTCTCGATACGCTATGATTTCTCCGAGCAGTTGTCCGTTCGCTTAGAGCCGGCTTACATCGGAAGGGGCGCGCAATTGACTGTGGCCGATGACCCTTTTCCGTTTCCGCAGGATATGAAGTATCACCATATCATCGAGATGGTTTGCTTCGAGATTCCTTTGCTCGTGCAGTATTGCATCCTGCGCGGTACGTTCGAACCGTTCATCTTTGCCGGCCCATCGATAAGCATTATCAACGAGATTACTGACTCGTGGCAACTCCTTCCATCGAACGGCCAGCCTACCGGTCAGCCGATCGTGACGGACCTTGATGAGTACGCTGCGTCAAATGATGTTGCCATCGAACTTGGAGCCGGGGTTGAGTACCGTTTGGATGACCGGATAGGAGTGAGCGGCATCGTCCGTTACAGCCTCGGTCTCGTCAATCTGGTAAAGAAAGGATTCTACGGAATCGATGGTGCATGGAAGACATCCGACGTTCGCCTGCTTGCGGGCTTCCGGTATTCACTGTGATTCGAGAAGCAGGGACAGTCTTGGTTCGCTGAACCTCAGCCAATAGGAAGGCTGTGTTTAGATGCTTTCGGTGGATATGAATGTACGATCTCACCGGTTTGGAGTCTGCGGAGAAATTCTTCGTATGATGTTTTTTTGGCGCAGTTGTCCCTTATTCTCATCCCTCGAACACTTTCAACACCTCGTCCCCGTAGTGGTTGATCACCTTCACGGCAAGTTTGCCGGTCGAACTTGATTGTTCATTTCAACAATCCTCAATCCCCCTCAACCACGACGAGCTTTTCGGCCTTCATTCTTCCTTGTGCGGAGATGCGAATGAAAAACACTCCCGGTTCGAGCGACGATTCTGCCGTTGAGAGATTCTGAACGTGCTCACCGGGAACTTGCTCTCCTTCGAACAACGTCCTGAGTTTCTTCCCTGAGAGATCGAAGAGCTCGATACGAATGAAGCCGTGTGTTTTCAGCCTGTAGGTGATCGCCGCATCGCGTGTCGTCGGGTGGGGCGCGATGCGAATGTCGAAGTCCCTGTCTGCAATGCGCTCCACACCGGTCACGCCGTCCCAACCGGCAATGCGCGCCATGAGAACCCAGAACGCTTTCGCAACGCGAATCCCTCCCGCGGAGACGGCGCCGAGATGCCCGCCCTCCGTTTCCGTCGTGTAGTGCGGACAGATTGCCGGAACGTCGATTCCGTCGTCGGGGTGGTTCTCGCTGTTCGCACCGAATGCATAGGGCTTTCCGTCGCGGTTGTCGAAACACGGGTTGCCGTCCGGATCGTGCGAGAGAATGTCGGCCACGTCGAAGAGGATGAGGTTGTTGTCGCGCGCAACCTGCCGCATCGCATCGTTGAACGTTTCGGATTCCGGTGTCCCGATGCCGCGCGCAAGGGACGTCGTCCACCAGATCACTTTCTTGTTCGGATAGCGTGCGGCGAATGCGGCGTAGCTCTTCGCGTTACTTCGTGTCGTGCTCGTTCCGAAATATCCATCGACCGGATGATTGATGTTCGCCCCCGGAATGACCGCGAGATAGGAATGCTGGAATCCCACTACGTCGAACGAATCGATGCGCGGCTCGACGGAGTTGATGAAACACACGGCATCTTCCGAGCACCCCGACGGCCAGTACTCATAGCGCCAGTTGCCGCGATTCCATACGCCGCTCCAAGAGACCTCCGACGGATCGACGGAGAACGACGGCGTGCCTCCGTGTTCGTAGCGCTTGCATCTGCTCGGCGCTAAAGCGACGGGCGATGCGAGACAATCCAGCGCGTCGCTGATATTGCCCCCGACGGAGCGGTCCATGAAGAACAAGCGGAGGTTTTCAGCGGCGGCTTTGTACTGCGGCGGAATATGATCGAACAGCGCAACGGAGTTATGATCGACGATGATCGATTGTGTGTGCACATGAAACGACGGTGCGACTGCGAGTGCGAGAATGGAAACGACCGATAACCTCATGAAGCATCTCCTCTGTGATTTCACTTGTGTCATAACGCAAGATACCAAAGCATGAGAAGAGAAAGCGCTCGAAGGATGTCCGGCCATCGGACGTCCAATCTCTGTGTTCAGTTCTTCGCGTAACTGTTCGCGTGCGGTCAGGCTTCCGCTTCGCGAATCCGTTCCTTCAGCGAAAGCGAGTTCTTCTCGACACTTGCGAACAGAACATAGATGACGAGCGACACGACGACCGAGAGAATAAAACTCAATTCGAAATCGAACACGTAATAGGCAACGAGCCAAACGAACGCACCGGAAATAAGAGTCGCCGCGGCGGAACGCACACCACCGAAGCGCGAGAACAATCCGAAGAAGAACACGACGAACACCCCGGCGCTCCCAAACGCCGACGCATCTTTGACAAGGTTGTAAATGCCTTCCGCATAGATCGCGAGAAAGTACGCGAGAATTCCCATCAGCGCGACGCCCCATCGCTGCAAGCGCACTTTCATTCTTTCTTCTTCCACGCGACGCATCGGTAGGACGACATTGTGGATGAGTATTCCGGACGCGGCAAGCAGTGCGCTATCCACCGTTGAGAGGATCGCGGATACGAGACCGCCTGCGAAGATGATGTAGAAGAACTGCGTGAGTTGATGCTGTGCCACCATCGGAAGGATTTGCTCCGAGTATTCCAACTCCGGAAAAAGCCGCATCCCTATCAGTCCGATTACGAGCGGGACGAAGCCGATGAAAACGTAGGCACCGGACGCAACGAGTGTCGATCGTTTTGCGACCTTCGCAGAGCGTGAACCCAACATGCGTGAAATCAATTCCTGCGCGAGCATCGACCCGACGATGGGAATCGCCCATGTCTCCATCGTCGTCAGGATGCCCCACGCGCCTTCATGATCCGTCGTCGGGCGAAACAGGACGCCATCGGCAGTGATCGTGTCGAAGAGAGCCGTGAACCCTCCCGTATGATTGACCACCCCGAAAAAGATGACGAAGAGTCCCACGATGATGACGATCCCTTGAATGATATCCGTGATCGCATCCGCCATCAAGCCGCCGGAGATCGTGTAAACGATGACAACGGCGGCAGCGACCGTGATCATCAGCGTCACGTCCATGCCTGCAGATGCGGAGAGGACGAGACCGAACGCGCGAATCTGCGCAGCAGCCCAGAAGATCGACGTGGGAATGATGATGATGGCGACGAGCTTCTCGATGGAAGGTGAATAGCGCAGGCGAAACACGTCGGCGACCGTGCTGAGCTTGAGTCGCCACAACGGTACGGCGAGGATCACGCCGGCAAGCAGCAAGGTGATCCCGTATCCGAACGGTTCAGCGGAGATGCCTGCCGCGCCTTCTTCATAAGCGACACCCGCACTCCCGATGCAGGACTCAGCCCCGAACCACGTCGCGAAAATCGAGAACGTAGCGAGGATGTAACCGAGCTTCCTTCCGGCGAGAAGGTAATCGTCTTCGGTGCGAATCCGACGCGCGACATAGAAGCCGATCAGAATCTGAACGAGCACGTAGATGAGGATGCCGAAGAGGACGAGATTCACGAAGCGATGGAGTTGGGGAATGTGCGGCGCAAATCTACGCCGTCACGAATTGCCGCTAAGATACGACTACGGACAGGATGAAATGTCCCAAAGGTCTTTCGTCAGCGCGACGCGGGACCGCATGTGTGAGTGCCTGAACCGGCTTACATCCCGCCTGCGGTCTGCTTCTCTTCAACGAATGAGAGCGAGGCTTTGAAAAAGTCCCTGTTCATGAGTGCGATGCCCGCCACGGAGATTTCTTTCGGGCACACCGCTTCGCATTCGTACTGATTGGTGCATCCACCGAAACCTTCGGCATCCATCTGAGCGACCATGTTCAACGCGCGCGACATGCGCTCAAGCTGTCCTTGCGGGAGATGCGCGTACTGGGAAATCTTCGCGGAGACGAAGAGCATCGCGGAGCTGTTTTTACATGCTGCAACGCATGCGCCGCACCCGATACACGCGGCATAGTCCATTGCCTTGTCCGCGTCTTTTTTCCCGATGAGAATCGCATTCGCGTCGGGGACGCCGCCCGTGCGACAGGAAACGAATCCCCCTGCCGCCATGATGCGATCGAACGCACCGCGATCGACGATGAGGTCCTTCAGAACGGGAAACGCTTTCGCGCGAAACGGTTCGACGGTGATTTCATCGCCGTCCTTGAAACGGCGCATGTGCAGTTGACACGTGGTCGTCGCTTTATCTGGACCGTGAGGAACGCCGTTGATCGTGAGCGAACATGCTCCGCAGATTCCTTCACGGCAATCGTGGTCGAACGCAATCGGCTCTTCGCCCTTCCGCATAAGACCCTCGTTCACTTCGTCGAGCATTTCGAGGAAGGACATATCGGGCGAAATGTTGTCGGCGCTGTACGTCTCCATTTTGCCGGGGACATTTACGTTGCGCTGTCTCCAAACATGCAATGTCAGGTTCATCACTTGTAGCTCCTCGTTTGCAGGTGAACGTTTTCGAATACGAGCGGCTCCTTATGGAGAGCCGGAGTATTGCCGACGCCGGCGAACTCCCATGCAGCCACATAAGCGAATTCGTCGTCGTTGCGCTTCGCTTCGCCTTCTTCCGATTGGTACTCTTCGCGGAAGTGCCCGCCGCAGGATTCATTGCGTTGGAGTGCATCGTGGCACATCAACTCCGCGAATTCAAGAAAGTCCGCCACACGGCCTGCGCGTTCGAGCGCGATATTCAACTCTTCGCCGTCGCCGGTCACGATGGTAGTGTTCCAGAACTCTTCCCGAAGCGCGGGAATCTTCTGGATCGCTTCTTTCAATCCCGCTTCATTGCGACCCATGCCGCATTTTTCCCACATCAGCGAACCAAGCTCGCGATGGATCGATGAGACCGTGCGCTTGCCTTTCAGGTTCAGGAGTTTCTTCGTTCGCTCCTTCACGTCATCGAGCGCTTTCCTGAACTCCGGATGGTCGGTCGTCACCTTCGGTTGCTTCGCCGTTGCGAAGTAGTTCCCGATCGTGTACGGAATGACGAAGTAGCCGTCGGCCAAACCCTGCATCAGCGCACTCGCGCCGAGACGGTTCGCGCCGTGGTCGGAGAAGTTCGCTTCGCCGAGAACGTGCAGGCCGGGAATCGTGCTCATCAGGTTGTAATCGACCCACAAGCCGCCCATCGTGTAGTGCGGCGCAGGGTAGATGCGCATCGGCACTTCATACGGATTCTCGTCGGTGATTCGCTGGTACATCTCGAAGAGATTTCCGTAGCGCTCTTCGATGGTTTTACGTCCGAGCCGCTTGATCGCATCGGCGAAATCGAGATAGACGCCTCTGCCGCCGGGACCGACGCCGCGGCCTTCATCGCAGACTTCCTTGGCGCTGCGGGACGCAATGTCGCGCGGGGAAAGATTGCCGAAGCTCGGGTACTTGCGTTCGAGATAGTAGTCGCGCTCGCCCTCGGGGATGTCGTGCGGCGCGCGTTTGTCCCCGGCTTGCTTTGGCACCCAGATGCGGCCGTCGTTGCGCAGCGATTCCGACATGAGCGTAAGCTTCGACTGGTGATCGCCGCTCTGCGGAATGCACGTGGGATGAATCTGCGTGTAGCAAGGGTTAGCGAAAGCCGCGCCTTTCTTGTACGCGCGATACGTTGCCGTCACGTTGCAAGCGATTGCGTTCGTGGAAAGATAGAACACGTTGCTGTATCCGCCAGTCGCAAGCACGACCGCATCGGCGGCCCACGCATCGACGTCGCCGGTCACGAGGTCACGCGTGATGATGCCACGTGCGTGCCCATCGACGAGAACGACGTCGAGCATCTCCGTTCGTGGATGCATGTGCACTTTCCCGAGTCCGACCTGTCGCATCAGTGCGGAGTACGCGCCGAGAAGGAGTTGCTGTCCCGTTTGCCCGCGTGCGTAGAATGTTCGCGAAACCTGCGCACCGCCGAACGAGCGATTGTCGAGATAGCCGCCGTATTCGCGCGCGAACGGTACGCCCTGCGCGACACACTGATCGATGATGTTGTTGCTCACTTGTGCGAGGCGATAGACGTTCGCCTCACGAGCGCGAAAGTCCCCGCCTTTGATCGTATCGTAGAAAAGGCGGAAGATGCTGTCGCCGTCGTTCGGGTAGTTCTTCGCCGCATTGATGCCGCCCTGTGCTGCGATGGAATGGGCGCGGCGTGCGGAGTCCTGATAGCAGAACGCTTCGACGATGTACCCCAACTCCGCAAGCGACGCAGCCGCGGACGCTCCGGCAAGCCCCGTCCCGACGACGATCACGTCATACTTCCGTTTGTTGGCGGGATTGATCAGCTTCATTTCGAAGCGATGCTTGTCCCATTTCTCTGCAAGAGAGCCGGATGGAATTTTCGAATCGAGTGTCATATCACATCACTCCCGCTGGTAGTTGAATGATGCCCGCAAGCACGCCGAAAGGGATGGAGAGAAATCCGATGACGATGATCAAGGCAACGGCCAATCCCGTCTTTTCGATGATGGGCGTGAATCGCGGATGGTTGATCCCGAGCGTTTGAAACGTGCTCGCAATCGCATGTGTCAGGTGAAAACCGAGCAGCAACATTGCCAGCGCATACACGAGGGAGATCGGAACGTTCTGATATCCGAGGATGATCATCGAGTACACGTCGTGCCGTCCGAGCGCGTCGGTCAGGTGGTAGTGGGAAGGATTCGTCGAGCCGAACGTGAGGTGGAGGAGATGGTACACGAGAAACGCGAAGATCGTGCTTCCGGAGAGCATCATCGTGCGCGACGTGAGGGTTGCCCTGACCCATTGCTTTTTCGCATACGCAACGGGGCGTGCGCTCATGTTCAGGAGTTTCAGACGAATGGATGTGAACACGTGAAGGATGAATGAAAGCAGCAATACGAGACGAACGAACCACAGGAGCGCTCCCATGCTTTGAAGCGTTGCGGCATAGGTGTTCATCTTGTCCTGGCCGATGAACATTTGAAGATTTCCGGCCATGTGCCCGAAAAGAAAGAGCACGAGGATCAGACCCGTCGCTGCCATGACAACCTTGCTCAGGATGGTTGATTTGAGAAAGCGTAACATGGGCATAATGAAATGATGAAATGGAACGGAAAGCGGCAATCGTCCGGCACGTGAGCCTCAGCTCACCGAGAGAACGATTTCCCTCTTGTTAGAATTGCTTGCGAAGAACGATGTGAACAGTACTCAGCAGTCACGGCCACAAATTAGCACCGGGCATCAGACTGTACAATGATGTTTTTCACCAAACACGATGATTGTGGGATAAAAAAACCCCGCATGAATGCGAGGTTAAGTCAGGTCGATACGAAGCTTCCGCTATCATTTCAGCATGGTCATCGTTTTGGTTAGCACCGTGTTTCCAAAGCGTCTTCCCTATGATGCATCCGGGGTTCCCGTGAACGACGACGCGATCTCCCTTCATTGCGTGACCGGCGCGGGAAGACGTCACGACGATATCGCCGATTCCGATGGGATCACTCCGATGACGCCGAGCGGAAGATGCGACGAGTGGTCCGCATCGTGCGGAAGCTCCGTGAGGAGGACGCCGGGTTTCGTTGCATACACTCCCGCAACTGATTCGTTTTGTTCTGTGAGAGCAGTTATCAATCCGAAAGATCTTTTTGTCGATGTAATAGGTCGTGCTTTCTCACCGGCTTAATATTCGCATATCCTTCCTACTTCCCGTGTATAATCAGTGATCTCTGAATCCCATCGTATAGATTTGCAACGATAAAGACTTCTTCTTCCGTGCACCATATATCCAACAGGTTTACATTTGACCACTTTGGTAGTACGATCTCTTGCCAATCCTGTCCATTAAAATGCCATAGATGCTCAGATGAAATGGTGAAACCAATGATAAACAGATTTCTCTCAGATGTCCCGAAGCACCGCCCTATAGAATGTGAAAACTCTTTCATCAGCTCCCACCGACCACCGATTAACCTGTAAAAGCTCTTTTCTCCAATGGAGAATAATTGGCCCCAAGGGCTCATCCACAGACCACGATAGCCCCATTTCTCGTCTGTTTTTAAGCCCGTCCAGTACTTTATGGAATCCTTTAAACTCCAACTTATCCCATCATAATGCATGAAGTATTTGTCGAATCTTCTAATCGGTTCATCTTCATAAACAGCAATACCGTAGATATCATCATATCGAATTCCCGCGAGGCTTGCCAGCCAAAATCTTCCGCTTGCTGTTTTGTTCTCGATGGGAAACGAGACGGAATCTTTGTTCCAGAACCAATTCTTCAGATGCCATATTTTCCCTGTGTTGTCTGATAACATAACGTCCTGGAAACCTAATCCGACCATTGATGTGAATTCAGTTGTGTCAGGGTGCGGTATTTTACTCCAAACTGTACCGTTATACATGATGAGTATGCCTTGACCCGCGTACCGATTACCCCTTCTGACAAGCTCATCACCATAGCACCATAGATCATGATTGGAAGAACCCGTAATACCTCGCAGGGAAAAGGCGCCTGGTATTGTCCCACCGTAATTCACACCCAGTGTTACGTTTGACCATTTATCTCCATCGTAGTGCCACATAAGACCCTGACTCCCAATCTCGTTGTGACCTACCACATAGACGTCCTTCGCACTGAAACCATAAATCCTCGACATTAATGTCTGAATACTGCCGGGAAAAGCTATTGTGTCGATTGTCCAGGTATAGTTTCGTTTGCCAGGTGCTGGTTTAACGGGCTCTTCATCAGAGCAAGCGACAATCGCAAACAACCAACAGACATTGAGAAGTAGCAACAAACGAATTACAGTTTTTGTCATTGCGGTGCACATCCGTCATTCCATCAACGTCGAATAATGGTAATGATCGCTTTTTGATCGATCGTGGATCCTACCGTCATGAATATTCCAGCTTTGTAGTCATTTGAAAACAAAATACCGGCTTCAGGGATACTCCATGATTTCCATCGTACTCCGTTATAGTGAGCGACCAATCCGAAATCTCCGGAAACAAACACGTCATTATTTTTGACGCCTCTTATTCGTCGTGTATAGTACAGTGGAATTGATTCCTGTTCGCTCCATTCTTCATGCTCATTTCGAATAAAGACACCACCACCAGCAGTATATATCCTCTTCTGCTCAGAGAACCATATTGAATGAATCCTTCTGTCTGATCGCCAGAGAATAGAATCGATCCGCCCTGTTGGATATACCCTGAGAATGCGTCTTTCACTTATTTCGTATGTATTTGACACAGCACACAACACTACATCCTCCCTTGCTTTTTCATCGTACGAGCCCCATATGTCCTGTATATCGGCCGCTGTGCCACTGTTTATTCGTCGCCACTCGGTACCATTGTAATGAGCGATTCCTCCACCTCTCCCTACTACAAAGAGATTTGAACTTGAAGGACCCCAAAGTTTATCTGCGGATTCATTTGGGTTCAGTATTCCGTTAGGATTTGTAGGTGACTTTGAAATTTGGTGCATACTAAGAAAATCGCTTCGTCCATCCCAACGAAACACATCTCCCCATGCTATCCACACTTCGCTTTCTGAAAATGCGAAAATACCTGTTGCCCTGATCGATACGGAACCGCTTGGATACCTTGCTGTGATTCGTTTAAGCTTCCAAGTCTTTCCATCCCAAATCGCTAACCCATAGGGTGGGTGTTCAACATTCCCTACGCTGTCTTTCTTGAAGATCTCACCAACCGCATAGGCAAGCGTGTCATTGACAACAGCAACGTCAGAGAGCAAGCTTCCCAATTCACCAAGAATGAATGTCTCTTGCGAAAACTTCTGGCTCGTGGTGTCAGGCCCTGACTGAGCGGGCTTTACAGGGTCATCAGAGCAGGCGGATGGAAGTAGCACCGCAGAAGAAATGAGAGAAATGCAGAGCAGACGTGCTATGGCTGGTGTCAGTAATGAACCTTCTAACATCCTTACTTTGCTCTGATAACGCTTTGTCATTCCGTGTTTCTCATATTCAGTGCGATGTTACCACGGATAGCTTAATCACTAAAAGTCCGAACGGATTTATGATGGCTGGTTAGATATAATCAACAAATCTGAATGAGAATGACTTTAAATGATAGAAATCACCTTGCTATCATCATCACAGTTTTTCTTCCGTCGCGTCTCCGGATGCGATCACTCTCTCACCGCACGTTCACAAGAACGCGAATGCGTCCGGCCCCGGCGCCGACGAACGGCTCAAGCGCCTTTCCGATGATGCATCCGGGTTTCCCGTGAACGACGTCGCGATCTCCCTTCATTGCGTGACCGGCGCGGGAAGACGTCACGACGATATCGCCGATTCCGATCGGACCGTTTTCATCGCATACTTTCGTTGGGATCACTCCGATGACGCCAAGCGGAACATGCGACGAGTGGTCCGCATCGTGCGGAAGCTCCGTGAGGAGGACGCCGGGTTTCGTTGCATACACTCCCGCAACCAACGTTGAATACGGCTCCCGGGAATGCGTCACGGTTCGCACCCGTTTCTGGGATAACACCAGCACGTCGCCGGGTTCGTACGCGCTTCGTTCTCCTTCCACTTCGAACGCCTCGGCGATGTCCGCTCCTCCGGTCTGCGTCCCGCCGTTGAAGAAACCTTTGCCGGAAGAATCGATCCTCGCTGCTGCGGTCAGAGGACCCGCGACGTGGCGACGACGAAACGTCGCGATATCCGCACCGGTCGCATCGACCTGAAGCGCAACACCCTCGCCGCGATGTTCTATCTCGACCGCAGGCTTCGTATTCGCCGTATCGCGCGCCTGAAACCGCGCAGCCGATGTCTTGCTCCCTTGCATTGAAGCCGCAAACAATACCGGCTCCGTGAGCGCTCCACGGTCCGTACTCTTCGTCAACACTGCCGCCGAACCGCCGCCATCTGCGCTCGCATCGATGGCGGGGATGCCGTTCGCCTTCGTGGTGATTCGCAGGGCGGTACGCGTCGCTCCCGTATCGCGCACGTCCAACCGCACTAAACTGCCGGCCAGCGCAGCGCTCGAGTCGATAAGCTCGAACGGTGATCCGGGTGCTTTCGTCACGGCGCTGAACGGCAGCGTCATGCCGTCGGCTCTCCAACCGACGCTGCTTCCGTTGTAGTTGAGGACTTCGCCGCTCGACGCTCCCGTGAGATCGATTTTGTTCAGCGCGACGCCCTGGTCGGCAATGGCATTTCCGGCAACCGCGCCTGCGGCAATCTTCGCGCTCGTCACCGCGCTGTCGGCAAGCTTGGAACTCGTTACGGCGGCGTTGGAAAGCTTGCTCATCGTTACGGCACTGTCTGCCAGCTTCGCGGACGTTACCGCGCTATCGGCAATCTTCGAAGTCCGCACTGCGTTCGCTGCGATGAGTGGAAACGGATACCGTCCCGACAGGTCGCCGCCGGCGTTCCCTTTCGGCGGAAGCGAATCCGGGATAACTCCCGCTGCGATGTTGATCGCAGTCACCGGGCCATTCGGCGAAACGATATCGAGCTTCCCATCCAGGTTCATGACCGTCTTCACGCCGCTATCGACGGGCGATTGCACGATGATCGTATCACCCTGTGCATCGACCGTCGTTCCTCCGGCACCTGTAAAGACAACCGCATCCGTTTTGCCGTTCACGGAACGCACCGCGCTGCCCGGCGCAAGCTTCGCGCCGGTAACGGATGCGTTCGCGATATGCGACGATGATATGGAACCATCGGCAATTTTCGTTGCACTGACGGCGCCGCTTTTGATCTCATTTCCTCCGACGCTGTTCGCGGCGAGTTCGAGGTTCGTCACCGGACCGGCTGGATTCGTGATTGCGATGGAACCGTTCGTGCTTTCAACGCTTCGCAGAAAGCCCGTCGCATTCGGATCGATGCTCATCGCGACTTCCGCTACGTTTGCGCGGAAGGCATACGGTGCCGCGGTCAGCGGCATACGCGGCGCCATCTCGATCCCGCCATCGACGATGACGCCGAGGAAATACGCCCGGTCGAACGCTATCGACGCTGGCAGGGGAGATACCGAACCGATGATCGCATTGAAGATACCCTTCACGACGGGAACGGCCTGCGTTTCCGTGAAGATGGGCGTAGGCGCATTGAGATTGTCGTAGAGCTTGAGCGTGATGAGATGATTTCCATCGGGGAGCAGGTTGCCCGCTGCATCGGTGAGAATACCCTGGTAGCTGATGGTTCGCGGAATTTGACCGAATGCTACTGCCGAAAAGACGAGAAGAACAGTGATGATAGTACGCATGGAACACCTTTCGTTGAACGTGGAATCCATTCCTCATGAAAACTTAGAGGTCTGTGAGCGGACAAGCAAGGAAACGCGCAGAGAAAAGAATCTCATGAACCGGAAGTCCGCTAAAGCAAAACGTCATCCCCATGTACGATGCATCCTTTCAATGAGTCCATCCACCTCAGATTCGATCTCAGAAAAAGAAGCGAATCCTTGCATCGCAAGCTTGGAATAAATAGGTTGTTATGCGTTAGGGCAAACACGATCGTTCAACCATCCGAAAGGATTTCTCTCTTCACAAATGGAGTTTTTATGAATTTTCACTACACCATTTTCCGATACTTCACACTCATGCTTTTCATGAGTGTCAGCACACTGTATTCCCAACCTCGGTGGGAACCGACAGATGGTCCCTACGGAGGGCGCATTTTCGCACTCCGCGTTCTCGGCAACCAGCATGTCCTTGCCGGTACCAGCGATGGCGGAGTTTATCGCTCGACCGACGATGGGAGAACGTGGAAATACGATGGCCTTGCGATGAGTACGGTCCGAACGATTATCGAAAGTTCGAACGGACGAATCTTTGCAGGGCTTCAGCAAGGCTTGATGATTTCATCGGACAATGGCAGTACATGGAATAACACCCAGGTGCAGCATAGCGGATTCGGGCTTGCGGCCAATGCATCCGGGCACATTTACATTGGAGGTTGGGGCGAAATGAGCCGCTCTACGGATGACGGCGCAACGTGGAATTCTGTCGGCATTGGAATTACCTCGCCGTACATCGATGAATTATTGATCACAAATACGGGGACCATTTTAGCTGGACTGTATCCCAATGCCGGCGTCAATAACGGAGGATTATATCGCTCTACCGATAATGGAACGACATGGCAACTCGCCGACGCGCGTTTCGGTGGCTCGGGGGTCGAAGCTATCGTACAACGCGGTACGACGATATATGCGGCGTCTAATCAGAACGGAGTTGCTCGTTCAACGGATGATGGCGCGACGTGGACGTTCCCGTCATCGACGTTGAATGCAACCAACATAGTCTCACTTCTTTTTCTCGATGATCGAAATGCGATTGCGGGAAATGGCGTGGGTCATCTTCTCAGAAGCAGCGATGCCGGTGAGACGTGGACGATTGCGTTCTCACTTCCCGGGCAACCGAGCATCTTTTCTCTCGACCGTTTGAATTCCGGAACGCTGCTCGCAGGGACAAACTTTGGCGGTATCTATCGTTCGACGGATAACGGCTCGACGTGGACTCTCTCCAGCGACGGTTTGACGAGTATCGAACCCGCAAGCATGGCCATCAATTCCAAAGGTGAGGTTCATGCGTCGTTCAGTATCAGTGGGAATCAGGGAGCGATACAAAAAACTTCGGATCAGGGTCAAAGCTGGACGGAAATTCAAAATCCGCCTTCGGGGGCACCACTGCTTGCATTCGGGCCCTCTGATGAACTGTACGTCATGAGTTATGCCGGAGGACCGTTTTATACTGTGGACAACGGCGCAACATGGACTTCCGATAGTGTCGGTGCCCCGCGTATTTATTATTCCGCCTTCGCAGTCAGCCGGCAACGGGATATCGCAGTCGGTGGGTATAGCGGTGAACTCTTCCTGCGAAGAGCCGGCGAAACCCAGTGGTTGAACCTCACGGGGAAAGCGGGCTCCTCACAGATTTTCTCACTCTCCTTCATCGGGTCAACCTTGTTCGTCTGCACGGGGAACAATGGATTGCATCGGACTAAGGACAAAGGAGTAACGTTCGAAAAACTTACGAACGGCATGAA
>CAYUWG010000016.1:0-64194 GCA_964448285.1 uncultured Chromatiales bacterium
TCCTCGCCCACGTCAGCCCGGCATTTGTCGTCACGCTGATTCCTCCATCACAGCTGACCAGCAACGTCTGGCCGTCATCCGGTTTGAATGCAAACGCATGAATATCGACGTGGACGTATTTAGGATCATCATCGGCTCGTCGCCCGTCGCTCATAATTGCGAACGAAGTCCCCCCATTCGTGCTTCGATGCACTTCAAGCCCTCCGAGAAAGATCATATTCGGATCGGTTGGCGATATGGCCATGGCAAAGTCATAGTACGCCTGACCGGTCGTGAAATTCGAAGCGATAGCGTTGACTTTTCGCTCCCACGTATCGCCACTATTCGTCGATACCATGAACGCAAGGAAATCATTGTCCGAACTGGATACTCTGTTCTTGTTCATTGCAACGGCAGCGTAAATCCTGTCCGGATTTGCTTTCGATATCCCCAAGAGAATTCGACCGCACGAGTCGGGCGCCGGGAAATTGTTTGTCAACCGTCGCCATTGGAATCGGCCACCCCCTGCATCGCTGGTATAAACACCATTTCCGGATGCACCTCGATCATCACCGATTGCTGCAAAGACCTTTACCGACGAACCAGGTTTGAAAACGACATCCGTGGCTGTACCGGTTAACGTTACTTGCCAAGTTTGTCCGCCATTAGTCGTTTTCTGTAAACCGGTCGTTGTCGCGACGAGAAGTGTGTCCGAGTGTGTTGGGTTCACGGCAATGCGATGTACGCCGCCACCATTGAACGGAAGTAGTCGCCAGGAGTCTCCGCCATCCTCCGATTTCATAACCCCGACGCTCGAACTGAAGATCGGCGTGCCATTTCCTCTTCCCGACTGGGAGAAATTCGTGAAGACATCCGGCTCACCTGTTCCGGCAAAAATGATGTTGGGATTATTCGGATCGACAGCAACCGCTGCACAGGCAGCGATGGGCATATTGTCGGTAACCGCTTTCCACTCCAAACCGAGATTCGTGGATTTCCATACTCCGCCATTCGCCGCAGCAGCATAGACGATATTCGTATTTACCGGATTGAACGCGATCCCGCGCATTCGGCCGCCATAATTCAGCGGACCTTGCTCGGTCCAGCTATTCAGCGCCGTCATTGCGCTTTTGGAAAGTCCGGCATTTGCCGCGACCTTCTCAAACTCAGACCAGAGTTTCGCATGGATATCGATGTCAGGATTGCCATGAAGACGTTGCAGGTAGTATAGCTCGCGAATTCCCGGATGCTCGACTGCGTGCTTCTTCGATTTCGTGATGTTCAAGTGTTGCATCGGTTCCTGATCTATCCTGTTGAAGAGGAAAACGACCGGAATGGTAAACAGACCGATGAACAGCGGCAATATGGTTCGTATGGTTTTCATGTGTACTCGATAGTGATAATTGAATTCGTCTTCGTCTGTGGGCGTTCACCCAAAGGTAGGGTATTTGATCGGCGTTCTCGCTGCGTATTCGAACACCAAGTTTCGAAATAAAGATAGACTCAGTATGGCTAAAAGGCAATCCAAAACATCCTCACTCGAACTTTCCTCATGTGGATTGTTCACGCATGTTTGATTATCTATACTCTCAGAGATTTCTCACAGACAGAGACTGAAACATGACATCACCAGCACCCTTTCACCCCCAGATATCCATAGTCGGTTTAGGAAAAGTCGGGAGAAACCTCGCGCGATATTTCCACCATCGCGGCTTGTCCCTCGCAGCCTTGGTAACGCGTTCTGCGCCGGTGCAGGATATTCCGGCAGTCGTTCAATCGATGCGCCTTCAGGAAATCCCGCAAGCGACGGACTTGATCATTCTCTGTTTACCGGAAGCTCAAATCGAACAGACTGCGATAGCGCTTTCGAAAATTGATTTGAAGAAGGATACCGTCATCGCGCATACGTCCGGAATTTCAAGCTCGGAATCACTCACTGCCCTCTCCAACATTTCCTCGATCGTCGGTTCATTTCATCCGATACAGTCGTTCGATCAGCCCGATATGGATCTTCACTATCTCGATGGGATTGCCTGCGGGATTGAAGGTTCAAGTGAGTTTCTCAGTAGAGCAACTTCGCTCTGTGAAACGTTGGGTTGGAAACCACTTGTCGTTCAGAAAGAGCAAAAGACACTTTACCATGCAGCATGTGTGTTTGCTGGGAACTTCGTTTCGGAAATTCTATCAACGGCCACTGCTCTTTTCCAACGTGTAACACAAGATCCTCATCCCGAATCAGCGTTGCTCCCAATGGTAAGGAAAATCGTGGAGCAGCTCGAGCGGGAAGGCTCTATCACCCTCACAGGTCCTGCATCCAGAAAAGATCGTGATGCCATTCGCCGTCATGTCGAATCACTCGAAGGTGTTGACGAGAATCTTTCCAAGCTCTACCGCGCCATTTCAGAATCGATAATCGCCAGCTCTGAGCGCCACACCCGATGAAGTATTTCGGTTAAACCTGCGAACGATAACGCGTTACCATGACCACTTCGTCCAATCATCAGCGTGATGTGGGTATTGAATGGATCAGGTGCAAAAACTTTTCGCGCTCCCTTTCCCAGAGGAAGTTCGTTCGAACTTCAATACATCGATGCCGATGCTTTGCACGACTTTCCTCATTGAGCATCGATCGAATGGCCGCCACAAGTTCATGCTCACTTTCAGGATTTACCGTGAGACCGACACCATATCCAGTGATAACGCTTGCTATCTCCGGAAAGGCGCTTCCGATCACAGGCACGCCGGCGACGATGTACTCGAACAGCTTATTAGGAAGTGAGTTGTAATAGCTTTCACCGAAATTCTCAATGATGCAAAGACCGATGTCCGCGGAGGCAGTCCATGGGAGCACATCAATCGAAGGTACTGCCGGAATGTGATGGACACGCTGCTCGATACCAAAGCGCTGCGCTTCAAGAAAGACCTCGCTCGTAAGAATACCATCTCCAAGAAATACGAGGTGAGAGTTATCGAAATACCGGATCGCGTTGACAGCGAGAATCGCTCCTCGACCAACTTGAAGACCACCCTGAGAAAGCAGAATGATCTCGTCAGCGGGGATAGCGAGCGTCTCTCGTATTCGGTTTGAGGATTCACTGACGATCTCATTCGGATAATTCTTGAGCACGTGCACAGGGATATCGCGAAAGCGTTCCGCGACGAGTTTTCCTATCGCAGCATTGACAGTCGTTATCGCCCACGCATTGCGTGCATAGTGGCGTTCGACAAGATTCCAGAAGCGCTGAACGATCGTTCGATGTTTCAATGCAGCAATCGAAGTATAAAGCTCACGCGAATCGTAAATCAGCTTGGTGCCAATCGCCTTCGACGCGCGACCAGCGACCGGAAGCGAATACAAATCTGAAGCGATGTACGCATCAGCAGCCAACGAAGTCGCGAGTGATGTGCCTTCCATCCAGAAAGCATGGAGTGAAAATCGCAGCGATTCCTCATCGGCCATCGCAAGCTGCTGAACGTGAGCACCACAATACTCGAATTGCAGCGCGCGATGATGCAATGTCACGGCATGTATCTCAAATTCCTCTGAAAGAGTTCGAATGAAACGCGTCGCACGGGAATCTTTCGTGATGTCCCCGACAAAGGTCAGGCAGATTTTTCTCCGCCCCGTCATCGCTTCAAAGAACGATGTTCAGTGCAATCGTGTGAGACGTGCCGAAGCTCTCTAAAAACGGAACGAAAGAATAATCGAATCGCAGTAGTGAGTAGGAAGCGCCGATGCCAAGGGACACGTTCTTCAAATCATAATTATGCTGATATCCCAACCTGAGAAAGAACATCTCCGAATAATCGACTTCGGCGCCAATATGGAGATGCGTGCTTCCTTTGAAAAAGGAAACTCCGTCGGTAGCGAGACGCAACGTTCCGTTGGTCCATGGAAAAGCGGTCGAGTATGATACTCCGTATCGCGCATGTGCCGGAAGCTCTGATGCCACGGATCTTAACTCGGACATTGAACCGAGATTCTGCAACGAGATGCCAATGACGATTCCCGTCAAATCACCTTCAGTGAAAGGCGTCAGCGTCACTCCGAAATCGAAGGCATAGCCATCAGCGACGTCAACAAAAATTTTCTCGAAGAGATACTTCGCCGTCAATCCGAATGCGAGGTCATCCGAGATATGGAACGATGCGGTCAAACCGGTGGAGAAATTGCTTGCGGTGAATGTTCCATCTGCCGGGCCGGGTTTTTCTCGCGCTTCGATATCATCGACGCTTGCGTACGACGCATGAAAACCGAGCGACCACGATTCAAGCGGAACGACTGCACCGATGTATTGCCCTGAAACGTCCTGCACCCACTGGTTGTGCATCAACGCGATCGATGCCTTACGAGCCGATGCTGGAAGCGCAGGGTTGTAATACATCGAAAATCCATCACTGAAACCAGCAACTCCGGACTCACCCATCGCGATGTTGCGCGCCCCGACGCCGCGCTTTAAAAACGTCAACCCGGTTTCCGCTGTTTGCGCTGATGCGCACATCGACGCAATGATGAAAAGAAGCAACGTGGGTTTCATTTAAAAACTCAGTGCGAATGAAAGAACGTGCGTTGCTGTTGGCGCCACCGGTTCGAAGATGAGCGCATAACTGATCATCGGGAGGAACACGCCGGCAGGTTGCGCAACGGTCATCCCGAGCGAAGGTCGTGCATCGATTCCATTGGAGCTAAGGTCCACTCGCTCGATTCCCGCCCTGAGGGTCAGTTGCTCGACGATACGATACTCTCCTCCTACACGAAGAAGGATCGTCTCACCATCCCAGAGTTCGACGTCTGCTGCAGCCGTTGCATCCTGATCCTGCGAAACGTAAGAACCACCGACGCGAAGAATGCGCGCGAATGAGTTTTCCGTTGTGTTGCCATTCTGAGGTCCGTAGAGTTGACCTGTGTCCCACTTGTATTTTGTCAGAAGTTCCTGAGCTACAACCGCGACGTGGATGTTTGGCGTGATGCTGTAGAGAATCCCGATATCGACGCCGAACCCCGATGAGGTCACGTCTTTGTAAAGTCCGGAATGATAGAACTTGATATTGAATCCGGCAGCGAATTTCTCGCTGAATTTATTTCCGAAGTTGAGGTAGAACTGATTCTCGAAGACGCTTAGGATTTCCGTCTTGAATCCATCGCTGTCATAGCCTTGAATGTTTGCATCACCTGCATTTATCCAACCAACCGAAATACCTGCGACGGAAACCAATTCCCGCTCCATCGTGCCGGGGATTCTTTTTCCATACAGAGGAAGACTTTGTGTATAGCTGACTTGATTGAGCTGTCTGTCGAGGGCGAGAAAGGAGTACGATCCATAGAGAACATTCCCTTCTTGAAAGGGAGTTAAGGCAGGATTGTAATGAGAGGATATGAGACCATGCGGCACAGCTGTCAACGCATTACCCATGCCCATACCTCTCGCTCCAAAGCCCATTCTCGAAAACGCGCCCGCGGTGCCGCCGGGCTGTGCGAGAGCGCTGAATGACAAAACAACGCTGAGAATGAGAGTTGAAAATTTCCTCATTGCAACACGATCACCTTCGCCCAGGAGTCAGCATCGCCTGTCTTCACCTGGATGTAGTACAATCCGTTCGCTGCTTGCTTTCCATTGTCGTCTTTGCCGTCCCAAATCTCATCCTGGTCTGCTTGTCCCGCTCGCGGCGCGTTTTGCAGAATCGTTCGAACCGGCATCATCGAATAATCATAAACCTTGATCGTGACTGAACCGGAGCCATTCGGTCTGTAACGGATTCTGCAGACCTCATCATCTGGTGAGAATGGATTCGGATACGCATAGACTTCACTCCCGGATTGCAGCGGTTGAGCCGCACGGAAGATCGTCCACGAACTGCCGAAAGAATTTCCCGGCGAGTCCGTCGTTTTCATCATGCCGTCGGCGTTCGCTACCCAGAGAGTGTTTTCTTGCGAAGCAATCGCGTAACACGCCGGATCGGTTGACTGAGTGCGTGAGGCTCGATCGACGAACACTGAATGCTGCGACCACGTTATGCCGCCATCGTCGGAACGAAAGATGCCAGAGTTCGTCGCGGCATAGACAATCGAGTCTTTGAAACCGAAGTTGTGTGTGAACTCCCCTCGCAAAGCCGTTTTCCAGGTTTGTCCTCGATTCGTCGTGAAGCTCACTCCGCGATATTCTTTCGGATCCAATGCGTTAATCGTCGAAGCCCACACGTATTCTCTTCCGCCGATGAAATTCCTTCCCAACGCGACGACGAAATTTCCTGTGATCGGTTGAGTTTGATTCGAATAGGAAAATCGTCTCCATGAACGACCGCCGTTTGAAGTGAAGTTCACTCCTCCTGCCGTTCCAACCCAGATCGTTGAATCGTCCAACGCCAGCACGGAAAAAACGCGATGATTCAAATGTCCCCGCATTCCTTTCGTCGTACCGGCAGCATTCCAAAAATCGCTTCGATCCACCGGCGAGAGATCGAACTGCAGCGTGTCCGTGATGGCAATGGAATCGAGAAAATCCGGTGGGAGAACGACAAGCGAAAAGGTCTTCCCCCCGTCGGTGCTTTTCCTCAATCCACCGGCGAAGCTGGCAGTCCATACAGCGGAGGATGTCACAGCGATGTCATAGCTGATGTTGTTGATATCCGTTGTCACTGCAAGAGCCTTCAAGATATTCTGGCCATACTGAACGAAGTAAGTCGTATCACCGCTTTTCTCCATCGGCTGATCGATGCGCTGCCAGGTTCTCCCGCCATCGTTTGAATACGCAAGGCCCAATCCTCTTGGCAAGCGCGTTCCCGGTTCAACCTCGAAAGAACCTGCAAGTGAAGCCCAGAGTGTCGAGCCATGCCTGTCGAGAGCTGCGATGTCTTCGAGATCGAACGGCGCGGACGACCCGAAGTGATTCCACGTTGCACCGCCGTCGAGAGTTTGGTCAAGGCCTTTGCTTCCACCGATCCATACGGTATCACCATTGACGAGAATCTCGACCGCTCCGTTGCTCAATGGTTGTGATGCGGATTCGGTGACGGACATCTCCGCTTTCTGTAAACGATATCCGTGTTCGGAAATCTGCGCGAGTGCTTCACCATACATTCCTGCACAGAGGAAGAAAACAAAGAATCCCTTTCTGATCATGCTATCGAACTACTATCGTATGAATGACAACGTCGCTTGAAAGATTACTGAGGTCGAAGGCCTGAAACTCAAATCGATAGGTTCCTTTTTGCGATGTCGAGGGAAGTTGGATGTCGAGGGAATAGGTTCCATCATTCGCTCGAAGATCACCCTTCGTTCCGTCATCGACAAGGATAAAAGGATTCCCTGAAGAGGGTATGCCGCTTGGGTGAAAGCTGTTGAAGAGCACACGCTTGATATCCGCTTGTCCGCTGTTGTCCCGGACACATGCTGCGATCTTTATTACAACTATTCCCGATTGAGGAAGGTCAACGGTATCCGGCGCGGTGATGCCGCAAATGAATGGAGGACTGCTTCCGTAAATCACGGTAATCTTCGTAAAAATTCTTTCGCTGGCTCCGCCGCTGTTGTCAGTGCCTTGCACTTCAACGCGATAGTCACCAACGTCACCACGCTTGATAGGCACCTTCACAGTCCCACGGAATGTAGAGCCGCTCGTTCGCGAGAGCGAGCCGCGGACAATCTCGTTGTCCCTTCCATCGACAAGCACACGCATCGAGATGTCTGAGAGCGATGCATTCGACTCTATCGCTTCTGCCTGTGCCGACAATGTGAGATGGATGAGATCCTCAGGCCTCTTCTCTGTTCCAGGTAGAACGGAAATCGAATCCGTATCGAAAATGTATCCGTTCAGCGTAAGTGAACGAAAGGATATTCGATCATTCGGAAGACTGGGATCGATGACCGTGGTGTCATCACTGCACGCAAAGAAAAAGGATGAGAGGAGGAGAACGGAAACGAATCGGAAAGTCATACGTGCGAAGGTGATAAAGTATGAAGAAGCCGGGGCACTCAGAGGTGACTGCCCCGGCTTACAATCACACTATCAAGGAGGCAGTACAAACATAGACACTCAGCCATCCAAAGTCAATCAAAGAAGCCGGTTTAGAAATTTTTTTTCTTAATCAGAGGAAAAAGACCGGAGCAGGTGCAATGCAAACCAGGAACATAAACGGTGCTGATAATCCCAGGAGCATACGATTTGAATCCAGTTTTTCCTCTATCAAAACCGGAGGATGATCGACTTTCATCAGGAGTATCATGACACCCCAAAATATCCATCCTGGCCAGAATATCTGATGAAACCATGGATATTCATCAAGAAATACACCGAGAAAGAACTCAAAACCGACCAACTCAAGGATAATTGGGAGCACGGATATGATCCCAGTAGCTAACAACGTTCCAACTGTAATTCTGGCTACAATTCCATGTTTTTCACCGAAAACTGCGTAAAGAACATGGCCGCCATCTAACTGGCCTGCCGGAATCAAGTTCAATGCAGTGACAAGAAGCCCAAACCATCCGGCTATAAGCAGTGGATAGTGGTACATCTCTGTCATAGGAGGAACGTATGCTCCAAATGGAGAAATCAGCGTTCCCAAGAAGGAATACAGTAGCGGATTTCCAAATGCTAACGCCGGGCCTTCCAGAGTCGGATCGGCGTGAATCGAGAAATCGTAATGCGGGTGGATCTGCACGATGAAGTTTGCATCCGGTAAATTCATAAAACCGATCACGAGAACGATGACGCTTGCAATGAACCCTGCGATTGGACCAGCTATACCGATATCGAAAAGCGCTGCTCGTGAGGTAATCGGTGCGCGTGTTCGAATGACAGCACCGACCGTTCCGAAATTTATGAGCCATGGTATCGGTGGAAATGGCGTGTAGTATGGAAGGCTCACATCAACACTGTGGTACCGTGCTGCAAAGTAATGGCCGAATTCATGACAACTGAGAATGAACAGCAACGGAATACTGTACTGCATCCCGATACCGATCCGGCTCAAGTCGAATTCGTTTTGCCAAATCATTCCGGCTACTGTTGTCGTTCCTAAGGTCACAATGAAAAGCAAGACATGCTTCGTGATCTCCCATCCCGTATGATGACCAAACCGAAATATGCGGCTCATCCTCACTCCCCTTGCCAGAGATATTGCGTGCGTTGCATGACCGATTTCGAATGTCGAAGCTTTTTCCGACCGGTGAGTTTCTCTATGGCAAAACGCACGTCATCGAACGTTGTGTAAGTCCTGTATGTGATGTTCTCACGCTGGCAGTACTTTTCCAACTCCCTCTTTGCGAATACGACTTCGGTAAAATGCGCCGCTTCGAAATCCGAGATGCCGTCTCCAATAAGAATCTTCACGTCGCGCTCGTCCGATTCCGAAGCGATGATTGCGGGTTTCGACACTCCGCTTTTCATACTCGACTCATGATAGTGCGGTAACTCGATGCTGCACGTTCCATCAAGCGCGACAACCAAGCGATTGACCCTTACCGGGACTTCGATACCGAGCTTCTTCAGCAGATAGCCAACGTAAATGTCCAAACCGTCGCTGACAACCGTGATGGGGTAACCCTTGGAGGATGCCCACTGAACGAATGGCACGAACGAGGTATCGGCTTCGAATCCATCTAAGAAGCGATACAACGACGGGAGATCGTGGATGCTCATTCGTTCGGCACAAGCATCGAAGAAGTCCAGTGGTGAAAGCTGCTCTTCGAGAAATCGCTTCTGCAACACCCTGTACTCTATGCCGATCACATGCTCGAAAAAAGCATCGCCTACATCTTCATGAAATATCGTTCCATCGAAGTCGCAGAAGATTCTTACCGACGATGCCGGTGTAGTGTTAAATGGGATTGTCATAAACTGGCGCTTCCATGGAAGATAAACGCTACCTCATGGATGCGTCGGAAAGTCAACGGATATGCATCAGTGAAGCGTAGTCTCCTACGACTTCTTTTCCTGAATCTGTTTGTCGTCGAGGCTTACTTCATCCTGCATTTCTCTTGATGCTTTCCTGAACTCGCGTATGCCCTTCCCCAGACCCTGTGCGAGATCGGGGATCTTCTTCGCGCCAAAGAAAATGAGAATGATCAATAGGATGATGAGAATTTCGCCTGTACCGATATTGCCGAACATATAAACCTCCTACGCTGGGATTTCTATTTCTTGATGAATTGATTGCAACAGTGATTCGAAGACGCCAAGTCCGTCAGTAGAGCCGAGAAGCGCTTCCACTGCGCGCTCGGGGTGAGGCATCATGCCAAGGACGTTTCCCTGAGCATTGACGATTCCTGCGATGTTGTTTCGCGACCCATTGGGATTACTACCTAAGGATGCTTCTCCCGCATCGTCGCAGTAACGAAACACAATCTGTCCATTATCCTCGAGCGCTTTCAAAGTATCGTTATCAGTGAAGTAATTCCCCTCGCCGTGTGCGATGGGAATGCGAATGATCTCGCCGTGAACGAACGCCGATGTGAATGGAGTCTCGCTGTTCTCGACTTTAAGGTGCACTTCCCGACAGCAAAATTTGAGCGAGCTGTTTCGTAGAAGCGCGCCCGGAAGCAAACCAGCTTCCGTCAGGATCTGAAACCCGTTACACACGCCAAGGACGAATCCTCCTCGATGAGCGAACCGGACAACTTCCCTCATGATCGGAGAAAATCGTGCGATCGAACCACACCGAAGGTAATCCCCATACGAGAAACCACCAGGAAGAATAATGATGTCGCTGTCTTCAAGGTCGTTGCTTTTGTGCCAAAGAAAACGCACGTCCGCGCCAAGTATGTGCTTCAATGCATGGTATGCATCATGGTCACAATTCGAACCGGGAAAAACGACGATACCAAACCGCGTTCTGCTCATTTCCCGTTCAACTCCTCGATCGTAACAGAATAGTCTTCCATCACGGGATTCGCTAAGAGCTTTCGACACGCATCTTCTACGATCGTATTGGCTGTATCACGTGACTCTGCTTGCAGCTTCATCTCGATAAGCTTTCCCATACGTACCTGCTTGATTCCGGGCAATGCCAGAGAATCGAGCGCGTGCTCTACGGCCTTCCCTTCAGGATCGAGGATCGACGGGCGTAAGGTGACCGTTATCTGGGCGCGGTACATTTTCATCAGGAAGTCATTGAATCAGGTTGGTCGTCGGGCGTTTCTTGAAGTACGGTCTCTTGGGTCGATATCTTTCGCAGCCAGCGGATGGGCGTCATAATAATACCAAATAAAACAACGGAGAGTAATACAGGAAATAGTGCCTTACCCGTTGTGGCAATGATGAGAACTCCTGCAATCGCAGTGATCGCCACTGGTACGGGACGTTCCTTGATCGACCGTCGCGAGAATTTCGGTAGGACGGGATACTTGATCGTACTGACCATGAGCAATCCAAGCCCCACGATAAGTCCGATGAAGAATCGCTGTAGCACGATGTTCGTTTCGATTTGAGCGATCGTAAAAAAGAAGATGAACGACACTATCGTGAGAGCGTTTACGGGCGTCGGGACACCGATAAAGTAGTTCTTATCGAAACCGACAAGCTGCACGTTGAACCGCGCAAGACGCAGCGCACCGAACACGAGCGGAACTGCCGCAAGCAGGAGACCGATGCCTTCGTAGTTCTTCAACACAGCAACGTAGGCTAATACGGATGGCGCCGCACCGAAGCTCACGACATCCGCGAGAGAATCAAGCTCTACACCGAACTCACTTGCCGACTTCGTAAGCCGTGCCATGATACCGTCGAGCGTATCGCAGGCCGCAGCGAAGATGATGTACCAGCAAGCCAGCTCGATCTTATCCTGCATCGCATGGAGAATGCTCAAAAAGCCGAAGTAGATGTTGAGAACGGTAAAAAGGTTCGGGACGATAGAGCGGCTTAAACGAATGCGCATTTCCGGATTACCCTCGTTTCAACACGGCAAGTATCGTTTCGCCCGCGGTTACGGCGTCGCCTTCATTGGCTTTGATTTCTGAGTCGAGCGGAAGCAAGACATCGACCCGCGAACCGAATTTGATCATACCGAAGCGCTCGCCGACGACGGCAGCCTCACCGAGTTTTATGGGACACACGATCCGCCGTGCAATGAATCCAGCGATCTGCTTAAAAAGAATCTTCCGTGAACCATCGTTGATTCCGATCAGCGTTCGTTCGTTTACTTCCGAAGCTTTGTCCTCGAACGCGACGAGATACTTCCCTTCGATATAGCGATAGTAGTCGATTCGCCCCGAGATTGGATAGCGATTCACGTGCACATTGAGCGGTGACATGAAGATGCAAACTTGCTTCACTCTCCCTTGAAGGTATTCCGGTTCATCGACTTCACTGATGCTCAACACTTTCCCATCTGCAGGTGAAACGACTGCGCCTTCGACTGCAGGTGTTTTCCTTTCCGGGTCGCGAAAGAAATTCAGCGTGAAGAGAAAGAGAAACGATCCGAAGACAAGAAAACCCACCTTCAACGAGATATTAGAAATGAAGAATGCACCGATGACGATGCAGAGCGAGATGATGAGAATCGGTAGTGCCGTGTCGAAACCGTAGCGCGTGATGATCATCCGTTTCAACTCATCAACCGTTTGTAAAGCGAGATGTACGTGCTTTGATAATCACCGATTCCCAAACGGAAGATCGAGCCGTCATGGATGACGTTCGTGTCCATGTCCATCACACGGCTCGAGTCAGGCGTAATCGCATCACCGATCAATACTTCTCCATTCATCCTTCCGAATTCCAACCACACGTCAACGAGACGGAACCGTCTCCTTTCCATGAATGAGCGAAGAACTGCATTCGTCTTATTGGCAATCCTCACCATCGTGCGCAGCTCTTCCGGCGTGGATACACCGAAAGCGAGAATGTGCGACTCGTTGACCATCGGATTATCGAGTTGGTGATTTCGATACACCATTTCGACGACGGGGAACTCCAACTCGCGACCTTCTTCAAGATCATAGCGTCCGCAGAGATTACCTGCTGCGATGTTTCGCACGACCATCGCAACCGGAATCATCTCGAGGCGCTTCACGATCAGAGCGCTCTTTTCATGACGACTAATGAAGTGGTTCGGAATGCGGAAACTGTTGAGATAAGAAAAAATATGCTCGGCGATTTCCGAACTGCAACGGGACTTTCGCACCTCCTTCGATTTCTCTGCTCCTTCCCGATTTGTGAATTCGGATTTGAACTCAAGGATAACTTCATCCTCTACGGAAGTCTCATAGACACGCTTCGAAAGACCCTCGTAGAGAAGGCGTCCGCGTTGTATTGTCTTTTTATCCTTTTTTTCCAAGTGCTGATGAATTTCTTCTGCTGCAATGCGCTTCCGACAAAATATACCTCACTCGGAAGAGAAAACCGCAGTGCGGTGAGAAGGACCTTACACGAACTGTGCGCTCACGCTCCCCATCCCTGAAAACCGTGCGGTTACATGATCCCCGCTCACGACCGGAATCGCTTCCGTAATTCCGCCGGTAAGCAGAACGAATGAACCGGGTAACTCAACTTTGTGTGCGAAGGCGCTGTTGAGAATGAATGCCGCCGCAATCAGAGGATGTCCAAGCACCGCAGCGGGCGTTCCCGTCTGTAGTATCAATCCGTTTCTTTCCAATATCACTCCCCGAAGGTGAATATCCGACGGTAAATCTTCTGAGGAACGCTCAGCCACGATGTAGCGCGCTGAAGAACAGTTATCGGCAAAGACATCCGCCGCCGTGAACTTGAAATTCTTAAACCGGCTGTCGATCACTTCGAGCGCAATCGCATAACCACTCATGCGCCGACTGATATCTTCCGGTGTGAGTTCACAGGATTGGTGGAACTGCTCGAAGAACAATGCGACCTCAGGCTCAACTCGCGGATGAATCAACGATGAGGTATCAACTGCACCGTTGGTAAGCATCTCCTTCGTGAGAAGTCCATACCCCGCTTTATCGACACCCATCGCAAGCTGCTTTGCCCGGCTCGTGAGCGCTGCTTTTATTCCGGTGACCTTTGAGCCGGATAGACGAACGCGCTCCTGTTGAATGAGATAAGCATCCTCGATCGACAAGTCCGGCTGCTTCGCGGTGAGAGGTTCAACTACACTTCGTGATCTCTCTGCATCGAGAAGAAGTTGTGCGCACTCGTAAATGAGTTCTTGCGATATCATCGATTACCCTTCTTCCTTGCAAGCTCGATGGCAACGTCAACGATCATGTCTTCCTGTCCTCCGACCATGCGCCTCTTGCCAAGCTCCATAAGAATGTCCCGTGTATCGACGTGAAAATGCTCTGCAGCACGATGCGCGTGAAGCAGGAAGGAGGAGTACACTCCTGCATATCCCAACATGAGACTGCTTCCGTCGATTCGAACGCTTCGGCCTCTCGCTTCAAGCATCGGACGGACAAGCGTTTCCGCCGCGTCAATCAGCCGGTACAAATCACACCCGTGTGTCATTCCATGTTTGTTCATTACTGCTACGAGCACTTCCAAAGGAGCATTTCCTGCACCTGCGCCTAAGCCGATCAAAGACGCATCAACCCTGTCCGCACCTTCCTGGATTGCCATGATCGTGTTGGCAACTCCGAGCGAAAGATTGTTATGTGCGTGATAGCCAACCTCACAGTCGAGGCCGTCCTTCAATGCTCGAATCCGTTCTGCTGCTTCATGCATAAGCAAGGCGCCAGCCGAATCGACAACGTAAACACAGTCCGCTCCATAGGACTCCATGAGCTTCGCTTGGCGGAGAAGTTCCGATGGCGAAATCATATGGGACATCATCAGAAAGCCGACCGTGTCCAATCCCTTTTTCTTCGCATGCCCGATGTGTTGCTCGGCGATGTCCGCTTCCGTGCAGTGCGTTGCAATACGAATCGTCTTTACTCCGCAATCCATCGCATCGTCGAGATCGTGAATCGTGCCGATACCCGGTAAAAGCAGCGCCGCAAGTCTCGCTTGCCGAATGGAGATGGCGGCAGCTTCTAAGTATTCCGACTCCGTGTGCTTCGAGAAACCATAGTTGATTGCATTCCCATTCAATCCATCACCGTGCGAGACTTCGATGATATCCACTCCGGCAGCGTCCAGCGCTCGTGCAATCGAACGCACGTCATCCAGCTCGTACTGATGCGAAAGCGCGTGCATACCATCACGGAGGGTAACGTCGGTTACACGAATGCGCTTCATCGCGAAGCCTCGTTCGGAATCGATTCGAGCATCTTCTCAGCAATCACTTCACCGACGCGAATTGCCGATGCCGTCATGATGTCGAGATTGCCCGCGTATGACGGAAGGTAATGCGCCGCACCCTCAACTTCGATCAAGACCGTCACCTTGAATCCATCGAATCTTCCGACGCCTGGGATTGTAATCGGATTCTTCTTCAGCGACTCCAACACGGGGTCGGCTGTCAATCGAAATCCGGGCACATATGCCTGGACATCTTGAACCATGAGATTGATGGATTCTGCGATAGCGCTTTCGTCATCACCGCGCACCAACGCATAGACCGTGTTCCGCATGATGATTGGCGGTTCGGCAGGATTGAGAATGATGATTGCCTTCCCACGCATTGCGCCGCCGATAACTTCCAATCCACGAGCAGTCGTCTGTGTAAACTCATCGATGTTCTGACGAGTACCGGGTCCGGCGCTTTTGCTCGCAATCGAAGAAACCATTTCAGCGTACGGAACTTCAGCCACACGACTGATCGCATACACGATCGGGATCGTCGCCTGCCCCCCACAGGTGATCATGTTGACGTTATCGGCTGCAATGTGATCGTGAAGATTCACAGTTGGAACAACGTAAGGTCCGATTGCTGCAGGCGTAAGGTCGATGCACACGATACCGGCTTCCTTCAATAGCGGTGCGTGGCGAAGATGGGCTTTCGCGCTCGTCGCATCGAAGACGATATTCGTGCGTGACCGAGCATCCTCATCGCTGAGAAAACCATCGATCCCCAAATGCGTTGTCGGAATCCCAAGACGCCGTGCACGATCGATACCGTCCGATTTCGGATCTATTCCGATAAGCATTGTAAGCTCGAGGTTCGAAGCATTTCGCAGCACCTTGAACATCAAGTCCGTGCCGATATTTCCGGAACCGATAATCGCGCAGCCGATACGTCGGGAGTTATTCAAACCGCACGCTCACGTTTCCGAGTCTCTCCATTACGACTTCGAGCCAATCACCGGTTGATGGTGTAACCGTCGCAGCTAAACCGCCGGAAAGAATGATTTCGCCGGCGCGCATCGTCACACCATGCGCACGCAGGGCATTCGCAAGCCATGCGACCGCTTTCACCGGACTCCCCAGCGCTGCTGCACCGGATCCGGTTGCTGAAATGTTTCCATTCCGATACAGTGACATACCCAATGCGCAAAGGTCGAGGTTGTCGATAGGTGTTTTACGACTGCCGATAACGAAGAGCGCACATGAGGCATTGTCTGCAACGGTATCCTCCAACTTGATTTTCCAATCCTTTATGCGACTGTCGATAATCTCGATGGCGGGCATGACGAACGCCGTGCATCGAAGCACATCCGCTTCTGTGACGAACGGCATATCCAAATCGCGTTCAAGCACGAATGCGATTTCTCCTTCTGCTCTCGGTTGAACCAGTGTCTGAAGCTGTACAGCCTCGCGTGTGAAGACGTGCATGTCACTGAGCAACTGGCCATAGTCAGGCTCCGAAACTCCGAGTGCTGTTTGAATCGCTATGCTTGTGAGGCCGATCTTTCGTCCCAGCAAATGCGCTCCGGATGTTTGCCGAAGTTCGATCAACACCTGCTGTATCCGATAAGCATCAAGTACGGTGATGCTCTTATACCGCTCGGTCAATGGCGCGACTTGCACTCGATCGCGTCGAGCATCTTCAAGCTCTTGAGCAAGTGTCTGTATCAGCTGCGTTTCCATGTCGGTTGCAAAGATACACGAAAACGATTGCTCGTGGGGCATAGTTCGTGGATCGGTGGATCAGTGGGATGGCGGGTCGGTGGCACTTTGCAAATCCCAAATCAGTAATCCGTCATCCCGACAATCATCTTAGCAACGCGGAGCGTCAAGCGCTTCATTCCCACGCGGAGCGATGGGAACGAGAATGATGCGGAAAGCTATCCGTAATCAGAAATCAGTAATCCGTCATCCCGACAATCATCTTAGCGACGCGGAGCGTCAAGCGCTTCATTCCCACGCGGAGCGATGGGAACGAGAATGATGCGGAAAGCTATCCGTAATCAGAAATCAGTAATCCGTCATCCCGACAATCATCTTAGCGACGCGGAGCGTCAAGCGCTTCATTCCCACGCGGAGCGATGGGAACGAGAATGATGCGGAAAGCTATCCGTAATCAGAAATCAGTAATCCGTCATCCCGACAATCATCTTAGCGACGCGGAGCGTCAAGCGCTTCATTCTTACGCGGAGCGATGGGAACGAGAGTGATGGGCTTGACTCCTTCTTCACCTCTTCACCCCTTCACCTCTTCACTTTCCCGGCTGCGATTTACTTCACCGATGCTGTTTATCGAACCGCTATTGCGTCGTATGTTTGTCCACGCGACGTCTTCGGGATGTCGAACCCTTGTCTCGGCTTGAACGAATTTCTTAACCACTCAACCTCATCAGGAGCAATGATGATATTACGGCAGATTCGACTCTTTGTACCGGTGTTCTTTTTCGTTTCCCTTATGGTTTCGCATGCGCAATGGGCTTCCGATCCTGCGTTGAACAACGCGATTTGCCGCGCAGCCAACGATCAGATATATCCTCGGATCATAAGTGATGGACGTGACGGGGCCATTATTTGCTGGAGCGATTCAAGATCCCGACAAAACTATTTTGACATATATGTCCAGCGCATTGACAAGGATGGTTTTGTGCGATGGACGGTCAACGGCGTTGCCATCAATACCACCCTGACTTCAGGGAAACCGAAGATCGTCTCGGACGGTGTGGGCGGCGCGATCATTGTCTGGATTGACTCGAGAAACGGCAACAATGATATCTATGCCCAACGCATTGATTCCTCGGGCAATGTCCGCTGGGCGGAAAACGGTGTGTCCGTCGCCACGGGCCCCACCAACCAGGGCGAATTAAACCTTGTCAGTGACGGCAGGAACGGCGCGATCGTGACGTACACGGACGCAACCACCGGATTCCCGCCGACAAGCAGGATCTATGCCCAGCGCATAGATGCGAATGGGGCACTACGATGGGGCACCGGGACCCTCGTATCGGGAACGCTCCTGTTTTCCAACGCTCCTTCCATCGCAAGCGACGGCAGCGGAGGCGCATACATCGGGTATGCATATTTCCCACGGCCGGATTATGACGTGTACGTACAACGGATCGATTCCGCAGGTGCTGTGAAATGGGCGGCCAGAGGCATCGCGATTGCGACAGGAAGTTCGACACAGGACTCTCCTTTGCTCGTTCCCGACGGAAGCGGCAATGTTTTCCTCGGTTATCTCGATTGGGGTACAGGCACGACACCCGTCCTGCACTTCGTCGTCCTGAAAAGGGATGGTACGATAGCTAAAACCCTTCGCGTGACGTCAACTTCAGGCGACCAAACGAACCACCGATTAGCGAACATCGGTACCGGATTACTCGGCATTGTCTGGGAGGATGGACGGACCTCTGGAAAAAAACGTTCCTATGCACAGATCATCGATACTCTCGGAAACAAATCGTGGACAGCGGATGGAGTGGAAGTTTCTAACCGTGCAGGCGACCAGGTGCACCCGGTTATCATCAGTGATGGAAGCAACGGCGTTATCGTTGCTTGGGAGGACAAAACTTCGGGGTCATCCAAAAACGATATTTACGCCCAGCGGATATCAGGCAGCGGTTCGCTGCTCTGGTCGGATGCCGGCGTACCGGTCACTGTCGCGAGCAATCTACAGTCGGACCCGTGGATAATCAGCGATGGCCGTAACGGCGCCATCCTCACGTGGGACGATTTCCGAATCTCGCCGACGAACGGTGAAATCTACGTATCAAGAATCCTTGCCGATGGCACCTTCCCGATAGGCCCGCCTGTTCTGACGCTTTCTTCGAAAACGGTTGAGTTCGGCGGTGTAGATCTCGGTACCTCCTCGACGAAAAACATCACACTCACCAACATTGGTGGCATCCCGCTGACGATTTCTTCCGTCACTTCAAGCGATCCTCAGTTCAGTTTGACGCCGGAAGGCAACACGATCGCCCCGAGTGGCAACGTCACAGCCGCAGTGAAGTATCAACCGACCTCCAAGACTACCGCTAACGCGTACATCGTCATTCAGAGTAATTCCTTTTTCGCTCCGGATACCGTTTCGGTTACCGGTTGGGGAACCGGTACGGCGGCGATTCAAACCGACAAATCCTCGCTGAATTTCGGGAACGTAAACATCGGATCGAGCAAATCCCTTGCAATCAAAATCTCGAATCCGGGAAGCGATACACTCACTATTTCGAGCATTACCACGACAAACCAGAGATTCACTGTGACCATCACCGCCCGAGTACTTCCACCCGGCGCTTCGTTCGATGACACAGTACGTTTTTCGCCGACCACGCCCGGACCTGTCTCAGCCAATCTCACCATCACGAGCAACGCTCCGACCTCGCCCACGATCGTATCGCTTTCGGGAAGCGGAACTGCACAAGCGATCATGACGCTTGATAATGCAACCATTTCCTTCGGCGACGTTGCCATGGGTACAAGCAAGGATACAACGGTCACCATCACGAACACTGGTGGTGATACGCTTCGAATCTCATCGTTCACATCGGGGAATCCATTCTTTACACTTGAGACTGCGATCACGACGATCCCACCGGCGGGTAAAAAGACCTTCACCCTTCGTTTCACGCCAGGTGCAGCAGGCCCGGTCAGCACGGCCTTCACGCTGATGAGTAATGCCGTCTCATCACCGGACACGATCAACGTGAGCGGGAACGGTGTGCCAAACAATCCCGTGATTTCTGTAGCTCCCGCGCAACTCTCATTCGGATCAGTCGAGATCAGCAGAAAGAAGGACCTCGTTCTGACCATCAACAATACCGGTAGCGTTAAATTGACCGTGACGGCGATCAACTCGACCAATGCGGATTTTTCTGCTCTCGTTCGTCAATTCGAGGTACCGGGAAACGGCTCATTCGACGACACGATTCGGTTTATTCCAAGTGCGCTCGGCAACCGGAACGGCATACTCACCATCATGAGCAACGCAGGGTCATCGCCCGACACAGTTTTCGTTGATGGCATAGGGAGGGACCTCTCTGCAGTGCACCGATTACTTGTATTTCCTGGTGCTTTCACGCTTTTCCAGAATTTTCCGAATCCTTTCAATTCATCCACCACCATCCGCTACGACCTGGAGACGTCAGCTCGTGTGAGCCTCACCGTGGTTAACACGCTTGGACAAGTCGTGGCGCACCTGGTCGATGAGACACAACACCCCGGTGTTCACACGGTCCGATGGACGCCTGCCGGCAACACTCCCGGCGTGTATTTCTACATCATACGCGTTGGAGTATATGAAGCATTCGGTACGATGGTGCTGATGAAATAAGAGCGTCAGCCCCACGTTTGGAACGCGTTTATTTGTCTCGCTATTCTGCGGAAGCGGTGGGAACGAGAGTGATGGGATGGAGTCCTCTTTACCTCTTTACTCTTTACCTCTTCACTTTTCAACTGCGATTCCCGCCTCGTTCATAAGCGAACTGATGCGACGTGTTCTGAGGTCTTCTCGTTCAAAATAGACTTCACCTGACGGATAGAAGTCCATTCTACCGAATGTGGCGACTTTGCTGCCGTCGAAATAATCGGCTGTCGCAAGTATGGTTACCCAATCGGAGTGATCGACGCGGTCAACGTCGAAGTAACTCGCGGTAAATCCAATTGAGCGCCCGAGAAAGTGATTCGAAAAGAGTGATGTCGGGACAAAGACGGTGATCTCATAATGGCCGAGTTCGATAGTCCTGAATGCATGCTTTACTGAGGGACGTACCTTCCCGCCGGTCGATGGCATCCCGAATGGAAGCTGAACTTCCGGCTGCGTGTCCGCGGCATTTCCCATCAACACACGGACGAACAGGATATCGTCACCTTCTCCCATCCTCGCTTTCCCATTCACTTCGACCTTTCCCTTTCCACTGATATCGAAAATGAGATCGAGCCTGTCCGGTTCGTCGATGTCTCTTTTACCGAGCAGGATATCGTCACGGATGGCTACCGTGATCTCAACGAACTGCGAATCGTATCGCGAGGAGAGCGTCACCTCAGCATCATCCCAACCGGACCAACTGCTGGCGCCATGCCGTATCATGCGCATGTGCTGTCCACCAATTTCCGTGCGGATGTCTGATGCGAGTTTCACCCCGGCAGGAAAGACCGGCAGTGCAAAGAATTCCTGCCTCATGAGGACTTTGTTGTCGCTTACGCGATAATACACTTCACTCGAACGCAACGTGCGATAATCATCCTGTGACTCGTATCCGATGGATGGCGATGTCTGGCCGATTCTCAAACGCTGGGTTTCCCAATGCATCATTTCTCGAAAGAGCGATGACTGAAACGAATAGCTCGAAATTTCCCAGTGATACTCGTCGAGTTTCTGTGTGATGGAACAAAGTCCTTGTTCGATAGAGAAGCCGACTTCAATCGGTTCGGTGATGTATCGGCGGAGCAAGGTCTGATCGAGTGTGAATTCCGCACCACGGTTGATGAAGAAGAGCACCGTCAATTCCTTGTTTCGTTTCTTCGAATCCTCGACGGAGACGACGACATCAGCGCCATCGTCGCCGGTAAAATCCCCGATGTCGAATCCATGCACTTTGCAGCGCGGAGGTAATTTTGATATGATGCTCTGCAGCTTCGCTTCCGGAAAGATGTTGCGTAACGCTCTTGCAAGCACGACGACTCCGGAACTATCCGACTGAACAGAAGCGGGCAAGACCAATGACGGACAAGCAATGATACACAGAACGATTATCATCCCGATTGCATGTTTTCTCATCATAACTCCTTGCGCAGCCCAGAAAGGAGTCGCGCTCAAGTCTCTCCATGAATCGATTGAAAGAACGCTGCTGTCGCCACTGCTCGATTGCACTTTCGCCGGCATCGAAGTGAGTGACGTGGAAAGCGGCGAGATATTATTCGAGCAACATCGCATGCATTATTTCCGACCTGCCTCAACCACGAAGCTCGTGACGACGGCCGCGGCAGTGCTGCTGCTTCCTCGCGATTTCACATTCGAGACGACGCTCTTCAGTTCACCGGAAACGGACACGGTCGATCTATGGATAAAAGGCTCCGGCGACCCACTCCTCACGCGTAATGAACTCCAGGCCTTCGCAACTGCTATGAAGGAGCAGGGTGTTCGCGCAGTGAGAGCGGTGCAATTCGATGGCAGTGTGTTTGATACGATAGCGTTCTGTAGCGGCTGGATGTGGGACGACGAGACGAATGCGACGACCCCGTACATTTCCGCATTCAACATCGATCGTAACCGCGTTGAAGTGACCGTAACAGCGTCATCGAATGGACAAAGCATCGATGTATCCATCGAACCGAAAAGCAATGTGTTCACGATCGAGAACTCTGCATCTATTGGCAACGGAAAGCTGAAGATCGCACGTCGGGAAGGTACGAACGTGATCGTCGTGTCGGGAAACATCCGCTCTGGGGAGAAGCAATCGGAGCGCTTGAGTGTCTGGAAACCTGAGACGGTCTTCTTCGATGCGCTCAAGTCACACCTTGAAGCGGTCGGTATATCGCTTCCGTCCGAATTCCGGAACGGAAACATCCCTGAGCAAGCACAGCCCGTTTCAACGATCCGTCGCAGCATCGACGAAGTGCTTCGTGTGACGAACAAATCGAGTGACAATCTCTGCGCCGAGGTTTTAATGAAAACCGTAGCAGCTCTTTCAGGTACTGGAAGCACAGCGGCAGGTCTTTCTGCCGCCTTGAATGAATTACGCCGACATGGTGTCGATGCGAACGGGATCTCATTGGTCGATGGCTCGGGAATATCCTTTTACAACCTCATCACTCCTGCTGCTATGGGTTCATTGCTGAGGGTGATGGCTGGTGCAACGGGCTTTGAACGATTCAAAGGCTCACTCTCCGTCGGTGGGAAAGATGGCACACTGGCTACGAGATTGAAAGGGCAACCGGATGACGTGGTCTTTGCAAAGACGGGGACGCTTCGCGGAATCAGCACACTTGCCGGTTACGTGGCTCCCAAAAAAGGAAAGCGGCTTGCGTTCGTTATCTCCTTTGAGAATTTTCTCGGTGAGCATAAACCGTATCGAGAATTGCAGGATAGGATCGTGCGTGCTCTCGTGGATTACAGTCGCGGCTCACGCACTACACGGTCTCGATAAGTGTGCGGTACTCGACCTTGCCATCCAAGATGAAGTCGTTGACGATGCGATTGATGAGTTGCTCGGTTACGTCATCGGATTCTTCTTCGAGTTGGTCGTATTCATCCAGCGACTTGCAGATATAGACTTCGCTGAAGTGGTTCGGTTTTCCCTTGAGTTCGAAAACGGAATAATCTTTTCCTCGTTCGATCGTGAGATAGTTTTTCAGCGCCTCTATCGTTTCGAGGTAGTCGGCTCGTGCTTCTTCTTTGATGGGATAGGAAATCGAAAATATGACTCGTGGCATGTTGTACTCCTTAAAAAACATCGAGCGACGTGTTCGCCCGGTTCGATGATCAATTGTTTCTTCGCTCTTTGTGACGACGTTCACCGCCGCCGTTGCGTCTCGGTTTCTCTTCCTCCTCAACGTACCCTTCGGGCTTCGGCAGCAGTGCCTTTCGACTCAAGCTCATTTTTCCGTTGTCTTCAACTTTGAGAAGCTTTACGGTAACAATATCGCCGACTTTCAAGACTTCATCCACGGTGTTCAACCGGCGGAATTCAATCTGTGATATGTGCAGAAGACCTTCCTTCCCCGGAAGGATTTCCACGAATGCACCGAAGTCCGTGATCTTCTTTACCGGCCCGGTGTAGATTTCTCCTTCCTCGGGCACGGCAGTAATTCGCGTAATCATCGCTTTCGCTTTCTCGCTCGCCTCACCACTCACCGCTGCGATGATGATCTTCCCATCGTCGGATATATCGATTTCCGCACCGCTCTCTGCGACGATGCTGCGAATCACTTTGCCTCCGGGGCCGATGACTGCACCGATCAGATCGACCGGAATGTAAATCGTCGTCAAGCGTGGTGCGTATGGGGAAAGTTCTTCTCGCGCTGATGAAAGCGTTTGGTCCATGATGCCAAGAATATGCAAACGGCCTTCTTGCGCCTGAGCAAGCGCACGCTCCATAATGGCGAATGAGATACCCTTGATCTTTATATCCATTTGGAAGGAGGTGATACCGTCCCGCGTGCCGGCAACTTTGAAGTCCATATCACCGAGATGATCTTCATTGCCAAGGATATCACTGAGGATAGCGACATCATCACTTTCCTTGATAAGTCCCATTGCGATACCGGCAACGGATCTCTTTATCGGTACTCCGGCGTCCATTAGTGCAAGCGAGCCTGAACACACCGTCGCCATCGACGATGAACCGTTGGATTCGAGAATATCACAGAGGAGACGAATCGTGTACGGGAAATCTTCCTCCGAGGGGATGAGCGCTTTCAACGCGCGCTCTGCGAGATTTCCGTGTCCGATTTCGCGGCGGCTCGTGAAACCGACGCGTCCGACTTCACCGACTGAAAACGGCGGGAAGTTGTAATGCAGCATGAAGCGCTTGCGGGATTCGAGAAGCAAACCATCGATGATTTGCTCGTCGGCTTTCGTTCCTAACGTGCAGGAGTTCAGTGCCTGCGTTTCACCTCTCGTGAAAAGCGCTGACCCGTGAGTCCGGGGAAGAAGACCGACGTCGCAGGTAATCGGTCTGATATCTTTTACGCCGCGTCCATCCAAGCGCTTCCCTTTTTTCAGAATCGTCTCGCGCATTGCCTGTTTTTCGAAATCGTGGATGAGGCCATTGATTGCGGCATCCTGTTCGGGATAGTTCTCGGCAAGTGAAGCGATGACTTCGTCATAGACTTTCTGTGTTGCCTCACTCCGCTCTTGCTTCGTCAGTACGGTTGCAGCCAGAACTCCTAATTTTTCCCAGCAAAGCGACCTTACGGCATCGACAAGACCATCCGGATACGCCGGAGCGCTGACTGCCATTTTCGGTTTGGGATTCTCGTTTGCAAACTCCCGTATCGCACCGCAGATTTTTTGTATATACTCATGGCCAAATTTCAGCGCATCGAGCATGTCCGATTCGGATACTTCCTGTGATTCCCCTTCCACCATGATGATGGAATCGTCCGTTCCTGCTACGACAAGCTCGATATCGGAATCCTTCAATTGTGTATATGTCGGATTGATAATGAACTCGCCGTTGACGCGGCCAACCCGCACTTCTGCGACAGGACCATCGAACGGGGCTTCGCTTATCATGAGAGCGGCAGAGGCAGCGCATGCGCCAAGGACGTCCCCATCGTTCTCCTGATCGGATGAATAAACCGAAACGACGATTTGTACTTCGTTGCGGAAGTTGTCGGCGAACATCGGCCTGATGGGCCGGTCGATAAGCCGAGCCGAAAGGATTTCCTTTTCGGAAGGCTTTCCCTCGCGTTTGAAAAAGCCGCCGGGAATTTTTCCCGCAGCCGAAATTTTTTCGCGGAACTCGACGCTGAGCGGGAAATAATCGATCCCTTCACGCGGGCTGTCAGCGGCAACGACTGTTGCCAGTACGACGGTTTCACCAAACGTAATGAGAACGGATCCGCTCGCCTGACGGGCAAGCCTTCCGGTTTCGAACGTCATCTGTTTGCCGTCGATTTCCAATGCTTTTTTTATCATTCTTTCCTTCTTCTTCTTTCTTCTGGTGTGTTCCTGAATGGAATTCTTTATTTCCGCAGGTCGAGTTCTTTGACGATCGTGCGATAGCGGTTGATGTCTTTCTTTTGAAGATATGCAAGCAAACGGCGGCGCTTCCCTACCATCTTGAGCAGTCCGCGACGGCTGTGATTATCCTTCGCATGGGTATCGAAGTGACTGCTGAGTCCGTTTATCGTTTCCGTGAGCAATGCGATTTGCACCTCCGGTAACCCCGAGTTTTTTTCATTTCCGCCGAATTTTTTGACCAATTCGAGCTTGCGCTCTTGCGTTAATGCCATTGTCTTTACTCCTGTTTGAATTTGTTAATACGTTTTTTCATGTACTTGAATGAGATCCAGCGCGAGTTCCTTGTCGCGGGCAATTTGCTCCACCAAAGCATCGCGCGATGGAAATCGAATCTCGTCGCGAATCCGTTGAAGAACCTCAACCTCCAACACGAGGCCATACAGGTTCTCATTGAAATCTAAAATATGAACTTCAACCGTTACGTCTCCCTGAACGGAGATTGTCGGTCTGCGCCCAATGTTCATCAGTCCAAAGAGTAAGGTATCGTTCCAGAGCACCCGAACGAGATACACTCCGATTTTCGGAAGAAGCTTTTTCGTGCTGTCGATATGGAGATTCGCCGTGGGAAAACCCAGTGCTTCACCAAGCCCCTGTCCTCGTTCGACAATACCGTGAATCAGGTACGGACGTCCCAGCAAGACATGGGCTGTATCGACATCCCCTGCCATCAACGCCTTTCGAATGATGGTACTGCTGATCTTTTTTCCTTCCAACTCAACATTGGGGACGACCGTCACACCGATTTCGTGTACACCGGCGAGTCTCTGCAATTCCTGAATGTGTCCCGACCGGCCTCGCCCGAAGGCATGATCGGAACCGACCACGATATGTGATGGATTGATCTTCCCGACAACGATAGATGCAAAATACTCTTCCGAATCGAGCATGGATAGATTGCGCGTGAACGGAAGAACGACACAATAATCGATGCCGAAATCCTGAAGGATACGGATCCGTTCTTCGATGGTCGTAAGGAGGTAAATCGGTTCACCTTCTCGAAAGATGACTTCCCTTGGATGCGGATGAAACGTGAGCAAAACCGATGGGACATCCGTTTCCTTTGCGGTGCGGAGCAACTCATCGAAGATCGTCCGATGACCGAGATGAATTCCATCGAACGTACCCATCGTCATAACAGGACGCAAGTCGCGCGGGAAATCTTCAATGTCCCTACGCACTTGCATAAGCCATTCCTTCATGCTTGTACTGCGCGAGTCGTTCGATTGTCCAGGCTTCTTCGATATGAAAGAGACCGATTGCCGTACGCTGTAATGATTTTAAGTACGCCCCACAACCGAGTGCCTGTCCTAAATCGTGAATCAAAGTGCGGACGTATGTTCCCTTCGAGCATCGAACACGGAATGTCACTTCCGGCAATTGCGCATCGAGAATGGTGAACTCGGATATCGTCACGGTGCGTGGGGATCTTTCTATTTCAACTCCTTTTCTCGCGAGCTTGTACAAACGTTGACCCTGAACCTTTACTGCCGAATACATCGGAGGAAGCTGCTCGATGGAACCGACAAATGAACGTGTTGCCTCAGTGAGCGTTTCTTTCGAGATTCCGTCGATCTTTTTTGTCTCGATAATCGGTGTATCTGCGTCGAAGCTCGTCGTCATCGCTCCGAGAATGCATGTTCCTTCATAGGTTTTTTCGAGCGCTTGAAAGAGGTCGATCTTGCGCGTCATTCTTTCGCTCGCAAGGATGAGAAGCCCCGTCGCAAGTGGATCGAGCGTACCGGCGTGACCGACTTTTTTCAAGCGGAACATCCCGCGGATTTTCTTTACCACGTCGAACGAGGTCCAACCTTCGGGCTTATCGACGAGCAACACTCCGCCACTTTCGGAACGAAACCGTTCTATGGTATTGAATCCGACGTCCTGTGCGTTCATCGATTCTCTTCCTCTTTATGAATCTGCGCAAACAGCTTCTCCATGCGCTCCATTCGCTCCATAGTCTCATCGATGAAGAAACGGATCTCCGGTGTGAACTTCAACCGTACGGTTTTTCCGATCCACATTCGTATCGCTTTATTCTGCGTCTCCAGAAAGGCGAGAATTTCTTCATTCCTTTTCCCGGAGTGGTAGTGGCTGATATAGACTTTTGCAAGGCGGAGGTCCGGAGTCATGATGACGTCCGTTACGGTCATGAGACCGAAGCCGGACGTATCGATCTCACGAGTCAGCATGACGCTGATCTCCTGCTTTATCAGGGCAGAAACACGACTTGTTCGAATGGACATCTACGAGGCAACCTTGTCGAGTGTGCGTTTCGTTTCGACTCTCTCGAATGCTTCAATGATATCGCCGATCTTCAGATCGTTGAAGCCGTCGAGGCTGATACCGCATTCAAAGCCCGCGTCAACTTCGCGCGTATCATCTTTGAAGCGCTTGAGTGAACTGATGCCGCCTGTAAAGACAACCATACCGTCGCGGATAAGCCGTATGCGGTTGTTTCGATGAATCTTTCCTTCCTGAACATAGCATCCAGCGATTGTCCCGACGCGTGAAATCTTGAACGTTTCCCGCACTAATACAGTGGCAGAAACCTTCTCGGAAATCATCGGCCTGAGCAATCCTTCCAGTGCGGACTTCACGTCATTGATCGCATCGTAGATGATATCGTACAGACGGATGTCCACGTTCTCCGCTTCTGCAAGACGGCGGGCGTTCAAATTCGGTCGGACGTGGAATCCGATGATGATTGCATCGGATGCTGATGCAAGCAGTACGTCCGATTCGGAGATACCACCAACGCCGGAGTGAATCACATTGATGTGGACTTCTTCATTCGATAATTTCATGAACGCATCGGAGAGGGCCTCGATCGAACCGTCAACGTCGCCTTTCACGATGAGAGACAGCTCGGAAACGCCTCCAATCTTTATCTGCTCAGAGATATCGTCCAATGTCTTCCGACGCATTCGCCTGAATTCCGATTCGCGCTTGATCTGCGTCCGTTCGCTTGCAATCTCGCGGGCATCGCGGTCCGACGGCAGTGCGACGAATACATCTCCAGCCTGAGGCATTCCGTTGAAGCCGAGCACCTGGACTGGCGTCGATGGCGGAGCTTCTTCGACACGATGTCCACGTTCGTCCAAAAGGGCACGTACACGCCCATATTCATTTCCGGCAACGAAGGCATCACCGACTTGCAACGTTCCTTTCTGGACGAGCACTGTTGCGATGATTCCTTTCCCCTTGTCAAGCTGTGATTCGATAACCCAGCCGCGCGCCTCTCTTTCCGGATTCGCTTTCAAGTCGAGGATATCCGCTTCAAGAAGGATGCGTTCGAGGAGATTGTCAACGTTCAGACCGGTCTTCGCTGAGATTTCTACCGCGCCATATCTTCCTCCCCACGCCTCGACGAGGACGTTGCGCTCAGCAAGCTGCTGACGAATACGTTCGGGGTTCGATTCCGGTTTGTCAATCTTATTGATCGCTATGACCATCGGAACTTTCGCGGCTAATGCGTGACTGATTGCCTCGACGGTTTGCGGCATCACGCTGTCGTCTGCAGCAACGACGAGCACGACGATATCGGTGACTTGCGCTCCACGCGCACGCATTGCTGTAAAGGCTTCGTGTCCCGGTGTGTCAAGGAACGTGATCTTCCGACCGCTATCGAGCGAAACCGTGTATGCGCCGATGTGCTGGGTAATACCGCCGCTTTCACCTGCGACGACATTCGATTCACGTATGTGATCCAGCAATGACGTCTTTCCGTGATCGACGTGTCCCATGATCGTTACGATCGGTGGTCTTTGCTCGAGGGTCTCCTCGGCGTCTTCCAAATCTTCAAGAACATCGTCGAGCGCTTCCTCATGCTGCTGAACGTCGAATCCGAATTCAGAAGCGACCAATGTAATCGTATCGATGTCGAGACGCTGGTTGATCGAGGCCATCACGCCCATCCCGATGAGAGACGTAATCACTTCGCCCACATTGACGCCCATCAGCGAGGATATTTCTGCTACGGTTGCGTATTCATAGATATTGAGAGTACGCTTCTGTATTTTTGAGCGCTCCGATTCTCTGAGTTGCTCTTCTTCGCGTCTCGCTCTCTTTTTTCTTCGCAATGCAGCGCGTTGTGTACCGACGCCTCCGTCGCCCATCGAAGCGATCGTGCGCTTGATTGCACTCTGCACTTCAAGAGCATCGACTTCCCGTGTGCGTCCTTTCTTTGCGACTGTTTTCTTACCGCTGTCACTATCCTCTCCCTCAACCGGTTCGCCTTCACCTTCGACACGCTTCTTCTTCTTTTTCTTGTGCTTCGGTTTGTCAACGATGGACGTATCCCCTTCTGATGCAGCTGCCGGCGCCGGTTGCTCGACTTTTTTCGGTTCGAGTTCGATTTTCCCTTTTACCGTCAATCCCATCTTCGGCATACTCGATTGGATGGATACGTCCAGGTCCTCGTGCTTCTTCTTGGCTTTGTCCTTCGCAGGTTTCTTCTTCGGCGCCTCATCTGGTGTGACTTCTTCTACAGCCTTTGCGATTTCCGTCGCTTTAGGAGGTGCTGCTTCAACCTCCGCTACTGAAGGTGTTTCCGTTTGCTCGACTATCGGCTGGGGGATTTCCTCAACGGGTTGAGCGGGAGCTTCAATTTCGACTTGATGAACTGGGACGATTTCTTCCTGCGGCTCTTCCGGTAATGGTTCTTCTGCAGGAACTTCCACCGGTATTTCCGGCGGCTTCTCTATCTCGACTTCAGCCGTCGGTACAGCCGGGGTTTCGTCACCCCGGCGCTTTCGGTCCTGCTCGTCATACTCCTTCTTCTTCCTTGCGTGACGTTCTGCGTCGGCGCGTTCCTTTTTGAAATGCTTTTCAATTGCTTCAAGCATCACATCGTCCACAATGGACATGTGATTCTTGACATCAAAACCTTTTTTCACAAGGAAATCGATCAGCGTATCGTGCGAAAGATTGATTTCTTTAGCGACTTTATAGAGACGTGTTTTTTGCTGCTTTTCTGACACTGATATCCTTGTATTGAGAAAACATTCCCATTGGAGAGGATTATTCCTCTTCCGCAAACGCTCGTTTCATTACGACGATCACTTCGTTTATCCGCTCGATCGTTATTCCGGGAATCGTTGCGAGAAGTTCTGACACCGGCGCAAGGATGATTTCGTTCGCTGTCGAATATCCGGCGGCCTTGAGTTGATTGACGAATTCTTCGCCGAAGTCGGCAACAAATTCATCCAACTCGATCTCGTACTCGTCCATCGTCTGCGTGATCTCGGCACCTTCCTTGATAATCTCAATCCGGTAACCGGTCAATTGGGTTGCCAGACGAATGTTCTGTCCGTTGCGTCCGATGGCGAGAGATGCCTGGTCCGGATTGACATGAACTGAAGCCATGCGTCTTTGCCGATCTACTTTAATGTCCGTCAGTTTAGCCGGCGCAAGGGCACGCTGGATGAATGTCGAAACCTCATCCGTGTAGTTGATCACGTCGATGTTCTCGTTGTTCAACTCGCGTACGATCGCATGGATGCGCACGCCTTTCATACCGACGCATGCGCCGACTGCATCGATGCGATCGTCGTGGGATTCCACTGCGACTTTCGCGCGTTCGCCAGGTTCACGTGCGATTTTCCGAATTGTAATGACGCCGTCGTAAACCTCCGGGATTTCGGTCTCGAAAAGCTTCCGCAAGAAAAGAGGATCAGCTCTCGAAACGATGACCATTGGCAATCCACTGCCCTTTCGCACGACTTCTTTAATGACGCAGCGAATGACGTCCCCTTTGCGATAACGTTCCTTGTTGATCTGCTCATTCTTTGGAAGGATGAGCTCCGTTCGGTTGTGGTTAATGAGAACGTCGTTCTTCCGGATCTGATAAACGTCTCCGACGACGATCTCACCGATTTTCTCGGAGTACTCGTCGTAGATGAGATCCTTTTCGATCTCCTTGATACGTTGATTCAGGTTTTGCTTTGCCGTGGAGACAAGGCGACGGCCAAACGTTTCCATCGGAATGACCTCGACAAATTCCTCGCTGACATCGAGGTCTTCGTCCGTTTTTTCCCTGACTTCTTCAATGCTGATTTCCAGTGTCGGATTTTCCACCGTTTCGACTACCTGACGGATAAGAAAAATCTCGATATCACCTTTCTCCATATTGACGACAATCTCGAAGTTCGCTTCCAATCCGTATTTCTTTCGAACCATCATTCCGAAGATATCCTCGATTACCGAGACGAGCCGATCACGGTCGATTCCCTTCTCGCGAACCATTTGTCCGAATGATTCTACAATTTCGCTGTTCATGTTATTCCTTTAATCTCCATAGCGCATTGCGCTCTTAAACTGTGACGATAATATTTGCCTGAATAATGTCCGCGAATGGTATCTCTCGAGTCGATCCATCTCGCAGTGCGATAACGACCACAGATTCTTCCACATTTTCAATGCGTCCTTCCAGCTTCCCGAGTGTTCCTGCCAGTTCAAGAGAAACGAGCCTGCCCCGATGACGCCTGAACTGCCAGAGATGTTTGAGCGGTCTATCCAAACCGGGGGATGAAACCACTAAATGATAGTCGGACTCGGGGAGCTTTGAAGCGAAGATTTCATCCAACAACCGGCTGATTTTCGCACAATCATCCGCAGTTATCCCATTCTCAGAATCGACATATGTCTCGATTGTCACTCCTGTATCGTGTGAAGAGAACTGTACGTCCAACAAGTGAAATCCGGCATTTTCCACCGATTCGTTGATATTCCGGCTGATTATTTCGTGTTCGAGCATGGTCATATAAGTAAAAAATGCGGGTTGCCCCACATCCAAACCTTTCAAATATAGCCTCTCGACGGCTGAAAGGCAATTGAAAGCCTTGCACGATCGGGCGAATAGATCGCGGTTAAACGCGATTTCTCGAAGAATGTCGATGTGGATGGTATATTGTTCCACCTATCAATTTGGAGACACAAACGATGAAGACAATCACAACTTTCATATGGACAATCGCGGTCATCGCATGTATCAGCGTCCTCACTTCCACCGCTTCTGCACAACGACAAAACCGCGCGCAATACCTTGAGCGATTGAAGACCGAACTCGCCTTGACTGACACGCAGTTCGTGCAAGTCAAGGAGATTCTCGACAAAGCACAGGAAGATCTTCGGGCTATGCGCGAGACTTTTATGGGCGACCGGGAAGCGATGACCGAAGCATTTCGTCAAACGAATGAGGAGTCGAACACAAAGATCAACGCCTTGTTGAACGACGAACAGAAGGAAAAATTCAAGGTGATTCAGGAGGAATTCCGCTCGCGGATGCGTGAACGCAGAGGCAACCGCGAGAACTGACCGTTCGCAAGCTCAACCATGCCGGGAAACGCTCGCTGATTCATTCGGCAGACTTCAAGCTGGTTGGGAGTTTCAACATAATGCCATAGGTTCATGCGGGTTCGTGCATGAGTCTGGCATATACAATAAAAGAAAGCTTCTCCGGATTCCGTCGGAATCGTTCCAGTACTCTGATCACGATCTTCACCGTCAGCATCGCTTTACTGTTGCTCGGCGTATTCGCAGGGATCACGATGAACTTCAGTTCCGTCGTCAACAGCATTCGTGAACGGGTAGAAATAGAAGTCTTCCTCAAGCATGGCCTTTCGGAGAAGCAGCATGAGCAGACGGCGATCGTCTTGCGAAATATCCCTGGTGTGCTTGAAGTAACCTACATCAGCAAGGAAGAGGCTTTACGCATTTTCCAGAAAGAAGTCGGCGAGGATTTTTCCGATCTGCTTGAAGACAACCCCCTCCCAGCATCGTTCCGTGTTCGGTTAAGCGAAGGCTACAACAACAGCGACAGCGCCCGCGTCATCGTTTCTACCGCAGAAAAAATCAAGACCGCAGAGAGCGTCGTGTACCGGAAGCAATTTTTAGAGTTGATCGATAAACGTGCACGCGCATTCCGGCTTGCAACCTTGTTCGTTGGGATCGTTCTCGCTCTTTCCGCAGTGATTCTCGTCGCCAACACCATCCGCCTTACGATCTATGCGAAACGCGAGCTGATCCGAACCATGAAACTTGTCGGTGCGACCCCGACCTTTATTCGTCTTCCCTTCGTCATCGAAGGAATGTGGCACGGCTTGATCGGCGGCATCCTCGCATCGATTCTCATTGCCGTTGCATTCGGTTTCTTCATTCAGCCGCTTTCAGAAGATCTTCTCGTGCACATCAGTATCGGCCTTCCTTTTTTTCTTTTTCTCATTCTTGGCGGACTTCTCCTCGGATTGCTTGGAAGCATCGTTTCCGTGCGACGATTTCTTCGGGAAGCCGTCGTCACTCAATCTTGATGCATGAGCAAGAATACGCTGTATCCTTTCCATCTCACACCCGGCGGGCCGGCGCTCGTTCGAGACATTGTAAAGCAAGCCGGTATCGACAGCGCTGATCCCGCACTCAATACTCTCACCATTGGGTCGCGATACGGCGAACATGCAATCGCGCTTGCGGAAATCATTCAGGGACAAGTGCTGGCGATCGAGGAGGATCCTGAAGCTGTCTCTTATGCGAAGATGGCCATCACGCAATCCGGATTGGCCTCACGTGTCCGAACGCGATTTGCCTCGCCGCTTTCGCTGGCCGTTCCACCCGCTTCATTCGATATGGTTCTGTTGGAAGGAATCCTCTCTGCATATCCGAGGCACAAGGCTATGAGGCAGGCATTGCAGACGCTGAAAAATGGTGGCGTCATCGCGATTTCGGATTCTTATTGGCGAGTGGACGAGGTACCAACATTCGTTCGCGACGTGTGGGAGTCAGCGAATCAGAAGATCGCGACGAAACAGGACATACTCGACTTGATGGACGCGTTCGGTTTGGATTTGATCATGCTCGAAGATCGCTCTTCAGTTCTTTCGCCCTTCTATGAACAGTTCACCGGCGAAGTGAAAGGCATCGTGAAGGCCGGTTTCGAAGGCATGAAGCACCAGAAGACTCTGGTTAAACATTATAAGCACGAGATAGACGTGTATCTGAAACACGGGGGAAGGAAATGGATGGGATACTTCGTTGCAGTTGCAAAGAAGCAGGTGAACGCCCGTTCAAATAACGCTGGTGAGCTTCCTTGAAAGATATTCGACGAGAACCTCAAGCGCCTTTTCATTCTCTCCGCCATTCGGCACGATGATGTCAGCATGCTTGCGACTCGGCGCAACGAACTCCTCGAACATCGGCAGGACACTCGTTCGGAATTGCTCACGAACAGATTCCTCTGAACGTCCACGCTTTGCAACATCGCGAATGATGCGGCGCCGCAGGCAGGTCTCCACGTCTGCATTGACATAGATTCGCAGGTCCATCTCGTCACGGAGAATTTTCTCGTGAAGGATGAGTATTCCTTCGACGAGTATCACCGCTGCGGAATGAACTTCACGAGTTTCCGCTCTCCTCCTGTGTGTCGCGAAATCGTAGATCGGTTGGAAAATCGTTTCACCACACTTGAGCTTGCGCAAGTGATCCGCACAAAGCACTGTTTCGAGGGACGACGGATGATCGTAATTGATTGCCGCTGGATCGCGACTCGGCATCTGTTCGAGATCGAAGTAATACGCATCGTGCTGGAAGAGAAGAACGTTGCTCTTCCGAAGTCTTTCCACGATGTGATGAGCAAGCGTGGTCTTCCCCGATCCGCTTCCACCCGCTATTCCGACGACAATAGGCTTCATAACGTCAATATAAATCACCGAAACGAGTCGTGAATGCCGTGGCTCTTCGAACATTCGCATTGAGGCATACTCCGCGGGGATTTTGAGCGTAACCAAATTTCTCCAAACGTGTCTTACCTCTGAGCGTTCTGCTCGTGACTGATTGAAAAAGCATCTTCTCAATACGGTACCTTGAAAAAAGCCGTCATTCATTTTCCGGGATACACTTCTTCGATGGAGGTTGCGATGATTCATTGCTCCAAACTGCTTCCGGTCATGCTTATGCTTGCACAATCGTTGCTTTCACAGGAAGCATCCAAAACAACCGGCATAAAGACAAACGATCAATACTGCACCTTCACGCCAAATAATCTCTCGATCGTTCTTTCAAACAACGGGGCTAAGGCCAATTCACGGGCAACCGGCGGTGGTCCGGGATTAGAGTGGCCTGCGGGTTCAGGAAAGTACGTGGGCTTTCAACTTGGGACTGTTTGGACAGGCCTGGTAGAGAGACTCGTTCACACGGGCGGTTCTCCATTCCACGCGGGTCTTCAGGCTGGAACAATTAAAAGCGATGGGAAGGCTTCCGATCCATCCGATCCACGATTCCGTATCTATCATATCAAACGGGGAGACACGACATCCATCGATTACATTCAATGGCCTGCGAAAGACGGCGCACCTACGAATAAAGAAGGAAGGCCTCTCCTCTTTGGTGACGAGCAAGTTTGGTACGTCATGAATGACCTCGACTTCAATCGTACAATGAATGTAGAAAGTACGGCGCCCATCGGTATTGAATGTCATGTTTTAGCATGGGGAGTTCGTAATGGACTATTGAATGACGTTCTCTTCTTCCGCGAGAAGCTGATAAACAGAAGCGACAAAGAGGTCGAATTCTTCCGTCGAGGGCTGTATGTCGATTTTGATATTGGAGAAATCGATAACGATATGGCGTCGATAGATACCGGTCTTGGCATTCTTTACACCTACAACGCAACAACCCGTGACAGTGTGTACTCGATCTCACCCGCAGCGGGGCTCTTGCTACTCAATCCCTACATAGTTAATGCGTGTGTTATTGATCTTCGCAGTTATATCTCAACATCGTGGCCATCAATAGTGCACGCGAAATTCTTGCATATGCTGCAAGGATTATATCGGGATGGGTATCCCATAGTCAATCCTCTTACGAGTCAGAACACTCTGTATTCATTCTCAGGCAATCCACTCACCGGTGAAGGTTGGTTAATGGCAAAAGGTGATGAAGTTCGCTCCGTGTTGAGTGTCTCACCGAAATCTTTCAAACCGAATGACACACTTGAACTCGAATATGCCATTATTGTTGGACAAGCATCGGACAATATTCAGAGCGTGAAAAAGGTCCAGCATATCGCGAAGGTGATCCGAACCATATATGGTATCACAACGACGACTGTTGGAAATCAGGTCGAAGTTCCAAATACCATTCACCTTGAATCACCATACCCTAACCCCATCCAATTGGGGTCAGCAATACCGGTTACGATCCGATACGGCACACCGGAATCCACTACTCTGCGTTTGGAGTTATATGACAATCTCGGGAGATTGGTCGAAAGATTTGCAGAGAACGATGTTCACGCAGGAATGCAGTCCTTGTACTACTTTCCAAATGAATCGCTCACAACAGGGGTTTACCATCTTGTCCTCAGGACCTATAATCAGGTCAGCAGGCGGCCTCTTATCATCACACGGTTTTAACACAATGAAAACATACTGCATTACCATAGCAATCCTATTCCTTATTTGCTCGCATCGGTTGATATCTCAGGATAACTCGGTACCGAAGCTCAGTTCAACTCCGACAAAGATACAGACGAACGATCAATACGATTTCATCAGTGTGAACAATGTCCTAATGTGGCTTGCAAACAACGGGAACATGTGCTACAATCCTACGAAGTCAGGCAATGGATTCATCTGGCCAAAGGAAAGCGGCCTCTCTCTCATCTTCGAAGATGGCCTTGTATGGGGAGGCTCGACCAATGGTAAAGTGTATGCCGGCGGTTCAACCTATCGTCAAGGATTGCAGGCAGGGAAAATCCTCCCAAACATCGAAGCCGCTGACCCAACGGATCCGGGCTATCGAATCTACAAAGTCAGGAAAGTTGACGCCATTGAGTACGCTCTAATGAGCGAGACGGAAAGAGAGCGCTTGAAGAAGGATTTTATCGATTGGCCGGTAAACGATGGAGCACGTTTTATCGACTCAAATCACAATGGCCGTTACGATCCGGATTTCAACTTATGGCTGAGCGATTCTACGCGCTCGGACAAACCATGGTTCATCGGAGATGAAGTTCTATGGTTTGTCATGAATGACCTCGACTCTGCACGAACAAGGAATCTCTATGGTTCCGAACCATTCGGCGTGGAAGTACAGACTATGCTATGGGCGTACAGCAGGCCTGGCGTCTTAAACAATACGGTCTTTGTGAAGCACACGCTCATCAATGAAGGCTGGTATGACTTCGAGAGGATGTACCTCGGCCTATGGGTAGATCCTGATCTTGGTGATGCGGGCGATGATTTTGTAGGGATCGATACGCTGTTACAAATCGCATATACATACAATGGACTCCCACGCGATGATGTTTACGGCATCCCACCTGCCATGGGGAATATCTTACTGCAAGGCCCAACTGTCCACGACGCGAATTCCTTTGGCACTGTGAACTTCGAGAAAAGGCGTTGGTTGAGGAATCTACCGTTCACGTCATTCATTCTATTTGGTCCGGGCGGAGATGCCGTTTATTCGGATCCCCCATTAGGAAATTATCAGGGAACATCGGCGTTGTTCAATAATCTTCAAGGTTTCCTATGGAATGGTACACCATTCATTGATCCAACAAACAATATTGTTACGAAGTATGCTCTTGCGGGAAATCCAATAAGCCGAACAGGTTGGATTGATGGTATAATTCATGCGCCTAGTGATCGTAGATACATGGCATGCATTGGGCCTTTCATTTTCAATCGAGGTGATACTCAAGAAGTGATTTACGCCAAGTCCGCCACGATCGGTCACGGCAGACTTGAAAGCGTTATTGAATTGAAAAAGGCTGCTCGATCCCTGCATTCTCTCGCAAGATCGATTTACGACCTTTCATCAATACCTACGCATACGATTGACGTATCCTATCCCGACACTTTAAGTGCAAGAATCTTACTGAACGTTACTGCCATCAATGCGTCTTCTATCGAGGGCGTCGTGCGTTCCAGAGAAGGTAAAGATATAGCTCGGTTTCGACTCTATGACGATGGACAACACGGAGATAGTCTCGCAGGAGACTTTCACTTTGCAGGTGAGTGGGAAACAACAAGGCAGCGAGAAGGCGTGGATTGTTATTTCGTTGTCGATAAAGGGAGCGAGCGAGAAAATGAGTGGTTTGCCGGTGAGTGCCTCCCACTGAGCGGAATCGTGCAAGTCACTCTCGATAATGTCGAATCGGATCATCTGAACTATGACAATGTCGCCAATCCCAGTGAGAATATTCGTATTTCAGTCCGAATGGAAAACAAAACATCATTCACCATTGGGCCATTGGAAATCTGGTCACAGGGTTTCGCGCCTGGTACGCCGGAATTGATCGTATTCCGTGATTCTATCAATGTGAGCAGCAGCAGCCTTCTGCCATATGATCCTAAGAATCCCTCAACGTATTTCTCTTTCGATGTTCCGTCGAATGCTATCCATGACCAAAGATTTCTCTTACCGGTTTCCGTCAGAGATTCATACAATAATCGCTGGTATGATTCTCTGATGCTGACTGTAAAGGATTACGTGACACCGCCTGTCGATTCACTCGCTATCCATGTGGCCGGTGATGGTTATGGTTCGCTCGGCTGGCGAGTCTCCGACCGTATGTCGCTTCGAGATCATACCTATCGCATCACCGTACAAGGCAGTGATGATGAAGATAAGAGCGTTTCCATCCATAACCTCAATACTCAACAGACTCTTCTCGCGAGGTACCCGTTACCGGATATTTATGCTCATGATATGCCGAGTATCGAAGGTTGGAGGTTGAACCTTGGGACAGTATTTCATACGCGCATAGTTCCGGATGAATCAGTTTACGGCTCCGTCGTGAGTTCATACTTTCCGCAAGAGCGACTATGGCTCAACGCAGTCGTTAATTGGGAACTTGGTCAGCTCTTCTTTGGCAGTAAACTCGGAATCTTCGATGCTGTCCCAATAAAGCTCGTGTTCGATCGTAATGGACAAAAAGCGTACAACTACCTGCGTGGTGGTAACCCGAATTATGGCTACCAGGGATACTATGACGTTTCAATTCGTGCCTATGACATCAGTGATTCACTGAATCCACGCCAGGTGAATCTTGCGTTCGTTGAACAAATTGGTAGTTCTCAACACAATCACTATTGGGATCCTGCTTTTCTTGGGGATCGCGAGTATCTCTTCGTTTTCAACTCGTCCTATCTGGAAACACCAGATCCCTTTTATACATCGAAACGTATTCTCGCTGACGCCGGTGCGATGGACATCCTCTACTCAGGATGGTTTTATAAGAAGATATCTTCATCGACCTTTGTCGATGGCGATTACTTCCTCATCCTTCCAAAAATTCCGATCAGTACGCGTGACACTTTCCTCGTTAATCCACTTGGAATGGTCAATGGCGTTTCCAATGAATTCGTCCCTCATCGTGTGAACCTGAGCGCTCATCCGAATCCGATCGTTTCTGAATCGATGATAAGCTTTACATTGAGTGAGCATGGCTTTACATCCCTGCGCTTAGTCGATATCCTTGGGAGGCCAATCGCTACTCTCGTATCATCGTCGCTCGATCCCGGGCAATACAACGTCGTATTGAGTGCAGAAGCCTTGCCATCGAGCGGGACTTTCTACGCTATTCTTACATTTAAGAATATCAAGAGCTTCATCGCAATACAAGCATTGAAGTGAGACACATCGCACTAAGGGAATATCTCTTCATTTTCAAGTCGTCGTATTCTCAGACACCACAATCAATCTACACATCGAAATCGTTGATGGCGGATGCATCGACGATGGACATCATGTACGGGGGATGGTACTATGCACAAGAAGCGAAAACATTCCACAATGAGGATGAACTGTACATCCGGCCAGTGATACCAGTGACAAAGCGCGATACATTCTATCTGAACCCCAAGCAGGCGTTCGATCAGCATTTTGCCGAACTGTTACCTTCTACTGTTGCTATCAATGCACTTTATCCGAATCCGATCACGAATAATGGAATCTTCACGGTTCGCCTTACAATAGGCGAGCGACAGAGTATTCGCACGACTTTATTTGACGTCTTCGGGAGAGTTATCGGTAAACTGTTCGATAAGGAACTTGACCGCGGATCGTGGTCGATTCGATCGAGGCTCCCGACTCATACCTCCTCCGGTATTTATCTCCTTCAGATTTCGACCGCGAGGAAGAACATTATTGTGAAAGTCACAGTCACTCGATGACCAGAAAAGAGAAAGCCCGACAACCTGTCGGACTTTTGTGCCTGGAACAGGAGTCGAACCTGCACGCCCTTACGGACACTACACCCTGAATGTAGCGCGTCTGCCAATTCCGCCATCCAGGCAAGGCAAGAGCAAATTATCGGCGTCAAGGTGCAAAACCAAATCCACAGCAACGGAGTGCGGAACAAAAAACCTGCAAGCGATGAACCAAAACAGGCAGTAGTTTGACAAACAACAATGCATAGGTATATTGCCATTGCCTATAGAACGGAGGATATCATGCCACTCAGAAAAATTCCGCAAGCCGACATTAAAAGCAAAAGCCGCCGATACTTTGAGATATCGCTGATCATATCATTGCTGCTCATCATTGCAGCTTTTCGTTTCTTCCCTTCGCTCGAAGGTTCCAGTGGCTCTATCGACGTAAAAGAAGAGGTCGTAAAAGTGGAGGATATCGAAAACACCCGCCAGGAAAATCGGCCTCCTCCCCCTCCTCGACCTCCAATCCCCATCGAAGCACCTTCTACTGAAACGATGCAGGATGTGGATATCTCAAGTGAAATCGATTTGTCGCAACAGATGACCGCCCCACCCGAGCCACCGAAAACAGCCCCCAAAGAAGATGAAGACGTGTATTTTGAAGCCGTCGAAGATCAACCGACGATCATCGGTGGACTGGATGCAATCAAGAAGTATCTTGTCTATCCGGACCTCGCGATTCGTGCAGGGGTTGAAGGCACCGTGACCGTGTTAGCATACGTCGATAGAAACGGGAACGTCACACGCGCCGAGGTCCTGCGTGGCATTGGTGGCGGTTGTGATGAAGCTGCTGTTGAAGCGGTAAAGAAAGTTAAATTCACTCCTGGAATGCAACGCGGAAAACCGGTGAATGTGAAAGTCGCCGTTCCAGTCCGCTTCCGTCTCACCAAATAAGAACGAGTATTGCACGCATGATCGCAAGAATATTCCACTCACTCTTCACCGTCATAATTCTCTCTTTCGTCATCACAGGCTGCACGTCTGATGCGGTGACGGATTCGCTTTCCGTGCATTTCAGCTCTGCGAGCATCACGACAGAAAAGCAGCAAGGGAAACCTGTCATTGCTGCGAACATGGTTGTCCGTCTTGTAAACCGAACGGAGCGCGGCATGAATATCGCGTTTATTGAAGGAACGCTCTTCGATGCCTCGACGAATAAGGCTCTCGTTCGGTTTCGACCGATCATTCCTGATTCTTATGGATCGATATCGACGGGCCAACTGCTTCCGAAGCAAGTCAAGGATTTTTCGGTTGTCACGCCTTTGGGACTTGATGGATCTGAAGCCGTCAATTCCAAATCGGTAATCGTGAAACTTGAAGTGCAAACGACCGACGGCTATCGAACGGAGGTAGTTAGTGCTCCGACATCGATCGTTTCGAAATAGCTTTCCCATCATCCTTCTTTTTCTTTCCTTCTTTACGCATTGCGGGACACTTCAGGATGTGATCACATCGGAAATTGAAGTCGTCTCCATCACGGGTGATGCATGGAATGACTTCATGCCTGGTTCACCACCGAAATTCATATCCGTACTGCAGATCGCATTGCGGAATACGACAACGAAGGACATCGTCCTGCATGGTGCATCCGGGGCGATTATCGACGATCGTTCAGGCAACCCACTGCGGAAATTTCGTGCGATCATACTCTACGAAGACGTGGAGATGAAGGAAGTACGATTACCTCCAGATCGGACTGTTTCGCTGACTGCCAGAACTCCCGAAGCAGTCCTTCCTATTGACCCGGTGCTGTACGGTTCGGTTCGGTTCATGATTGAGGGAAAGACCTCTCTTGAAAAGAGTTTGATTCTCCGCTCCTCACCGATGGAGCTTTTCGAAACGCAGTAAGTCGTGAGAACAGGACTCTACATCGTTATTCTGTGTTGCACGGGCATCAGCTCCATTCCGGCGCAACAGGGTTCACTCTTGATTGAGGATTACCGATTCGGTTCGTTCCAAAATGCCGTCTCAATCGAAGTCGATATGGAACAATACGTTTACGTAACTGATGCGACTACTCACACGCTTTCGAAGTTCAAACGTGATGGGACTTTGCTCAAAAAAATTGGAGGTCGGGGATGGGATATCAACCAACTCGATACACCGCATGGTGTTGACGTTCGGCTCGGTATCGTGACATACATCGCAGATACACAGAACCATCGCATCGTCCGTTTCGACAAGGACCTTCATCCTATAGGAACGTTTTCAACACGGAACAACCCTGCGCTGGAATCACATTTCGGTTATCCTCTGGATATCGCCGTCTCAGGATTGGGTGGGCTATTCATTCTCGATGGAGAAAACAATCGTGTCGTGACAACATCGGGCTTCGCCACAATTGAAGGCTCTTTCGGTGGTGTCGAATCCGGGCCAGGCCGCTTGAAGAATCCGATTGCGATGGATGTCGATGAAAGTGATTACCTCTATGTCCTTGAATCAGAGCGAGTTGTCGTGTTCGACGGATTTGGAGTATATGTGCGCTCATTCGGTGCATCTCATCTTCGCGATGCGCATGGTATCACAGTCCGACAATCGAAATGCTTTGTCATCGACGACATCGGACTCCAAATATTCTCATCGGATGGCTCGCATCTTCGCTCATATACGCAGGAGGACTTCATTTTTCAGACAGACGCCGGTGATTTTCGTGACGTCACATTTTTTGACTCCGGCCTATTGCTTTTGACCTCAAAGAGCGTTATCGTACTGCGCGAATCACAATAGTTCCTTTAACTCACTTACAGGAGGTTTTATGGCGTATGGGCTTAACAAGGTAATGCTTATCGGCAATCTGGGATCGGATCCCGAATTGCGTTACACACAAGGTGGGACACCAGTCGCATCGTTTTCTTTAGCAACCAACGAATCCTACAAGGGTCAGGACGGGAACCTCGTTGAAAAAACGGAATGGCACCGCATTGTCGCCTGGCGAAAAGCCGCCGAAACGATGGCACAGTATCTCAAAAAGGGGAGCAAGGTCTATGTAGAAGGCAAGCTCCAGACCCGTAGCTGGGATGACAAGGACGGCTCGAAGAAGTACATGACCGAGATTGTTGTGGATACGTTTATGTTTCTTGATTCTCGCGGAAATGGCGGAGCCGCTGGTGATCACCATGAACACCCACCGATCGAAGCACCCGCACCGCCTGCAACCGACGAAGACCTTCCGTTCTGACGGTGATCTTTGTTTTTCATCTTCCCTCGCCTACTTTTGTAGGCGTTTTGGACGCTTAGCTCAGTTGGTTTAGAGCGCACGCTTCACACGCGTGAGGTCATAGGTTCAAATCCTATAGCGTCCACGAAAAATTCCCTGCTTCGGCAGGGTTTTTTTATGAGAACCGTACAACATCCTTGACAAATCAGGGGAAGAAAGTTAGATTTGGTTAGACATTATTCTAACCCGTATGTATCAAACCGCACTCTTCCCCGAACCGACTCAACGCCTCCTTCCACCGCGATCCATCTGGAAGCTGTATCGGAGAGGGATTGTACTTGGAACGAGCGGATACTCTTATGAGGATTGGGTTGGACCATTCTACCCGGAGGGGACATCGAAACCTGCCATGCTCAATTACTACCAGGCATTCTTCCCGAGCGTGGAGATCAATTACACTTACTACAGCTTACCGCGCCCAAGCACCTTATTCCAGATCCGCAACAAAGCCCCGAACACTCTTTTTAGCGTAAAGGCACATCAATCCATCACGCATAGCAGACGCATCGTCCTTGAGGAGTGGCGCCAGTTCGCTGATGCTATGGCTGTCCTCTCCGATACGAATCAACTCACGTCCATTCTTTTTCAATTCCCGTACAGCTTCAAGTGCAATCATGAAAGCTACCTCTATCTCGATGAGATCTGTCATTACTTCGATGCATTCCGGCTCGTGTTCGAATTCCGCCATGCAGGCTGGTACCACGACACGACGTATGACTACGTACAGCAGCGAAAGATTACCCTCTGTTCCGTCGATGCGCCACAGCTTCCCGGTCTCACAAACAGCGTCGTCAAAGGATCGTCACATCTGGCGTACTACCGCTTGCACGGAAGAAACGCACAGAACTGGTTCGACGGAGATAACGTCACACGTTACGATTATACCTACACGGAGCAGGAGATTCAGGAAATCGCCGAGCAGATTCTTGCGCTCGCTTCGTTTTCGGATTCGGTCTATGTCTTTGCGAATAACCACCCTCGCGCTCAGGCAATCGAAACGCTCATTGCTCTTGCTCACACACTTGATCATCCGGTTGCGCTGGCGAAGCTTCGATAAGCTGCGAACAAGGCTCTTGAAGAAGCGTTCCCTGAGTCACCAGACATAAAAAAACCCGTCTGATCGGACGGGATGTTCATTCGAAAGGAAAATGGGTTCACATCATTCCGTCGTCTTCGTTTCGTATGATAAGCTTCGTGAGTTTTCAGGTTTGGTTAAACATATGATGACGAGATTGACCCGCAGGCTCCGCCAGTCAGAAGGATAGCCGTATCGCGAAGCGAGAACCGGCTCCATCGCATTTCGATGAATCACCACTGCGAGACGCCTGCCTTTTTCGTTTATCACGAGATCGAGTGACTCGTATGATGGAATGAGTTGAGCCAACACACCGTTTTTCCGGTCTCTGAGATACAGACGGTCATGGCGGAGAGAATCGAAGGACAAGCGGTAATCGCGAAGGCGTACCTCTGTCGGTGTAATCGTGATGTTGCCGTCACTCGTAGGGCAAACGATAGACTCGAAGAGGATATCGTCCTGCGCTATTGCGACGTTGGGTCTGCTGATGAGCAGGAGGGTTACTATTACGAGAAGCGGTGTCATTGTGCATTCCTTCATGGCTGTGAGAGCAACTTTTCACCTGACACAGTTCAGTGGACACTACCCTGTCGGTTGTCACTGGAGTGTCACGTTCCTATCACGATCCATCGCAGGATTTTCTCTTGAGCATGACAAGCTATCGGAAACCACTACGGCATTTGCTTTTCCGCTTTCCTTGAGATAATCTTCACTTCGTAATAGCTCGGAGATCCGCCATGAAACGCTTATCACTCTTACTCATCCTGTCTTTGTTCATCAGTTCCTGCAGCAAGGACGAAGATTCGAATCCAACGACACCGCCATCATCCAATGTCAAAGTCACCATCACACCTGCGTCCTCCGATATCAATCCAGGCGTAACGATCCAGTTCAAGGCCACGGTAACGGGAGCTACCGACCAAACGGTGACCTGGTCCGTTTTGAATGGTCCCGGCAGTATCAATACATCAGGTTTCTATACTGCTCCGGCTACTATCAGTGTTGATCCGACGACAGTGACGATCAAAGCTGTCTCCAAAGCCGACGCCAACGCCTCGGCAACGGCAACATTGCGAATCATTCGGCCAAAGGTCACAGATGCCAGGCGGGTTGCGTTGGGGCTTTCCGTGCCGGGGTATGTCTATTCCACGGGTGAAGAGGCGGCGACACTCTGCGCTGAAGCGGTTTTTCTCGCTTCGGAAATCAACGGCGGAACACAACTCATCACCACAGGCACCTTAACACAGAGCTCGTCGAATCCAAATCAATTCACATACAGCGCAACACCGAACGATAAACTTCGCCTCTCATTCACGAACGGTTCGACGGTCGATTACACGGTGACCGCTTTCAATGGTGACTTCACTTCCGATGCTGCAAACTTCCTTCGCAGCAGTCACAGCCTCGGCTTCCGAATGGTGATCACCGGAGTTGCCGACTTTACCGTGTCTTCACAGCAAACATCTACAAGCAGACAGGCCTCGATCCGCGGATCGATGACGTATGAGAACACCCCGCTCACGGTCGATATGACCATGCAGGGTTCCGTGTATTATGAAGCCGGCACAAGCCCAGTCTATGACGTTGATGAGATGTTACAGGGTAGCATCACCGCCTCGAATCTTTCGATCTCTATTGACGAGAGACGCATTTACAAAAGCCTCTACGTCACGAAATTCGTCCAACAAACGACCCGGACGATCAACAACATCTGGACGGTTGATGGCGTCGAGTTCACGATGCTCAATGCCGTGATGAAATGGGTTCTCGCCGACTTCAAAGCTGTTGACCTCGATACGTTCTGGTCGCAGACTTCGGGAGTTCTCACTCGTAGCGGTGCTTCGTATGGCCAACTCCTTTTCGGAACGGAAGCAGGACAGGCAATCATCTGGCTTCAAATCGGGAGCGAAAAAATCATCCTTGTAACTCATGGCATTTGAAAAGAACCAATTTTCCCTCTTTCTTTTGCATAATGGCATGAATTGATATATTGGCACCCGGACTCTGGACTGAGGATACCCATTCATCTTTTTCATCTTTAGGAGGCATCATGAGCCGTTTTCAGGAGTTAGTCGATCTCGTTCAAACCTTTGAGAAAGATTTTGAGAAGTTCTATGGAAAGGGGAATAAATCCGCGGGTACGCGCGTGCGAAAGCACATGAACGACCTCAAGAGGAAGGCGCAGGAAATCCGCAACGAAATCCAGGCGCTTAAGAAATCCGAATCACCGTCATAACGAATCGATTGCCTTCCCGGAACTTCCCAACGATTCTGTTGGCATGAGTTCATCGTTTTCCGTAACTACGCCGGAAGATTTCTTTTTTTTCAGTACGGTGTTTTCTCACGGTTGGAGTGTTCTCCAACCGTTCTCTTTTTCCCTCGAAGAAAAAGCCCTTCAGTGCGTTATCGCTTGCCCGACAAAGCCGGTTTCCTTCACCATCCGTGAAACGAGTTCCGGTCTTCTGGTAAAGTCGCATACGAAGATTTCCTCACAGGATCGAAATGCCGCGAAGCGCAAACTTGCAGAGATGTTTCACTTCGATCTGAACCTCGGCACATTTTACGCGCTCATAAAAAGGCATCCGGATATGCGTTGGATGGCGCGAAGGAAGGCGGGGCGGTTTCTTCGAGGCGAAACGTTCTTCGAGGACGTCGTGAAGATGATCCTCACAACGAATTGCTCCTGGAGTCTTACCACGACGATGAACGAACGCCTCATCTCCTCGTTTGGCGCTGCGACATCTGACGGCTTGAAAGCCTTCCCCACTCCGGAAGCGATCGCGCAGAGTAGTGAGCGATTTCTCCGTGAGAAGATCAAGCTCGGCTATCGTGCGCCGTACGTTCTCGAAATTTCGAAGCGCGTTGCCAAAGGCCAATTGCACGTCGAAGCGTTTCGTTCTTCGAACGCTCCTGCGAACGAACTTTACAAGGAACTTCGGACGATCAAGGGCATCGGTGATTATGCTGCTGGCAATCTCCTCAAGCTGCTCGGTCGTTTCGACTACCTCGGACTTGACTCATGGTGCCGCATGAAGTTCTCTGAGATTCACGGTAATGGAAAAGCAATAACCGACAAAGACATCCACGCGAAGTACGATTCGTTCGGTGAGTGGCGTGGTCTTGCTTTGTGGCTCGATCTCACTCGCCAGTGGTACTTCGAAAAATTCCCTCTCTAATGAGTCCCGTCTTCTACTCACTCTACTGCTGGCTGCTTCTCCTCTCTTCCTTTCAGGAAAAAACTGAGAGCCAAGAAAAAACCAAAGAGAAGCATCACCTCAAAGTCCACCGCGAAGCGATCGTCGTCGATGGCCACAACGACATTCTCATGCGGGTCATGGCTGGTGAACGCGTTGATGTCTATACATCGAAAGGACACTCCGATCTTCCGCGTTTCCTTGCCGGTGGTGTTGACGTGCAGGTGTTCTCCGTCTGGGTGCCTCCTGAGTATGATGAGAAGAAGGAGTCGTGGAAGTACGCGAAAACTGAAATCGACTCGCTCGATGCCATCATAAAGCGAAATCCTGACGCGATCATGTATGTGCGAAACGGAGCCGAACTGCGACAGGCAGTGAAGAAAGGGAAGCTCGCTGCAATCATCGGCATTGAGGGCGGTCATGCGATCGAGAACTCTGCGGAGAAATTGACTGCGTTTTACAATCGCGGGCTTCGCAGCTTTGGACTCACATGGAACAACAGCACGTCGTGGGCATCGTCATCGAAAGATGAATCCGAGGGAAAGAAGCAAAAGGGATTGACTGATTTCGGGAAATCGCTCGTTCGTCTCTGTGACAGCCTCGGTATTCTGATCGATATTTCCCATCTCGGGCCTGAGTCCGTGAAGGATGTTCTTGCGACATCCCGGAATCCCATCATCGCTTCTCACTCTGCGTGCACGTCAGTGCGCGATCACCACCGCAACCTGACCGATGACCAACTCCGAGCGATTGCAAAAAACGGCGGCGTCGTTATGGTGAATTTCTATCCCTCATTCATCAAAGCCGGAATCCCGAAGAACAGCGTCGCTTTAACGGCAGGTCTTCATAAGAGGATGAATGCCCTCAAAGGAAACGACCACATGATCCCTGAGTCAAAGTTCCGTGAACGTTTAAAGATAATCCGCGAAGCGAAACGCAAAGGTCTCGCTACCATCGATGACGTGATCGCACATATCGAGCATGTGATTCGCGTTGCGGGGATTGACCACGTCGGACTTGGCTCCGATTTCGACGGCATTGACCATGCACCGATCGGGCTTGGAGATGTGAACGAGTTGCCGAACATCACACGCGCGCTGCTTCAGAAAGGCTACTCTCCTTCCGATATCGAAAAGATACTTGGACGGAATTTTCTGAGAGTTTTCGAACACGTCTGTAGATAAGCTTTCTTGTGGCAATGAGAAGAATGCAGGCTACATTACTTTTCATTCCTGAAGATTATAGATAGTGATAAAGGCATTCCTGGCTACAAAGGGAAACTCAATCCGAATTTAATCCAGGACGTAACTGTTAGCTTGTATTTTGCATCTGGGCGATATCGCTCCTTACCTATCGTAAAAAACGGTGTTGCAGCGATACTATAATGCAATCCGTCTTGCTCTATATACCTGTATCCGATAGATGGCACTATGGCAAGTCCATATTCTGAGTCACCACTTATTCCACTGATTATGAGTGTGGATAGATTAACACCGATTTCGAAATTGTGTCTATCGCCTGACAGCCACAATATGCCGATTGGGACTGCAATCATGTTTTCATCATAAGAAATGGGCGCCATCGAAACACCAATTCGAAATACGCTCTTTACCGTGTCACTGAAATCAATATACTCGTAATTCATCGACCAGTAGCCACCTGCTCCTAATGCCTCAAGCGAAATACAGCGTATACTTGAATCAGGGTCAATCCTCACTTGTTGAGAATATGCACTACTTATTAGCATAAGCAACACTAATATCCTTAACACTTCATTAACTTTCTGAATAAATAAAGGCAGTACGGAGGATCAGTCCGAAATTCTGCTCGTCCATCGCCATCTCCCAAGTGTATTTCTCCGCAATTTTCTTGAAAGCATCGTGGACAGCATCTTCATATTCCTCGTGAATTCCCCAGGAATCGAGTATCTCAACCGATTCATGAGAATCATCCTTAGCTTATTGAAACATCTGTTTTGGCCGTTCAAGAATATGTTCCTCCGCTTTTTCACGTTTTTTCGAAAGCCTCCCAGTGAATATGACCTTGAACAAGATACACTCCGCGGCATTTTCATCGCAATAGGGGACAACCCTCATTTTTAACAGGTGATTTCGAAATGGACTTTTTCTTTCCCCGCATTTTCCCAAGTACTCGTTTTTTCCCATTTTTGTAAGCCTTCTTTGGGTAAATGAAGGCGCTTCCATCAGCAAACACTTACTCAGGAAAGACAATGAAACTTCACGAATATCAGGGCAAGGAGATCTTACGCCGATTCAATGTCCCGACGCCCAATGGCCGGGTGGCTTTTTCAGCAGATGAAGCCGTTGCCGTAGCGCGCGAACTCGGCGGGGAGCTGTGGGTTGTGAAAGCACAAATCCACGCAGGTGGCCGGGGAAAAGGCGACCTCTACGACCCGCAAACTGACGTGCTCATCATGAACGGCGGCGTCAAAGTCGCCTCAACACTCGATGAAGTTCGAGCATATTCGGCAAAAATGATCGGCAACAAGCTCGTCACGGTGCAAACCGGCCCGGAAGGCAAGATTGTTCAGCGAGTCCTCGTCGAGCAGGGCGTGAATATCGCGAAGGAATTTTACGCGGGCATGCTGCTCGATCGCGCACAATCGCGAAACATCATCATGGTCTCCACGGAAGGCGGAATGGAAATCGAGAAGGTTGCCGCAACGACCCCTGAGAAAATCCACCGGATCACCATCGACCCCGTTATGGGATTTCAGCCCTATGAGGCGCGTGAGCTTGCATTCGCTCTCGGCCTTTCGGGAGAGGGCTATAAAAACGCAGTCAACTTCCTGCTCACGCTCGTGCGGGCTTACGATCTATTGGACGCAAGCTTGTTCGAGATCAATCCGCTTGTGCTAACGGATGATGGCAAGATCATCGCACTCGACTGCAAGGTCGCCATCGACGACAATGCGCTCTTTAGCCACAAAGACATCGCTGAGATGCGCGACATTTCGGAGGAAGCGCCGCTGGAAGTGGAAGCCTCGAAGCACAATCTCAACTACATCAAACTCGATGGCAATGTCGGCTGCATGGTCAACGGCGCAGGGCTTGCCATGGCGACGATGGATATCATCAAGCTTGCCGGAGGAGAACCGGCGAACTTTCTCGACGTCGGCGGTGGAGCTAACGCTGAGACCGTCGAAAACGGCTTCCGCATAATCCTGAGCGATCCTCACGTCCAGGCTATTCTCATAAACATCTTCGGCGGCATCGTACGCTGTGACCGCATTGCGAACGGCGTCGTACAAGCCGCGCGAAACATCGATATTCACGTTCCCATCGTCGTTCGCCTTGCGGGAACCAATGCCGATGAAGCCGCAAGCATTCTCAATGAATCCGGAATGACCTTCCTTGTCGCAACGGATTTGAAAGATGCGGCGAGAAAAGTCACGCAGGCTATTGGAGCATAGCATTCTCACCATGCATTCACGTACGCGGCTGTTGCAACGACAGCCGCTTTTCTTATACCATCCTTCCGAATTGAAACAAAACCAATTTGGAATTGTCATTCCTCCATCCCGTATCGGGACTCCATCATTCCTCCACTAAAGCAGTTACCCTTATGACATACCTTTACGCCCTGATTCTCACGCTCACGCTTTCCGCTATCACTCAGGCACAGATAGCGTGGACATCCTTGAACACCGAACGTCCCGATGCATATTTTAACGGGGTTGCTTTTATCAATGAACAGAAAGGATTTGCGGTTGCCGGCGACGGGATCGTCTTGTACACGGAGAATGGCGGACAAAGCTGGGGAACGAAGAACCTGAATACGAAAGTGAAGCTCATGCGCGTGCGATTCCTGAACGAGAACATCGGTTTCATCTGCGGTGAAGGTGGAAAACTCTTTAAGACCACGAATGGCGGGAATAGCTGGGACTCCCTCTCAACAGGTTCTGCGAGATTCTTTTTCGATGTCGCGTTCTATGATGAGAACCTTGGCATTGTCGGAGGCGAAGGGAATACCCTGCTCGTGACCACAGATGGTGGCGCAACCTGGACTCAGCGTGACCCCCGGTTCAATGTGAACAATGTCAACGGCGTTGTATGGCTCACGAATCAAATTGCCGTCGCGGTTGGCAATGCCGGAAAGATTTCCCGCACGACGAACGGCGGTCAATCATGGCAAAGTCAGACCGGCGCGGGAAACAATGCGCTCTATGCCGTTTCAGCGGGAAACCAAAACGTCGTGACGGCAGTCGGTTCGAACGGCATGATCCTTCAATCACGTGAAGCGGGACGAAACTGGAAAACGATGACCGCCGAGATTCCCATCGGTTCATACATTTTTCAGGACGTTCACCACGTGGACAGCAACACGGCATTCGTTGTCGGTTGGAATGGGATGATCCTCCGGACGACAAACGGCGGGGCGAATTGGCTTCCACAGGATCTTGCGATCCCGCAGTCGTTGCAAGCCGTCGATTTCGTCAATGAAAATGTCGGTTACACCGCAGGATGGGCCGGGACGATGTACAAAACCGAAAGCGGAGGATTCGTCGTGAGCGTCGAGCGTCCTGTCAGTCCTTTCACAACGCAACTCAATCCTGCATACCCCAATCCCGTTCGGAATAGCGTTGTCACATTCTCCTACGGTCTGAACAGCGCAACGACAATTCGCATCACGATTCATGACGTTCTTGGAAGAGAAGTCATGACCGTCTTTGAGGGACAGAGAGCTGCCGGCACCTACGATGCGATCATTCCGAGTACGCAATTACAGGAAGGTTTGTACTTCATCCGCTTGAGCGATGCCATGCAGACTATGGCGCAATCATTTCTTGTCGTGAAGTAATATCCCGTGCTGCGAACGTCTTCTCGTTCTCTTGGACGAGTTTCGTTTTATTTGAGGCGTTACGCTTGACCACAGCCAAGGATCGTACGTCAATCATGCTAAAGCATGGACAACGTACATGTCTTTCCCCTTTACCTCTTCACCTCTTTACCCCCTTAACCTCTTCACCACAAAGCGATCTTCGCTTCAATCCAACCTTGCAGAGAAGCGAGCTTCCATCGGCTCTGCTCTTTGACGATGGATGTGAACGGAAACTCGTAGGCAATCATCGGTGAAAGGGTAAGCGGTTCCAGTGTGAGATCATAACCTACTCCGGCGTGAACTGCAAAACGCATCGTGCTTTTCGTGAAGAGAGCATCGAGGCTTCCTTCCTGAATGCGCTTCTCGTTCGTATTCGTATTGAGAAAAATATAACCGGGCGTCTTTATCCGCTCTACTTCGTCAATATGGTCGTTCAGGAGAATACCGAACGACGGACCTGCGGTGACGAACAACCCGCCCACTCCGGTACTCCACTTTCCCGCAACGATGAGACTCGCATACGTCAGTTTCACATCTGCCTTCCGTTCTGTAGTCACATCGATCGCTTCTCCCGATTGAACGAATTCCTTTTGTGTCGTCTCAACCGTGTATGCCGTATTCAATGCTGACCACGCCGCAGTGAGTACGATACTCCACTCGCTGTCGAGCACATATTCCGCCGTCAATCCCGCAAATGGTCCAACGCCACTGCCCTCCTCGTAAATGCAATTGCACGTCGTACGGAATTCTCCCATTGCCAAAGCAGCGCTTACTCCCGCACGCACGCCAAAACTCAATGTCTTGTTCTGTTCTTTGGTATCGGAAGAACTTTGCGGCTCGGCCCCGCCAACCTGTGCAAGTGCCTGCACAGATATGAGTGCGAAGAGTGTTACTGATGCGATGAATTTCACGGTATCTCCTTTTCAAAGAACAAAAAGCACGACACAGGAAAGTGCCGCCGATGTGATGTTCCACTCCTCGTACTCCCGAACAAGCGTTGTGAGTGGATAGAAATACGAAAGCTCCGGCGCGAGCATCGTGTTTTGCGCAATCGGAATCTCGTAACGAACGGCAACCTGAATGCCCGCTCTGAATTTTCCTTGCGAATAAAGTTCTGAAAGACTGCCGTCAAGATATTCGATAGTCCGCGTGTTCGATGAGCGGTATGTGTAATTCTGCGTGAGAGCTTCCTCGGTTTCCCGTATGTTATCGTCGAGTACGAAACCGCCACTCACACCGATGCCGGCAAAGAGTCTTTCTACGGGTGTAAGCCACGTGAGGGAAAATCCGACGCCGAGCGTGACAAGCTGGACGTCCACCATACTGCGAAAGTCAATGTTTGCATATCGCCCTTCGTTATACACGTACTCGATACGCGTATCATTGCGTTCGTAGGATGTTCCGCTCCACGCGAGCGATATCACACCCGTAATCGAGAAGCGCTCGCCTACCGGATGCTCCCCCATCACACCGAGTCGAGGACCCCATCCGCTTCCGTTTTGATACGTGCAATCACAGGTCGTAGAAAAACTACCGATCGAACGATTGTACTGCAATCCTGCAAAAGTTCCGGCGCGATTCGGATGTTGAATCTTCGCCGGTTCGCGAAATGGCTTGAGAACGCTTCCCTGTGCGAATACCTGAGAACCGCAAGCAAGCGCAATCATCATGAGAAGGATCGTCAGGTGCACAGGGATTCCGGTTTCATCGTTTGGGAATATGGGCAACCAGTCGCTGAGTCACAACGGACTAAATTCTTTCAACCGCAGCACAGTCTATCCATCCTTCTTTCCCATCGGCAAGCCTGATGTGACACGCTTCGCCGGAGTTCTCGAGGATTTCAACCTTCAAGCCTTCATGAATCGTGAAGGCATCGACGCCGGCGGCATCCGGTGCGCTTCTCGCCGTAACCGCCTTCGCAAGGACAATCGCATAACGTCGCGCATGAAGGTCTTCCTGTTTATCCATGAGGAGGAACACCGTCGAAGTGAAGACTGCAAACAGAAGAACACCCACCATGAGTGCGACACGCCGAAGCAGAATCGAACGCGATGCAAAGAAGAAGTATGCTGCAACGGCACAGAGCCACAGCCAGATGACCGACCAGAGAAAGATCGTCTCTGAATCGTTCTCCCTCTTTACCCCGTTCCACCACTCGACGATTGCGAGAAGCGGAATCGCTTCGACGCGATCTTTCAACCGAGCGCCGACGACCTGCATGTTGTGGCTGATATCCTCATCACCGGGACGCAAAACGTACGCGCGTTCAAAGTTCAACATCGCGAGCCCGTATTCCCCAGCTTTGAAGTAGGCATTGCCGAGATTGAAATGAATGTCTGCATTTCGGGTACCGCTCTTGAGGATGCTCTCGTATGCTTCGACCGCTTGCCGGAATTTTCCCTCGGAGTAAAACGTCGCTGCTTCGTCAGGTGAAATCGTCCGGCACATCAGCGCGCAAACCGGGAGCAAGAACGTCGCAATGAGTACAGTCTTCAACACCCGCATCATCCATCTGCGCGGTGATCCCATCGGTTGCAGCGTGCACTCCCTCACAGAGCAAGCCTCATCCTTTGAGTGCTTGTTCGGTGAAAATGATCGCAGAGCGGGCTTTATCGTACAACGCAGTCATCTCTTCGCGGGAAGCGCGGGTCGGTGAAAACCGTGCGTACTCCGTTGCATCGAGCGCCGCTCGAACGAGTGTTTGCGTATCCTCGGCGACGTTTCTCTTTTGCAACGCTTCGATTACTCTTTCCACAGATGTTTCCGACGTAGGGAGGTTGAGCTTATTCTGTGCGTAGCCCCAAAGTGCGCGAGCGATTTCCAAGTAGTATGCGTCGATGTCATTCGCTTCGAGGAACTTCTTCGAATGCGAGAGATGGCGTTCGGCGGTTCGCGTCGCACGTCTCATGCGCAAACCGACGACGTCGCCATGGATGCGGTCGTAGCGTCGCTTCGCAAGCAGCGCAATACCGAAAGCGAGAACAGGCAGCACGTACATCGACACGATGATTGAAGGAGAAATGCCTATCGATTCGGAGGGCATGTTGCCTGCATCGATCTTTCGCAGCGGTCGGATATCCTGCGTGAGGTAGTTCACGGCGTGCTGCCCGGGGATAGCGGCAATGGACTGCGGATCGGCTTCTTCGATGGACAGCACGAACGATTCCGATTCAAGCGTGACGTAGCGTTTTTTCTCGTAATCGAAATAGGAAAACTCGACCGGCGGAATTTCTTTCTCTCCCGGATAACGCGGAACGAGGAGGTATTCGTAGCTCTTCACGCCGGTGATCTTCCCGCCGTTGCGAATGATCTCTTCATCCACCTTCGGGTCGAAATGATCGACGTCATTCGGAAACGAGGCGAACGGCTCTTCCAACAGCTTGATGTTTCCTTCACCGCGAATAACCACTTTCAAAGTCGCTGTTTCGTTTGCCTTCAACTTCTTCTTATCGAGCGTCGTCTGCATCGTGAAAGAACCGACGGCGCCGTTGAATGTGTACGGCTTCCCTTCTTCCGGAAGCGGAAGTATCTTCAAAGCAATACGATCCGTCGAAAGCGCCCTCTTGATATTCTTGTATGAATCGAAAAACGGATCGCTGAAAAAGCGGTCGAAGAAGTCGTCGCCGCTTCGTCTCTTCTGGCGCACCTGCACGGTGCAGTCGAGTTCGAACGGCTCGATGAACAACTCACCGGATTGCGTTGGGAAATAGACGACCTTCCTCACGACGTAGGTTTCGTACTGTTTCCCGTTGATCACCTCAATCACGGATTTCAACTGCGTCGGCGTCTCGATATCCTCGGACCAGAATCCGACCATACGTGGAAGCTTTATCTGACCGTCGGGCTGAAATGCAACGCGCGAATATATTTTGTACGTGACCGTGACGGGTTCGCCGATATATGCGGTTCGTTTATCGACAATCGCGCGCATGTAAAAGTTATCGCCCAAATCGACGGACGGCGCATCTTGTTCTTTCTTCTTTGCCTGATTGCTTGAGCTGCCGGGCGTTCCAGTCGTCACCGTGATTTTTATTGGACCCGTCTTGAGCGTTTCGCCGTCGTAGTTGATAGTCGCTGAGCCGATCGAATATGTGCCTACGTTTCTCGGTTGAAGAACGTAGGTCCACGATATCGATGTACTCACGCGCCCGTTGATGATCTGCATGGACTGCGACGAACTCGGTCCCATCAACGTGAGAAAGTTTGCATTCACGTCAGGCACACGAAAATCTCTGTACTGTTTCAGACTTCCTCCCGATAGTGTGAACGTCACCTGAAACTGCTCTCCCAAAGCAACTTTATCCGTGCTGACTGTCGCGTTGAAAGTGACTTCCTGCGCCCATGCCGTGGTGGCGAGCAGAAGACAGAACGCACCGATCTGAAAGAAACGCGTCATCTCACCAATCCTTATCTACGTTCACTCGGACTGCGCGCTTTTCGCGAAGCTTTTTCTGGAGTTCCTTCTCATCGCGTTCGAGGGCTTTCAGAATTTGTTCGGCCTGTTGCTTGGACATTTGCTTCTGTTGCTCAGGCTTTCGTTGCTTCTGCTGTTCTTGCTGTTCGTTTTGTTTTTGCTGGTCCTGCTTCTGCTGCTCGTCCTTTTTGTCCTGCTTGTTCTGTTCCTGCTCCTTGTCCTTCTCTTTGTTCTGGTCGTCCTTGTCCTTGTCCTGCTTTTGATCCTGCTTCCGCTGATCCTTGTTCTGGTTCTGGTTGTTCTGCTGATTGTTCAGTTCCTGAAGCTTCCGCATCGCATAGGTGAGGTTGTAGCGCGCATCTTCGTCCTTGGGATTGAGCTTCAATGCTTGCTTGTAGGCTTCGATCGCGTTCTTGTAGCCTTCCTTGCGCATCGCGTTCACGTCGTTGCCCTGCGCATCGGCCATTGGTACTTGCGCGCCTTTTTCAGCAGCATTGAGAAAGGAGTTGCCTGCGTTGTACCAGATCTGCGAGCCTTCTTCCGGTGAGCGGGCGCGTTCGCCGGCTTTCTTATACGATTCGATCGCTGCCTTGAAGGCGTCGTTTCGATACTCTGCATTGCCGGAGTTGAAATGGCTCTCGATACGTTCAGGAGCGACGGTGGCAGCAGACTGATATTTCTTTTTCGCTGCATCGTACTGTCCCTGATGATAGAGGTCGTTGCCCTCGTTCACCGTCGAGCGATACGACTGCGAGGATGCGCTGAGGGTTGTGAGAAAAGTGACTGCGAGGGATATAAGGATTCGATTCATGCAGCTTTCCTTTCGCTTGTATCTGCAAAGATGGAGAAGCGCGCAAGGAATTTGTTTCGCTTCTCTGAAAGGATAAACTCCCCGATAAGAAGAAGCAAGGCGAATGCGACGAGATATTGGAAGCGATCTTCGTATGCCGTGAACTGCTTCGTCCCGAATTCCTTCTTCTCCATTTTCTCGATCTCCGAAAACACCGCGCCGAGATTGTCGCGTGCGTTCGTCGCTTGTGTGAACGTTCCGCCTGCCGCGTCAGCAATTTCGACGAGAATCTTTGCATCCAACTTCGTGAGGATCGTCCGCCCTTCAGGGTCGGTTTTGAAACCCGTCGTCTGACTGCCTGAGTGAATTGGAATCGGAGCGCCTTCCGGTGAACCCATACCGATGGTGTGAACGACGATCCCCTCTTCCGCCGCTTTCTTCGCTGCTGAAACCGGATCATCTTCGTGGTTCTCGCCATCGGTGATAACGATGAGCGCTTTGTACTGATTTTCTTCTTTCGAAAAAGACTCGCGCGCCAGTTCGATTGCCGAGCCAATGGCTGTTCCAGCGGTCGGTGCGCTTCCAACCGTGATGATGTCCGAGAGCATGAGCGCTGCGCTATAGTCCGACGTGAGTGGAAGCTGTGTGTAGCCGGAGCCTGCGAACACGATGATTCCTATCCGGTCTCCCTTCAGTCTGTTGATGAGCGTCATCAACTCGCGTTTTGCCGCTGTGATGCGATTCGGTTTGATGTCTTCGGCTAACATGCTGTTCGAAACATCGATAGCAACGATGAGGTCGATGCCGGAGCGCGTCACTTCTTCGAACTTCGTTCCCAACTGCGGATTCGTGTAAGCAACGATGAGCGAGGCGATAGCGAGTAAAAAAATCGATCCGCGTAGCCAGAACTTCACGCGGCTGCGCTGGTCGATCAAGCGAATCACCGTTGCACGTTCACCAAATACGGTCAACCCTTTCTTCTTCAAATGCCAGACAAACCACAGCGCTGCTGCAAGCACAGGCAATGCGAAGAGATACGTGAGGTATTCAGGGTGAGCGAAGCGCAGCATCTCTATGGAATTTTTCTAAAGACAAATCCCGAGAGGAGAAATTCCAGCGCAAGAAAACCGAGTGCGGCAAGAACGTAGTCGTAAAACAGTTCCGTGTAACGATGGAACTCCGTTACTTCGATCTTCGTGCGCTCCATCTTATCGATTTCCTGATAGATGTCCTTCAGCTTCTGGTTGCTCGTTGCCCGGAAATATGCGCCGCCGGTGAGCGTGGCAACTTGTTTAAGCATCTCTTCATCGATCTCGACCGGCATCGGCTGGTAGGTAATTCCGAACGGCGTTTGAACCGGGTACGGCGCCATGCCGCGCGTTCCCACTCCGATCGTGTACATGCGGATACCGAACGTATTCGCAATCTGTGCAGCCGTAGCAGGATCGATGGAACCCATGTTGTTGACTCCATCGGTGAGAAGGATCATCACTTTGCTTTTACTCTTGCTGGCACGCATGCGGTTGACGGCGTTGGCGATTCCTTCTCCGATAGCCGTTCCGTCTTTCAGATTTCCTGTTTTTACCTTTTTCAGAAGATCGATGAGAACCGTGTAATCGGTGGTCAGTGGACATTGCGTAAAACTTTCCCCTGCGAAGATGACAAGCCCGATGCGGTCGGTCATGCGTCCGCTGATAAACTCCTCGGCAACTTGCTTCGCTGCATCAAGTCTGTTGGGACGTAAGTCTTCGGCTAACATCGAACCGGAAATGTCGAGCACGAGCGTGATATCGATGCCTTCGCGATAGACGTTTTCGCCGCGCGCCGACGTCTGCGGACGCGCGAATGCGACGATGAGCGCCGATAACGCGACGAAACGCAGCACAATGGGAAGATGACGGAAATGCACCCGCCATCCTTTCGGCAGTCCTTCGAGCAAGGACATCGACGAATGACGCAGCGCCATGATCGATGCACGTTGCTTCACTATGTACCAGACGATGAGCAACGGCACGATGAGAAGCAACCAGAGGAATTCCGGATTCGCGAACTGTGTCACGTGTTCAAACATTCTCTGCCACCTCAGTCATCTTCACCGGTTTCGTTTTCTCGATAAACTCATACGCGAACTTGAGCGCTTCGTGGTGTTCCGAAGGCATCGGAAGATACTTCGCGAACTTGGTCATATCCGCAACACGAAGGACTTGTTCGAGCCGCGTTATCAAATGCGGTTCGAAACCGTGGAGCGCAATACCGGCGATGATCTCGCTCGTAACTTGCTCCAAAGCCGGGACGCCGTGACCATGCTCGATGTACCAGCGAAGAATTTCCGTCAGTTCGCTTTGATACTCCTTCGCTTTGCCGCTCTGCCACATATTCTTCGCTTCCAATTCGTGCAGACGTTGGAGGGCGATCTCATGCGCGGGTACATCAGGCGGTATCTCGACAGCAGCCTCCGGCTCCGGACGACGTTTATGCCAGCGCCATCCGAAATACAACAGCGCTGCGATTGCCAGTATGATGCCGGCATACAGCAAGTAATCCCAGACCGTCAGCGGGACATCGAGCACGTCTTTGATTTCCTTGAACGTGATACTCGTATCAAGCTCGACAGTCCGAATCTCCAACACGAGCGGCTCTGAACGCACGACGGATGTGTCGTCGCCCACGAAGCTCTTCACTAAAGCCTGAACTTCAACCTTCCCGGTGTCGAATGAGGCGAGCGTGTATCGGCGTGCATATACTTTCTTTCCATTCTTCTCCTCGACGGATTGCTCCTTCATGGAAATGAAATCCGCCTTTTCGAAATCCGCTGATGACGCCGGAAGTTGAATGCGAGCATCTTTCGGTGCGGTGACATGAAGGTCAACGACAATCCACTCACCGATGAGATAGCGAGTCGAATCCACGTGAAGCGATGCAGTGATGTCTTGTGCAAGAAGTGCTTGCGTGCTTGCACAAAGAGCGAGCGTGATCACGATCCATTGTGTTGCGCGCGTCATAATCGCCGCTCCCGCATTCTGAAAAATTCCACGAGCGGCTGGACATACGAGCCTTGCACGTTCACACGGATGGAATCGACATTGGACGAGCGGAAGAGTCGCAGTCGTTCTTCCTGCATTCGCATCCAGCGGGAGGTATATTCTTTCCTCACTCCGGGCAACGAAGTATCGATCCACTGTTCGAGACCGGTTTCCGCATCCTGCATCTTGACCAGTCCTACGTCCGGCAGTTCCGTCTCGCGCTTGTCGAACATTTGCACCGCAATGAGGTCGTGCTTCTTCCCGATGATCTTCAACGGCTTCTCGTAGCCTTCCGTGAAGAAGTCCGAAACGAGGAATGCGATACATCGCTTCTTCATGACATGGTTAAAGTATTCCAGGGCGCCTTTGACGTCCGTCCCTGTGCCTTCCGGTTCGAAAGCGATGAACTCGCGAATGATGCGGAGAATATGAGTGCGGCCTTTCTTCGGCGGGATGAACTTCTCTATGCGATCCGTGAAGATGATCATCCCGACTTTGTCGTTGTTCTTGATCGCGCTGAACGCCAGCACCGCGCACATCTCAGCGGCAACTTCGCGCTTGAACTTCGCGCCTGTTCCGTATGCCTGTGAACCGCTCATATCGACAAGTAACATCACGGTCAATTCGCGTTCTTCCTCGAACACTTTGACGAAAGGACGATTGAAACGCGCCGAGACATTCCAATCGATCGTACGCACGTCATCGCCGAACTGATATTCGCGTACTTCGGAGAATTCCATCCCGCGTCCTTTGAAGACGCTGTGGTATTCGCCGCTGAAGAGCTGATTGACCAGTCCGCGCGTGCGGATTTCGATCTGGCGAACGTTCCGTATGATTTCTTTCGTATCCACGAACGAATCTGCTTAGGGGACTTCGATGGTGTTGAGGATTTCCTGAATGATCGTTTCCGAAGTGACTTCCTCCGCTTCCGCCTCGTAGGTCACCGCGACGCGATGCCGAAGAACGTCGAAGCAAATCGCGCGGATGTCTTCCGGAATGACGTAGCCGCGACGCTGGAGGAACGCGTGAGCCTTCCCTGCGATCGCAAGATTGATGCTTGCGCGAGGAGAACCGCCGTACGCGATGTAGTTGGCAAGTCCATCCATCTTGAAGCCTTTCGGATCGCGCGTTGCAATGACGATATCGAGAATGTACCGCTCGATCTTCTCATCCATATACACGGCATGCAAGGCGTGTCGCGCTTTAATGATATCCTCCGTCGAAATTACGGGACTGACCTGCGGGACGTTATTGGCAACCTGTTGGCGCATGATGAGAAGCTCTTCATCGCGTTTGGGATAGTCGATTTTCACTTTCAGCATGAAGCGATCGACCTGTGCTTCGGGCAGCGGGTATGTCCCCTCCTGCTCGATAGGATTTTGCGTTGCCATGACTAAGAAAGGCTCCGAGAGTTTGTAGGTGCCTTCACCGATCGTCACCTGACGCTCCTGCATCGCTTCGAGAAGCGCGCTCTGTACTTTCGCCGGTGAGCGATTGATTTCATCGGCGAGAATGAAGTTTGCGAATATCGGGCCGTGCTTGGTCTGAAATTCTCCGTTCTTCTGATTGTAAATCATTGTCCCAACGAGGTCGGCAGGAAGCAGGTCCGGCGTGAACTGAATGCGATGGAAGGTGGCTTTCATCGCGGCGGCGAGCGTTTTGATTGCCGTTGTCTTCGCTAAGCCCGGCACGCCTTCGAGCAGAATATGGCCGTTGCCGAGCAACCCGATGAGCAGCCGGTCAACCATCGCCTTCTGACCGATGATTACCTTTCCGATCTCCATACGCAGCGCTTCGATGAACGCGCTTTCCTCCTGGATTTTCCGGTTGATTTCCTGAATATCGACGGACATGAATGTCTCCTTTAGTGAATGCGGATTGCATGAAAAAACGCCTCGTTCCGTTCTTGCGTTCTAAGGCGTCTCACCTGTTGGCTTTCTTCTGCCAACGGGTACAAATCTACCGTTCGACTCAACTATGACGCAAACTGAAAACCATACGAAGTCAGGGTAAAAGCAGAGTATTGCTTTTCATGAATCTGGATGCATTGAATTTAGTTGGTTATGCTGTCGGGAATTGCTTCCCGACGGAAGGACCACGGTCTTGAAAATGCATGAGAATATTCGTTCTTTGTGCTTGAAGAAGGAAAGCAAATCAATCGACGATGCTGATCATGAAAACTCATTCAATCGCTGTGCTCTTCGTCGTTGTTCGATTCATTCTACTTTCCTTTCTCGCAATCTTCTGTTTAACCACAGTCCTTTATGGACAGGCGTACTGGGAAGTCAAGTATCTGCCAGCAGACGGGATGGTTGGTGCGCTTGCAGTGAATGCCCAAGGCCATATCTTCGCGTCGCAAGGAGATGCAACGTGGCGGACTACGGATGAGGGAAAGACGTGGCTGCAACTTGCCGCTGAATTTCCAAGTTTTAGGCAAGATGTCGCTGTGGACAACAATGGAAGAGTCTTTTACTCGGGAGGTGGAGGCGTTTACTACTCGGATGATAATGGTGAAAC
>CAYUWG010000017.1:0-63271 GCA_964448285.1 uncultured Chromatiales bacterium
TGGCAGTGATATCGGGTGTCGGTGCATCGTACTCTTTATTCCATGTGAGGAGAATGAAGACGAGCAAGCCCACGATGAGCACGGCAAGGCCGGCAAGAATGCGCAGAAAAATTTTCATGATGTTACTCCTTTGATGATGAGGGAAGAATGAACTCAAATGTGAAGTCCCGGATCGACGGAACACGTACTCCCTCTTTCTCAACCTGAATAATCAGATAATACCGACTGATTCGATGAGGCAAGGACATTTGCATTGCGGGTGTGAAAATAACTCGAACAGCAGTAGATGTCAACCCATCCTTATTGAAGCTTGAAAAAGAAAGTCACGACGCCATCCTGATCGACTTGCTGCATCGACGAGGGAAGGACGTTGAATTTCCAACCACGCATAGCCGCGAGAGCAGCTTCTTCGAAGCGCGGTTCTCCTTTCTGCATGAGCGTGAGACCGTAGATCGCTCCATTTGGCCGAACGGTAAACTTCACTTTGATCTGGGCTTCACGATTGACGTCTTTCGGAAACGCAGGAAGTGAACCGGCAATGCGGCTTCTCGATACACCGCTCGACCAGACGATGTTTGCAGACGAAGATGGCGTTCCGCTTAACTGGGCGTTGTCTGTGGTAATGCGTCCGGACAAGGTTGCATTCGAAGTCGTAGCTTCGCGCTGCGTAGAGGATCCGGGGAGTTGTGTTTCGCGAGATTCACCGCTTGTCGTCGTTCCTTGCTTTCTTCCCGTGCTTGTCTCCGTTTTTCCGGCGCTATGGTCGGTGAACTCGATTGGATTCGTCGAACGCAGTTCAGTTGGCGGTACCGTTACGTTCGTTGATGGCGTTGACTGCGGCTTCTTCGTAAGAACCGGTGCCTTCGATGAAGCCGTCGGGCTTTTCGCTGCCGGCTGAGCGATCTGTTGCTGCGTGCGATGCGGCGTTGCGGTGCTTTGCACCGGTGTCCGCGTTGGAACGGGTTTTTGCGCTTCCGATGTGAACGTGATGACCGGTAATTCCGGACTGATGAACGTGATCTCTATTTCTTTCGGAAGCTTCTCGATGTCGGGGAATGCCACGAGGAAGAGCATGAGGAGCAGTAGCGCGCCGTGAATGCCGAGCGAAATTCCCCAGCTCTTCACATCATCATTGGCGAGCGTCATTGCGTTTCTCCGGTTCGTTCGTTGAAATGAAAAATCTCGTCGCGCCAACACCCTTTGCGGCGTCCATCACGAAGACGACACGATCGACCGGAACCGTCTTATCGCTTCTGAGAACGAGAACCTGATTCTCAGGATCTTCGACGATGCTCGCAAGCGTTTTCGCAACCAGTTCCGCCGGTACGATCTCGTTGTTGATATAGATGTGACCTTCCTCTGTCAAGGCAATCGTGATATGCTTTTGCTCCGAGACGTCCGTATTCACCGCTTCGGGCAGACTCACTTTCAATCCTTCACTGACGATGAACGACGAAGTCAGGAGGAAAAAAATGAGCAGCAGCAAGACGATGTCGGTCAACGATGAGTAGCTGAACATGGAAAGTGTCTGATGCGATTGTGCAAGGCGAATCTTCATCGTGGTCAACTCCGGACGACGCTTTGCCGTGCAGCCTGAGCCTGTCGCGCCGCAGCGACAGCTTTCCTCTGTTCAGTCAGGGCGATGTCGAGAAAGTCGTTGCAACTCGTTTCCGTCTCGAAGACGAAATGGCTGATGCGATTGACGAAGTAGTTGTACATGAAGTACGTCGGAATGCCGACGATGAGCCCGAAGGCCGTTGTCAACAGCGCTTCCCAGATTCCTGATGCAAGGATTTGCGGATTGACGAGACCCTCGTTCACTTCGATCACACGAAATGCCGCGATCATTCCCGTGACCGTTCCGAGGAAGCCGAGCAAGGGAGCAATGCCGGCAATCGACGCGAGCAATCCAAGACCGCGTTCGAGTTTGTATACCTCCTGCTTCGCAGCCGCTTCGATGGCATCCTTCACTTCCTGATGCGTGTCTCTCATCTTCAACAAGCCGCCCCGCAGAATGTGCGAAAGAGGAGAACTCGCTTCAGAGCAAAGGGAGAGCGCCGCCGAGACGTCGCCTTTACTCAGCACGCTTCGTATCTGCAAGACGAATTTGCTTCCATCGAACTTCGCTCGGTGCAGCGTGATGAACTTTTGCACGATGATGTACAGTGCGAGTATGGAACATGCGAGAATGATCCACATGACCACACCGCCTTTGAGAAATAAATCGAATACGGTCATGAAACCGACTCCATCATAATGAATGAAAACGTTTGCTGTCATGGTGAATGCAGAGAAGATTGATCGATCAGTTGCTGTTCGTCCATGCGGTCGCGCAGCGGCGCTTGTTTGTACTTCAGATAATCGGGGAGGTAAGAATTGAAGTAGCCGCTCGTGTAGGCGTAGTATCCGAAGAGGAGAAGGAGCGCGAGCGTAATGATTATTGCCGATGTTCGAATCAGACTGCCCTCGCGTTTTTCGGGAGGATTGAAGAGCTGCTTTCGGTTCTCTTCGAAAACGTCATCCGACTCAGCGTTTTCCTTATCGTCCACCGCTTCCTCGGTTTGTCCGTCTTCATCTGAGATGGCTGTTTTTTCTTTTTGCGGAAAAGGCTTTTCGGCGGGACGCGCTTCCACTGGAGTGCGGATATCCAACTCATCGCCGGAAGAAATTCCTTTCATAGATGAAAGCAATGCCGTCGCGTCGATCGCACCGTCTTCGATTTCTTCGTTGACTAGTATGGAGGGAGACTTTGTTACTTCACCCGGGCTCAGTTCCTTGACGACGGACCTGGTAAAATCAATTCCGAGTTCGAGACGAACGCTCTCAACAAGTTCAGCTACGTCCACGCGTTTTTGCATTCGACACTCCTGTCGAAGAACTTTCGAAGGCAGTTGTGTTTGGAATTCCTCTTTGGCGATCACCGTTAAAACTCAGCCTTGATGCCTGCGATGATAAAGAGCGGTTGCTCATCGTATCCTTCCCACTTCTGGTATTTCCTGTCGAAGAGATTCTCGGCGGATAGAAAAACACCGAAGCTTCGTGTTATTTCATACTCTGCAGAAAGCGATGGGACGACATACGATGGCAACGTCGAGCCGTTCGCTTCGCGATTGCCGACGATTGAAACCGCTGCCGAGAGTGCTAAGCCGAATGGAAAGGTGTACGTGTAGAGACCTTGCAATTCATATGCGGGCAGATACGGGACTTCGGATTCGAGAGCCGTATTCTCACTACTCCGGAGGGTCAACTTCGCGGAAAGCAATTCCGCGTTCGTCGGTTTCCATTGTCCTTCACCGGTAACCGAGAAAATGGAGGTCATCCCATCGTAGCGAACGCTCCATTGCGCGTGGAGAGGCTCAGGTAGCTTCGCGAACCATGCATAGGATTTCGACTGAAGGAACGCGAAGGTCACGCGACCTGATGCATCCAACCTATTATCGTACTGCGCTCCAAATGAAAGTGAGATCGGAATGTACTGATGGCGCAACGGCGAATGAAGCATGAGGTAGGGGTTCTGTTCGAGTAAACCGCGATATGTCGTCTGACGAACTTCAGAACGAAATCCTGCGAAGGCATGCACGTCTTCATGAAGATAATATCGAACTGCGAGCATCGGAGCGAAGCTGCCTTGCGTCGCGCTGTGCGAGCCTTTGTAGAGATAGAACGAAAGCCCGCCATCGATAACCCAATCACGCCAACCGGCGTATCGGCTTTCAGCATGAAGGCGGAGGAACATCGGGTTCGAGCTTCCGGGTGAATTCGTATTGTCAGAGAAGGACAACGTGAAGTTCATTTTCAGCGGCAGTTCATCGAAACGCGGTAGGGAAGTGCCCTCGACTCCATAGCGATTCTCGTAGAAGCGGTATTCCTGCAACCGGCTGCTGTCGCGCAAGGAAAGTTTTTCCCAGAGCAAACTGTGATCGGCAAATGCGCGCACGTCGTAATCCATGAGAGCGTTTCGCCTCGAGATGATTTCGCCGCCATAACGAATGGTCGTATGTGTTCTTCGAAAGTCGAATGGAGATTCCGGTACGAGTGCGTTCGCATAGAGTCCGTACTCGCTTCGTCCGACGTGAAAGTCCGCTTCGATTCGAGATCGTGAGACGAGTGGATGGCTTGCGAATGGGACGAACGTTCCACCCTTGAGTTCGAGCGACCAGCGTTGATAATCCGCACGGGACACGAAACCGTTGCTTTGTTGGAAAAATCCGCGCGCTGCAAGATCACCGAGTAAAAAAATATCCGCATACCAGGCTTCAACATAGGGAGTTTGAAACAGGCCATATCCGGATTTCATCAGAAGGCTGTGCTTGTTTCCATGAAGCGAAGCGATTGACATGGGATGCCTGTAAGGTCCCGCGTCCATGAACTGGCCTTCACGTGAGCCGCGTCCCACACGAGATGAAAAATCCTCAGGACTTAAAAGGGCAATCGCATTTTTCCTGTTGTCGGAAAACTGCAAGACTTCCGAACCGGTGATGATGTACTGAGGAAACGTGATTGTAGGCAGGGGTTTCCTTCCTACCGAGGTTTCCGGTTTGAAGTCAGTCGGAGGCGGGACAGGTTTATCCTGGGCGAACAGGAGCGCTGGAATGATGAAAGCAATGAACGGAGATTTCACGGATTCAGTCTCCCCAAACGGATCGCAGCTTCCTGAGCCTCAGGAGTTCCGGAGAATGTCGCGATGAGTTTCTCGTATGTTCTTTTTGCTTTGTCTTCATTCTTCTGCGTCTCATACAAGTTGCCGAGCCGAAGCTGTGCACGCGCAATCCATAGCGTTGCTTCAGGGAAGACGTACTCGACTCGCAACAGAGCTTTTTCCGCTTCAACGGAATTACCGGCATCGGCAAGAACATCGCCTATGGTGTATTGCGCCTGTGCCGCAATATCATCTGCGCGTGTCGTTGCAATGTTCGTGAGGTCAGTGATTGCCTCGTCGATGTTTCCTTTTCGGGCTTTCAAACGAGCGCGTTCGATAGTTGCAAGTTCGGAGAAGTTGTTTCCGCGACCTTCTTCAATCGCACGTTGAAAGCTTGTCCACGCTTTCTCGTCATCATGATTGCGGAGATGCGCCAAGCCTTTCTTGTAAGAAACTTCCGCGATGCGGTTCTGAGAGCGCTTGTCGCTCAATAACTCGTCGTAATGCGCGAGCGCTTGCGAGACGTTCTGATTTTCCAACGCGATATCGGCAAGCGTCAGGCGGGCATCGACAGCGAACGGCGAGGTGGGTTCCTTTCCTATGAACGACGTGAGCGTGTTGGTTGAACGCTCGAGATCGCCGTTTTCTTTATAAGCCAGTCCGAGGATGTAATACGCTTCGCTGTAGCGTGCGCTTGCGGGATGCGTTTTGACGAAGCTTTCGAGAGCAAGGATAGCGTCGCCGTACTCACGGTCAAGGAACATCTTTTTCGCGTTTGCGAAACTCACATCATCCGCGACGGGACTTTTCGGATTTGCGCGAAGCCATTCTTCCTTGACGTTTGCTGCTTCCGTATTCTTCCCCTGCATACGAAGGCACTGCCCGATACCATCGAGGGCGTCGGCGACGAGGGGAGAATCGGGATGTTCGTTCAGCACGCGTCTGTAAGCTTGTTCAGCGAGTGCATACTTGCCCTGATTGTAAAGGCAATCTCCGATGCTGTATTTCGCGTTGGCAATGATCTGGCTCGATGGATACTGGTCGATAAGTTTTTGAAACTCTGCGATTGCAACGTTGAAGTCTTTGCTCTGAAAATAAATCCAACCGAGGCTGAACTGAGCCTTGTCCGCGTGTTCGGATTTCGGATACCGGGTCAACAACCCCTTCAACGTCGCGATCCCTGCCGCCGCATCACCGGCGCGATGTTCAGCATTTCCCAATTGCAACAGGGCGTAAGGAGCGAATGGATTATTGGGATACATCTTCGACGCATAGCGATAGGTCCTGATCGCATCGTTGTATTTCTTCTGCGCGTATTGTGAATCGCCGAGCCTGATGTTCGCATCCATGTCGTGTTTGCCCGCACGGAATTCCGTGGTAAGAGCGGTCAAAGTCTTTTCCGCTTCGGGATATCGTTGAGCCCGATAGTAGCTCCATCCGAGACCGTACAGCGCATCCTGCTTCAGCGCTGCGTCGGATGTCAAAGCAAGCGCCTGATTGTACACGATGATCGCGTCTTCGTATCGTTCTGTTTTGAAATGCGCTTCACCCAGCCATACGAGCGCATCGGGTTTCCGCGCATCGGAAGGGAATTCCTTGAGGAAGCGCTCAAACGCACCAGCTGATTCCGAGAACTTCTCTGCTTCGAACAAGCTGAAGCCATAACGAAAGAGAGCGTTGCTCCTCACTGCGGGAGAGGCGCCCTTCGTTGTGAATGCCTGTGCATAAGCCTTCGAAGCTTCATGGGGCTTTTTCAGTTTGAGGTAAGACTCGCCGGACATGTGGAAGGCATCGGCGAGCACATCGCTTTTTGGAAAAGTTTTTCCAACCTGGATGAAATGATCGAGCGCGGTGAGATAGTTCTTCTCATCGAAGGCTGTCATACCCAATTCGAACGTCGCATTGTCCGCGTAATCGCCGTCAGGTTTGAGTTCGAGCATTTTCAGGAAGACGCTTTTCGCGGCATCGACATTGCCGCTGAGACGCAATGCCATTCCCATGCGATACCGCGCCGCCTCGGCGATATCATCGCTTCCACGCCCTAAGTCATCGAACGTCGCAATCGCCTCGGAAAATTTCTTCTGTTCAACCAAAGCCCAGCCAAGGGCATACTGCACCTGCCGTACTCTGTGGTGTTGCGGATATGCTGCGACAAACGAGCGGTATTGCGTTTCAGCTTCTGCGAAGCGACCGAGTTGATAGTGCGATTCTGCATTGAGAAAGAGGCGTTCCGCAGCATTATCGGGATCGGGGCTGTCGGACAGTGTTTCTAGCCATGACAGAGCTTCCTTGTAATCACGCTGCTGGTAGAGGCAGGCTGCAATCCGCGTATAGACGGTTGCTCGAAGAACGCTGTTCGGTTGCTCGCGAAGGAAGTCGCTGTACGTTGAGTTCGCTGCTTCATACTCACCGCTTTTCTCCTGAACAAATCCAATGGAAAAAAGAGCGTAATCACGAATGCGCCCTTTCGGGTAGTGGTCGTAGGCGATACGATAATAGCGGATTGCGCGGTCGTATTGAGCGTCTTTGAATGCGGATTCGCCGGCCCAATATGCTGCTTCATGCGCGAGATTTCCTTCTGGAAATGATTTCACGACATCAGCGAACCGGTCATGAGCTTTGTGAAACTGTCCCTGGCGGTAGTAAACCTCACCCTCGCGAAAGCCCGCATCGTCAGCCAGCTTGCTTAGCGGATATGTCGCACGGAATTCTTCGAAGCGAATTCCAGCGTCGGTGAGTTTCCTCATTTGGTAGAGGGACTCGGCCACATAGTACTGCGCGTCAATCGTCAGGTCGCTCGCTGGATAGGTCCGCGCGAATACGATGAATTGCTCGTATGCGAGATGATAATTCCGATCTCGAAAAAGACCAAGGGCAAAGGAGTAATCCTGCTGTTCCTTCAGATCATCCTGTTGTGCATTTGCACATACCGTGGCGATGAGAAAGACAAACGCCAGAAGCATGGTTTTTCGAACGTGCATGAGCTTTTCTGTAATGGGTGTATGTAGATGACTTAAAGTGATACTGCAAGTGGCTCAACGAACATGTGGTAAGTTAAGTCTGATTTCTGCTACTGTCAAGGTCAGGAATGACGGCCTAAGTGAGGATGAAGGTCGATCCTGTCGTTAAGGGTCCAGTCGAGGAATTATCAAGTGTTCAATTCAGAAAGAATCTCGGTGAAATCTTGTCTCTACATGAAGTGAAATGTACCTTTGAACGCGAAACAGCGATGAGATGAAAGTGCACCAACCCTTAACCAGCAACCTTGATCCCACAATCGAAAAACTACGCCGCGCGATCGAATACGTGAATCGCCGCATCATCAATCGCGTCGATCAGATCGACCAGATATTCTGCGCTTTGATGACGCGTGAACATGTTCTGATCCAGAGCCGGACAGGAGCTGCGAAATCGCTGCTCTCACTTCAGGTCTTCGCCATGTTCGAAGACGCCCACCTTTTCCAGGTACAGGCATCGAAAGAGCAGCAACCGGATACGTATTTCGGCGGACTTGATATCGAGGAGTTGAAGAAGGGCCGTATCATCCACAACATTCAAGGTTCGCTGGTCGATTCGGAATTCGGTTTCATCGATGAGATATTCGACGCAAACGATTACACACTTCGTGCACTGCTGACCACGCTCAATGAACGCAAATTGATCCTTGGGATACAGAATGTCCCTGCGAAAACGCATACAGTCATCGCAGCAACGAACTACTTGCGTGTTAGCGAGATCACGGAAGCCATTCTCGATCGGTTCATTTATAAGTCGCTCTTTATCCCAACGAAATCAGCATATGTGCAGTATCAGATTGCGCAGCGATACCTCAGCAACGGCGGACGTCCGAGCATACCGGAAGAACGTATTCCCTACCATGAGTTGAGCGCTGTTTCCGCCGCTGCACGGGGTGAGCATGAAGAGATTCAGATATCGATGCCATTGAACGTCATCTGCTTCTCGAATCTCGTCGTGCGTCACTATGAAATGCAAAGGAATCGTTTGATCAAAGAGCGTCCATCCGATCATGCGAACGTAAAGGACTTCTACATTTCACCAAGGACGTATGCGAAGGGGATGGATATGCTACGTGCGGTCGCGCTTCTCAATGGACGAAGGGAAGTAACAACGGATGACGTCGGGAAGTTATGGTATCTCCATACAGTCGTCGGTGTGAACGAACAGAAGGAGATGTTCCAGAAATCGTATGAGACTCTGTTGCATCAGCTTACTGCGGTTAAGGCATTCGAGCAGATACAACGTATGCTGGAGTTTCAGGAATTTATCGAGATGCTGCGTCAACAGCCACACATGTTGCAACAGCCGATTTCGCAATTGGAAGCTGGGCCTATTCGAAGGACCCTGATTGAATGGGCGAAAGAAACCCTTGGGATAACCGATGCGACGGTTGAGCACAACCGACGAGTTCTCGAAAGCTATGTGAAAAGCTTCGAGCCATTGACCGAGGAAATACATGAGCTGAAACAGCAGCAGGAACGGGATGTTCACGAACTGTTCCATCCACGAATTCATATTTGGTCGTGAGCTTTTCTCACGGACAGTTTTTCGATGTGATGGAAGACATCGGTTTCTTCGATCACATTTATGAGAAGCTCCCACCTGATTTCACCGCCGTATTTGAAATAGCGCGCGTTCTCGAAGACGACCGGAACGAACTGACGCACCAATTGAAACCGCTGTTTAAGGTTTCCATTCCTCGACTGATGCGCCAGACTCCCCCGGGAGAAAGGGTGCACGAGATTATCGTCGATGTCGCTGAGGAATATGAAGCATCGATGTTGACACGGCTTCATAAGTTACCGCGTATTTACAACAGCCAGTGGCTGTTGCCGGAAGACGTCTTTTACAAAAGACTGGCAAAAAAGGAACTATGGCTTCCCGAACCTATCACTCCGACGTACTATTCCGTCGAACCGGATGTGCATGATTACGAACCGGATCTTAGGAAGCAGAAACTCTACATCTTGCTTGATACATCAGCTTCAATGGTCGTCAACAATCGGATCCATCTCGCGAAGGCGATCGTGTATCATGTCCTGCGACACAACGCGAAAGAACTCGGAGAGATCCACTTTCGCACTTTCGATGTCAAGATCGGTGACCTGCATGTAGCGAAAGATCGACTGAGCTTTCATGCTCTCATCAGCTACGTCATGCGGTTGAACATACTCGGGAACGGTACGGCAATGGCCCAGGCGATACAGACCGCGATTCATGATATTCAGGCGATCCCGCATTTGGCAGGAACGGAAATCCTGATTATCACGGATGGGGCTTGTGTACTTCCGGAGCAAAAGATCCGTGAATCACTTGGTGAATCGATCGCGCTGAACACACTCAAGATCGGTAACGTTCAGTTTCATCCTTCTCGAAAGTTCATTGAGGAGTTTGTCAGTCGTAAGGACGTTCGTGAGCATCAGTACATCGCTGACTTATTTGAAAAGCGTGAGGAGTTGCGAAGGTTGTTCGCCGCCTCGGAAAGTGGCTACCTGAAGAAGAAATACGAAGAGTCGATTCGATTCACAGAGCACCGCATTGATGAACAAGTCCGCATTCTGGCTGGTGATGTCATCGGGCATGAAATCGAAAGGCTCTCACAGCTTTACATCAGGATCGATGATGTCGATCTCTCCGAGCTGATACACGTTGATGAGGCTGTTCTCAAGGAACTGCATGGGCTTTTCCAACAAATCCTCGTCGAACTTGATTTATCTCCGTCTGTTACCCAACTACGGAAGCTTGCACTGCTGTTAGATCATTTGGAGATGCTCGATCAAAATCTCAAAGACCAGTCTATGAAGGTCAGTTTAGAAGCATTGAAAGCCGAAATCCGCTTGACCTTAGGTGACTACATCGGTGAAGAGTCGGCGAAAGAACATCGCGGATTCACTCATCGGATTCCATTCGAGGACAAGTTGGATTTGAGATTTCTGCTGATGTCGGGTTCGTATAACCGGTTTCAAAGCTTCAGCTTCATTTTAAGAGCAATATTCGAGAAAATAAAAGCGATCATTAGAGCAATTGGACTTCGTCGTAAGAAGTAGTGACAAAAGCTCCAGCGCTTTACTTTCAAGATAAAACCTTGAAAATGGGAAGCAAATAAGCTAATCAGCGGTTTTTGTAAAAACCGTGACTTTTCTCATGCGGACGCTTGATTCGTGAAATAATTCTCCATAATTTTGCAATTGATGAACGGAAGAGCGACAATGGCCATCGAGAAAGAGAAAGAAGATTTACGACAAAGCATCTCGCAAAGCCTTCGTGTTTATGCTCAGTATGCGCATGTCGGTTATGAGATTGTGGCGGCAGTCTTGCTCTCACTTGGTATTGGCTACGGGCTTGATGCACTCCTTGATTGGTATCCCGCGTTCACTGTCTCTTTCGCCGTTTTCGGCGTGATACTGGGCGTAGTGACTTCGATTCGTTCATTCAACAAACTTTCTTCAAACAACAAGGCAACGACTGAAAATGAAAACTTCCATCAGTAAGCAGTTATCGATCCTCTTTCCCAGCGAAAGAAATAAAAAACTGCCTGCGACTTTGATACGATTGTTAGGCTTGCTCTTCATTACGCTTTCATTCATGAAGTTTGGTCGGATTGAATACGGCACCGAGATCATCATGGGTTGTATTTTAAGTGCGACGAATGCATTTTTGGGCTACAAGTTCATTGAGAGAGCATTTAAGCTTGATCATGCACTGTTCATCATTTTTTCACTCGCAAGTATGGCCTTCCGCTTCTTCATGTTGATACTCTCGATTGCCCTGATTCTGGTGCTAAGCACACCTCATACGGCAAGCTTCATCGGTGCATTCATGGTCAGCTACACGATCTTCATGTTTGCAGAGGTTTATTACATCAACTGGAAGACGGACCAACTGAAAGTCCCGCAAACAGCGTAAGTGCGCAAGCTGAACATTCGTCTTATGACGGCATCTCATACTTCTCGTGGCAACCGGTTTCTTCTCAGTGTTGCCACGATTCTTTTTTACTGTTTTGCATCTGCGGGCGCTCAGGAGCACGATTCGACGAATACCGTACCGGGTGAGCTCAAATCCGAAGAAAGAGTAGTCGATGTTCACCACGATGTCCATCATTTGACTCCCGCGCAGGAGATGAGTGAGATTCTGAATCATAAGGTGGAAAACACCCGATACATCCACGAGTATCCTTTCCCGAAGATCGCCCTTCCTCAAGACTGGAAATTGAATATCGCGGGATTGCAGTTGGATTTTTCTCCTTCGCGTCACCTCGTATATCTGTGGCTTTCTTTCGGCTTGACGATTGTGTTGGTATGGGCTGCTGCACGTCAGAATAATCGGAATACCATCCCTCGAGGCTTTGGCAATATGATAGAAGCCATGGTGGTTTTCGTGCGAGATGAAATGGCGATCCCTTTTCTCGGAAAGGACGCACAAAAATACCTGACGCTTCTCCTTACGTATTTCTTCTTCATTGCAATCACGAATCTTATCGGCCTTCTTCCCTTCGGGGCAACGGCGACCGGGAATATCAACGTCACTGCCGCACTCGCTCTCATCACGCTCATGGTGATGATTGGCAGTGGAATGAAAGCGAACGGCATTTGGGGATACATGAAAGGGCTTGTTCCACACGGAATGCCCGTACCTCTCTACACGATTCTCGTTCCCATCGAGATCATGGGGCTTTTCACGAAGCCTTTCGCTCTCAGCATCCGATTGTTTGCAAACATGCTCTCTGGAGCGCTCGTGATCGGTGCGTTCTATGCGTTGATCTTTGGAATGGACACACTCATGATCGCGCCAATGTCCATCGCTTTTCTTCTGTTTATGTCATTGTTGAAGATCTTCGTCTGCTTTCTTCAGGCGTATATCTTCACGATGCTTTCGTCATTCTTCATTGGAATGTCCATTCATCAGGAACACTGATTATTTCATCATTCAATCAACTTCTGGAGGTTTTACATGGAAGGTTTAGGTTTACTTGGAGCGGGTATTGGGGCCGGCATCGTCGTTATGGGTGCAGGACTCGGTATCGGAAAATTGGCCGGCTCAGCGCTCGAAGCCATTGGTCGTCAACCGGAAGCGGCTGGTGATTTACGCGGAGCGATGATCATTATGGCTGCTCTCATCGAAGGTATCGCCCTGTTTGCCGTTGTCGTTTGCCTCTTGCTTGCGCTGAAATAAGCGTCGGCATCACCTCACGTCACTATAGCCGCGGATAAATCATGAACAATCTTCTCACGCTCGAACCGGGCATGATCATCTGGACGTTTCTGACGTTCGGACTTCTCCTGTTCATTCTGAAACGCTTCGGTTGGAAACCGCTTCTGACGGCGCTGGAAAAACGCGAAGAGCGCATTCACAACGATCTGCAACGCGCCGAACATGCGCGCGAAGAATCGGAGCGGCTGCTGGCTGAACACAAGAAACTCATTGCCGCATCGGAACAGGAAGCGCGGAAAATCATCGATGAGGCGCGGGGGACTGCGGAGAAACTTCGTGATGACATCATCGCCAAGGCAAATGAGCAGGCAACGCACATCTCACAGCAGGCGACACTCGCAATAAAGCGCGAACGTGATTCCGCGATTGTCCAACTCCGCAACGAGGTCGCTGACCTTGCTATAGCGGCTGCAGAAAAAATCCTTCAGGAAAGCCTCAACGATGAGAAGCATCGCAAGATTGTCGGTGCTTTCATCGACGATTTACCGAAGAACTAAAACGCATCGATCGACCAACGAATGAATATCTCAAGAGTCGCATATCGCTATGCTGAAGCAGCGTACGATTCCCTCCCGGATGGAGTGGGAATGGACGTTTTCCTTCGCGATCTTTCCGCACTCCAATCATCCGTTGATGCATCGCGCGACCTCTTCAATTTCTTCCTCTCACCGGTAATCACGGCGACGAAGAAGCGTGAAATCGTGCAGGAAATCTATTCGGGTAAGCTGGATGATTATCTCGTCGGTTTCATTCTATTCCTGATCGATAAAAAACGTGAAATGCTGGTCCTTGAGATCATCGAAGCGATTCAACGCATTTATCGGAAGCGAAATAACATCCTCGATGCACGGATTGTGAGCGCGGCGGAAATCCCAACCGACCAACGTCTTGCGCTCGAAAACCAACTCATACTGAAAACGAAGATGACGGTGGAACCTCAGTACCATACCGACTCCGCGCTTATCGGAGGCGTCATTGTACAGGTTGGCGATACTGTGTATGACGGCTCGATTGCCCGTCAACTCAAGCGTCTGCATCAGACATTTCTTTCCTGACACAAGAACAAAACAATACTGGATAATCACATGGCAGAAGTACGACCCGAAGAAGTTTCCGCAATCCTCCGCAAACAACTCAGCGGCTTCGATAAGGAGATAGACATCTACGAAGTCGGCACAGTCTTGCAAGTGGGCGATAGCGTCGCACGTATCTACGGACTGACGAAATGCATGGCCGGCGAACTGATCGAGTTTCCCAATGACGTCTTCGGGATGGCGCTGAACCTTGAAGAAGATAATGTGGGATGCGTGTTGTTCGGCGAATCGACGACGGTAAAGGAAGGTGACGTTGCAAAGCGCACAGGCCGTGTCGCATCGATGCCTGTCGGCGAAGAGATGCTCGGTCGCGTGATCAATCCCTTAGGCCAGCCGATTGACGGGAGAGGTGTTATCAATACGCAAAAGTTTCTCCCGATCGAAAGGAAAGCATTGGGCGTGATTCAACGTCAGCCAGTGAAAGAACCATTGCAAACCGGACTCAAAGCCATCGACTCGATGATTCCGATAGGACGTGGACAACGTGAATTGATTATCGGTGATCGCCAAACGGGAAAAACCGCCGTTGCGTTGGATGCGATCATCAACCAGCGATACACGCACACGGAAGAAGCGAAGCGCAGAGGCGTTCGACCGGTGTATTGTATCTATGTCGCTATTGGGCAGAAAGGATCGACCGTTGCACAAGTGTACGCCAAGCTCCAGCAAGAAGGAGCGATGGACTATACGACCATCATCACAGCGAATGCGAACGATCCTGCGCCAATGCAGTACATCGCGCCATATTCCGGTGCAACCCTTGGGGAGTATTTCCGCGATTCGGGCAGACACGCGTTGGTGGTTTACGACGATCTCTCCAAGCAAGCAGCCGCATATCGGGAAATCTCTTTGCTCCTGCGCAGACCGCCGGGACGCGAAGCATACCCCGGTGACGTCTTCTACCTTCACTCCCGTCTTCTCGAACGCGCCTCGAAATTGAGTGACGAACTCGGCGGAGGAAGTCTTACCGCACTCCCCGTGATTGAAACACAGGCCGGTGACGTTTCCGCCTATATCCCAACGAACGTCATCTCCATTACCGACGGACAGATTTATCTCGATCCGGGATTGTTTAACGCCGGTCAACGGCCTGCAATCAACGTGGGTATCAGCGTCTCACGCGTCGGTGGAAACGCGCAGGTCAAAGCGATGAGAAAGATTGCCGGTCCACTTCGGCTCGACCTTGCGCAGTATCGCGAGCTTGAAGCGTTCGCTAAGTTCGGCTCTGATTTGGATAAATCGACGCAGCAACTACTCAGGAGAGGTTCGCACTTGTTCGAACTCCTGAAGCAAGCGCAGTACAAACCCTATGCAATCGAGGATCAGGTCGTGAGCATTTACGCAGGCGTCAAGGGATACATCGATGAAATTCCACTTGAACACGTCGAGCGATACGAAAAGGAATTCCTCGAGCTGATGCAGACGCGATACAAAGACGTCCTCGACATCATTGCTGATACGAAGGAGATTTCCGAGGAAGTTGAAGCGAAGCTCAAGACGATCCTGACGGACTTCACGAATTCATTCAAGGTCTCAATCAACGTAGCCGAGTAAAGGGGAATGGCCAACCTTCGCGGAATACGACAACGCATTTCAGGCGTCAAGAGCACGTCCAAAATCACGCAGGCGATGAAGCTCGTTGCTGCGGCAAAGCTTCGACGGGCGCAGGAAGCGGTCGTATCCTCACGGCCTTACGCATATCACCTCCGCGACTTGATGGGGCACTTGATCCAGAGAGTAGATAAATCGACGCTTCCTCTTCTCTTCGGAAGGGAAGAACGGCACGCGATACTCATCGTCGTTGTGACTGCGGACAGGGGATTGTGCGGACCGTTCAACACGAATATCATCAAAGCCGCTACGCAGAGAATTCACCAGACGTACGGCGAGGAATACCGGCAAGGGAAGATCAAGGTAGTCTGCATCGGCCGCCGAGGGTATCAGTACTTCGTGAAAAGGGATTACGACGTCATCGGAAAGCATTTAGGCGTCACAGGGAATGCATCGCTGACGGAAGCCAAGTTGATCGTCACGGAGATTCTCGAAGGATTCACGCATGGGTCGTACGACAAGGTCGAAGTGATTTACAACGAGTTCAAGTCCGTCGTGCAGCAAAATCTTCGCGTCGAACAATTGCTCCCAATTCCGCAGGAAGAACTCCAGCATACAGGAAAGCATTACAACATCGACTACATCTATGAACCGTCGGAACTTGAGCTTTTAGAACACCTCTTCCCGAAGCACCTCAACTATCAAATCCTTCGCATCCTGCTTGAGTCCAACGCTGCTGAGCAGGGAGCAAGGATGACCGCAATGGACGCCGCGACAACCAATGCCAAAGACCTGATACACACGCTTCAACTGGAATACAACCGTGCACGTCAGTCCAATATCACGAAAGAGATTCTTGAAATCGTAAGCGGGGCCGAAGCCTTAAGTAGGGGCTAACGACCAAACTCCAGTTTCTTCCAAATTGACCCTCATTCGAGGGTTTTTTTGTGTTTTTGCAAAATCCAGCATGGTATGCGGATGCATATCGTTGCCGCTAAGGCCTTTTTTACAACTTCATGAATGATACGCTGAAGTTGCGATGAAGTATTTGCATCCACCAAGAGGAGGCATCAGAAAAATCATTTAATACAGCTTAAAATAGCCGTTTTCTATGGTTATGAGTTCATGGCATGGCCGTTGTAATAATTCTGCACAGAGAATTGAACCATGTGTATAAGGACCCAGATAATGAAAAAAACAGCAACAACCCTCCTGACTTTAGCGATAACGAGCCTTGTTACGATAGCTCAGACGAACTACAACGACGTTCTCGTGATCGTGAATTCAAACAGCACCATGTCCCAGGACGTGGCAAACTACTTCAAGGCACAGAGAAGCATACCCAACGTCAACATCTGCTCGATCGCTATGCCGACGACAGAGGAGATCGATAGCGTGACTTGTGCCTCCATCTACACAACGATAAAGAACTACATTGTCGCGAACGGCCTGACGAGTTCGATCAACTACATCGTTACGACGCAAGGAGTACCTCTCAAGGTGCGGAGGTCATGCTCAGTGTTTAGCATTACCTCTAATGCTTCGTCTTTTGACAGTGATCTCACTCTTCTTCAAAGTTCATATGAATCAAACATTGGACAAGCGGGCTATGACTCAAACCCTTATCTCAGTGTATCTTCAGCTTTCTCAAGATCAAGTTCATTTTGGAACATCAGACTCGTGACACGTCTCGCCGGATATAGCTACAGTGACATAGTCGGACTGATAGACAGAGGAGCACAACCGTATAACTCAAGTGGATCATTCGTTTTCGATCAGGACCCAACGAAGAACGGTACATTACCCGTTCTGAACAACCGAATGACGACTGCGCGTGATACGCTTGTCGCAAGAGGATACTCTGCACTGCTCAATACGACAACGCAATACGTTGTCAATCAGACGAACGTGCTTGGATATGTCAGTTGGGGGAGCAATGACGCAAACTGGTCGTCGTACACACAGAAGGCACAACCCCATTTCACCTGGTCTGCAAAAGCGCTGGCCGAAACGTATGTCAGCACTTCGGGTCGTTCTTTCGCGGATTCCAATTTCGTTGAACCGACAACCGGCTGGCAGTCGATGGTTGCTGACTTGATTCATGAAAATGGCGTTACCGGTGTGAAGGGTTACGTATGGGAGCCATACACCGGTGCAATGGCACGAGTAAATGTGTTGTTCGACCGATGGACTTCCGGAAGGAATCTTGCAGAAAGCTTTTGGAGCGCAACGCTCCCACTCGGTTGGATGGATGTCGTTATCGGTGACCCGAAATCCACGTTTGCAGGAAACGGGCACTTGCCGGTTGAGCTTGTCGCGTTCAATGGACTTTACCGGAATGGCAAGGTTGAACTCCGATGGAAAACCGCAACGGAGAAGAACAACCACGGCTTCGAAATTGAACGTCGCGCTTCATTCGGTTGGGAAACACTCGGCTTCGTCGTTGGCGCCGGGACATCGGAACGCCCCATCGACTACACGTTCATAGACGAGAAGCCACGAACGACGAATACATACCGATTGAAACAAATCGACCGTGACGGGACCATGGATTACAGTAATGTTCTCGTGGTAGAAGGATATTCCGTTGCCGACTTCACACTCAACCAGAACTATCCCAATCCGTTCAACCCATCGACAACGATCTCGTTCTTCCTGCCGGAAGCTGGCTCTATATCGCTGACGATCTATAATACAGCCGGAGAACACGTGACTTCGATTCTGAATGAGGAACCTCTCGGTGCTGGGACGCACACGTTTCAGTGGGATGCCCGAAACAGTGACAACATCGATATGCCATCCGGAACATACCTGTATGCCGTTTCCGGTTCTTCCGGTGGGCGCCAGATCGTGAACACGAAAACGATGCAGCTTATCCGGTAAGGCGTTCGGTCACATGAAAGCAAAAGCCCGATGATCCTTGTGATCATCGGGCTTTCCGTTGAAAGGTGATTCGCGTTACTTCGAGAGGATCATCTTGTTGATCGTCGTTCCAGAAGAGGTTCGCAATTCGTACATGTACGTTCCGCTTGGGAGATTATCTCCATTGAAGGAAATCGCGTGTGAACCTGCATTGAGAGCTTCGTTGTTTAGCACTCGATGCACAGCCTGACCCAGTTCATTGTAAACCGTGAGCGTTACCACGTCGCTCGTTTTCAGATTGAAGGAGATCGTGGTCGATGGGTTGAACGGGTTGGGGAAGTTGCGAAGCGAAATGGTCGGTGAGGATTCGATGGCAACCGTAACGACCTCGGAGTAGTCGTACGAACCGTCACGATCTAACTGGCGCAGGCGATAAGAGACAACCGGTGCTGAGAGGTCGAAGCTCTTATCCGTGTAAGTGTAGTCGGTTGGTGTATTGACTGTACCCTGACCAGAGACGAAGTCGATTTTTGACCAGTCTTTCTGGTCGTACGAGCGCTCGATCTCGAAGCCGTAGTTGTCTATTTCTGTGGCAGTTTTCCACTTGAGTTCGATAGTTCTGTTACGATAGAGTGCTGCGAAAGAGATTAGCTCAACTGGCGTAGCAGTGATGATTTCAAAGTTGTCTATACCAAATTCTTGCCCATCCTGTGCGTTGTTTCCTTGTTGGCTCACTGGTTTCTTGAATGAGAACATCCAATTCAAGTACAACACACCATCAACCGGAATGCCTGGTGAGAATGCAATTGAGGCTCCAACGGTATTCGTCCCGCTATTAGGATTCTGAGTTAACGGATAAGATGATGTTCCTGTACCAGGATTCTGGTTAGTAGCATCTGAGTTATACTCGCGAGTTGCAGAACCAACCTTTACCCATCCCAATGCGGGGTTTGTATTGGGTGAACCACTTGCATCATAAGTATCAACATCCACTTCACCAGCGGTACCGAGTATCGTGTACCATAGGTCAATGCGGGTACCATTCACATTATCCCCTACTCCGTACTTTTCAATGACATACTGGAGAGTAACGTCTGTCAGCGGGAACGCGAGGTTGTTTTTCAGGGCTACGGTAAGATTAATACTATAGGAATTTGGTCTCCTTTGAAAAACCAAGGCGTAGTCGGTGCTGACGCTACTGTTTACACAAAAGAAACTCTCCTCACTATTACCTGGCGTCCATCCCGGTGCACTGGCGTTATATGCTGTAACTCGTCTATCAACGCTCGTTTGATCAGCAGTATTGGGGGATGAGTTGATGGTCCGATATCCATTAGGGGAACGTTTGTGCGTCCAGCCTGCCTGAAGAGTAGTTCCAGATGTAGGTGTGTCGAAATCTTGCGTATATCCTACAATATTCTGTGCTGTGTACTGTCCGTAGCTCTCCTCAACCGTCATCCCGAGGAGGAACGCTGTTACTGCGAGTAAGGTGGTCAAGTATCGTGTCATGATGTGCTCCTTTAAAGCGTTAGTTTGAAAATGTCGTTTGCGTAATGAAGTCTGGTGAACTGTGCTTTGTGTCTGAATGAAGATGGATGTTTCATCGTTCGGACTCACAAAGCCGGAAAACTGTGCCACTTGTCTTCAAGGGCTGATTTTTGTCGATTTTCGATTGTATTCGCATACTTAATCTCTCAAAACCGGAATGCGTCCTGTCTTGTCATTTGACAGATACTCAAGCTTGTTCAGAAATAGTACGTCTTGTTTTTGGGCTGTCACGCAGAATCAAAACTACGTACCCGGCTTCGGGTTTTGGCGGTCTGTCTGCGTGTGGGGGCAACTTAGGAAAGTGATTCCAGAAGTGCAATCATTTTCTTAAAAAAAATCTGGGAGGGAAGAAACCTCAACATATCATGCGAGAGGTCAATTGAACCAACGGGACAAGCATTCCTGCTTCTCGCGGGCAACCATGAAAGTTCAAACCGAGCCAAGTAGGACAAGCATTCCTGCTTGTCAAAGCAAGCTTCAGTTTTGCCTCAACCCGTCCTACCGGCAACCAGGAATGTTACCCATCCGGTGCGAGTTCCTGTTACGCGACTTCGGCGCCGTACAATTCGCGGACGGTCGGGTGGTTGTAGTTCACCATGATGACCGTGTAGTCGTACGGTTCACCTCGCCGCTTTTCGATTGCGATGGCGCCATAGTTTTCGAGGTTGCTGATGAGGGCTTTGCGTTCAAAATCCGCGAGATTGGGCATGGCGTCCGAGAGCTTGCGCAGGAAAGGAGAAAGCCAGACTTCCGGGTGGCGGCCATAGTTGATGAGGAGGAGTTTGAGGCATGCACGGTCGTTCTCATCATTGAACGGGACGATTGGCCGAAACTCCGTTTGCTTGCTCTCGACCTTCTGATGATTCTCGATCGATGGATGTAGCTCGACCCGCTGGCGCGTGAGAAGGAGAGGCTGTTTCACGAGATCCCGTTTCGCTCTTTGTTCAAGCTCTTCATCCATCTGTCGGTCACGCTCGGCAATAGCCGCTTCGATTTCCTTCTGTCGTTGAGCTAAGGCTTCCAGTTTCACAAGCCTGTCCGGCTCGAAAAGCTCCTGCGCATCGAGGAAGTTTTCCGAACCGACGTTGAGCAGAAGGTCACCGGACACGTTCGAACGAAATGCGACGGTGAGCACGCGCCGCGCTTGCTTGCGGAGATGCTGGATGACCGGGATGTAGTCGCGGTCGCCGGCAAAGAGAACGAACGTGTCAATCTCTGGCCGCGTGTACATGATCTCGAGGACGTCGATGCAGAGTCGCATATCTGCAGCGTTCTTGTGTTCGGTGCCAAGGACGTTGTGGGTCTCTATTCCCATCAGGTAGAGTGAGCCTTGCGGCGCGCTTTTCACGCGCTCGAAATCGGCGTACGCCTTCATAATGATCGGTATGATACCGTTGCGGGATTCGAGTCGCTTTCGCAAATCGCGCAAGAGGTCCAACACGTAATCGTTCAGATCGGGGATGTCCGCGTATTGGTCGCGCAGGTGGTAGTAGATGTTCTCGTAATCGATAAAGATCGCTGCGAATTTCTGGTTGGTGCTGTTCAGGTAATTCATGGTTTTTTAGATTCAATGTAGAGAAGCATCCGCCATGAAATCAATACCGAAAGATTTTCTTCCGATGGCAAAGCACAAATAAGCTTCTCGGAGCGTTGGTAGGACAAGCATACCTGCTTGTCACGTTTTGGACCTATGTGGACTCGACAAACAAGGAAGGTTGTCCTACCGGTGATTGCACTTTCAAGGGCGCGATTACATGCTCACAGGGAATCGGATCGTGAGTTCGTTTTCGTCAACGAAATCCACCGTTCCTTCCATGCTCTCGAGTGAGGCGAGCGCAATCGACGTCATGAGTGCAGCTTCATCGTGAGAAAGCGAAGAACGTGATTCGTGCGCGGTGCGGATCGCATCGATTTCTCCACCACGCAAAGGAATCCGAACAGCGAGTTCAGCATCGTCAATTTCCGCGTGGATACTCCGTGTCTCGGCGAATCGCTCTACCAAAAACGCGACGGCATCATCGAACCGGTTCCTGTCGAGAGTTACCGAAAGACCGTACGCAATCCCGTGAACATTGATCTCGTAACGTTCGCGGAGAGATGCGATGAAGTCCTCAACCGACATTTTCTCCGGTATGATGCGGACATTCGCAGAGCGCGCGAGCCGTACCTCAGTAAGTTCTGAAACCGCATGGAGTAGTCCCTGTGCGCTTTCATTCGCGGTTCGAATGAAATCCATCTCTTCCTCGCGTGAGCTTCCTTCGGAATTGAGCACGAGATCGTGATAACCCAACACGCTCGTCAACTCCATACGAAACTCCATGCTCTGCTTTCGAATGGATTGCTCGCGACGGAGATTTTCGAGATCGACGACGAGATTGGCAAAAGCCAACTGCTTGTTCTTGAGTTGAATTTCACGTTCTGCTTCTTTTCGCGCTGTCACGTCTTTACCGATCATGTAGATCAGTGCATCGCGACGGGAAGGTGTTACGCTCCACTGAATCCATCGGATGTCGCCACTCTTGGCTTCATAGCGTGCCTCGAACTCGGTCGGTTGTTCGTCCGGGGATTCGAGGATTTTCTTCAAGACATCCCGGTCGTAAGCGGAGAGGTACTCTTCGTGGGATTTCCCAACCATCTCCGATGGAGTGAATCCGAGCACACGTTCGCTCGCCGGATTCATCGTCTTCCACACGCCGTCGAAACTCATTGCACAGATGATGTCCTGAGAAGAATCGACGATGCGCCGCTGTGAACGCGTCATCCGCTCGGCAAGGTCGAGTGCGCGTCCACGGCTGGAGATCAATGAAAGGAGGAATCCGAACAGGAAAGTGCTCGCGATGACGCCCGATGCAAGCAGCACGTAGGGAAAACTCGTGTTGACGTCCAAGGCAAGCTTGGGATTTGCATCGAAATGCAACCGCCAAGCTACTTGCCCGATTCGTATCTCTTCATCTTCAGCGAGTATTGCACTGCTGCCACCCGGACTTTCGAAGAGAAGGATGTCACTTCCATTGCTCACCATTTCATAGGCTGCGAAAGCTATGCGCGCTGTGTCGATCACGTTGCCGATCGCGCTTTCAAGAAATCGCTTGAGGTGCAACTCGACGATACAGAGACCGAGGAAATTCTTCACGCGGTCTTCCTCCGTTTTTGGAACGCGGTTCGCCTGATAAATCGGTGCAATCAACAGAAGTGTCGGTTCGTCGTTCCCTGGCAGGGTCTGAATCGCTGTCCCCGTAATCCTGCCGTCACGTTTGGCGCGTTCGATCGTTCCTGATAACTCCGGCATTGCGTTCAGGTCGAAGCCGAGATAATGGCTGTTCGATTCGAACGGGACGATGTACTCGATGGGATAATACTCCGCACGCGATCCTTCCGGCTTTATTGCATACGTCCAGTATCCTTCGTTGCGGGCATACTCCATGAACGCCGCTTTCCCTGCATCCTTCACCGATGGCGCATAGGTTATGGAAACGACGCCTTCGTACATCTTCGCCGGTACCGCTGCATACAGTTCGAACATATCGCGCACGACCTGAACGCTGCTTCCATAAAGGTTCTGAAAGCTTCGGAGGACTTCATGCTGTTGCGTAACGGCTTGAGCCAAGTGGTTGATGACGCGGATTTTTTCCGTTTGAAACAGGGTATTGAGTTTCTCTTCAACCTGTCGTTGCGCATAACGCCATCCGAAAACGGTAGCGGCAATCCCAAGCGTGAGGATCAGGTACGCGGGCCAGGTCTTGTTCAATCCAGGTTTGTGTTTCCCATAAGGGACGGGAAGTTCATCTTCGTATTTCACTGGGCAACGTATTTCTTTATTTGTTCAAGGAAGGCCGGCGCCACAACCGGTTTCGAGATGTAGTCCGTGAATCCGCTTTCCAACAGCCGGTCCTTATCGCCCTCTAACGCGAGAGCGGTCACTGCAATCACCGGGATCGTTTCATTGTGGTTCATCGAACGGATTCGTCGAAGCACCTCCTCGCCGCTCAAACCCGGCAACATGATGTCGGAAAGAACGAGCACCGGAGTGTGACTCTCCAACCATTCGCAAGCATCTTCGCCATTCTCGAATACGACTACGTCGAGGTCCAGCTTTTTCAAAAGGATGCTGAAGAGCTTCGCGATGGAAGGAATGTCCTCGATGATGAGAACGGTGCGGTCGGCAGGCGAGACGGTCATAAGTCAACTCCGTTTTTGTAGATGAAGGACTCTCATTGGGTGACAAGAAACGTTGTCCTGCCGCTCACTGGGCCGACAGGCGTTGATACTTCAATGTGGCAGAAATAAAATCCTTTTGAAAGAGTGATCCCATCGAGAAGTGCGTGGAGCGAGAATTCATTTTTCCCTAAGCGTAATCGCTCAGGGGAAAACGAGCCGCTATGCACTTCCTTTCCTGTGGAAGAGAAAATTCTCCAGCTGCCAAACGATGGTTGTGTCGCTCCTGTCAGGGAGAATGATAGAACCGAACCGGCATCGAGTGGATGCGGATAGATTGAAATTCCGTCCAAAGTGTTTCGTGAATTCACGTGAAGGAGCAGTTCATCATCGGAATGAAGCGCGCTGTTGCCTGCTTTGTCCATCGCATTGTACCGCAGGACGTGATCGCCGTCAGAAAGCTGAGGAGAGAAGTGCATGACAATCGGTTCCGTGCCGTGCGCGCTTGCAATCGACAAACGTTCATCAGGGAAAACGAGCGCTTCATCGTTCAACGTGATGCGAAAGAGCGAGAACGACTCAGCATCCGTTCTTCCGGCATTGTTTAGAATAAACTCAATCCTCGGTGATGGAATGACCGAGGCGTGTGCACGAGCGATGTTACCATCGATCCGTACTTCGAGTGATGGCCTGAGTGTATCCCGATCGTAGAAGTACTCGGCGTGGTTGTTCTCATAGTTCGAATCGGAAAGCGATCGTGCATCGTCGAAAGCGACGCGCAATACTTTGCTTCCATTACTCGGAGTGTTTGGGATCGAAATGACAACGGAATCCTCCATGAAGGGAAGGAAGACCTGCCTTGCATTGGAGAATGCAACGATGCCATCGTGCATGTCCTCAATCAGCAGCGCAACGCTGTCCGTCGGTCGCGTTCCATAATTCGCATATCGGATGTGAAAGCGCAGGCTGTCCTTGGATTGAGGCGGAAGCTTCCTGATCCATGAAGAACGCGTCGCGAGGTCGGGCGACGTTGGAATCGGAAGACGCACGATAGGATCACCGATCAGCGTGCTGATCTGCTCACCCGAGCGCACTTCAACGGACGAACCGGCGACATCGACCAGTGCGCGTTTCGCGATGCGATGTGCTTCTCCGATGGAACGTGCGCCCCGGTAAATCGCGCGATAGAATTCGTAGTGAAGGATGCTTTGTGTGGAGAGAAATCCGAATGCGGAGTTGCCGATGTACGCGATGGCAGGGCTTGAATCGGGAAGGACGAACAACTCACTGAACGAGAGCATGTCGGACTCAGCGAAGCGACCACTCGAACAGCCGAAGTCCGTAACGAGCGATGCGCGGTTGAACCGGTTGCGAAGCTGCGTTTCGGACGTGATGGAATTATCCCAGCGTTGCGAAGCGCTGTGACCGATGAACGATATCACGGCGGCCCCTTCACGGATCGTGCTGTCCACGTGCTCTTGTGTGAAAGGCCCGAAGTCACTCGGTGGATCGTTCGTTTTGTAGAAATGCTTAGCTGCTCCTCCGAAGCGCGGCGACAGAACGAAGTCCTGAGCGATGCGCTCGTTCATCGCACGATATCCGCGCAACGAAGACTCCGGGTCGGTTGAAGGGCCGCCGGTGAATGCGAGGAATGTCTTTCCCCAGAAGTCGGGCGCCGTTCCGAGGAATGCCTCATGCTTTTTCCGATAGATTTCGATTTCCTCCGCAAACCGAACCGGCAACCGACCGATTGCTAACGAAGGCACCATGGATTTCTCATCGAACGAAACGAACCAGGAGTCACTCACAGGGAAACCATACGAAGGAACGATGTTCGTGCGATACTTGCCCTTCTTGTTCTTGTAATCGTACGATGCATCGCCGATGAGCAGCACGTATTCCGGTTTCACCGGCCAGGTCTGCACGGCATCCGCGAGAAACGATTTGATTGCCTCAGGCTGGAAGTCGCCGTGTGAATAGCGCAAGTATAGTTCATCCACGTCGATCGCGGTCGTCGAAACGTTGTACGCTTGCTCTATGAAACTCAGATAGGATTTTCCTGCCGGCATAAGTTCACGACTTGTAATCGCGACGTACCGTGCGGGAATTATCTCCGATAGACTTACAACCTGCCCGCCTGCCGGAATCATCAGACTGTCAGTGGATGAAACGAAATACTCTGCCTCAGGCGCCGTCTCATCGATAAACGATAAGGTGCTTCCATCTTGTTCGAAATCACTGAGCACTGCGTAACGATCGTGCGTTCGTCGCAATAACAGTGACGGCGCGGGAATGTTTTCGATGATTATTTTTCGCGCACCGGCGATACCATCAGGAATCGAGAAGCGCAGTTTGCCATTTTTCGCTTTCAGGTATCGTGGATATTCGATATCGATCCAGTCGATGGCCGTCATACTGTAGCCGCCTTGTATGTCGATGCTGTTGATGATGACCGAATCGGTACCGTTCTTCATCTGCGAAGTGGGGATTGACCCGGAAAGAAACACCTGTTCATCCAACGAAAAGGATTCATCATCCAGCGCAGTGCCGTTGCCGAAGTGTAAAGTCATGCGATGATTCGGTGAGACCGTTTTATCACCCTGGTAGCTTGTGACTTTCGCAAACAGGTACGCATCTCCATCGGGGTAAAGCTCATCGATGGACAAGGGTATCGACCATCTCTTTCCTGCCGGCAGCAGCGCCATGATCCACGTGTCTTCCGAAGTCCAATCGGGAAGAACGAGTCGCTGTATGCTGGACGAAAGGAACTGAAGCGAGACGTCCTGCTCGATGTGCATCCGATGCATTGACCAGCGCAATTCTTCCGCGTTGTCCGAAGGCTGCACGGCTTGAAGAATTCTCTTTGCCGGTGTGTCGTCAATCATGAGGAAGTATGCCGCAGAGTCCGCGTAGCGATTCAGGTATTCCGGGTAAGGGTCATCCTTTGAAACGGGAAGCGAGCGGTAATCCTGATCCATGTAATTTCTTTCTCCCCAAAAAACGAGGGTGATTCGTCCGATACCATCGGCATCTCTCAAGAGCGCCAGATGCATCGGTACTTCGATGCCTTTGCGAAACAGCTTCACATTCGTGAGCGCGGAGTCTGAAAGCGGAATGCCGCGTGAAGCAATCCATCGTTGATCGATGCGATAGAGGCCGTCATGCGCGATGTGAAACCTGATAACCGGCTTCGTAAAATCCACCGACGGTACGGGATTGCTTTGCGCAAGTCTCCCGGCCGTTTCGTGCTTGAATGGCGTTTGCGCAATGAGCACGGTTGACCATGCCATGGCAACGGCGGCGACAATATGGTGGCGGATACTATCGGTCAAATGAAAACCTTCGATGCGTTACGCAGTCCGTTCCCGGACCTGCGATACAAAGCTATCCACAACAGTTGCGCAAGGGAAGCATAGTTTTCATCGGCGTCGAAAAAATTGCAGAGAAAGAAATGCACGAGGTTGAGTATTCCTTGTGATTTCAAAAAAAAGAAAGCCTTGCTGGTCTGGTACTCGGATTGTACGAATCCGTGGGGCGGGTGTCCGCCATGCCTTAATGTGAGGACCGATTCATGACAAGAAATACTGCCGCTCTTCTCCTCGTTTTTCTCTTGACCGCGATGCACGCATCATTCGGCCAGACACGGTATGCGGTGAGAGACGGCTCCTGGAATTCGATAAGCACCTGGTCAACGTCATCGGGAGGTTCGAGTGGTGCATCCGTTCCGACATCCTTGAATGATGTCTATATCGGCGAGGGTTCGAGAGGGCACTTCATTACCATTCCCTCCGGATATTCCGCTGCCTGTAAGAATCTTTTCATGGGAAACTCAGGCTCGAGCAAAGAAGCAACGCTTACATTCTCTGCGTCCTCCAGTGCTTTGACGGTGAACGGCGACCTTATCATCTACGGCCCGAATGGGAATAAGGAGAGAGAGTTATTCGTCAATGACGGGACGTTGAACGTGACGGGATCATTGACGCTCAACATGGATCAAAGTGGCACTCAAAACAATCGGAACTCCCGGTTATTCATCGGTAACGGTATCGTGACGGTCAGCGGTGATTTGGTATTCTATAACATCTTATGGAGCAATCCTCTGCAAGCAGTAGTCGATATGAGCAACGGAACCGGAAGGCTCAACATCGGTGGAGCGTTCACGGTGAATTACGATGTTGGAACATTCAATTCGAGTACGACGAGCACAGTGCATTTCCAGAGTAGTTCGCCGCAAACGATTCCCACCGGCATCAGCCAGATCGTTTTCAATCACATTCTCACGAACAATACTTCCTCCACAGGAATCGCGATTGCGAATCCGATCACAACCTCCAATGTGACGGGTAACATCGAGGTTCAAAGTGGACTTTTCCGAAATGGAGGAAACGCGATTGCAGGCAACGCCTCCCGATCGTTCGTGCTCTCTGACGGTGCGACACTCCAACTTGAAGGCACGTCAACGATGGTCACGGGATTCGGGACGAAAACATTCGCATCGACATCGACGGTCGATTACTCCGGCTCAGACCAAACCGTGACGGCAGAGAGTTATGGGAATCTGAAGCTGAGCGGTTCGGGCACGAAGACGATGCCTGCGGCCGCGCTGTCGCTGCCCGGTTCTTTTACGATGGATGGTTCGGCTACTGCGACATTAGCTGGTGACCTGACGGTGAATGGTGCAACGACAATGCTCAGTTCGTCATCACTGAATCTCGGCAGCGATGACGTTGAATTCAATGGTAACCTCACCGTGAATGGTTCTCTCTCCGGCGGGACTTCTTCACTGACTTTCTCAGGCTCAAGCGGACAACAGACGATCAGCGGCTCAGGCACAATCAGTTTGTATGACCTCACGTTCGATAATTCATCCGGCGTTTCGATTGAGAATGACGTCACAGTAAGTGGGTCGATGACTCTTTCCGATGGGATGATCACACTCGACGATGCAACGGTTCATCTTGAATCGACGGCAACCTTATCAGGCACCAGCGATCAGCGATACTTCGTCACATCCGGCAACGGCGCATTGAAACGGAATGTATCTTCGTCGGCCGTATCGTTCCCCATTGGGACGAGCACGTCGTATGCGCCGGTCTCGCTGACGAATAGTGGGACCACCGACAACTACAGCGTTCGCGTGCAATCCTCGTTCGATAATTCGCCTCCGGGCAACAATCATGTGAATTTGCAATGGACCATTGCAGAAGACCTGAGCGGCAACAGCAACCTTGCGATGTCGATGCAATGGAACGCCTCTGATGAAAGCTCAGGCTTCAGCCGTTCGAGCACAGTGTACCTCGGTTTGTGGGAAGGCTCGTACTGGACGATGACGCAAGGTTCCGTAAGCGGCTCTGATCCTTATACGCTTGCGGTATCGGGCATCACCGGTGTCGGTGCTTTCATTGTCGGTAATGACGTTCCCCTTCCGGTCGAGCTTGTGACGTTCACCGCCGTAACGAACGACGGAACGGTAATGCTTCGCTGGAAAACAGAATCGGAATTGAGCAATGCCGGATTTGAGATTCATCGGTCGTTGGACAAAGCCGCCTGGGACGTCACCGGATTCGTTTACGGTCACGGCTCGACCGCCGAACCGCAGGATTATGAATTCACCGATGAGATCGACGAGCGCGCGCTTCGTGCCGGACGCATCTTCTACCGCTTGAAGCAAATCGATCGCAGCGGGGACTTTCGATATTCCGAAGTCCTCGATGTCACCATCGGCAAACCTGTATTAGATTTTTACGGTGCATACCCCAACCCAACAAGACAGACCGCGATGATCCGTTTCTCGATTCCCGAGGCGATGCCCGTGACACTCACAGTGACCGACATGCTTGGTCGTGAAGCGTTGCACGTTTTCGCCGGACAGAAAGAAGCAGGAACGCATTCCGTCGTTGCGAAAATGGATGCGCTCACTCCCGGCATGTATCTGTGCAGATTGATTGCGGGAAGAACGCAGCGTTCGATACTCATTCGCATCGTTCGATAGAAAAGCTACGGCTGCAATACAGTCGCATCGTTCGATAGAGAAGCTACGGCTGCAATACAGTGATATCGACGCGGTTGTTTTTCGCGCGTCCTTCCGGCGTCGTGTTCACCGCGATCGGGCGACGTGAGCCGAACGCCTGAACCTGAATCTTCGACCGGATCACACCTTTGCTGATGAGGTATTGCAGTGCTCGGTTCGCGCGTGACTCGGAGCGTTCCTGGTTCTCTTGAAACGAGCCGAAGTTGTCCGAGTGTCCCTCGATGCGAATCAAAAAGTTAGGATTGTTCTTCCACGTTTCGGCAACTCGATCGAGATACTCGATAGTCGATTGATCGAGCGTTCGCTTTCCCAAATCGATCGGCAGGTTTGCGAGAGTTCCAATCCGCACGGGTTGCAACTGTCGGGCTACAGGCTCCTTCGATGGTTCTTTCGGGCGAACCGTTGTCGTGTCGCGCGTAGGCTGTGGAATGATCGTCGGCGGAATCGTATCGGCCGCTGCAATTTCGACCGGTATTTTTCTCGGAGTCAAAAGAAAATCCAATCCCGTGACGATGTCGCCGGAAGGTGTCGAGCGAACAGTGAAGTTATGGATCGCAGGTTCGGGATTGAGACGAAGGGCGTTAAGCTGCTCTGCACTCAGTTCTGCTGTGTATGTGCCCGGCGGGAGTCCGAAGAACGTAAACGTTCCATCATGAAAGGAAATCGTTTGGTCGATGAAGCGTCCGTCTTTTCGCTTCAACGTTACCGTCATTCCGCTTTGGCCTTGAATTCCCTGATCGGTGACCCGCGAAATGGAGCCGCTCGTCTCGCCGCCGATGTAGATCGGAAGTTTGATCGCTTTGAATCGATTCGGATCCGTGACGAATACGAGCGACCGGTACTGCGGTCTGTATGCCGGGTCGCTGAGGTTGTGCGGATCGATTTCGAGGAGATACGTGTGATACGGTTGGAGATCGACGATGCGCGTGCGGTCGGAAGCCTGGTCATACACGCGCCCGCCCGTGATGTGAATCGGAATGCGCGACGAAACGGATTCCTCAGAAGACTCGAACCGTCCATTGCCATTTGCATCGAAGAAGGGGATGAAACTCACGGCGCTTCGTCCGACCCAGTTTCGATGATCGAAAACGAGATCACCGTAACCGGCGTCGTAGCCGAGGCTTCCACGCGCGGTTTGGTTCAGCGATGTTATCGTTCCGAAAACATCGGCACGCGATTGGAATTGCGCCCAAGGCGTAATAATGCGCAACTGCAATTGTGCGCCATCCCGCTTGGTGATCATGTTCCGGTAATACGAGGCGGATAGCCAGGTGTCGCCAAAGAGCTGAATATCCACGGATGCACGAAGATTGCTGAATCGCTTAATCTGCTGGTCGAATTCAATGACGGGTTTGAGAATGATTGAACGGGTAATCCATTGAATCACGGTGAGCGCATGCTCAACGACGTTCATGCGCAGCGTCTCTTCGCTGCGGCTCCAACCGATGCGGGAGTTCAGAATGAATTGCGTCGAGCGAAGAGAACTCGTAAGGAAGAAGGAAGCGAATCCATTCGCACGAGCGTGTTGACTGTACTCTGCGGCTGATACCTGAAACGTTGTCGTAGCAAAAGAGCCGCCGAACGGAACCGTGAGTACAAGGCGTTTCTCGTCGATGAATTCTGACGGATTGAGAAAAGGATTCCTTGCAATGCGCGTGTATGCCCCGAAGGCGTTCACCGAATGCGGTGTCCCAGCAGAGAGCGAGAATCGTCCGTGGAGATTGTGGATGTATTCCGTGGAAAGGAGGAAGTCGTCACGAATCCGTGCCTGAACGGTCGCGAAGGGTTGCAAACCTCCTACGCCTGTACGATCGACATACTGGACGCCGGCAGCGACCGTGAATCGATGGGAAAGCCCGAGCGTAGCTTGTGCAAGTCCAAAGGGGCGATTATCCGCATACAGCAACTGGCCGCCCGTAAGGTTGTATTCAAAAACTCCGCGAGGCAGGTACTGATAGGGGATCGTTACGGATTTCTCGTTCACCGCGACGGAGCCGTCTTCGTCATAGCTGATGATCTTGAATAACGATGTTCCATAAGAAGTGGGGACAGTGAACGAATAGCGACCGTCTGAGTCCGCCTTTGTGAACGCGATGAGTTTGTTGTTCTGGTATAATTCCACTTCTGCTGACGGTTTCGTTATGTCTTCGATAGTGATTTCATCGAACTCCGTTCGCTGCTGAATGGGAGCATTGGACAGTTGAACTCCACGCACGGCAAAGTACCGACCAAGGTTCGTCGCGAGATGTCCCGCCTGCATTTGTCTGAACAACGGCGATGCATCGGTATAGTACCGCCATCGCCAGGGCACGAGATTCCAATCGATAGGCTTCAGGGAGTTGCCATTGAGAAAAGCTTGCGCGTCACCGCCGAGTAATTCTCCACCAAGTCCGACTCCATAGGAGATAATCTCGTCCTTGAAACCGGGAGTGCGATTGCTGTAACCGAAATTCCAATCCATCATTGCACCGCCGAACCATCGCTTCTCTCTCAGGAAATATTCATCTGCGACAAACGCATTGCGCGGTTCGGCAAGGATCTCCCTCGCTCGCTGACGTTCGGCTCGGACAGTTACAGGGAGGCGATGGGAAGTCGTAAGGAAAAGCGTGAGGCTGAGTTCATCGAACGAACAGTAGAGTCCGAACAGTGCTCCAAGCTGGGTAACATTCAGATACAGATCATTCTCAAACTGAAAGATGTTCATCCTGTCGAGTGGATGAGCCGTTGAGCCAAGCTCCGCAAGCGGTGGTTCTGCCTGTATCGAATACCGCAGGTCTTTGCGCAGGAAAAATCCTGAGATGCTTTGCTTTTGTGGCTCGAAGGCGGCTTCGATTTCAAGCTTGGAGAAGAACGCTTGCATCGGGAGAAAGAGCGTATCGCCCGCTAAAAATGCCGTGAGGTCGAATGAGGTCGTCGTCCCAAGAATGTGTGTTCGCACGACAATCTCTTCTCCCTTGTGCTGCTGTCCGTTCTGTGCCGACACGGTTTTGAGGAACGCGAAGGCAAGGAGCGCGAAGAACAATGCAGCGCGTACCATCGATACTGTGTCAGGGCAATGTTACGGGCGTGATTTTCTTCACACTGTTTCCCTTTAAAAGCGCTCCACCCTCCGCAGTGCGATCCGTATTCAGTTCGATCTCGACGCTGTACGATCCCGGTGGAAGAGATTTCGTATCGAATTCCACCCGGTAGTTCATCGGGACATAGACTGCGATTTCATGCCGCTGTTCGCTGATGATGTCTCCGGTGCTGTTCCGCAATCGTGCAAAGAGATAACCGATATACGCGGCGTTCCCTTCGCGCTGCAGTTCGGAGAAAAGCTGAAGCTTGTCTTTGAGAATGCGCTGCCTGATCGTGTTCAACACGATACCCGTTGCCACATTTCCCTTGCGATACGATAGGGCAATGACTGTCTCGAAATTCACACGCAACTTCACAGCGATGGTGTTGTTCGCCTCCGTATCCGCAGTGATTTGATCGATCTCGCGAGCAATGATTACCGGTCGTGCCCAATACTCACCGTCAGGAATCGATGCCGGAGGTCGTATCATGAAACGAATCGTTCTGGTCTGTCCCGGCAGCACGATGCTTTTTCGCGGATACGCAAACAACCAATCGACTGCTGAGGGCTGTCCGGGCAGCACAGTATCGGGAAAGAAAATGCTCACGATCCCTTCGTCGTTAGTTGCCGGATAGCCGAATCGAAAGCTGATCTCGACCTCTTTTGGAACGGACGCGGTGTTCCGCACCACGATATATCCCGATTTGTTCTTCTCGTCGAGATACACTGCCGTCGGTGCGACAACGATATCGGCATGGAGCCGCAATGAAGCGATGAGAAAAAGACATACGGCGTACCTAAGGCGGCTTACCGATCCGAATTTATCAGGGATGATATTTGGATATGGAGGAATCTTCATGGCGATGACTCGGTCTCCCTGTTCATTGCGAAGCAATTTATGCGACCTTATGAATTAAAGAAACGGGTGGCCAAATAACTGGGGCCACCCGTTCGAGGAGGTGCTACGATATTCAGTTTAGCTTCCGGTGTATTGAGCAGTCAGAGTCATTGTCCCTGAGTACGTTCCCGCTGCCTGGCTGACACCGGAGGTGAGCGTACCTCCGACATAGATATAAAGGTCACCCGAGCTGTTTAATGACGTGGTCTGCTGCGTTGTAGCTCCACCGGAGAACGACGTGGCGGTACCGGCATCATCTGAAGTATTATAACCTGCCGTCCAGGATACTGCCATGGAATTCGATCCGCTTGTAATGGTCGATGGCAGAGTGAGTGTAAAACGGACTGCTCGAGAAGGCTGACCGCTGATCGTAAACTCGCCGGCTGCTTCTGAAGAACCACCTGCGTTATAGGATGCGGATCCATCGAGGTTCAACGTTTTATCGTTGCCGGGAAGAACATTGCCAAAGTGGAGGTCGGCGGTTTTTGTAACGGAGAGTGCGGTCAACACGACAGCAGTGATACTTCCGTTTGCGCTGACATTCGTCTGTGCGACGACGGTGTTTGCTCCCGTGAGACAGGCGACCACAGTAAAAGCTACGGCCACGAGCGATGGTCGAATGGCGGAAAAGTGTTTCATTTGAAACTCCTGAGTGAATGATGAATGGTGATATGAGAACGGTTCGCTTTCATGCCGTCCATTCAATCAAGCTCAGTGCCAACTGCTCACCCAGCTCTCTCTCCTTCATGCTATTGCCGAAAAACAACAGGAAATGCCAGAGTGAAGGAACGTCTTACAGAGTTGTAATGAGTCGTTTGATGAAAAATTTGCCTCCGTCTTTGCACTCATGCACAAACCGGAGACTCCCTTTTGTCGCGAGAATAAGAGTACGATGACTGAATTGTGGTGCTGCGGCTAAGCTAATTGATTCCGAATGCTGTAAACCAGCGTACTGGCATCGATAGGTTTCGTCAGAAAGGCATTGCAGCCGGCAGCAAGGCTTTTCACTCTATACTCCGGCAATGAATGCGCAGTCAAAGCAATGATCGGGATTGGATTCGCCGGTCTTTCATTGCGCAATCGCTTCGTGTATTGAATGCCGTCCTCATCGCCATCGAGCGAAATATCCATGAGGATGCAATGAACCTGATGTTCTGAAAGCACTCTGTCCGCTTCTTCAGCAGATGCCGCTGTGATTATCTGGTAGAATTTTTCAAGGTATCTGCTGAGGAGGAGCTGTGTAAGGCGATCGTCCTCGACAACGAGAACCGTAGGTTTTGATTTGGTGGAAAAAATATACTCTGTGCTCGACATGCGTTTCCTTTCCGCTTTGCAAGTGTTCCGTCTTCTTGATTGAAACATACGAATGGCTGAAGCATGATGCTAACGAAATTTTTTAAAACTCGGTCGCGTTTTTCTGCGGTGCGGTCGATTATCTGCATTGAGGGAATAGAGCCGATTTTTGTACTTTTCATCGGTTGTAATGATGAAGGCATTGATGAAATACAGGATTCTTTTTTCCGTCGCAATAGCGCTCACAAGTCTCACTCATGCACAGGAAGCAGCGAAGTGGTCTGCAGCCGCCGTATCGGATGAAGCGACTCCGGGAGGGAAAATCACGATCAAAGTCACTGCGAAGGTGAACAAGGGATGGATGGTCTATTCCACGAAGGATTATGAGGAGGGTCCGGTACCGACGAAAATCGGTTTCGCGGAGGGCACTTTCGTAAGCACAACGAATCTGAAACAGCCAACTCCGAAGAAGAAATACGACGAGAATTTTGGAATTGAAACCGAGTACTACGATAAGGACGTCACGTTTACACTGACAGGCAAGGTTGCCGACAACGCGAAAGCAGGGAAGCAGAAAGCAGTCGTTGAGGTGACCTTCATGGCATGCAACGACCGGCTATGCCTGCCGCCGGAAACTGTGGAATTGCCTGTCGAAATCAATGTTGTCGGAGGATCGCAGGCGCAGAACGATGAACCGGTCAAGCAGTCGGGAGCTACGCTGGACACTGCTGCATCGATGAAGCAGGCGGAAACAAAATCCAAGGATACGAGCACGATCACGAGTGCGTCAGGTTATGGCGATGAGAAGGATGTCGCTAAGGCGCGAAGCGAAGGCTTGTGGGCTTACCTCGGGCTTGCGATGTCTGTCGGTGCACTTGCGCTGCTGACACCCTGCGTTTTCCCGATGATCCCGATTACAGTTTCGTTCTTCACGAAAAGAGAATCGAACTCCCGCGCACGAAGCATTCGCGATGCACTGATCTATTCACTCGGGATCGTCTTCACTTTCACTGGGCTGGGAATTCTGCTCGCCGTTACGATGGGTGCTTCGGGCATTAACCAGTTCGCAGCCAATCCGTGGATGAATATCCTCATCGCCCTGGTCTTCATCGTTTTTGCATTCAATCTTTTCGGTTTGTTTGAAATCGTCATCCCATCAAGCATCCTCACGAAGCTAACCATTGCATCCGGGAAAGGGCAGGGCGTCGTGAGTATTCTCCTGATGGGCTTGACGTTCACGCTCACGAGTTTTACATGCACCGTTCCGTTCGTCGGGACTGTGATGGTTGCTGCAGCAAGCGGCGATATTTGGTGGTCGGTTGTCGGGATGCTTGCATTCTCGACGGTGTTCGCCTTCCCGTTTTTCCTTCTCGCACTTTTCCCCTCGTGGTTGAAATCACTTCCAAAAAGCGGCGGTTGGTTGAACTCCGTCAAAGTTATCATGGGCTTTTTGGAACTTGCGGCAGCGATGAAGTTCATCTCCAACGTCGATCTGATCTGGGGATTGGGTGTGTTGAGCCGCGACCTCTTCCTCTCATTTTGGGTTGGGATCGGGCTTATCGCATCGATCTACTTACTCGGGATTTTCCAACTTCCGCACGACAGCAAACCTGAGAAGATCGGCGTCTTCCGCATGATGTTCAGCGTCTTCTTCCTCGGTATCTCGGTGTTTCTGTACAACGGCCTCAACGGTCGTCCACTCGGAGAGTTGGATGCCTTTCTCCCGCCGATAGAATACCGCGAAACCATCGAAGCCGCAGGAGGCGATGCGTCGGATAACGGCAACCGTGAAAAGGAACAGTGGTTCAGTGATTATCAGGCGGCGCTTTCAAAAGCAAAGAATGAAGCCAAGCCGCTCTTCGTCGATTTCACGGGTTTCGCATGCACGAACTGCCGATGGATGGAAGCGAATGTGTTTACGATTCCCAAAGTCAAAGAACGCCTTGGCCAATTCATCCTGGTCCGCCTGTACACCGATGGACAGGGCGAACAGTACGATCGCAACAGAGCATTTCAGCAACAACGTTTTGGGACGGTTGCCTTGCCGCTCTATGCAATCGTATCATCGGATGACAAAACGATCGGGACGTTTCCCGGCCTGACGCGCAAGCCGGAAGAATTCATTTCGTTTCTCGATCAGGCGCTCGCTGCTGGTTCGCTCGCTCTGCTTCGTTGACGTTCGTCGGATTTCTAATGAAAGAGACCGGCGAAACTTCATCACGAAAACGAGAACACGTTGATCTTGTCGTGAATGAGAATGTCGTGTCCCGGCAAAAAACTACCGGATTCGAAAATTGGGAATTCGAACACAACGCGCTTCCGGAGTTGGACTTCGATGAGATTGACTGCTCTACGGAATTCCTCGGCAAGGGCATTTCATTTCCTTTATTGATTACAGGGATGACCGGCGGATATGAGGGTGCATATCGTATCAATGCTCAGCTTGCTGAAGTTTGCCATGAATGTTCATTGGCGATTGGGGCAGGAAGCCAGCGGCAAGCGCTCGAAGATGAACGGTTCCATCATACATATCGCGTGCTTCGGGAAAAGGCGCCAAATGCACCGATCGTTGCGAACATCGGAGCCACGGAAATTGCGCAGTTCACCGATTCATCGGCATCACAGCGAATCGTCGATATGCTTGAAGCGAATGCGCTGGCCGTTCACCTGAATCCACTGCAGGAGTTTCTCCAGCCGGAGGGAAACACACGCTTTCGCGGTGTGCTTGCGGGGATAGAGCGGATGGTTCATGACCTCTCGGTTCCGGTGATGGTAAAGGAAGTCGGTGCAGGTATCTCCGCACACGTTGCGCGTCAAATGTTCGAAGTCGGTGTGCAGTGGATCGACGTCTCCGGTGCCGGTGGAACGAGTTGGGCGGGCGTTGAAATGACGCGTAGGAATGCATCGTTTCCCATATCCGATTCCTTTTGGGATTGGGGAATACCAACCGCTTCAGCCATTCGACAAGTCAGTGCAGTCACGCCATCCGACCGGTTCGTTCTCGCTTCAGGCGGCATTTCGGATGGCGTTCTCATCGCGAAAGCTCTTGCGCTTGGCGCACATATGGCCGGCGCCGCGAGGCCTTTGCTGAAAACTCTTATCGAGGGAGGACAGGCTGCGTTGATGCAAGCATTGAAGGGTTGGGAAAATGACCTGCGTGGGGTTATGTTCCTCACAGGTGCACCTACGATCGACGCCCTACGGAAAGTCACTCTCGTTCATTGCCGAACGCTCTAATCTCGATGCAGGACTTTTTTCAGACATACACGGAATTACTCGGTACCATTGAAAAGGGACTCGCGGAGATCATGACTCCCGCTATGCCGGAGTCTATCCGAGAGCCGGGGAGATATGTATTGCAAGGTGGGGGCAAACGCATCCGTCCGGTGCTCGTTCTGCTCGCCAGCGAAGCCGCGGGCGCAAAGGCCGAAGACGCTCTCCATGCAGGGATCGCGGTGGAGATTCTCCATAACTTCACCCTCGTTCACGACGACATCATGGATAATGCCCTCCAACGGAGAGGACGTCCGACGGTGCACTCGCACTGGGATAACAGCATCGCGATTCTCGTTGGCGACGAGCTTATCGGTTTGGCGTATCGGGAATTGCTGCGAACGGAGAAAGGAAACATTCGGGCGCTTGCTTCCACGTTCACCGAGGGTATGATCGAAGTGTGTGAAGGCCAGGCGCTCGACAAGGAATTCGAAGCACGGGTGGACGTCTCACCGGAGAGTTACTTCAAGATGATCGGAAAGAAAACGGGAAGGCTCGTTGCGATGGCGATGGAACTCGGCTCCATAGTCGCGGATGCGGATGTCTCGACACGTTCGTGCTTAATGGAATATGGAACGCACATCGGCAGGGCATTCCAGGTTCAGGATGATTTGCTGGACGTGTTTGCGGAGACTTCGGAATTCGGCAAGGTGATAGGAGGTGACATCCTCGAAGGGAAAAAGACCTTTCTCCTCGTCCACGCGCTCGAGTCAGCCACCGGAGAAGATCGCATTGTCCTGAACAACGTCGCCTCGCGAAGTAACGGAATGCACGACGTCGTTCAACGTGTGACGGAAATCTACAAGCGCCTCGGCATCGTCGAACAGGCGCGGGCCTGTATCCGGTCAGACACCGATGCCGCATTGAACGCCCTCCGACAGATCCCTTCGACGCAAGCACGCAGCGTGCTGGAATGGTTAGCCGAACAGCTTCTTCAACGGTCGCATTGAATGCATGATTGAGCGGGAAGTGACCATACGTAATCGCAGCGGACTCCATACACGACCGGCAGCTACATTAGTGAAAGTTGCTGCGCATTTTCAATCCGAGTTCATCATCCAGAAAGATGGTTTCGAAATCAATGGGAAAAGCATCATCGGCGTGATGACTCTTGCCGCGGAGCAAGGAGTGACGCTCTTGCTTCGCTTTGAAGGGCCGGATGAAGATCGCATGGCCGATGAAATTACCGCACTCTTCAACGATGGGTTCGGAGAATTGGCGTGAGCGAAATGCCCGATCCCGATTTAAGAACCCTCGTCAAGTTGGAAGACAAGAAGGAAATCATTCTTCATGGGCTTCCTGCATCCGGCGGCATTGCGATCGGTCCGGCATACGTTTTTCACCGCGAGGAAATTTTCGCCGAAGAGCGTTCGCTTTCAGAGGACGAAATCGACGCAGAACTTCAGTTGTTGGAAGATGCGGTCGTTCGTGCTGACAAGGAGCTTTCAAAGATTGCGCGCTTCGCCAAAGAGACGTTGAATGAAAGCGTCTCTGAGATTTTCGACGGTCAGTTACTCATTCTGCATGACGTTGAACTGAAGAAGACGTTGGTGAGACGCATCCGCCTCGAACGCAAGAGCGCAGATTTTCTGGTAAAGGATGAGTTCGAAAAGTATAAGTCCTTGCTCATAACGTCCGGAGTACAGTCCTTCCGTGAAAGAAGTGCGGACCTCGATGAAGTTGCCCAGCGGCTTCTTCGTTGTCTGAAGAGCAAGCGGCTCCATTCGACGATCGAAGGACAACACATCGTTGTCGCTCGCATGTTGACGCCGGCCGATACCATTCTCTTCAGCAAGAACGACGTGCTCGGATACATCGATGAACAAGGCGGGATCACTTCGCATACCGCGATTCTGGCACGCTCGCTGAAAATTCCTGCAGCGGTCGGTGTGCATGGCGTATCGGATCTCGTACAGACAGGCGACCTGATCATCCTCGACGGTATCAACGGCGTCATGATCTATAATCCACAGACAAGTACGCTCATGCAGTACGAGCAGAAGCTCTCAGAACTGGAGCGGCTGGAGGACAGACTTAAGGACCTGATAGACCTGCCATGCGTCACACCTGATGGTCACAAAGTGGAACTCGCCGCGAACGCCGAGTTCTTCAACGAAGTGGATTTTCTCCTTGCGCAGGGAGCAGGCGGGATCGGTTTGTATCGTACCGAACATCTCTACATGAGCAAAGGAGATTTTCCTTCAGAACAGGAACAGTTCGTTGCGTACAGTAAAATCGCCCACATGATCTACCCGAGGATGGTGATCATTCGAACGTTCGACGTAGGAGGAGACAAAATTCTTGCGCCGGAGAGCAAGGAAAAAAATCCTTTCCTTGGATGGAGAGGCATTCGTATGCTTCTCGATAGGCCTCAGGTATTCAAGCAACAATTGCGGGCGATCCTTCGGGCGTCGGTCATGAAGAACGTTCGCCTGATGTTTCCGATGATCTCCGGCGTTCTCGAATTACGGCGCGCTTTGGCTCTGCTCGAGGAAGCGAAGAACGAAATTCTTCGCGATGGCATCGACTTCGATCAGAACATGGAGGTCGGTATCATGATCGAAGTCCCGTCGGCAGTAATCATCGCGGATGAACTTGCCCGTGAGGTCGATTTCTTCAGCATTGGAACGAACGACCTCATTCAATATCTCCTTGCGATCGACCGCGGAAATGACCTCATCTCGGATCTCTATCAGGAATTTCACCCCTCGGTCGTTCGATCTATCCGAACGGTTATCGAAGCAGCACACGATCAGGGCATTTGGGTCGGCATGTGCGGTGAGATGGCCGGCAATCCGCTTGCGACTCCGCTCCTTCTCGGTTTGGGACTCGACGAATTCAGCGTCGTGCCATCCGTTATCCCGGAGATCAAGAGCATCATTCGCCGCGTTCGGTATGAAGAAGCATGTCTGCTCGCGAAGGATGTCGGATGTATGAGTACGACGCGTGAGATCAAGCAGCGATTGGAGGCTTTCGCGAGACAATACTATCCTGAACTCATGATGACTTCCTTCGAGGTGTAGATGTCCAACCATCTTTCTTTCGACTATTCTCATGCGATCAATGCACTTGTGGAAGGGACATTTCGCGATGCGAAACGAGCGATACGCGATGCAAAGGAAACGCTCCATTCCGGATCAGGACCCGGGAGTGATTTTCTCGGCTGGATCGATTTACCGATCGATGCAAAGAATCACGTTCAGAGCATCACGGAATTGCGCGACGAAATTCGGAGCAAAGCCGACGTCTTCATCGTCGTTGGAATAGGCGGTTCGTACCTTGGAGCACGTTCAGTCATCGACGCCTGCACGCCCTTTCATCACCGGGACGAAACGGAGATTCTCTACGTCGGGCACAACATGTCCGGTGAATATCTCGCGAGCGTCCTTGCCTATTGCGAGGAGCGCGAAGTGCACGTTAATGTCATTTCCAAATCCGGAACGACGACCGAACCCGCGCTGGCCTTTCGTGCTTTGAAGAATTGGATGGAACACAAATACGGCCGTCGCGAGGCAGCGCGTCGTATCATCGCGACAACGGATGCTACCCGAGGGGCGTTGCGATCACTCGCGTCGCAGGAAGGATACCGTGCGCTCATCATACCGGATAATGTCGGCGGGCGATTCTCCGTGCTGACTCCGGTTGGATTGCTGCCGATCGCCGTTGCCGGTCTGGACATATCGGCATTGTTGGATGGCGCCACGTGGATGCGCTCCCACTGTCTCGACGAACCATTCGACTCGAATGCGGCAATGACATACGCCGCATTGAGACTCGGTTTTTATCGCGAGGGTAAGAGCATCGAAATTTTTGCGACGTTTTTGCCGGAACTCCAATACATCGCCGATTGGTGGAAACAGTTATTCGGAGAGAGCGAAGGAAAAGAGGGTAAAGGAGTCTTTCCCGCGACCGCCGTTTATTCGACCGACTTGCATTCGATGGGACAATATCTTCAGCAGGGACCACGGATACTGTTCGAAACGTTTCTGACCGTCGCACATCCGTTGATTGAATTGCTCGTTCCAAGGAGCGACGATGATTCCGATGGAATGAACTATCTCGCCGGTAAGTCCTTTTCATCCATCAATGGCCAGGCGCTACTCGCAACGGCGGCAGCGCACGCCGAGGGCGGCGTCCCCAATATGACGATCACTTTGCCGGCACTGTCGATTCAGGCGATTGGGGAGCTTCTCTTCTTCTTCGAGTATGCGGTCGCGCTCGGAGGCTACGCGCTCGGCGTCAATCCATTCGATCAGCCCGGAGTTGAAAACTACAAGCGGAATATGTTTGCACTCCTGAACAAACCCGGATATGAGGAGATGCACTCGGAACTTCAGAAGCGGTTACGCAGCGGTCACCGTTTCATCATCTGAACATTCAACAAAGGATTCAGGCATCCGTGACACACTATCATCGTCAGCGCACGCAGTTTGACGTGACCAACCAATACGAAGTTCTCAAAGCCTTTCCGGATCATGCACGGAAGGGATTGGAAATAGGAACCACTCTCGACATCTCATCGCTCGACCGCGCGAGAATTCGGAACATCGTTCTCGCAGGAATGGGAGGCTCTGCAATCGCCGGGGATATCATTCGTCAAATTGCAATCGGACGGTCACCCGTTCCGGTTGTCGTGAACCGCTCCTATCACCTTCCGGCATTTGTCGGTACGGATTCGCTCGTCGTTGTCATCAGTTATTCCGGTAATACTGAGGAAACACTTGCGTCTTACACGGATGCGATCGCATGTGGCGCACAGGTCATTGTTGTAACATCCGGAGGACAGGTTCAGGCCATGTCGCAAAGCCATAGACATCCATGCCTGATGATTCCGGGGGGATTCGCACCGCGTGCTTCGCTGGGATTTCTGTTCTTTTCACTTGCCATCGTGATCGAGCGTCTCGGATTCATTCCCGATCAGAACTGGAACGAGATCGTTCATGCGCTGGCAAACTACGTCGTTGAGTTGAGCAATGAACAAGGCAACGAAGCGATATCGATTGCGGAACAACTGCTCGGCTACATCCCGATTCTCTACGCATCGCATGATTCGCTCGACGTCGTTGCCGTGCGCTGGCGTTGCCAGATCGAAGAGAATGCGAAAGTGCTCGCGTACTCCAACGTGTTTCCGGAGATGAATCACAACGAGATTGTCGGTTGGCAGCAATATCCCTCACTGCTCAAGCAATTCGCCGTCGTTCTCCTTCGCGAGCCTGATGATGATCCGCGCATTGCCAGACGGATGGACATCGTCGCGGATATGATAAGACCCATTGCCGCAGCGGTTATCGATGTCACCCCACCGGAAGGTAACCCGCTTGGCAGACTTCTGAGCTTGATCTGTCTTGGCGATTGGGTGAGTTACTATCTCGCAATCGGCTCAGGGATCGATCCGTTTCCCATTGAAAAGATCAATCTGCTCAAAGCTGCATTGGAACGATCGTGATGGGAAATACTTCGTCGTGGCAATTGAGGTCCTTCATCCTATGCGTCACTGGTGTGCTCTTCCTTCCGACACTGGCAGTGAAAGGTCAAATCGAACCGATCGATCATTCGAAAGTCACGATTCTCTCAGAGCCTGCAGGCGCCGAAGTTGTGCTCGGCGATTCGCTTCTCGGAACGACACCGATGATCGTTGACACGGCAATCGTCACGAGACTCCATATCATCTATCCGGGAAGGCGGCTTGAAGGAAGCGTTGTAAAAAAGATCGGGCGACCATTCGTGAGTTCAAAGACGGGAGTGATCGTCGTTCGTTTTTCTCGCGGGGTCATGCTTCAATCCGTCCCAACAGGGAGTGCGATCTTTATCGGTGATTCACTCCTGGGATATACGCCTCAACGCATACAGGTGATGGTTCCGATGGAGGTTCGTGTAACATATCCGGGGTATGAGTCATCACTCGTTTCGATGACGGACTCAACGAATGATACCCTACTTGTCGTGCTCGATAGTCGAAGAACGGATTCCGTTTCCAGAGAAATCCCGCGCGAGCGTTCTTCACGACTTCCAAAGATTCTTACAGCAGGTGCTCTCACGGCGATATCGACAGGTGTGACCGTTCGGTTGATGCAGAAGAGCAATGAGCTTTTCAAAGATTTTTCTACGAGCGGCAATGCGCAAGCGCGTCAGGATGCCCAACAGTATCGACTTCTTGCGATGCTCTCGTTGTTCGCGCTTGAAGTAAGTTTCGTTTGTTTGACCTATTTTTTGTTCATGGAATGAGCGTTTGTCCAACAGGAATGTGGCTTTGAACGAAAGACTCGTAACATCATGACCGGTAAAGCAGATTTACACTGTCATACCTACTATTCCGATGGTGAGCTTTCCCCGACTGCCTTAGTTCAGCAGGCGAATGAGTCGGCATTATCGATCTTGAGCATCACAGACCACGACAGTATCGATGCGTATTGGGAAGCTTTGGAAGCGGCAAGGCAATACGGCATCGAACTCGTGCCCGGCGTCGAACTGAGTGCGATGATCGGAACCAAGGACATTCACATCCTGGGGTATTTTTTCAACCCGGATAACGAACAACTGAAACAGGCCTTGAATCTCTTTCGGCAGGAGAGGTTATGGCGTGCCGAACGCATGGTAAGAAAGCTGAATAATCTGAACGTCCCTCTGAGTATGGAATCCGTTTTATCACACGCGGGGCACGGTGCAATCGGTCGTCCTCATATTGCGGCTGCGCTTGTCGATGAAGGGCACACGTCAACCTATTCGGAGGCGTTCGATACGTACATTGGCAATACCTGTCCGGCGTATGAACCGAAGTATCGCCTGTCACCGGAAACCGCGGTCGAAATCATCGCGGGCGCAGGAGGAATTTCGATCATTGCCCATCCGGGTTGGTATCTGACGGAGGACGAAATTATGGCGCTCATCAGGGCAGGAGTTGACGGAATCGAAACGGTGCATCCGGCGCACGATGCCGAACGCATCACCTTTTATCGAAACATTACGTCCTCATATTTCCTGCTTGAAGGTGGTGGGTCAGATTTTCATGGGGGAAAGCGAAATGACCAATCGAACTTTGGTGCATACACCGTTCCGTCCGAAATTGTGCAGGCCATGAAGCGACGATTGTTCATTCAATGAAAGGCGGCAGGAAATCATACACGGGTTCGATCGAGGGATCAGGCATGCGCATAGCGATACTCGTCAGTCGATTCAACGAGGATATCACGACGAGACTCTTGAACGGCGCATTGAACGGGCTGCGCTCGGCATCGGTCAAGGATGAAGACGTGGACGTGTTTCATTGTCCGGGCGCATTCGAGTTGCCGTTGCTCTGCAGAAGAGTGCTCAGCATGGAGCGTTACGATGCTGCCATTGCTTTGGGGGCTGTCATTCGCGGAGAGACAGCGCACTTCGAGTACGTGGCGCGGGTCGCTGCCGACGGAATAGCGCGAGTTTCACTTGAACTCGAAGTTCCGATCGCATTCGGTGTTCTCACGACGGAAACCTTTGAGCAAGCGCTCGATCGTGCAGGCGATGGTTCAGAGAATAAAGGCTGGGAAGCAGCAATGACGGCGCTTGAAATGGCAAATCTATTTCGGAGTGTAGTACATGATGTTTAAAGCATCCGGAGTCATCATCCTCTTTCTCTGCTTCGCTATTCAGGAGCTTCATACGCAGGACGGTGCGTGGCAAAGCTACTCGGACATGAAGGAGATTCGTGGAATGGTGCAAGTCGGCGAAACGCTGTGGGCGGCGACGAACGGCGGAGTCTTTACGTTCAATCAGACCACCGGTGAGTATTCACGATACACGAACGTGAACGGTCTTCATTCCATCGATATGCGCTCGATAGCAGTCGATCGTGCGGGGCGCGTGATAGTGGGCGCCGGGAACGGAGCGATCAATGTCTATACGCCCGGCAAGGGCTGGACGAGTGTCTTGGATATTTATCGCGCGACAGATCGTTCGAAGCGTGCGATTACGGTATTGCGCGTTCGTGGAGACGTCGTCTATGTCGGGACGGAATTCGGTATCACCGTTTACAACCTCGATCGTGGAGAATTTCGGGACAGTTATCTGAAGTTCGGTTCGCTGCCCTCGCAAACTGCTGTGCAGGATATTTTCTTTCACAATGATTCGTTATGGGTTGCGACGCTCCAGGGCGTTGCCGTCGCTGATTTGAAGAAGGTGAACCTTCAGGATCCGCAGAACTGGAAATCCTTTTCTCAAAACGATGGTTTGCCGTCTCTCAAAGTTTCTACTGTCGCCGAACTCCATAGGATGATCATGATCGGCACGGACCGTGGTGCAGCGGTCTATCGCGACGGTTCCTGGTACCCATCACTGCCGGCTTTCGGTCAAAGCGCGATATTGAAATTCTTCCCATATCAAAACGGAATGTATCTGACGTTGAACAAGGAATTGTTCAATGCGACAAGCAACGAGAACGTTGCAGGTGTAGGGGAGTATCTCGGCTTTTCTCATTATCCCTCCGGAGCGCAATTCACGGACGTCATTGTCGGTGGTAATAAACTCCTCGTCGGTACGACAGTCGGCTTTTCGTTTTATGAAGAAGGTGAGCGATGGAATTTCTCAAAACCTAACGGACCTACGGCGAATAAATTCCTTTCGCTCACGGTCGATGACACGGGAAAACTCTGGTCGGCTTCGGGACGGGATGGAGCCGGCGTTGGCACATACAGTTTCGACGGAGAGGTGTGGACGAACTACACCAAAGACTCGAATCCCGAGTTAATGACGAACGAAGTCTTCGTCGTTGGTCGGGGTGTTGAAAGAGACATGTGGTTCGGGACTTGGGGGAATGGGCTGGCACATCGTTTCGAGGATGGGACATTTGAAAACTTCAACACGAAGAATACGAACGGTTTCCCCGGCATTCCATCGGATGCTCAGTTCAGTCCAATAAGCGGGATAGCCCCAGATAGTCGAGGAAACATGTGGTTTCTCCACTCCAGCACGAGCGGTAGTATTCTCAGTTCTTATTCTGCTGATAAGAAATGGCATTTCTTCAGAAGCCAGTTGTTGCAAGGCGCACTAACGACAAGCTCTCTTACCGTCGATCACTTTGGTACGAAATGGATGATTGTCGATGAGACAGCATTCAGAGGTCTTTTGCTTTTCAACGACAACGGAACGCTTGATAATCCTTTCGACGACATGTGGACGAAGGTAGATGCTTCAGATCAGAACGGCCTCGCCGCGTCGCGCATTCTGTCCATTGCCGTCGATAAACTCGGTGACGTCTGGATCGGGACAGACATCGGCCTTCGAACGATTTTCAATCCGCGAACACCAGACCGCATTTCGCGCACCTGTTTCAACACGCGCTGTAATATCGAAGGCCAGGTTATCAACTGCATCGCGATCGATCCGGTGAACAACAAATGGATCGGAACGAACTCCGGTGTGTTCGTTCTGTCTGCAGACGGCAGCACGATCATCGAGCAATTCAGTACCGAGAATAGTCCGCTTCTGGACAACAATGTGAGAACGATCGCGATTCATCCGCAAACGGGAGTTGCCTACATCGGGACAACGCGAGGGCTTTCGAGCGTTACGACGCCGTACATTCAACCGCTGGATGCATTTACCGAATTGAAAGTATCACCGAATCCGTTCAGACCGGGCATCGATGAAGTTATCACCGTCAGAGGACTCGTCGAAGGATCATCGCTGAAAATTCTGAGCGTGTCAGGTTCCGTCATTGCCGATGTTCAGACACCCGGAGGACAAATCGGGAAATGGGACGGTCGAACATCCGACGGTTCCTTTGCCCCATCGGGTGTTTATTTCATCGTTGCGTATTCGCCTGATGGCGGACAATCCTCCGTTGCGAAAGTCACCATCGTTCGCCCGTAATTACGACCCTGATTTCAACTGAAGCTTTCTCGCGCAGACATGGAGCGGATCTATCATCGGCGCAGATCGCGGAGTATAAACGAAGTCGCTTTCGAGAAATTCCTCGATCGTCATGTGTTTCCGGATTGCAAGCGCCGCGACATTCGCGCGTTGTGCCGCATGTTCTTTCGCGATGATGTTCGCATTGAGAATGACACGCGAACGGGCATCAGCGGTCATGGAGACGAACATCGGTTCGGACCCCGGCATGAAGGACACTCTCGATTGTGCGAGAACATGTGCATGAACCGGTGTGAAGCCGCGCTCCTTCAACGATGCAACCGTCACGCCGCACTGGGCTATTTCGTACCCGAACACATGAAGGATGGAATTCGGTACCGCTCCTTTGAACGACGCACTCCCGCCAGCAGCATTTTCTCCCGCAACCCGCGCCGTTCTGTACGCAATGGATGCGAAAGGCATCATCATGGTTTTGCGCGTCGAGATATCGCGGATTTCCGTGCAGTCACCGGCTGCGTAAATGCCATCGATGTTCGTCATCTGGCGCTGGTCAGTCAGAATGCCGCCGTCCTGTCCGATTCGGATTCCCGCCGCACGGGCAAATTCTACGTTCGGAAGAAAGCCGATTGCAATAAGGAAAACATCGGCTTCGATTTCCCTCTGTGATGTCCTTACTGTGAGCAATCGTTTTCCCGATGTCGTTGTCGATAGAACCGATTGATTCGCATGGAGAGTGATTCCGTTATCGGTTAGAATTCGCTCGACGATGCGTCTTCCTTCATCATCGATGTACGGCAACGGTCGTTCCTCAAGAAAGATCATGTCAACATTCAGACCCATGATGCGAAAGGCCTCTGCAGCTTCGATCCCGACGAAGCCGGCCCCGACAATGCATACGCGTTTCGGACGTCGTTCATGAATGAACGTCTTGAGCGCGATCGCTTCGGAAAGTGTCTTAAGATGAAAGACATTATCGAGACCGGTCGGTATCTCGTTGAGGGTCTTCGCCCGGCAGCCCGAAGCGATGATCAGTTTGTCATATCGTTCTTCACGAGATATTCCTTCACCGAGGCTTCGAACTTCGATCAGCCTTCGCGAAGGGAAGATTGCTTCGACGCGATGTCGTGGGAAAGCAAGAACACCTTTATCGCGCTTCAGCGACTCCGGGGTTTGGATGATGAGCGTGTCAGGATTCGGGATTTCACCGGTGAGCAGATAGGGAAGTTCACACACTCCGAGCGAGACATGAGGACCCTGTTCATAAATGATGACCTCAGCGGTTTGGTCAATGCGTTTCGCTTTTGCGGCAGCCGCCGGACCAGAGGCAATTCCCCCGATAATCACAATCCTTTTTGATCTGCTTGCCACGTTTAGGAGTAATCCATCATTTTGCTGAACAAAAGTATCATCAATCGCTTGCTCACCAAAACCTTCGGCTGCATTGCGTATTCATGGAAATCTATGATTATTTCAGCCGTTGAAAACCCGAAATCCATTTGAATACATAGACTTACAGCGTTATATTGCAACGCTCATGCCCGACCGAATGAAGAAGTCTCCATTTATTATCGCAATCGACGGACCTGCTGGCTCAGGAAAGACGACTACGGCCAAGGCCTTAGCACGGATGTTGGATTTCATCTATATCGATACGGGAGCGATGTATCGGGCTGTCGCTTATGGTGTTTTGCAGGCAGGCGTCGCACTCGATGACGTCGATGGAGTTTGTCAGTTTCTCCCCGAATTGGAGATATCGATGCAGCGTGTCCAAGGTGAGCAGCGCACGATGTTGAACGGTGTTGACATTGAAGCCGCCATTCGGACGCAAGAGATATCGAAGGCTGCGAGTGATGTCAGCAAGATACCCTGTGTGCGCAATGCGATGGTTGAACTTCAGAGAGCAGTGGCGCAGCAATCGGAAGGCTCTATCCTCGAAGGGAGAGATATCGGTACGGTCGTTTTTCCGGATTCACCGTGCAAGATCTATCTCGTGGCTGATGTAGCCACCCGCGCTCGCAGGCGCATGTTGCAGCTTCGGGAGCAAGGGATCTCCGCATCGCAGGAAGCTATTGAGCGAGAAATCGAAGAACGGGACCGTAACGATTCGACTCGCGCGCACAGTCCGCTTCGTAAAGCTCCGGATGCAATCGAAGTTGAAACGACGAACACGACGATAGAAGAACAAGTCCTGATGATCCACACATTGGTGAACAAACGTTTGCAGCAGTATCTGGTTGAGGCGATTGCGTGAGGGTTACCGTCGATCGCTCCGCCGGATTTTGTTGGGGTGTCGTTCGCACGATACAAATCGCTGAGAGCGAATTAGTGCAGGGTGCATCACTCGTGTCTTTGGGTGATATCATTCATAATCCGCGAGAGATCGAGCGGATGGAAAAACTCGGCATGACGACCATCGCTCACGAGCAGCTTGAGACGCTTCCGGACGGAACGAAAGTCTTGATCCGTGCTCATGGCGAACCGCCGGAAACATATCGGCGGGCAACGCAACTCGGGATCGAACTGATCGACGCGACGTGTCCCGTCGTCACGAAACTCCAGGAGCGAATCCGGAAATACTTCGATGACGGGTATCAGGTTGTCATTTTCGGAAAGAAGGATCACGCCGAGGTCGTCGGACTCCGCGGAGTGTGCCGTGATGAATGCATCGTCATTCGCACACTCGAAGAAGCTGCATCACTGGTTGACCTTTCGAAGAAGACCGTGCTCTTTTCTCAAACGACAATGGACAAGCAGACGTTTTTCGCAATCAAGAAATACCTCGAAGAGCGCGTGTCGGAATTGGTCATCGGTTCGATGGAAGAGATCGCATCGGCATTCCATGCAAAGGATACGATCTGCGGACAAGTCTCAGGCAGGGAGCAAAAGCTTCGGGAATACGCCGCTTCCAACGATGTAATGATCTTCATCGCCGGGAAGAAAAGCTCGAACGGGAAAGTCCTCTATGAAGTCTGCAAGCAGGCAAATCCGCGAACGTATTTCATCGAAGCGCTCGAAGAGATTGACGCCGACTGGCTGCGCGGTTGCCGGTCGGTCGGCATTACCGGCGCGACCAGTACGCCTCAATGGTTGATGGAGCAGGTTCGTCTGCGCGTTGAAGCGATCCATTCCGAAGAAAAAAGATTACAGCCGTCCTCATAATTCATGAACCAAAAACAAATCATCTCACACCTTCCTTCCATCCGTTTCAGACGGCGAAATGTCGATCGAGGCGAAGGGATGTTTCACTCAAGGAGACTCAATGTCTGAAGAACCACAATCCGCTACCATTCAACCAGAAGCAAGCAGCAACGGCATCACGAAAACGGTCGGTATCGTTGTCGAAGAAAAAGATTACGCCCCGTCGGAATTTGACTCACTACAAACCATGTATGAGCGCACGCTCAACACCCTGAAACCGGGAGAGATCATTCGGGGAAAGATCGTGCATATCTCAAAGGACAATGTCACGATCGATATCGGCTTCAAGTCGGAAGGAATCGTTTCGCTCGATGAATTTACGAACGCATCGGAGTTGAAGGTGGGCGATCACGTCGAAGTGTTCCTCGAAGCGGTCGAAAACAAGGACGGCTCAGTCATGCTTTCGCGAAAGCGTGCAGACTTCGTTCGTATATGGGAACGCGTTCAGTCCGCATATGAAAATTTGGAAATCCTGCAGGGACGTTGCGTGCGACGCATCAAAGGCGGCATCGTGATGGACTTGATGGGCATCGATGCGTTCCTTCCCGGTTCGCAAATCGATATCCGGCCTGTTCGTGATTTCGACGCCTACCTTGGCAAGACGCTCGACGTCCGAGTCGTGAAGATCAATCAATCGGCGGAGAATATCGTCGTCAGCCGCAAAGCGATCATTGAAGAGCAGATTGCCGGCCATCGCAAAGAAATTCTTGACAGCCTCGAAAAGGGACAGATTCTCGAAGGCACCGTGAAAGCGATTGCGGATTTCGGAGTCTTCATCGATCTCGGCGGCGTCGATGGTCTCGTGCATATCACCGACCTCTCATGGGGACGCGTCAATCATCCAACCGAAATCATCAAGCTCGACCAGACTGTGAACGTTGTCGTCCTCGATTTCGACACCGAAAAGAGACGCATTTCTCTCGGCATGAAACAACTTCTGCCGCACCCGTGGGAGAATATCGAAGAGAAATATCCCGCCGGGACGAAGGTTCGCGGTAAGGTGGTATCGCTTGCGGATTACGGAGCGTTCATCGAAATCGAAAAGGGGATCGAAGGACTCATCCATATCTCGGAAATGAGTTGGACGCAGCACATCAAGCATCCCTCGCAGGTCGTTTCGATGGGGCAAATGATCGATGCAGTGATTTTGAATCTCGATATCGAGGAAAAGAAAATCTCGCTTGGGATGAAGCAACTCGAACCGGATCCATGGGAAAATCTCATCCTGAAATATCCATCCGACTCGCGTCACAGTGGTATCGTCCGGAACCTCACGAACTTCGGCGTCTTCGTCGAGCTCGAACCCGGCGTCGATGGGCTTGTGCACATCTCGGACCTCTCATGGACGAAGAAGATCCGCCACCCGGGAGAGATCGTGAAGAAGGGAGATAAAATCGACATCGTCATTCTCGGGATCGACGTCGAACAACGCCGCATTTCACTCGGACATAAACAAGTCCTGGATAATCCTTGGGACAGCTTCGAAGCGATGTACGGTATCGGGAAGGACCTCGAAGGAAAGATCGTTCGCATCATCGAAAAAGGTGTGATCGTCGAGCTTCCTGCCGGCGTGGACGGATTCGTTCCGGCGTCACAGCTCGCAAACAAGCAGGTGAAAAACATCGAAGAATCGTTTCGTGAGGGAGACGTTCTCCCGCTTCGCGTCATCGAGTTCGATAAAGAGAACAGAAAGATCGTCCTCTCCGTTGTCGATTACTTCAAGGACAAGGACGCCGAAGCGACGGACGCATATCTCGCTTCGCACGGATTATTGAATGCACCAGCGGCAGAGTCAACAGAGGTGAAACCGGAAGACCTCAACTTTGAAGAGCTCTGAAAGAGGTAAAGACATCGAAAAGAGTTGGGGCGAACATCCGTCCCAACTCTTTCAGCGTTTATGATTCTCATCGTCATCCCATGCAGCACATGAAAGGAACGGTTGCTTTTCATACCATCGGTTGCAAACTCAACTACGCAGAGACATCGACCTTTGCACGGCAGTTTCGCAACCATGGATATGTCGTCGTGGATTTTACCGACCGGTCGGACGTTGTGTTGATCAATACGTGCTCGGTCACGGAGAATGCCGACCGTGAGGCGCGGAAGCTCGTTCGTCAGGCGCTGCGTCGTTCACCGAATGCTTATGTGATCGTGGCCGGTTGCTATGCGCAACTGCGTCCCGAAGAGATTGCATCCATCGATGGAGTGGACTTGGTGCTCGGGGCGAAGGAGAAGTTTCAGATATTCGATTATCTCGCCGCTCATTCGAAAGAACGATATCCGCGCATTCTTGTGAGCGATACGGAAGCGATCGATGTGTTCGATCCGGCATTTGCAGCAGACCCGGAAGGAAGAACCCGGGCATATTTGAAAGTTCAGGACGGATGTGATTACAACTGTTCCTTCTGCACGATTCCATTGGCGCGTGGTGCAAGCCGCAGTGCGGAGTTGGATGCTCTCGTGAGGCAAGCGCGTGTGATCGTTGAATCGGGCTTCCGGGAGATCGTTCTCAGCGGTGTGAACGTCGGCGACTACGGACGAAAACACGACTCCTCTCTCTTCGACTTACTCAAGCGGCTCATCGAAATCGATGGAGATTATCGCATCAGAATCAGTTCCATCGAACCGAATCTCCTGACCGACGAAATCATCGACCTTGTTGCAGGCACGGAAAAGATCTGCAATCACTTTCATGTTCCTCTGCAGTCCGGAAGCGGCGATATTCTCAGGTCGATGCGAAGGCGCTATACTACCGAGCATTACCAGAGATTGATCGAGAGGATAAAGCTGCGGATGCCTGATTGCGGTATCGGCGTCGATGTGATTGTCGGATTCCCCGGGGAAACGAAGCAACATTTTCTTGAAACCTATTCATTTCTGGTCAACCTTCCGGTCAGTTATCTTCACGTGTTCACGTACTCTGAACGCCCCGACACACCGGCGAGTGCAATGGGGCACATCGTTCCTTCGGACGAACGTGCGGAGCGCAGCCGAATGCTTCGAATTCTTTCTGAAAAGAAACGACGTGCTTTCTATCAGGAGAACCTTGGAAGCATACGCCGAGTCATTTTCGAAGAACAGCAGCGCGGCGAAGCGACCGGCTTCACGGATAATTACGTCCGCGTAACGGTTCCGGAATCCTCTGATTTGCGCAATCAGGTGCTGAGAGTTCGATTGCAATCGCTCGCAGAAAACTCTGTCCGCGGGATCGTATTGGACGCTATGCACAAAGTGCCGCTCTCGCGTCTTTCTATCCCGATACTTCAGGAAGGATATTGATGCACGGTGGAAGCATTGCGAAGCAGTTTCGTAAGTTTGACATCCGACTGACACGTTTCATCGGTATTAAGGTAAAGCATGTTCGATATTCTCTCTGATAAACTTGACGGCGTACTTAAGCGATTAAGAGGCGAGCATCGTATTTCCGAGGCGAACATCGAGGAGTCGCTACGCGAAGTTCGACGCGCACTGCTGGAAGCGGACGTGCAGTTCCAGGTCGTCAAGGATTTCATCGAAGCAGTAAAAACCAAAGCCCTCGGGCAGGAGGTTTTGAAAAGCGTTTCGCCCGGCCAACAGATTGTGAAAATCATCCACGATGAGCTTGTGGAGTTGATGGGCTCCGAGCGAACGGATATCACGTTTTCCAGGTCCGGCACGACGATCATTATGATTGCCGGTCTTCAAGGCTCCGGAAAAACGACGTTCTCCGCGAAGCTTGCACACAACCTGAAGTCATCAGGCCGGTTGCCTCTGCTCGTTGCAGCAGACGTCTATCGTCCAGCAGCGATCGACCAGTTGAAGATGCTTGCGCAGAGCATCAGCATTCCCGTGTTCTCCGGAGACGAAGCGTCGCCCGTGAAGATCGCGCAGGAATCGCTGGAATATGCGCGGAAGAATCTCTGCGATACGATCATCGTCGATACCGCAGGACGATTGAGCATCGATGAAGAAATGATGCGAGAGGTTGCGGAGATCAAGGAGCGTATCAAGCCGACGGAGATTCTTTTCGTTGTCGATTCCATGACCGGCCAGGATGCCGTCAACACGGCAAAAGCGTTCAACGAGCGATTGAATTTCGATGGAGTCGTACTGACGAAATTCGATGGCGATACGCGCGGCGGCGCGGCGCTCTCGATTCGCAAAGTCGTGGATAAGCCGATCAAGTTCGTGGGCGTCGGCGAGAAGATCGATGCGCTCGAACCGTTCTTCCCCGACAGGATGGCGTCACGTATTCTCGGAATGGGTGATCTCGTTACCCTCGTCGAAAAAGCCCAGCAGCAGATCGACGAAGTGGAAGCCGCCAAGCTCGAACAGAAGATGCGGAAGAACCAGTTCACACTGGAAGACTTCTACTCTCAGATTCAGCAGATAAAAAAAATGGGATCGGTCGCATCGATCATCGAAATGATCCCCGGAATCGGGAAAGCTCTGCGCGGCGTCGATGTTGACGAGAAGTCGTTCACGCGCATTGAAGCGATGATTCTTTCGATGACGCCCGAAGAGAGACAAAAACCCGCCATCATCAATGGCAGCCGGAGAAAGCGCATTGCGAGCGGCAGCGGGACGACCGTTCAGGAAGTCAACAGGCTGCTGAAGCAATTCACGGAAATGCAGAAGATGATGAAGCGCCTCACCAAAGGAGGGATGAGGCAGTTCGCACAGCAGATTATGAATCAACGAAGTTCAATCAACTAATCATTTTTCAGGAGAACATCCCACGTGGTAAAACTCAGACTACAACGACGCGGCAGAAAGAAACTCCCCGTCTATAAAATTGTCGCAGCCGATTCGCGCGCGCCGCGGAACGGTCGTTTCATCGAAGCGGTCGGTCAGTATCGCCCGCTCGAATCACCGACGGGCATTACGCTCGATGAGGAACGGATCATGCACTGGCTTAAAGTCGGCGCCCAACCGAGCGACACGGTGCGCAGTCTTCTCAGCAAAGAGGGGATCATGCTTCGCTTTCACCTGATGAGAAAAGGAAAGACCGATGAAGAAATTCAATCGGAGCTTTTCTCATGGAAGCAGGCACGTGACGCGCGACTCGCACAAGGTTTATCGAGAAAGCAAAGACGCGCTGCGCAGAAAAAAGCTGCCGAAACGACCGAGGCGCCCGCCGCTCCAGCGGATCAGCCGGCTTCAGAAGAATAACTTTCCAGAATCAGTTAAGCCGGGCCGGGTGAACGATGCCTGACGGTCATGATGACTTTTGCCTGATCGGTTTCATCAAAGCCCCTCACGGCATTCACGGCGAAGTTTCCGTACAATCCTACTCGGATATTCCGGGACGGTTTTCCCTTCTTTCAACAGTCCACGTCGGTCGTTCGCCCGCGGCACTCACAGCGCTCACCGTCGGGCTCGTTCGCGTGCAGAGCCACACACGAATCATTCTTCGTTTCAAGGAATTTCGATCGCGCACAGACGTCAAGCAGATCATCGGCATGAATCTCTACATCACAAATGACCACATGATGCCGCCGCCCAGTGGGCGGTTCTACGTCCATGAGCTTATCGGATCGAGCGTTGTGAACGAGCAAGGCAAAGCTCGTGGCGTCGTGCGCGATGTTTGGCTGCTCAAGGCGAACGACGTGTATGTCGTCGATTACGAAGGGCGGGAGATCCTCATTCCGGCAGTTCCCGAAGTCATTGCGCGCGTCGATGTTCCGCAGCGTATCATTCACATTACCGAGATCCCCGGGCTTTATACCGACGATGAGGATTGATATCATTACCGGATTCCCACGACTCTTCGACGGACCGTTATCGGAGAGTATGCTCGGTAAAGCAAGACAGAAAGGACTTGTGGAAATTCACGTCCACGACTTGCGTGATTACACACACGACAAGCATCGTACGATCGATGATACGCCCTATGGAGGCGGAGCTGGGATGATCCTGAAACCCGAGCCGATCTTCGAATGCGTCGAAACGCTTACATCAGAGCGAAAATACGACGACGTCATTCTAACGACTCCGCAGGGCGAACGCTTCGACCAAACACTTGCGAAACGGTTTTCAAGCATGAAGTCGCTGATCATCATCTGCGGACACTACAAAGGCGTCGATCAACGGGTGGTTGACCATCTCGTAACGCGCGAAGTATCGATCGGTGATTTCGTTTTAACGGGTGGTGAATATGCGGCAACCGTGTTAGTCGATGCGACGGTGCGGCTTCTCCCGGGCGTTATCGGTGATGCGGAATCCCTCCTCACGGATTCCTTCATGGACGAACGCCTCGACAGCGGCTACTACACGCGCCCGGCGGAATATCGAGGCATGGCAGTGCCCGAAGTGTTGATTTCAGGCGATCACAAGAAAATAGCCGAGTGGCGTGAAAAGGATTCCGAGTCGCGTACCAGACGACGCCGGCCTGACATGAACGCCTCACCGGAAGGCATCGAAGAAAAGATCGCCGGACCGAAAAATCGCCCACGCAATTCGAAGTGAATTCGCTATCTTTGCACAGTACTAATAGAGAAAAAAACATAAAGAGGAATTCCCATGAACAAACTTGATTTATTCGAACGATCACAAATGAAATCGGACATCCCGGAATTTTTTCCGGGTGATATCATCAACGTCCACGTCCGTGTCGTGGAGGGAGATAAAGAGCGCATCCAGGAGTTTCAGGGTATCGTGATTGCGCAGGGTGGAAAGGGACTTGGCCGAACGTTTACCGTTCGAAAAGTCAGTAATGGCGTCGGGGTCGAACGCATTTTTCCCTATCATTCGCCGTCAGTTGCAAAGATCGAAAAAGTGCGCAGCGGAAACGTCCGGCGAGCGAAGCTCTACTACATTCGAAATCTCGCAGCGAAGCAAGTCCGGGCAAAGACGAATTGATGACCGTTCTTCGAGACATGGAAAGACATGCCGCGGCATGTCTTTCGTTTTAATAGGGTGCCGGATGGCGCTCCTTCTCCTTACGCGTGACATGCAATCGATACTCCTGGCCGAGACACTCGCGTTCGAAGCCGAGAGTGCGGGTATTCAGACCCTGAATCTTCCCGAAGAGGAAGTCGCGGTACGATTCGGCGATCATGAAAGCGATCTCGCTCTAATTAATCCACTCGTGTATGCACGGAATCAATCAGAGTGCTCGATCCTCAGCGGAGCCGCTATATCCTCAGTCGGACCGACGGGAGAAATTCTTCTCTACTTCAACGAAGGACTCCATCATTTCGAAACAGTCGGATGCGAGGATGTATCGTCGCTTGAAGCGATGCTCGCAGCGGTTATTCTCCGAGAGCGATACAACATGACTCCGAAGTTCGGAGAATTTCATGGCACCGTTGACGAAGGACTCCAACGGTTCGATGCCGTCGTGTTCGTTCGGAATACTGAATCGGAAACCGTCAACGACGTTCACGTGATCGATCTTGTCGATGAGTGGTACGACATGACCCAACTGCCGTTCGTTCGCTCACTCCTCATCGGCTGGACGCATCGCGTGTCGGAGCGAATGGATGCGCACGTTCGTTCGGCCGGCCAGTCGGCGGACTCAAGGGCGTTGCGCGCTTTAGAAGAGTCGATGAAAGGAACGATGACGCCTGATGCGTTGCACTCCATTCCCGGGCATTGGCGTTTTCTTTTCGACGAGGACGCACAGGAAGGTCTGAACCAGTTCTTCCGCTATGCATTCTATTACGGTCTGCATCGGGATATCCCGCTCTTGAATATCTGGAAGTTCGGAGAGATGCCACTTCAATGAGATTTTGAATGTGTTCGCCATTTCATTGTAGATTGCTCCGGCTGAAAGTCACCATGAAAGTGTGAATGCTCACCTCGCTGATCATCAAGAATTTTGCACTGATCGACCATTTGCAGATTGCGTTCGATCACGGCTTGAATGTGGTAACCGGTGAAACGGGCGCCGGGAAATCCATCGTAATCGACGCGCTGAGTCTTGCATTGGGCGAACGCGCTGACACGTCAGCAATTCGGGAAGGAACGGAGAAAGCGATCGTCGAGGCGGAGTTCGACGTCGAGAATCTCGGGAACCTGCAAACGCTCGTCATGAAACTCGGAGCGGACTGGCAGCCGGTGCTCATTCTGCGTCGCGAGGTTTCATCGAAGGGAGTGAGTCGATGCTTCATCAACGATGTGCCGGTCAACGTTGCGGCGTTAAAAGAAATCGGGGACACACTCGTCGATATTCACGGACAGCATGAACACCAATCGCTTCTCCATCGCGAAACACACATCGACATTCTCGATCGGATGGGCAATCTCGGACCTTCAGTGGAGGAATACCGTTTTCGCTACCAAGCCCTGAAGGAAATTCAGGATGAACTGCGCGACGCGATGACGAAACGGGACACGATCGAGCAACGCAAAATCGAGTTGGATCGAATCCTCCATGAACTGCATACGATCAATCCTCAACCGAATGAAGATGAGAAGATCGAGAGCGAACTGAAACGCGCAGAACATGCGGAAAAAATCGTGACGGCTGGGAATGAGATCCTTACGATTCTGTACGACGGAGAAGGAAACGCGGCCGATTCATTGGGGCGTGCGATGAAGCTGCTCCATGAGCTGTCGCAGATCGATGATTCTCTGCGCGTTCACTCCGACGAACTTTCTTCGGCGGCGGCAATGGTGACGGAGACGGCCTTTACCGTTCGCACGTATCTCGAAAAATTAGACGCTGAACCGGAACGCTGTGAGGAACTTCGCCATCGACTCAACGAGCTTCAGAATCTCAAACGCCGCTTCCGAATGACGCTTGACGAACTGCTTCAATCCATCAAGCAGATGGAAGCAGAGCGGGACTCGCTGGACAATCTCGATGCGCACATCGACGAGTTGAATGCGAAGTTGGAAAAGACCCGCGCTTTCGTTTCAGCACAGGCCGTGAAGCTTACGCAGGCGCGAAAGAAAGCATCAGCGCACCTCGCCACTGCAATCGTTTCCGAGTTGAAGGAGCTTGGTATCTCCCATGCGCGCTTCGAGACGAATATCGAACGAAGACCGGCCGATGACGTTCGTGACGGGCTGTTCGTCCTGTACGACAACACGCCGGTACTTGCCGGAACGAACGGCGCAGATGACGTTGAGTTCTTCCTTTCTACAAACGTCGGCGAAGAGCCGAAACCCCTTGCGAAGGTCGCGAGCGGTGGTGAGGTTTCACGCATCATGCTAGCAATGAAATCCGTTTTCTCCGACAGTTCCGCGGTACCCGTACTCGTGTTTGACGAGATCGACGTCGGTGTAAGCGGAAACATCGCAAGCAAAGTCGGCCAGTCGATGCATCGCCTTGCGAAGCATCATCAAGTCATAGCCATAACGCATCTGCCGCAGATTGCCGGAGCCGGTGACGTGCATTTCCTCGTTTCGAAAGCCGTCGAGGGAAAGAGAACGCGCACGAACGTCCAGAGGTTAGAGATGGAAGAGCGCACGCATGAAATAGCGCGGCTCGTCAGCGGCGACCAAATCACGGAAGCTTCGATTCAGAACGCGCTCGAACTCATAAACAACCGTTAACCATGCCGATTACACTCTACAACACGCTCACGAAGTCATTCGAAAAATTTCATCCCATCCAACAGGGACGTGTGTCGATGTACATGTGCGGGCCGACGGTCTATAATTTCTTCCACATCGGAAACGCCCGCACCTTCGTCATTGGCGACGTCATCAGGCGGTACTTTCAGTTTCGGGGCTTCGACGTCCGCTTCGTCATGAACATCACCGACGTCGATGACAAGATCATTCAGAAAGCGCGTGAGGATGGAGTCGATTCGAAGCAGGTTGCGGAGGAGTTTACGCAGGCGTTCCTGATCGATCTCGATCGACTGGGAGTTCGCAAAGCGGATGCCTATCCACGGGCAACGTCCTGCATGGACGAGATCATTCGGTACATCGAGAAGTTGGAAGATACCGGAGCGGCTTATGCCGTTGATGGCGACGTCTTCTTTCGGATTTCAGCGTTTCCCTCGTATGGGAAGTTGAGCGGGAAAAAGATCGAAGACCTTATCGCAGGAGCACGCGTCGAATCGGATCCGAGAAAGGAACAGCCTGCGGATTTCGCGTTGTGGAAACGCGCCAAGGAAGGGGAGCCGTCATGGCAGTCACGATGGGGACCCGGCAGACCCGGATGGCATATCGAGTGCTCGGTCATGTCGCAGATGGAGCTTGGCGATACGTTCGACATTCATGCGGGGGGAAACGATTTGATTTTCCCGCACCACGAAAACGAGATCGCGCAGAGCGAAGCATTGACAAAAGCACCGCTCGCTCACTACTGGCTGCATTTCGGCTTTCTGAATATCGACAACGAGAAGATGTCCAAGTCGCTCGGCAATTTTTTTACCGCGCGCGAAGTACTCGAAAAGTACGATGCGGAAACGGTGCGATTCTTTTTCCTGCAGACGCATTACCGCAGTCCGTTGAACTTCAGCAGCGAAGGACTCGATGCGGCGAAGAAAGGTTTGCAAAAACTTGGCGGCATTCTCGAAGAGTTGCGGCGACATTCCGGTTCGGGTGCATTCGACGTTGCGCGCTTCCGTACGCGGTTCGCTGACGCGGTCGATGATGACTTCAACACGCCGGCGGGCATGGGCGTGCTGTTCGATTTCATCCGGGAGGTAAATGCCGCGCTTCGCAGTGACGATGGGCTTTCCAAACAGTCGATTGGGGATATTGAACGCTTCCTTCACGACGTCGCAGGGGATGTGTTTGGCATCATTCCAAAGGCGGATGGAGCGCAAGCCACCGATGATGATCTTCCGAAATTGATGCACGTGTTGATCGAAACACGACAGAAGGCTCGTGAAGAGAAGCAATGGGCAATAGCCGATTTTATCCGCGACCGGTTGAAGGAAAGCGGTTTCCTTTTGGAGGATGGGAAAGCAGGAACCATCTGGAAGAGGATTCACGAGTGATACCATGACGCAAAGGAGTCATCTATGAGCGCACCCTTCGTTTGGGAGAATTTTTTTCGAAAGAAGGAGTCGGAGGACATCTTCACGCTTCTCAAGCGTGTCCCGATCTTCGAGTCGCTGTCGAAGCATGAACTGAAGTTCATCGAACGGATCCTGCACAGGAGAACGTACGATGAGAATGAAATCATCTTTCGCGAGGGCGAAGCCGGTCTCGGCATGTACATCATCGAAGAAGGAGAGGTGACGATTCACAGCGGAACAAGGGAGAATGTCCTGGCGCGACTGACGGACGGCGAGTTCTTCGGCGAGATGGCGTTGTTCAGCGATCAACCTCGGTATGCGAGCGCAACGGCAACGAAGCCTTCGAAGGTTTTCGGCTTCTTCCAGCCGGACTTGTTTTCGTTGATGGAGACGCGACCGAAGCTCGGCGTTTCGGTCGTGATGAAACTTGCACGCATCATCGCGGAGAGACTCCACCGCGCAACGACGGAGTACAAGAGCCTGTCACAACGGCAAGCGGCTTCAGGGAAATGAGCGCCAATACGAAAATCCTCATCCTGCTTTTTCTGTTCGTCCTTTTCGGCGGATTGCTTTACACGCTTTTCACCATCGGCGCGATCATCGCAATCTTCCTACTCGCGATGCTGTTCGCGTTCATCCTCGCGCCGGCTGTGGACTTCTGTGAAAGCATCGGCGTACCACGGGGACTTGGG
>CAYUWG010000018.1:0-59120 GCA_964448285.1 uncultured Chromatiales bacterium
GCCCGCGCCGGGTCATGGGCCTCGACTTTCCCAACCCGGTCGGCCTGGCCGCCGGCCTGGACAAGAACGGCGAAGCCATCGACGCGCTGGCCGCGCTCGGCTTCGGTTTCATCGAAGTCGGCGCGGTCACGCCCCGGCCCCAGCCCGGCAACCCGAAACCGCGCCTGTTCCGCCTGCCCGCCGCCGAAGCCATCATCAACCGCATGGGCTTCAACAATCTGGGTGTCGACCATCTGCTCGCCAACCTGGAAAAAACCCGCTGGCGCGGCATCCTCGGCGCCAATCTCGGCAAGAACGCCGACACGCCGCTGGAAAAGGCCGCCGACGACTACCTTCACTGCCTGAACAAGCTGTACGGCAAGGTCGCCTTCGTCACCATCAACATCTCGTCGCCCAACACCAAAAACCTGCGCGCGCTCCAGGGCGGCGACGAACTCGGCGCCCTGCTCGGCGCGATCAAGGCCGAACAGACCCGCCTGGCCGACCGCCACGGCGTCTACATGCCGGTGGCCGTGAAGATCGCCCCCGATCTCGACGCCGACCAGATCGCCGACATGGCCGCGCGCTTCCGCCAGCACCGGGTCGACGCCGTCATCGCCACCAACACCACGCTGGCGCGCGCCGGCGTCGAACACCTCGCCCACGGCAACGAAACCGGCGGACTGTCCGGCCGGCCAGTGCGCGAGTCCTCCACCCGTGTGCTCGCCGCTTTCCACGCCGCTCTGGCCGGCGAAATCCCTCTCATCGGCGCCGGCGGCATCCTCGCCGGCGCCGATGCCCGCGCCAAGATCGACGCCGGCGCCCAGCTCGTGCAGATCTATACCGGCCTCATCTATCGCGGCCCCGCCCTGGTCGGCGAATGCGCGCGGGCGCTGGCCTGAAGCGCGGCGACACCGCGCCCCGGGCATCCAGGCCGATGCCAACCTGATCTTTCGACGAACCCCGGACTATCCCGTGCCCGCCCCCACGCCACGGCGTTGACTGGACGGCGACCTCGCCGGCACGCGCCGACTTCCCCCCGGCATGGCGCACAATCCGGGCTTCCATGAGTGCGAGGAGACGTCCATGCGCATTGGCATTCCACGGGAAATCAAGGCGCACGAATTCCGGGTGGCGGCGATACCGACCGGAGTGGCCGAGCTGGTCGCGGCCGGGCATCGGGTGGTGGTGGAGACCGGCGCGGGCGCGGCGATCGGCTATCCGGACGAGGCCTACGCGGCGGCGGGGGCGGAGCTGTCCGACGCGGCCGGGGTGTTCGCCGCCGAGCTGGTGTTCAAGGTCAAGGAACCGCTGCCGGAGGAGGTGGCCCGACTGCGCGCCGGGCAGTGGTTGTTCTGCTATCTGCACCTGGCCGCCGCGCCCGAGCTGGCGGCGGCGTTGATGGCGACCGGCGCGCGCGCATTGGCATTCGAGACGGTGCTGGATGCCGCCGGCCATACCCCGCTGCTGGCGCCGATGTCGCAGATCATCACCTTGTCTTTCGCTTCTTCGAAATCGTTCATCGAGACGGTTTTGCGATTGCGGCGAGCGGCGAGAAGCGCAGCTTCGTTCACGAGATTCGCAAGCTCCGCGCCTGCGAGACCGGGAGTACCTTTTGCCAGCACGGAGATGTTCACGTCCGGATCGAGCGGGATGCTTCGCGTGTGGACTTTAATGATGCCTTCCCGTCCCTTCACATCCGGACGATCGACGACGACCTGCCTGTCGAACCTTCCCGGACGGAGCAAAGCCGGGTCGAGTACGTCCGGGCGATTCGTCGCCGCGATGATGATAACCGTACTTCCCTGCTCGAATCCGTCCATTTCCACGAGAAGCTGATTGAGCGTTTGTTCGCGTTCATCATGTCCCCCGCCGAGACCCGCTCCGCGCTGTCGCCCAACCGCATCGATCTCGTCGATGAAAACGATGCACGGGGAGTTCTTCTTTGCCGTATCGAACAGATCGCGCACGCGACTCGCACCGACGCCGACGAACATTTCGACGAACTCCGCACCGGAGATGGAAAAGAACGGTACGTTCGCTTCTCCGGCAACGGCGCGCGCAAGGAGCGTCTTCCCCGTTCCCGGAGGTCCGAGCAGAAGAACTCCGCGCGGAATCTTTCCACCGAGCCGCTGGAATTTTCCCGGCTCACGAAGGAACTCGATGATCTCGTGGAGTTCTTCTTTCGCTTCGTCCGCACCGGCGACGTCGGAGAATGTGATGCGCGAACTCGTGTTCGTCATCATGCGCGCGCGGCTCTTCCCGAAGGAGAAAATCCCCTTCGAGCCTCCGGGTCCGCCTGCCTGCATTCTCCGCATGAAGAACAACCATACGCCGATGAGAATCATCCACGGGAAAATGCTGATCAGGATGTTCGTCCACATCGAGTCCTTTTCTTCGAAGGTCACTTCGATTCCTTTGGCAACCCACGTGTCCTGCGTCTTGCTATCCAGCGCACCGAGGATGACGGTGAAGCCGGTCGCTTCGACGGCTTTGCCCTCCTTCGGCTGCATGCGGATTTTCGTATTCAGCTTTCCATTGAATGTATAGTCGTTGAAGTTCGCTTTATAGACCGTTGCTTTCACGATCTTCACTTCCTGTCCGTCGGGTGACTTCCGCTGTCCGTTGAGGATCTGTTGGAACTCCGAGTATGCGATGACGGGGTCTTCGTTCTTCGATCCCTGAAAGTATTGTAGTCCGACGAACACGACGAGAATCACCGCAAGCCACATGAGAATGAGTTTGGATGCGCGCATCCAGTTGTTCTCCTCCGGTGGCTTTCCCTTCGGCGGCATTGGGACGCGGGGTTTTTGCGGCGGCGGTTCGTCGCCGCCGGCATCGTTAAACAAGTGAGTGATTTTCTGATCCTTCATGCTCATCCTTTCAGCCGTGGGGCTGCGCTCCGTTCTCCGGCAGGATATACACTGCGGGAAGGTTACGCCCAAGCTGGCCGTAATCCAATCCATATCCGATGACGAATCGTGGCGGTATCGTGAATCCGATATAGTCCAGGTGATGTTCGATTTTCGTTTGCGCCGGCTTGTGCAGCAGCGTTGCGACGTGCAGCGCCATCGGTTCTTTGCGCTCAATCCACTTCTTGAAGAAATCGAGCGAGTGACCGGTGTCCACGATGTCCTCCACGAGGATCACGTTGCGGCCTTTCACGTCGCAGTCAAGGTCTTTCACCATCGTGACGTTTCCTGAACTGATCTTTTTCTCGCCATAGCTTGAGAGTTTGATGAAATCAACTTCGCAATCGATCGTGATGTGTCGGACGAGGTCGGCAAAAAACATAAATGCGCCATTCAAGACGCAGATAAAAATGGGATTTTTCTCCGAGAAATCGTGATTGATCCGGCCTGCAAGTTCGAACACACGCTGCTGAATCTCTTCATGTGTGATGAATGGAACGAACGTCTCATTGCGAATGATGATGGCCTGTTGCGATGGAGGATTCATTGGCTCTGTCAATGGTGGATGAATTGTAGTCGTGCAATCTTCTTCGAGTATTCACGGACACGAAAGCGCTCATCGATGCGAAGGCCGCAAACCCAGATGATTCCGCTCTCGCCTTCGAGCAGGGGAACGGTGCGCCGAGCGCGAACCGGGACACGCATTTCGGAAAAGAAATCGCTCACCTTTTTTTGACCGAGAACGCCAAGGGGATGAAACCGATCTCCTTTGCGCCATGGGCGAATCCTCCACGATGTGCCTGCCGCTTCGAGATCGATGTACTCCACTGATGTATCCGGTGTAAACGATGGTCGCGCTTCCACCGAAGATGAAAACTCGCCGACCGGTAACAGGATTCTTTCGCCGAGAGAAACCGTGCGCTCCCGGAGTTCCTCAGTTACCGATTGTGCGATGGTGATGTGTGAAGCATCACGATAGGCCGTGAGCGAATGAGTCAGCGTCGCGGATGATCCCGATTCCGCGTAGATCAGCCCGCGCACTGCCTCGATATCACCCGCAGAGGGTTCACTCGCAGAGATGCTTCGCAGCACGTCGTGAATCACGAGCGCTTGCTGGAAAGGCAACGCGGTTTTCATGGCTTTCAGATTCATCGTCGCGGAATCGCGCTGCATTTCAATCCATCGTTCCCGGAGTTGGCGTGTTTCGTGGCGAAGAAAATCCGAGAGTTCGGAAAATCGCCTCGCGGACTCGGAAAGCGTCGCGGTAACCGAAGGATTGATCCACTGCTGAATCGCTGGGAGGACATGATGGCGTAGTGCATTCCGTCGATATGCATCTTCTTCGTTCGAAGCATCCTCCATCCATGCGATGGCATTACTGTGCGCGAAGTCTTCCAATTCACGGCGCGTGGCATAGAGTACCGGACGAACGATGCGGCCGTTGACCGGTCGAATCCCTGCCAATGCATCGATGCCGGAGCCGGAAAGGACCCGGAGCAAAACCGTCTCCGCCTGGTCGTCGGCGTGATGCGCCGTTGCAATCCACTCGGCCTTGCACGAAGCACGCAACGCTTCCAACGCGTCGTAGCGCAGCGACCGTGCGACTTCCTGGATCGATGATTTCGTCATGTCATGAACTGCGTTCACATCGATTCGCTTGTGAAAGAACGGGATGCTCAGTTCTCGTCCGATGTTCTCAAGAAACGTGACTTCCTCATCGGCTTCCCTTCGCAATCCGTGATGAATGTAGGCGAACGAAAGCCGTAAATCCCACCGCGGCTGCAAGCGATGGAAGAGGTGCAGCATCACCATCGAATCCAATCCGCCGCTTACTGCAAGCAGGAATGATGCACCGCGCTTCAACACGCGGAGGGTTCGCAGGTACTCGACCGTTCTCGATTCCAGGGACATGCTATCGTTCCCGTTGTTCCGCTTCGTTCACGGTAAGCTCCCAATCCTTGAGCACGGAGAAATCATGGACGATGTTCATCAGGTGCTTCAGCGACGGTTGCGAGACGGAGAGATAATGCCGTCGGATCATCTCCTGAAAATGCTGCGGCGCGGATGCGATAAGTTCTTCGAGCTTCGTTTGGAATTCATGAACGGTCGTCGAGAATTCACCTTCGAGCTTGTCGTAGTGCTCGCTCTTGATTCCCTGTTTGCGCATCGTGCCGAACAACCTGTAGAGATATTTTCCCGTGAAAGCCAAATCCCCGATAATCGCTTCTTTCGCGTTATCGTGAGCGACCTGGAGCAGTTGGGCAAAGTCGGCTTTCTCGCGTAATCCATCATTGGAAAAATCCGAGAGCACATCGAGAAGAGTCTCAACTGCTTCCGAAAGCGGGGATGTGCCGTTTGAAGTTTGCCCGTTCATTGTCATCGGCAAGATAACAAATCACGTGGAATAGGGTGGTGCACATTCGCTCCCACATCCGATGAATGCGCGTCGCGAGCGCTCAATCAAATTGACGAACGATGGATTCTTTATTTCGAAAGGATCATCCGACCCCAGAGCGTCTGTCCCTGGACGGTCGCACGATAGAAATACATACCCGCCGGCAACGTCTCAGCCATGAAAGGCAGGTTGTAAACGCCAGGCTCCCGCAGCGCATCATCGACGCTGCGGACGAAACGACCGAATGTGTCGAGAACTTCGAGCGTGACGTGAACGGGGTCACCCGCTCCAATTTCGTAGGAGAGCACGGTCGAAGGATTGAACGGATTCGGTCTGTTCGGTCGAAGGCGGAATTGCTGCGAAGCGTTCAGCGGAATCACGCAATCACCGCTCGTGACAACGGCGCCGTGATCGACTTCGACAAGGATTCCCGTTGGAAATACCGGACTCTCGATTCGAAGCTCACTCGTTTTCACACCGAACGGATTCGACGTCCCATCGCCGGAGACGGCTTGCAATCGAAAACGGAAGAGCGTACCCGCATCAGCCAGCGGCGCAGCGTGCGCTCCGCTGACCGACACTCGTCCTGCAACTCCGTTATTGAAAACGAGAGGATTCCACAGCTCGGTAAGCGTACCGCCCTGGAAGATTTTTTCGATGTGAACGAGCGCCGCATCGTACTCGATAGCAAATTGGAATTGATTGACGACGGCGCCTTCCGCGTTCGTGTAATAAACGGGGACGTCGATGGTCTGCCCGTTTCGCAGAATGTTATCGCGCGGGATGACCAACCGAACGCGGCGAACGATTCCTTGAATGACGACATTGCGGAGACACTCCTGCTCCGTCACGCCGCTTGCGTCCACCGTGATGCGAATCGAGAGCGTTCGCGTTGACTCGCCTAAACCCGGCACACACGACCAGCTCAACGCGGCTCGCTTGCCCGGTTGAAGTATGAGGCCTAATGCTTTCGACGACACTTCACCTGAGGAAAGCGTGATGCCTGCCGGAAGTTCGATGCGCGCGATGATGCCGTTGAGCGGTGCATTCCCTTTGTTCACGATATCGACGAGAACCGTGAACGGATTAGGTTGCAAACCGATTTGCGAATCGACATAGAGAATCGAATCAGGGGTCGTGCAGGCAATCTCCATTGCGGTCGTGTCGTCGATGTCCGGCGGCGGAACGACCACCAACGTTCTTTCGCAATTCAGGATTTCACCATGTGCGAAGTACTGAATCCGGATGCGCTTTGACTTCAGCACCGAAGAGGTATCGCGCAACACGTCCAGCAGCCACTGGAGATCGGCGGATTGTTGCGGGGGAAGACCATACACGACTTTATCTGCACGCTCACCTGCCGCGAGTTGAAGCCCGCCCGGCACGATGAGCGTCGCACGAACGGAGTCGATGGTTACCGAAGTCGGATTCGTGATGTGCGTTGAAACCGTGATCGGATTCGGATAGAGGTCTGTCGTCGGATCGATGCGAACGGTATCGATGGTTGTGCATGAAACAGTGACGGAACCTGACATGAGCGGCGGAAGCCAGATTTTCGTACAGCAAAAGAGATCGTTGTTGAAGCGCGAACTCACGCGGAAGCAAACCTCGACGCTGTCTCCCTGCATGAGCGGTGTTGCGGTAAAGGACCATGAGAATTCCGCTTCCCCGTTTATCGCATCGATGGAGTACTGGGTCTTTGTCGGCGTTTCACCCGCCGCAAGCTGCAATCGTCCGAAGCTCAGCACGGAAGCGTTGACATCGAAGGCCTTTGCGTCTCCGGTGTTTTTCACACGCAGGCGAAATGCAAAGGGGTCAGGCGAGTACTTGTCTCCGTTCACCTGTAACTCAGAGATTGGCGTACAGGAGAGTTCAAGCTGCGATTTGCGCGCAGCGGGAATGAACACCGGTATTTCGCACGGCTCGGCGTTGAAGAGTACGCGGCCTTTGATTCGCGCCTGAACGCGAAGCGTATCCGTGCGCGTGAACGACCGTGGAACCGCATTCACCTGCCATGAAGCCGTGCCGTTCGCCGATACTGCGAGCGTCATGGGATTGAGGAATTTCGCTGCCTGTTCGCCTGCGACAAGCTCGATGTTCGGCGAGGTCAGAAACTCCGCAACGACGGAATCCGCGACGGCATTACCGGTATTCGTAGCCGTCATTCGAATCGTGAACGGCGAAGGCGCATAGGCATTGAGTGAATCGACGAAAACCAACGCGTCCGGACCCGTGCACGAAAGTTCGAGCTTCGGCCCGCGAACGGCTTCGATGAGAATGATCTTCTCGCAGACGATTCCACCTCCGTTCGAAGCATACACGGAAACGCGAACGGTATCGAAGCGCGTCAATGAGCGGTCGAGGATGCGCACTTTGAACGTCGTTTCTACGCTCGAACCTGCGCTCAAGGAATCTGTTGCGAGTTTCAGTGCCTGGTCGCTCGGATCGATGGATAGCTCCGCGCCTTGCAGCAACGCAGCATACACACCGCGCGCAGGCGTCGTACCGAGGTTGTCGATTTTGATTCGCAGCGTCATGGGATTCGGCTGATACCCGGTCTCCGTGTAGCGAATCGTATCTGGGCCGCTGAGCGAACAGGCAAGCACAGGAATGGCGTTGTTCGTCTCAACGTACAGCGGCACACAGCAGCGACCGCCGGAATAGTTCGAAGCGGAAATATCGATGCAGATCTGGCCGTTGCCGGTAGGCGGCTTCGTCGGGACGAGCGTCCAAACGACGATGGCGCTGTCACCCGGTGGGATGACGGCGCCGTTCGGAAGATTCTTGATTGCGAAATCTCCAGGAGCCAAAGACAACCATGATGGATAGGTCAGTCGTCCCTGCGCTTGTATCATCGGGTTGCCTGACGTATTCCTCACCATGGTCGATACGAGGAACTGAGGCGGATCGAACTTGCCGGTCTGTTCATCGAACTTGACGACGCGTGGATTCACACACGCTAACGCTGCGCGCACCGGTGAAGACGTGATGTACATTTTCTGGCAACACACTGCGGTATCCAGGCCCGCTGTCGTCTTCACGCAAAACTCCAACGAGTCCGACGTCATCCGGTCGCGTGGTCTCAGCCACCATGTGACGCGACCGGTATCCGCCTGCGTCAGAGTCTCCGGAATCAGGCGCGTATTGATCGGAGTCGATCCGACAAGATCGAAACCATCCGGGATATGTATCCACGCTTCCGAGGCTCGAGCAACGATCGGACTCGCATTGATGACGTTCACGATGACGGGAAACTCGCGCGGTTCGTATGCATTGAGACTATCGACCCACTGGATCGTTTTGGGTATCTCGCACCACATGCGCAACGCCGGCTTTCCCCGTTCAATCGTGATGCGGGTACAGCACGTGGCGGTGATCCCGCTGTCCGGCACGACGCCGACACAGATATCGATATCCCTTGCAGAATCAGACGGGAGTATCTGTGCGGTGAACGTGACCTGCGCGGAACCCCCGCTCGCTATCCCCGGACTTGCAACGACGAGGGTATCGAAACCGATGATGCGAAAACCCGCCGGAACGCTGATCCACATGCGAGGATTGCCCGCCATCTTCTGGCCATTATTGCGGATCGTACCCGTAATCTGGAGGCGATCCGGGACATACTTCGCCTTTTGCTCATCCCATTTGACATGCACGGAGTCAAGCTCGCAATCCAGTTGCAGAACAGGCCTCGTCAGAATGGAAAACTGCGCGTTGGAAACTTCCAATCTCATGCATTGCTGCGTCTTCTTGTCGAGATAGAAAAGGAGAAACGGCAGCGTGGTATCCTTCCCGATGTCGCTCGCTTTATAGCGAATTACAAGCAGGGTATCCGGCGCATCGAGTGTGGCGCTGCCGGTAAGTCTCACGTTGAGCGTATCGACACTCAGTCCCGCATTCACGATGAAGTGCTTTCCGAAATACGGCGTATGAATCACTTCCATGTATTTCAACGGTTGCGCTTCGAGCACTTTGAAATGGAGATCGCTGATCGTCGCAGACGAGCCTTGGGGCGAGATCAGCACAGGGACGTACAGATCGCCGTTGACGTAGCCGACAGCGGCGCCGATTTCCAACTTCACGGATGGGAGATTGGGATCTATCGGAGCGTAATAGGACGCACGCTGCTTGATGTTCTTTCCGCAGATTTCCGCCGTCACTTCGACCTGACGCAGCGAACCATCGGCGCATTCGGTTTTGTATTCGATGACGCAATCGTTCGCGCCGCCGGTGATAATCGAAGCGAGAGCGTTGAACACCGGTATGATGTCATTCGGATGGTTCAGTTCGACGAAGATTCCGCCTGTGGAATCCGCCAGCATCTTCAGGCTTCGCACCTCTTCAGGCTTGGTGAACTTCGTCAACCCGATGACATGAACGGGAATCCCGAGCGAGCGTGCATACGCAATCACGTCCGGCAAATCGGAAGCGCTCGAGTTATCTCCTCCATCGGTAAAGACGACGACGGATTTGTTCGCGTTGGTTCCCCGCGTGGCGACCTCGTACAGTCCTAACATGGCGCCGTCCCAAACGGCAGTGTTGCCGAATGGGAAGATGTTGTACAACGCCATAAGCAAGTCGTTCTTATTCGGCGTCATCGGCCAGGCAAGCTCGGCGATGTCATTGAACACGACCAATCCCACTTCGTCGTTCGCGCCTCCGTGGTTCTGCATGTGCGTGATGAACTCATGCACCGCCTGTTGCAGTCGATACCACGGCGTTCCCGCAACGCTGTTGCTGCGGTCGAGCACGAACGCGACCGACATCGGCTCGGTCTGTATCGGGCAATTGACGGTGAAGGTCCGGTTGATTCCACCATCGACAACCTGCACGGTGGTGGTCGTAAGGCCGGTAACCTGCTGGCCGGCACAGTACGCACGGACATAGACGCGCACCGTCGGGTAATTACTCACGTCAATTCTCAGAATGCGAAGCGTATCGCCGGACTGTGCGAGAAGCGTCCCGCTAAGGGACAGGATCAGAAAAACAAGGAGACGAAGACGCAAGTGGAATAAGCACTTTCACTTGATGGACAAATCTGCCGCACCAGTGTAAGAAACTATGAACGGAATTGCAATGGAGAAGTGAAGGGATAGCTTCCCCCCGATTTCGCGGAGTGCCTACCTCAGCTTCATGAAAGTTTGAGAAGAAACACTGCTTCGTGCCGTAACGATGAGCAGATACACTCCATCAGGATGCATATCCAGATCGAAGGCATGGGTTCTGCCTTCCTCGTATGTGAGCTTCTTTTCAGCGACAACCTTTCCAAGAACAGAATGAATCGAAAGCGTCACCGGATATTCCTGCGTCTCAGGCAAGTGAACCTGAATCCGTCCTGTCGTTGGATCGGGATAAAGCGCAATGTCGTTGGCTAAACTTTTCGGAGAATCAATGCCCGTGAGCACGGAAAACGGTAACGACGTGGCTTTGCAGCCGTTGGCATCCATGATCGTGACAGTGTAGTTGCCGGATTTCTTCACGATGAGGAACTGATTGGTCTCACCTTGCAATGGGACACCATCGAGAAACCACTGATAGCCGGAGGCGATGATGGTGGAAAGAACGTCACCCGTGCGATTGATCTGCGGTTTCGGCGGTAACGGATGAACCGTCACCTGGATCGGATCGGAAGTACCGGTGCAACCGCCGTCAGTCTCGACATAGACGGAATAGTACCCCGCCCTATCCACGTTGATTATTCTCGTGCGCAATCCATTCGACCACTGATAGACGAGATATCCAGAACCGGCATCGAGTGTGACCTGATCGCCTTCACAAAGTTTTGTCGAGCCAAGTACGGTGATAGCCGGTTTTATCGATGTACCGATAGCGACATCGGCCGAAACAGAATCCGTGCAGGACCCACGAGTTACCTTGCAGCGAACCTTTCCAGAACTCGCTGAGGACCACTGTACTCGTATGTTCGGAAGTGTCGCTGCAGAAAGGATAGTCCCTCCTACGACCGTCCACTGATATGAATAACCAGCCTGCTGAGCGACCGAATAATCCGTTACTGTATTTCGGCAAACGTCGGTCGGGCCGGTAATTGGTGACACAAGTAGCGTATCGACTGTCACAACGACTGTATCAGACACACCGTCGCAGCCGGTTCCCTGCGAAACGCGCACGGCATATTTCCCGGGGTACCTAACAGTTATACCTCTCGACGTTGCCCCATTCGACCACAGATAGGAACTATATCCTGAGCCTGCATCGAGAATCGTCGATGTACCTGAGCAAATTCTTGTCCCATTACTCGCCGTTATTGTCGGTTTCGGCGCACCGGTAAGCGATACGCCGGTTTGAACAACACTTTTGCAGCCGCTTGCTGTTTGAACCAACGTAAGTGCTACTTGCCCAACCATTCCATTACCCCACAGAACTGTTACTGATGTACTGCCGTTTCCACTAACGATAGCCCCCCCAGATACAACCCATTGATACAACACTCCTGTTAAAGGTAGAGTCGAGTATGAAGTAGAAGTGTTTTGACAGGCTGTTCTCAGGCCAGAGATCGTCGGATTCAAGTTCTGAGCGATTGTAATGCTGAGCGTATCCGACCTCCCTGTACAACTCCCCGCATCATGGACAGTAGCCCAATAAAGACCTTCTTTGTCAATCTTTAGCGTTTGTGTCGTATCACCAGTTGACCATGTAATTCTCTGAAAACTACCTTGAATCGCAATTGTAATTGAAGAATCTTTACAGATAATCTTGGAACCGGACATTGTAAGCAAAGGTCTTGAACGGACAGATATCGAAACCGCGTTCGACTGAAATGATTTATCGTTGAAATCTATGGCGCTATATGAGTAGTTCCCTGCGCTCCTTACATAGATACTCTGTGTCGTGTCTCCTGTTGTCCATCGGTAGCTTTTATATCCCGGTGTTGCTGATAGTCTCAAGCTATCACCGACGCATATTTGAGTGGAACCGTGGACTGAAACACTTGGTGGCGGAACAGGTCTTAAGACAGAGCAGCATGATATTGTTTTATGATTGTTGGAAAGGACTTCACCGCAATATGACAAAGTATCTCCTGGTAATCTTGTTTTAAACCGTATTCTCCAACTTACTTCATTGTAAGTTCCTTCTTGGATTGTTGATGGATTGGATGGAATAATAGGTGTATTTGGATTCACCAGTTCAACATAAAGTGGATTAACATTTAGTTTATACAATACATTGTATGCTGATCTATCTCCAGCATTTGCGACCTGAATTCTGATATCAATTTCCTCTGGTAAATACTTGCTCAACTGATCGACCCATGTGATAAATGATGAAAATGTCGTCGAACAGAGAAGCTCCGGCTGGCGCGGAATGATACATATCTCTCCATCCTTCAACACCGGTCGGAAGCAACCGGCTTCGAACGTCCAACTCAACAGCTTCAACTCGCAACAAGTCGTATCCTTCGTGTCCGGATCGCTCGCCTTGAACGTCAACTCCGCAAGCATACCCGATCCGTTGATGATCTTCCGGTCCGTCGTCTGGAACGTCACTCCGCCCGGCATCGGCGTTATCGTTATCGGTACCCCTTCCAACAACGATCCCGGCGGCGTCGCGATGTTCACGAACTGCGTGCACGCTTCATCATACAGTATCGTGAACGTCGCAGGATGGAACAGGTCGTTCTGAATCTCATCGACAAGCGTCAGCGGAACTTTCACATTCGTGTTTCCGCGCGTTTCACGTTTGCCAAGCTCGATGCGAAGAGGAACGTACGTCGAGGTGTCCTTCGGAGCTTTGTATGTCTTAGTCTTTGTATCGCTTCCGTTGCAGAAATTTTGTAATGACAAATCAACGGTTCGTAATCCACCGTCCATGCATTTTGCAGTGTATTTGATCTGGCATTCTTGAAAACCTTGCAGTATAAGCGACGATATCTCAAGATAGATCTGCGTCAATTGAGATGCGTCAGGAGTCTCATAGTATCTCCCACCGGTGGTATTGGCAATTGCCTGTAGTTCTGCTGAATTGATTGGCACGCCAAAACCGATGGTATATACACGAATTCGATTTCTATTTGCAAGTGAAATGATATCAGCGGGTGTGCGATTACCTGAGCTATTATTACCATCTGTCAATACTATCACTGATCGGCATGTGTTCACTCCATTCGCGATAAGTTCTGTTAAACCCGTATAGATTCCATCCCATAATGCGGTTGCACCGTTAGCGTTCAAACCATTTATGGCGCTCTTAAGCAGTGGTTTGATTGTCGTCATGCTTTGAACGACCCAAGCAGAGCTTTGGAATGCTATAACTGCAGCTTCGTCGCTTATTCCGTCCATTTGATCTATAAAAGCGTTACCTGCCGTCTTCGCACCTGCGAGGCCAGGACCTGTCATGCTCCCGCTAACATCGAAGGCTAATGAAACTGAAATCGAACATCGTGCTGTCGGGTCTGGGCACCAAAGCTCAAACTCTCCTATCTCGATTCCATTTTCCACGACTCTCATGTCGCTCTTTTTCATGGTGTAGGTCGGCTGCCCATCGCAACCAACAGAGAAGTACAACTCGATCGTCGGCCAGTTGTTGACGATGCGCTTGAAGTTGAGCTGGGGCTGAGTGAATGTTGACTTTGATGCTATAAGACACAATGCGGTGATTAGCAACAGTCGGCCTGACCAACTTATCATTTTCTATATCTCCATTAAATATTGGACTGGAATGTAGTGGGCTTTAATCAATTTCATATTACCGTGCTTTTAGGAATATCTTCATTTGGCTACCTACTCTATTTACGACACGGCATATATATATGCCGTACGGATATCCTTTGATGTTGAATTCTTGTATGCGTTCACTTCTATTTGATACGTCCTTTGTGACTATCGTACTCCCTAAAATATTGTGAATTGAAAGACTTGCCGGATATTCCTGCGTCTCAGGCAGGTGAACTTGAATCCGTCCTGTCGTTGGATCGGGATAAAGCGCAATGTCGTTGGCTAAACTTTTCGGAGAATCAATGCCCGTGAGCACGGAAAACGGTAACGACGTGGCTTTGCAGCCGTTGGCATCCATGATCGTGACAGTGTAGTTGCCGGATTTCTTCACGATGAGGAACTGATTGGTCTCACCTTGCAATGGGACACCATCGAGAAACCACTGATAGCCGGAGGCGATGATGGTGGAGAGAACGTCACCCGTGCGATTGATCACCGGCATTGAGGGAAGTTGTAAAGATGAATCGATAGGAGAAATGTAGCTTTTCGTGTTCATGTCACTGCCACCGCAGAAGTTCAACAGCGACAGATCGACGGTGCGAAGACTACCATCCATACACATCGCCGTGTAGGTGATCAGGTATTCCTGGTACCCTTGGAAGATAATCGTCGAAATCTCCTTGTAAATCTGTGTCAACTGCGACGGGTTCTGTGTCTGATAATATTGCCCACCGGTTGTGTTTGCGATCTCTTTCAGTTCTGCTTCATCGACGGCAGTGCCTAAACCGATCGTGAATACACGAATACGGTTTCGGTTCGCTATCGAGATGATGTCAGCAGGAGTTCTTGAACCAGCGCTATTCGTACCATCAGTAACAGCAATCACGGCACGGTTTGTATTAACACCGTTGGCGATCAATTCTGTCAAACCGGTATAAATGCCATCCCAAACCGCAGTGTAACCGCCTGTGGATAACCCATTGATCGCATTGTAGAGGTGTGGTTTTATCGTCGTCATGCTCTGAACGACCCACGCCACTTCGTTGAACGCAATGATCGCAGCTTCATCGATAACACCGTTCAATTCATCGATAAAGGCGTTTCCCGCTGCTTTTGCTCCGGCCATACCAGCACCAGCCATACTTCCGCTGACATCGAATACCATTACTACCGATATGCCACAGTCCCCTGGCGCAGCCGGACTCCAAAGCTCAAACTCTCCGACTTTAATGCCGTTTTCCACAACACGGAATTTCGTCTTGTCGTAGAGGTAAGCCCGTTGACCGTTACAAGCGACAGAAAAATACAGCTCGATCGTCGGCCAGTTGTTGACGATGCGCTTGAAGTTGAGCTGGAGTTGTGCCGTGGAGGTATGAAGCGCGAGTACGCTTGCAAGTAGCGTTGCGGTTGTTCGGAAAAGCGATGTAAGGGACATGGTATAGCGTCTCCTTGGATTGTTCCTCTATTGCCGGAGAGAAACTACGAATGCCCGCATTGTGAATCAAGCGAAGCCAATGTCACAACGGACAAATGGTTACGACCCAAAAGAAACGAATACGAGGCAATCTGTAACACGCTTAACGAGCGAGAAGGATTTTCCGGGTTAGGTGTTTGTCTTTTGTTGAAAGAGTGACGAAGTAAACACCTGAAGCGAGTTGATACCGCGATGCATCGAAGTCGATACTGTGCCATCCTGCGTTTTTCTCTTCGTTGATTATCGTACAGATTTCCTTGCCAAGGGGTGAGACAACTTTGATCGTGACGTGCTGCGTTGACGGAAGCCTGTATTCGATGTGCGTCGATGGATTGAAAGGATTGGGATAGTTGCGCAGTGCAACATCATTTCCCTGAGTATCAGAGGGAAGAGAAACCACGCTGTCAGGGAGATATAATTTGGTAAACGTGACGGAGCGTTTCTTCATGCGAAGGAAACCGGCCCGAAGTGCGCGCGCTTCTCTCAATGCATCGGCTGAGAAACCTGCACTGACCATCTCAGAAATCGTCTGATCGACTCCGACTGTATCCCATTGTGCCATTGCGAGAAATTGTCTCAGACTAAGAATCCGGCGTCCGTATTCAGATAAGCCGTGTGTGTTTCGCAACGTTGAAACGACCTGAGATGCAGCCGGGATATCGTGTGCGTATGCATAGGTGTGAGCAAGCGCTTCCCGTAAAGCAGCTTTTCGAAGATTATTGGACGTGCTGCTGATTCTCGAGGAAAGAAAGGTTGCAAGACGCGACATACAGGTTGAAGTGCTATCAGGATATCTTCTCGCTCTATCAAGTTCCATGTGCAAGAGGAATCGCCCAACAAGAGAGGTAATGCCATGCTGAGAAAACTGTGAGAGTACTTGGTCCATCAACCCATAAACCGGCAGGAGATTCCCTACACGGGTCATATTCGAAGCATCGCGTAAAGTCGAGCGAAGATTCAGCGGTGCAGCAGCTTTATTGAGCGTGAGGACAGGAGAGGATGTTCCGTCACCGGAAACGAACGGAGGAGAATAGACACGCGGTGCACCTGTACCTGATGAACATGCACTGTCACAAGCCGGCACATCCGGTTCGTCGCATAGCGCATCACCATGTTCGATGACGGACGGAATACTCTGCGTGAAAAATCGTGATATCTGGTCAGGTGTAAGTTGTCCATACAACACCATTGGAGTGCATCCATCGGGCTGCTCCCCAAACCAATTACCTTGTATGAATACTTGTGTTTGAGTTGAGTCCGCATAAACCCGCTTTACCGTATCGACTGTATGGCTGATTCTGTTCCGTCCGTTCGATGATGTAAAGTTCGCGTCATTCAAGACACTTCCGCTCTCCACGACTATTTGTGCCTGATTCACCTGTAATGCGTTGGGGTGATTCGGACCATTTTCCGTAATCGTGTTTGCGCCATGGGAAGCGCCGTACCTTGGCTGCAAAACGAACTTCGCTCCATATGCACCGAACAAACCTCGCGCTTGATTATTTATGATGCAGTTCTCAAACAGATGGGACTTTGCAGTGTTCGTCGTTCCTATACCCTGAAAATTCCCGAACACTCTACTTCCATTGATGTTTAGGAAACTGCCGGCATTGGATATTCCTGTAAACCAGTTTTCTGAGATGCATGAATTGTCAATTGTAACCACCGACATGACCAATGGCGTTTGCGAAAAATCCGCCTGAAGGAATATTCCATCGCCTCCATGAGTATTGACCCCTGGTTTCGAGCGATAAATCTTTGAGTGCTTAATTGAGTGGAGTGTATCCGTTGCTCCGTAGAAATGTATTCCTGATCCGTGCAAGGAATTCGGGTCCGTGTATATTTCGTTTACCGTACATCGATTCAGTGTGAGACGTGCAAGTGCATCACCGACGAAGATTCCAGCCCAGAGTTCCTCTTGAATTGCGGTAAATGTCGTGTGTGTTGCGGAAAAGAGATTGTACACATCGCACGGGGCGCGAAGAGAATCAACCGGTTTGAATACCAATAACAGGGTAAGTCTTCCGTGCAGTGTGATCGAAGGAGCGAAGGAACCCACGCCTGTATATTCGGAATGCCTTCCAGTGTCGTCCCCGGAAGGGTTTCCAGACGGGCGCTGTCGCCACTGTTGACATAGATTGCCCGCAGGCTGTCGCCCAACACGAAAGTACCGCTGTCGAAAACCACGACGCCGTTGATATTGATGACACGCTGCGGTGGACCGAAGGAAAAGTGACCGCCGTGCCGGAAGACGAGAGAATCATCCGCTTCGACCTGAAAGTCTTTCTTGAACAGGATGTTTGCGCTCTCGATAACTCCCTTTCCTTTCAGCGAAAGGGGATGCCGGATTTCAAGCAATCCATTCGGACCGAATTCTATTTTCGCAATCCCCGAGTCTGAAAAGAGACGGATTACCGCAGTGCTGTCGATAATGATTGTATCTTCGATGACAAGCGTCGCACCGGGGTGGATTTCCAATGTCGTATGTGGAGGGAGAAGACGAATTGAATCCAACGTATGCCGGCCGCTGTCCCTCTCAAGTATGATAGCTTGACCAGGTTTGATTACGGGAAACGTCGAGTCGATGTGCGTATAGACCGATGGTACATACAGGTTACGAACTGCTTTGTATGCGTTTACACGGCCATAGCCGTACTCCCAACTAAAAAGACTATCACCCATCGCGGACACCTTATCCGCGCTTAAGTGAAGAGTTTTACGTATTTGCAACGCACTAGATCGTGGGTTAATACTAAGTTTAAGCGCAGCAACTCCTGCTACTATTGGTGCTGATGCTGAAGTACCTGCAAATCTTCCCCGAGTATACCTCTCGACAGAATAGCCCAACGAATCTTGTGGTAATAAAGGATCATACAAATCAGTAGTCCAAATATTAACACCAGGTGCCATAATATCGAGTTCATTCCCAAAGCAACTCTCCCAATCAAGGGAATGGTCAGGCTGCTTTCTTATGTCGCTTGTATCCGTTGCACCTACTGCAATAACGCCTTCATATTTTGCTGGGTAGAATATCTTTGTTGTACTACCAAGCTCAGAATTACCGGCGGATGCAATAAATACCACATCGTAAAGCTCAACGCCCTTTTGAATTGCTGAGTCAATTGGATTGACGGGTACATTTATACCAAAACTCATGTTTATTATACGTGCACCCCAAGCACATGCAGAGTCGATAGCTTTTGCAGCAGAATAGGTGTTAATGACCTCTTCCCAGCGCCTGGAAACTGGGTTGTACTCCTTATTTCCCGCGTCAAAATGCATCAAAGAACACCCATTACCATCCCATCCGCCAGCTACTCCAGCTATTCCTTGATCACTATTTGTCTTTGCAGCAACTATTCCTGATACAGAAGTACCATGCTTTGCGCTATCGTTAGGCATAGGATCATTGTCAGTGTCGCCATCAAGATCATTAAAATCAGCACCTATCCCTTGCCATAGATTCCCATCAAGGTCTTCATGGTTGTACTGCGTGCCTCCATCTATTACCGCAACAATTATTGAATCATTGCCTCTGATAATATCCCATGCCAAAGGCGCTTTGATCTTAGGGAGGTACCATTGCTGATGATATTCAGAATCGTTTGGAGTAGCTTGAAGAGGGATTAATATATTGAACATTACATTCGTGAATTGCTTGCTATCTAAGAACTTTCCGGCAATAGTAAAAGGATCATAACCGACAGGTATTTTCACCTCGTACCAGCATCCAGCAACCCGATCTCCACTTATATTTAGTAAAGGTAAATCGTTCGCTTGTAGTATATCCGATGTAATTGGACCGCAATCGTATCTTGTCAAAAGCAAAGAACGTACATCTACCCTTATTGCTGGCTTTTGGTCACTTAGAGTGAACCATTTATCATCATATTCTACATACGTAGTTCCTAAGAACGCCCTGATATTAGTTTGACTTAATAAGAGATTAGAAAATGCTGATAAAATAATGATAACGCAATGCAATCGTACCATCTTACTAATAATCCTTTATGTTCATTCGTTGTATAATACCAGCCCAATTCCAATACAAGTAGCTACGTTGGTCGACAATTAGGTTATTTCCAACGGTTGGAAGTCGCGTTAACACTCGATATTCACTTAGATCGAATTGGTTGACGAGTATAAATGCTTTATGGGGTGGTGTAGTTCTTGTAGCAGCAAAGACAAACAGATTGTTTCGTTGCGGGTTTTCGATGACTTCAAGTGCAAGAACTTTATATGACATAACTTTGATGTCATTGTGAGTGTACCAGGTTATTCCTCCGTCTCTCGTCTCCAACAAATCAAAGCGTGCATAAAATACATGACTCTTATTTTTAGGATTAAATGCAAGTGGGCCTGCTCTATCGGTCCCTATATTGGTTCTAGGTACAGCGCCATAGTCACTATATATATTGAGGAAGGTGGTAATTCCAACTGCATGTGCTCCCCATTCCCAAATCTCTCCCTCAGAATAAGGGTTCCATCTCATGGCACCATAATTTGCAAAGATTCCTCTACTTCCCCTCAGCATTGTCCAAGAAATACCGGCATCGATCGATTTGTAAAGCGCAGCATCCATATATTGCGCAAGGACAATATTTCTTTTATGTGGTGATCTTTTTACAGTAGTAATAAGATTGAGTTCTAGCCCTGGATCAATAGTATTTGTTATTCCACTATCAGCTCGCATCCAATTCTTACCACCATCTGTGCTTCGCCATACTGCAACAGCACTATCAAGATTCAGAACATTCCTGCCATAATACGCAACGAGGATATCAGAGCCGCTTGCATCAACATCCAGAACTCCATCACCCATATTGGGTGTAGTGTCTCCCAATCCGAGATACTCCCATGGAGTGAGTTTATCGACATCCCTGCGCCAAAGCCCGTACTGTCCGGCACATACATATAAAAATGGATCATCCAAAAAAAGCCTACGGACTCCTTTGACGGGAAAGTTTAGATCCTCCCAGCCTCCATAATCCACAATGATCGTTACACTCGTGTCGCTCTCGAATGAATACGACAGGTCCGTTCGCGAAAGAAAACGCGGCAAAGCGGCTGTCGTGTCACGCACGTCGATAAGAACTTGCTGTAAGCTTGCGCTCTTCCCCAATCTTACAACATCTCCAATCCGCGTAAGGCCGGTCTTAGGTTTACCACTTTGCCGTTCGCCGGAAAGCATGAGCCGCCCAGTGGCAATGCCATTCTTTGTCTGGAGAACGGAAACGTACGCACCTTGCGAAAGCTGCTTAGTTGCTTCGTCTCTTCCGTCCCAATCCACGCGATAACTCCCGGCTTCCAACTGCTGGCTTACCAGAGTCCGTACTTGCCGGCCAAGAAGGTCGTGTATTCTTAGCGTAACAGGCTCCCCGTGAGAGATTGAGAATGAGATGGTTGTCGAAGATGAAAACGGGTTTGGAAAGTTTGGATGAAGCGCAAAGTCCTTCACTGTCCCCATAGACTCGACGTTAGTGAGGAGGAATGTGAACCGGCCTTCAGAATCCGTCAAAGTGCGGAAATACTTTGTCGTGTCTTCCTGCAGTCGTAAGTGCACGATTGCATTGTGCACGGGAATGCTGTCGGTCGTGATGACGCGGCCATCCAACCGCCTTTGCGCTGTGGCAGTGCTGAAGAGGACTGCGATTACAAACGCTGTCGCAGTGAGGTGGAGAGTCAGTCGAAGAACATTGTGACAAGAAACCATCGAGTCGCTCCTTAATCGTTGGCATGACGGTAACAATAAGGATCGAGGAATGCAAATTCCGGAACAACGGTTAGCCTGCTCCAGTCCGTGCATCCCGGTTCGCTCTTTGAGCCAACCCGCTGTTTGCAGTCGCTACTTCTTCACGAGATGAACCGTGAGCGTAACCGTCTCGCTTCCCCGTTTCACGACAACCGGCACGTCTTCTTCCGGTTTGTGCTGGCTGAGCGCGTTCATGTAATCGTAGATGTTCTTTATCGTCGTGTTGCCGAACTTGATGATGACGTCGCCTTCCTTCAGTCCGGCTTTCTCTGCCGGTCCGCCGGGGCTTGTCCCCGAAATCCGAAAGCCTTCCTCCTGCCATCCGTAATCCGGTATCGTCCCGACATAGACGTTGAAGCCGCGCACCTGTTGTTCTTTCTTCTGCACCTTCGCGAAGGCAATCTTCTCCGACTCCCCATCGACTCGTCCGAGGATCTCCGCAACGTAACGCGTCACATCGTGCTGGCCGCGAAGGTTCAGCGTTTCGAAGTCGTCGGACGGGCGATGGTAATCGCTATGCAATCCGGTGAAGAAAAAGAGAACGGGGATGTCCTTCATGTAAAAGGAAGAATGGTCGCTCGACCCCTGTCCATCGTCGATGAGTGCAAGCTGGAATTTGTACGGCTCGTTGAGTTTCTCGACCAGAGCTTTCCAGAGCGGCGAAGTCCCGATTCCCTGCACGTGGAGCTTTCGCGTACTGTCCGGAAGCCGTCCGATCATATCGAGATTGATCATCGCGGTGATGTTCGAAAGCGGTATGGTCGGTTTGTTCACCCAGTGTGCCGAGCCAAGCAATCCCATCTCTTCCCCGCTGAATCCCATGAACACCATCGAATGCTTTGGCGGCTTCGCGGCGAAGTGTTGCGCTAATTCCAACATGCCTGCAGTACCGGAAGCGTTGTCATCGGCGCCGTTGTGGATCATCGGGGTTTCGCCTTTGTAGAGCGAGCCGGACTCTCCCCAACCGAGATGGTCGAAGTGCGCCCCGACGACGATGAACCGTTCCCGCGCCGCGGCATCACTCCCTTCCAATTTCCCGATGACGTTGCGCGTATTCTTTCGCACAAGCTCCACCGAAGCATCGACATCGACGTTCACGCCCGTCGTGAATGTGATATACTCTTTGCTCTTCATGCCGGAAACGAGCGAGTCGATCGTATAGTCTCTCTCTCTCACGATGTCGTCGGCGACCGCTTTCGAAATGCTCAGCACGATGATGCCGGCGTTCGATGGCGAACCGTCGTAGCGTAATTCATAAAGCTCCTTCATCTCCGTATTGACGACGAGCAGCGCCCGTGCGCCGGCTTCACGCGCGAAGAGCGCTTTGCTCCGAATCGAAGCCATCGATGTGAACTCCGAATGCGGATCGTCGCTGCCGGGATGCCCGCTCACTGCGAGCGCGATACGTCCGTCAAGCTTTATCCCTGAGTAATCGTCGTGCTGCTTTTGTGGCGCTGAAATACCGTAGCCTACGAAAATGACTTCGCCGGTCGCAGTGCCGTTTGCGCTGAAGCTGAACGGCGTAAAATCTTTTCCGAGTGTCTTCGCCTCATCGTTCACAGCGACCCGATTGTTCTTCCCCAGCTCAACCCCCGTCACGACGTTGAACGACTGGAAGTAGCCGTCTTCACCGGCGGGCTTCAGTCCGTAACGTTTGAACTCGCGCGCGATGTATTCTGCAGCGACATCGTTCGCCTTCGTACCCGTTCTACGCCCTTCAAGCTCATCGGAGGAAAGCCACCTGACGTGATAGGACAGCTCATCGACCGTGATCGATGGAACGGATTTCTGTGGCGGTGGAGCGAGCGTCTGTGCTTGCGCAACAGAGACGAGGAGGAATGCAGATATGAAAATTCGTTTCATGGAGATGCTCCTTTTCAATCGACCCAATCGGCAATGAAGACGTTCGTATCGCCGGGTTTTCTGTTGTTTCTGTTCGAGCAGAAGATGAGCTTCTTTCCGTCCTTCGTGAACATCGGAAAGCCGTCGAACTCATGGAAGAACGTCACGCGCTCAAGCCCCGTCCCATCGATGTTGATGATGTAGAGGTCGAAGTTCCGTTTGTTCGTCGCGTCCATGTTCGAACAGAAGATGATGCGCTTGCCGTCGGGATGGAAGAACGGTGCGAAGTTCGCGGCGCCGTTGTTGGTAATCTGCACGATCTCCGAGCCGTCGGCGTTCATCGTATAGATTTCAAGATTGGTCGGGCGGACGAGATTCTCGTTCACGAGGTCCTCGTATGCAGCAAGTTCTTCGTCCGACTTCGGCCTGCTCGCGCGGAAGACGATCTTCCTTCCATCCTGTGAAAAGAACGGACCGCCATCGTAACCCTTCTGGTGAGTCAGGCGCTTGACATCGGAGCCGTCGAGGTTCATCGTGTAAATCTCCGGATCGCCCGACATTGTCGAGGTGAACACGATCTTATCGCCGACGGGTGAAATGGTCGCCTCTGCGTCATAGCCCGGCGAGGCGAAGAGTTTTTTGAGATTGCTTCCGTCCTTGTCGATCGAATAGATATCGAACTCGGGGTAGAGTTTCCAGACATAGCCCTTGCTGCGATCCGGCGGCGGCAGGCAATCGTCCGCATGCGCCTCAGTCGATGCGAATATCAATTGCTGTCCGTCGGGAAGAAAGTACGCGCACGTCGTACGCCCCTTCCCTGAACTGATGCGCTTCAATTCTTTTCCGTCGATAGTCATCGAATAGATCTGGTCGCACTCCATTCCGGCGTACGTTGCCTGAAAGCTGAGGTACCGCTCGTCGAAACTGAGATACGCTTCAGCATTCTCACCGCCGAACGTGAGTTGCCGAATATTCTTCAAGTGCTTCTCTTGCGGGAGCCTGAGTGAATCGCTGTCGTGTGATGGTGAACTCATCCCAACAAAAAGTGGAAGAGTGCTGAACGTTAGGATAAAGATTGTCGAAAGGATTGCTCGATACGGCATAGCTTCCAGAGGATGTTTGTGGAAAAATCATCGGTCGATAATACGATGATCTCCGGGATAGTCAGAATGACGTGAGTCAGATTTGAAAATGAAGCAAGAATTCAGAGGGAGGCTTTGTTCGATCGGTGCATGTAGTCGATAAGCGATTTGATCGAATTCGCCGTATGCTCAGGACATCGAGTCGGCTTCACGTGTTTGGCGAGACAGAGTTTTGTTGCAACGTTCAATTGGTACTCACCGAAATACTCCGGTCTCTCGTGCACCATTCGCTGAAGAAAATCCAATTCCTCTTTTGTCAAATCGGAAATCTCTTTATCAGCGAGAGCGCTGATGTATTCCGGTACCTGTTCTTCATTCATGCTGTGACTCCGGCTTTAATCATGAGGGAATTGTTGAATGTATCCGCGGGAGCGGGCGTATTCGAAGAGTTTCTTTTGAAGCATCTTTCGACCCCGATGCAAACGCGATCGGACGGTCCCGATGGGTGTTTCGACAAACGCGGCAATCTCTTCATACGTGAAGTTCTCCAAGTCGCAGAGGATTACGACGGTGCGGTAATCCTCCGGAAGCGATTCGAGTGCGCGCACGACGTCATCTTCGAGAAGATTGTCGAACAACTTCGCATGGAGATCATCGCCTTCCGTGTATGGCGAGCGAATCATGTGATAGTACTCTTCGATCTCGTCGTAATCTACTTTTGCCGGTTCCTTCGAGGTCTTTCGATACATGTTGATGAACGTGTTTTTCATGATCCTGAACATCCACGCTTTGATGTTCGTTCCTCTTTCATACTTGTCGAAAAAGCGGTACGCTTTCAAGTAGGTTTCCTGAACCAAGTCGTCGGCATCGTCCGGATCGGACGTGAGGCGCAGCGCGAAGCTGTACATCGCGTCCATCTGTGGAATCGCCTCTTCGTTGAATTCGCGATGGAGACGCTCGAGTTCTTCCTGAGTCTTCTGAGGCTTCCTCACCTTCCGATGTTGTTCTTTGGGATGTATGACATCATTCATGTGGAGAGTCTGATCCTTCCTTCGATGAAATATACGTCACAGTGCTGTTGTCCGCATAGCCAGATAGCCATGACCCATAGACCCATTTCATTATATTCCTGCCATGAAAATCCCGCAGAGTTTCCATGGCTGACCATCCCTGGCTTCGAAGTCTGAACACCATCGCCATTTGTCCGAAGTGCGGCGCACCTACGTTACGCAGGAGTCATGCGAAATCGACGTGGGAAAAGTTTTTCAAGAAACATACGCTCAAGCGCATGTTTCGCTGCCATACCTGCGGCTGGCGCGGTTGGGTCGATGAGGCGAGACTGCAATACCCTATCGCAGGCCAGACAATCGATGAGCCTTTAGAGCAGATCGTGAATGATGAGATCCCGCGATTATCACTTGAACCGGCGCCATCCTCGTTCCTCTCGGAAATCGACGAGCGAAATCAAACACCGCTGAAAACCGACGCAGCATCTGAGCAGGCAGAGAATATTCCTCGAGTACAACCTACCGACACTCCGCAAGAAGCGTTGCCAGGGTTGGACACCGAACCGTTTTCAAAGCATGTACCGGATGACTTCCACCTCATGTCGCGTCATACGGGAAAGCAATGTCCACGCTGTTTGAAGCAAACGCTCTTCCGATCCCGGCACAGAAATATGAGGGAGCTTCTCCGGAAAAAGTTCTCCCGAAAACGACCGTATCGATGCCATGCGTGTGGATGGCGCGGTTGGATGGTCAAGCATTTTTGAGCGAAGGAGTTCGTGTCGTTTACCCTTCAGTTTACTGACCAGTCTTCGGGTGCGCGTGCGGGTGTTCTCGCAACCGCGCATGGCCTGGTCGAAACGCCAATGTTCATGCCGGTCGGAACGCAGGGAAGCGTGAAGGCTGTCGAACAGCGTGAACTTGTCGAGATGGGAGCGCAGATCATCCTGTCGAATACCTATCATCTCGCGCTTCGACCGGGTACCGCACTGTTGCAAGAAGTCGGCGGGCTACACCGATTCATGAACTGGTCGCTGCCAATCCTGACCGACAGCGGCGGATATCAAGTCTTCAGCCTTTCAGAGCTGAGGAAAATCGATCCCGATGGCGTGACGTTTCAGTCCCATATCGATGGTTCGTATCATCGGTTTACCCCGGAGTCCGTGATCGATATTCAACGGGCGATCGGCTCCGATGTCATGATGATCTTAGATGAATGTCCACAGGCGGATTGTGGATTCGAGTACGCACGACGAAGTCACGAGCTTACGCTTCGCTGGGCAGAACGCGCTCGTGCACACCTGGAGAGGACGTCATCATTGCATGGTCATTCACAAACGGCATTTGCCATCGTTCAGGGCAATGTCTTTGAAGAACTGCGCCGACAGAGTGCCGAACAACTCGTGACGATGGAGTTCGACGGATATGCAATCGGAGGGCTCGCCGTCGGTGAAACGACCGATGTGCTGTATCACATGACGGAATACACCGCCCAATTCCTGCCGCGCGACAAAGCCCGCTACCTGATGGGCGTAGGAACACCGGTCAACATCGTCGAATCCATCGCGCGTGGGATCGACCTTTTCGATTGCGTTCTCCCCACGCGCAATGGACGAAACGCAATGCTTTTCACCTCCGACGGTCCAATCACGATCAAACAAGCGCGGTACCTTCAGGAGCACGAACCGATCGACGACACTTGCGGATGTTATGCGTGCAGGACGTTTACCCGATCGTACATCTGTCATCTGTTTCGCACGCGTGAGATCCTCGGATTGCAATTAGCTTCGATTCATAACCTCACGTTCTACATCGAATTGGTACGCTCGGCACGAAATGCTATAATTGACAACCGGTTTGCCGCATGGAAAAAAGATTTCATTACGCGGTACGAACGACAAACCGACGACCAAAAGATTTTCGATTAACCAGGAGTGTTTGTGATTACACCTTTCATCGCCATGGCACCGCCATCAGGAGGAGACGCCGGCGGCAGCTTGATGACCACCGTCATCATGTTTGGACTCATCTTCGTCATTTTCTATTTCATGATCATTCGCCCGCAACAAAAGCGCGCCAAAGAACGGCAAGCGTTGTTGGACAGCGTCAAGAAGGGCGACAAAATCATCACGTCCGGAGGAATGCACGGCAAAGTGATCAACATCGATGAGACAACGATCCTTGTCGAAGTTGCGGACAACGTGAAGATAAAGGTTGAAAGGTCTGCCGTAACGGGCGTAACGCGCGAGTCCTGACCGGAGATTGATTCATGGACTTTAAATTCGACACGATAGAGAGCGCGATCGCGGCGATTCGTGATGGAAAGGTCATCGTCATTGTCGATGATGAAGACCGCGAAAACGAAGGCGACTTCGTCTGTGCCGCCGAGAAGGCGACGCCAGACATCATCAATTTCATGATCACCGAGGGACGCGGGATGGTGTGCGTTCCATTGACGGAAGAACGCATGGCCGAACTCGAACTCGAAATGATGGTTGAGAACAACACGGCGCTCCATGGAACGAATTTTACCGTGACCGTCGATCACATTCATTCGACGACGACCGGCATCTCCGCAGAAGACCGATGCGCAACGATCTTAGCGCTGACAGACAAGAATACTCGCCCGCGTGACCTCGCGAAACCCGGACATATCTTCCCCCTTCGGGCTGTGAACGGCGGCGTTTTACGCAGAGCCGGCCACACCGAGGCTTCTGTTGATCTTGCTCGGATGGCAGGCCTCGCGCCCATCGGCGTCATCTGCGAGATTCTCAACAATAACGGCACGATGGCTCGACTGCCGGACCTGGCGGAAATTGCGAAGCGCAATAACCTGCGAATCATTTCCGTCAAGGACCTCATCGCGTATCGCGTGAAGAAAGAGAAGCTGATCAAAAAGATCACTTCGACACGCCTCCCGACGCGTCATGGAGAATTCATCCTTCACCTTTACGCGAACGTCGTCGATAGCAAGGAACACATCGTTCTCGTTCGTGGCGACGTTGCGGACGGTGAACCTGTGCTTGTGCGCGTTCACTCGGAATGCTTTACCGGCGACACGCTCGGCTCGCTTCGCTGTGATTGTCAGGATCAACTGACCGCTGCGATGCACATGATCGATCGCGAAGGGCGTGGAGTCCTGTTGTATATGCGCCAGGAAGGACGCGGAATCGGGCTTGCCAACAAGTTGCGCGCATATGCCTTGCAGGATGAAGGGCTTGACACCGTCGAAGCGAATCTTCAGTTGGGCTTCAGAGAAGACTTGCGTGATTACGGTATCGGCGCACAGATTCTCGCCGATCTCGGTGTCCGGAAAATGAAGCTGATCACGAACAATCCGAAAAAGATCATCGGATTGAAGAGCTACGGACTCGAAGTGGTTGAACGCGTTCCGATCGAGACGGAACCGCATGAGTGGAACGAGTTCTACTTAGAGACGAAGCGCAGCAAGCTCGGTCACATGCTGCGTTCGCAGGAACACAAGTAGCGACAACGAATTTTCGACGGTGTGTTGACTAACTCTGCGACATGCCGTACTTTTGTACCGGCATAGCCAGTAATCCAACAGAGCAGGAAAGCTGGCTATGTTTTTTATTCCGTTTCAACTACCGAAGGCATGGAGCACATCATGGAATCCCAAGGCAACGTTTATCTTACCCGCGAACGGATGGTCGAACTCGAACGGGAACTCCACGAAATGAAAACGAAAGGTCGCGCACAAATCGCAGAAAAGATCGCGGACGCTCGATCACACGGCGACTTGAGCGAGAACGCCGAGTACGATGCAGCGAAGGAAGAGCAGGGAATGTTCGAGCTTCGCATCAGCAAGATGGAAAGCACGCTTGCCCGCGCGCGCGTCATCGATGCCAAGGATTTGCCTGATGATGCCGTTTACATCCTTTCGAACGTCACGTTGCAGGATCTGAAGAACGGTGAGACGGTCACTTACAAGCTCGTTTCACCGGAAGAAGCCGACTTCGATGAGAATAAGATCTCCGTTACCTCGCCGATCGGGAAAGCGCTTCTGAAAAGGAAACTCGGAGATGAAATAGTGATTCAGGTCCCCGCAGGAACTCTCGAATACAAAATCACTGCAATCAGCAAGTAGCAGTCAGGCGAACTTATTCTTCAGACAAGAGAGATCCGCTTATCGGAGGATCACCATGGAGCGAACCAGGCGTTGGTTCGCCGACGTGAGGTGATAGGAATACACGCCCGGAGCAAGGGAATTAGCATCGAAGGCCGTTGAGTAAGTTCCTGCATCACGCGCATCGTTGACAAGCTCGGAGACGATGCGACCGAGGGCATCGTACACGCGCAGTGTCACGTGTTGTGAATAAGCCGGTATGCCATAGGTGATCGTCGTCTGTGAGCCTGCTGAAAGTACCAAGGGATTGGGGTAATTCTGAGAGAGCGAAAGCGATTGAGGAACCGCAGTTCTCTCCACGGAAACGGGTACAGAACACGGAATGCTATCCAGAATCACTTGCATGTTCTTCTTCATCGTCGAGCGCGCCACACGATACGGACGCATAGCGAGATACACCATCTGTCCCGACTTCTTGCCGTCAATAATTTGCGGCCTCGCCCAAATCCCTGTCCCGACTGGATTCGCATATGATGTGTCATCGACGAAGAGAACGGAGTTCTCCGGACGCGTCAACGTCGTTAAGAATGGAGAGACAAGCGTTTGGTCACCGGTGAACGTGATGTTGGATAAGCCCGGATACTGTGCGATAGAGTTGCGAATGGTCGTTTGATTGTTCTGATCCCATTGAATTCCGAGGAATTGCTGTAAGCTTCCCGCGATGAAAGTCCGCCCTGAGCGGGTGATGAGAATCACGTTCCCGCCTGCTTTGATGTATTCCCAGATTTGCGTGTTGCTCCAGATTGCATCATCGCCGTTGTATGCGTTCCCCACCCAAACGACCGTGCAGTACTTCCCGATCTCTTCAACGGGAACAGTTCCCGAGCCGTTCGGGCTCGTGATGTTCGATGGATAACCTGCTCTTGGATTCGGGAAAATATCCCAGAAGGTGTAGGGCTTGTTGCCGGTAAATATCGAATCAGCGAACGCTGCTTTGATGTCTGCCGTGTAAGCGCTTTCATCCCAATCGACGCCGTTCACGAGGAGAATCCCATGATCGAACGTTGGGTTTGGGATTCGCTGTTGTACCTGCTTGAGAATCCAATCATCCTTGTCAAGAACGACGCTTCGCGGATTTTCGGCAAACTGAAACGTATAGTTCTCAACCTGCTCACTGTTCTGAACGACGATCGTCGTGTCCCACGATCCGAAGTCGAACGTGAGATCGATTGGCAGCGTGAAGAGTTGAGTCGCGGGATTGAGGATTTGCTCTATCCGCACGTCAACCGTATGAACCGAGCCGGATTGAGACGTCGACCAATCGAAACGATATGTCGGGAAGTACTCTCCGTGAATCCAATTTTGGAAAAAGGGATCGAGGTCCATTCCGCTTTCAGTCTCTACGTAGGTTTGGAATTCTTCGGTGACGACACTTCGGTATGCATCGCGATCCGTCGAGCCTAAATACTTTCGGACTGCGGTAAAAAAGACTTCATCTCCAACGACGTGGCGCAGCATATGCAACACCCACGAGGCTTTCCGATAGCTGAGGTTGCTGTTGAAGATACGGTTGCGGTTATTCTCCGGATCATCGACGAATATCTTTCCGCTTCCGTACCACTTCGTCGTTGCCATCTTCGCTTTCAATGCAGGAAGGCCGCCTTTCGCCTCTCGGTATAGCGCTTCACAGTAAGTCGCCCATCCTTCATTCAACCAGATGTGCTCGAAGGTAGCGCAGGTTGCTTTATCCCCGAACCACTGATGCGCCAGTTCATGAATCACTACGTCCTGCCCATAGAAGCCCATCGATGAAACGGTTTGATGTTCCATCGCACCTCCCCATTCATACTCAGCCATTCCGTACTTCTCGTTTGAAAAGGGATACTTGATGAAGAGATCTGAGAGAACGGACAGCCCATCCAACATGGTGTTCTCATGGTTGCTCATATCGTTTTTCGTCATTCCATACCACCAGCTTCCAACGGGCATCTGATCACCGCGATAATCCCAGAAGAGGCTGTTATGGCTGTAGTTCGCAGCAGCGACAGAAACGAGATAGGTCACGATCGGGTAGTGCGATTTCCAGTGAACGGTGCGTGTACCGTTTCCATTATCGCTGTCTGAAATCATGAGGCCATTCCCGACGGGGAAGAGTTCGTCACTCACCGTGTAGATGAGATCGACTGAGTCTGCCTTATCGGATGGATCGTCTTTGCATGGCCACCATTTGCGCGCATCGTATGGCTCCGCCTGACTTGCAAGCGAAGTCGTCGTTCCTCCCAGCACGACTTGATTGACTTCACGAATGACGATCGCGCTGTTCGCGTAGGCCGCAGAGTAAAAGAAATGGAGGCTTGTTGACTGGTTTGCTTCGAGCGCCTCATAAAGCGTCACCGTAAGCACTTCACCAGCCTTGCTGATTTGTTGTCGGATGTTTCCCAGTTTCACGCTATCGATCGTCAGATTTGCTCCTGCGTGAAGTTCGATCGCCTTTAGCCCGGACGCCTTACTCGTAAACGTCATGATGACATCGCCGGAAAACTGCGCTGAAGGATACGGGAATGCGACGTTCAAACGGTAATGCTTCACGTCGTATGAATCCATTGCTGCGGGAATCGGCTCGCGATTCATGAGCCGGTTGTAGCGACCGAGTTCAGCATCACGGAGTTTCTCTAAGGTCTGTTCCTGAGCAGAAAGCGACCCGAGTGTGATAAGAAAAGCGCTGAAAAGGCAAAGACGATACGACATGAATTCTCCAACTGTGATGATGTGATCCTGCAACGCAGCAATCAGTCACGGCAATAATACCGCATTGACCTTACTAGGTGCAATGCATCCTTTCTGAAGCGCCTCATTTTTCTTCAACAAGCTCCGGCCTTTCCACACTTTCAGGAAGGACTGTTTGGATTTTTTCTTTCATTGCTGTAAGCTTGCACCCAGTTATTCCGAAATAAATAAGGAATAGACTTCTAAGAGCTTTAATTATTTATGACAGACGCAATCGATATCGAGATCCTCAAAGCGCTTCAGGCTGACGGCAGAAAGAAGCGCAATGAACTTGCCGAAGAAGTAGGACTCTCGCTCCCATCCGTCAGTGAGCGTTTGCGAAAACTCGAAGAGCGTGGCTACATCAAGGGGTACACCGCTCTCCTCGATTCGAAAATGCTTGGCAATGACATCACCGCTTTCGTTGCCGTTTCGATCGACACCTCGAAGCATTACGAAGACTTTCTCAAGCACGTAGATGAGAATCCCGAAATACTCGAATGCCATGCGGTGACCGGTGAAGGTTCGCATTTACTCAAGATCAAAACGGCAAATACTGCTTCGCTGGAAAAAATTCTTTCGACGATTCAGGCATGGCGCGGTGTACTCGGCACGCGCACGAGTATCGTGCTTTCGACAAGGAAAGAAACTCTCAACATCCCTATTCACCCTCAATCAAAAGGACAATCGCAATGACACTCCATCGACCCGAAGACATCAAGAACGTACTCGAACTCGCCAAACGCGAGGACGTGAAAATGATCGACTTCAAGTTCATGGACTTTCCCGGCCAGTGGCAACATTTCAGCATCCCTGCAACGCAGTTCGACGAGGGGACATTCGAAGACGGGCTTGGTTTCGACGGTTCGAGTCTTCGAGGATTCAAGAGCATCCACGAAAGCGACATGTTGATCATCCCCGATCCGACTACGGCAATGATCGACCCCTTCATCCGTGAAAAAACATTGAGTCTTATCTGTGATATCTACGAGCCGCTGACGCGCGAGAAATACGAACGTTGCCCGAGAAACATCGCACAGAAAGCCGAAGCATATCTCAAGCAAACCGGACTTGCCGACACTGCGTACTTCGGACCTGAAGCGGAGTTCTTCGTTTTCAACGACGTGCGATTCCATTCCGGCGAGAACCATGCCTTCTATGAACTCGATTCAATCGAAGGTCGATGGAATTCCGGACAGGACGAAGGGCCGAACCTCGGTTACAAACCGCGCTATAAGGAAGGCTACTTCCCCGTCCCGCCCACCGACCATCTCAATGACCTCCGTAACGAGATGGTCCGCATCATGCTCGAATGCGGCCTCGACGTTGAGGCGCAACATCACGAAGTCGCATCCGGAGGGCAGGCCGAAATCGATCTGCGATTCCAACCGCTCTTGAAAGCAGCCGACGAATTGCTTTTGTTCAAGTACATCATCAAGAACACGGCATTTCAGAACAAGATGACGGCGACGTTCATGCCGAAACCGATTTTCGGCGACAACGGCTCGGGCATGCACGTGCACATGAGTTTGTGGAAAGACGGCAAACCGCTTTTCTACGGCGAGCGATATGCGGGTTTGAGCGATACTGCTTTGTACTTCATCGGTGGATTGCTGAAGCATGCACCGGCACTCTGTGCACTGACGAACCCGACGACGAATTCGTACAAGCGTCTCGTTCCGGGCTTCGAAGCTCCGGTGAATCTCGCATACTCGCAACGCAATCGCAGCGCATCCATCCGCATCCCGATGTACTCGACGAGTCCGAAATCGAAACGCGTCGAATTCCGCACACCGGACCCGGCGTGCAATCCCTATCTTGCGTTCAGCGCAATGCTTATGGCCGGACTTGACGGAGTGATGAATCGGATTGACCCGGGTAATCCTTTGGACAAGGACATCTACGATATGAAGCCGGAGGAATTGAAGGACGTCCCAAGCGCACCCAGTTCATTGGAAGAAGCGCTCATGAATCTCGAGCGCGATCATGACTTCCTCCTCAAAGGCAACGTCTTCACCGAAGGCGTTATCAACACATGGATCGACTACAAGCTGCACAAGGAAGCAAAGCAGCTTGCACTTCGTCCACATCCATACGAGTTCTCGATGTACTTCGATGTGTAAGCCGTTAGGGTGATATCACCCCTGTTGAGCCCCGTGTCGTTGTTGGCGGCAACCTCTGGAAACTTCAATCGAAGTATTCAGAAGTCTGTTCACGAATACCCACTCGTCACGGTCGTAACGCACTTCCTCGAGCGTAAGCCCGTGTGAAGGAGCGAGCATTGGTGTTCGCGTCGGATCTTTCCACTCCAAAATCTCACGGAATCCCGCGACAGTTGACTTTCCTCTTCCTACTGAGATGAGTCCGCCAACGATGCACCGTACCATCCCGTGGAGAAATCGATTCGCACGAATGAAGAAGCGCGACCGTGCTTCGCTCCATTCCCAATTCGCTTCGAACACGTAACACAGATGATTGCGTTGCGCAGGAGTCTGCTTTGCAAGGGCTGAAAAGTCGTGAAGGCCGTAGAGCGTTCGAACCGCCTCTTGAATCGCTTCATGGTTGAGCTGCGGATAGACGATCCACGAGGTGTAACGATCGAGCGTGGTCCGTCGATGATGAATCGAATACGAGTAGCTTCTGGATGAAGCGGAAAAGCGCGCATGAAAGTCCGGCGGGGCAGCGTCAAGGGTGTGGATGGTTATATCTTGTGGCATGCGAGCATTAAGAGCGTTCCGTATCTGCCATGTTTCCAGATCGGTTTCCGCATCGAAATGTGCGACTTGCCCGCGTGCATGAACACCTGCGTCCGTACGACCAGCGCCAACCATTCGCGTTTCGGTTTTGAATAGCTCTTCAAGAGTTTTCTGTATTTCGCCTTGTACTGAGCGCCCGTTTTTCTGGATTTGCCAACCAACGAAGTTTGTCCCCTCATATTCAATCGTGCATTTGTATCGTTGCTTCATAGCCGCAAAATACATCCATCTCACAAGACGACATGGTTCATCCGACGACTCACTCTCCCGTTATGCCATTCCTGTTTCATTCCTCGTCAATGACCGCGAACCGAATGCAGGAGGTTTCGTATTTTACGCCTGAAGGAATTAACTCTGTAGCGACGACGAAGGAGATTGCCATGCCGAAAAAGACATACACGAAAACGAAAAATTCCTGCCGGGTCATGTTTGAACTTCCAACGGAGGTCAATGCGAAGAAAGTCACTCTGCTTGGAGACTTCAACGCATGGGATCCTAAAACCCATCCGATGAAAAAGCGTAAAGACGGTTCTTTCTATCTCATCACGTATCTGAAACCCGGCGAATACAAGTATCGATTCCTGCTCGATGGAAAGCGGTGGGAAAATGACTATCACGCCGAGAAGTACTTGCCGAATATTTTCGGTGGTGAGGATTCCGTTATTTCAATTTGAACCGTTCGTCTTCAGCGCAAGGATGTGTGAGACACCGTTTAGCGAAACAAGCTCGACGATATAGACTCCTGAAGGCAGCGATTCTGCGTTGAAATGAAACTCGTAGTCCCCACTTAGGAATTCGCCTTCCGCGAGGCGGTGAATTTCCACACCAAGAACGTTCAGAATTCGAAGTACCAGGTATTCCGTTTGAGGTATCGATATGCGAATAGTTGCCTGATCCGAAAACGGATTCGGATGTGTACGTATATTCGTCTTCCTTGTGATCAAAAGCTGGCAAAGTCCGTCCATTGGAAGCAGGATCGGTTCCATTTCATAAGATTGAATGCAAGGAAGAGCAATACCACTTTCAACGAAGGAGATCGTATCCACTTCAGGTACGATGGGAAGTTCATCGAAGACAAACCGGAGTTGTGCAAACTCGGAAACGGAATCCGATGGAGTTCCGCTGAGGGTAACGGTTCCATCCAACGTATTAAGATCAAGCATGTCTGTCCAGTGATGAACTGCGTCGGTTACGCCGATACATTTCATTCTCGAAGGCGCTTGCAGACGAAACGAGATTCGAACGAATTCAGACGGTGAAAGCGGGGGTTCGACAAACAATGGGATCGTGAACTCACCTGCACGCTCGAGAAATCCCGATCTTGCCCGCACGGTATAACTCCGTTTGATGATTGCGCTGATGTGTGTCGTCGAAGAAATCGCCGAACAACCGATATCCGTCCATGCTCGATAATAGTAAGCTCCCTCTTCAGTAATGCTCAGCGTTCGGGGGCCGACGGCAATCTCGTTTCCGTTTCGATACCAGACATAGGAATCGAATCCAGGCTCCGCTGAAAGTGAGATGGTATCTCCAACACACAGATAATTTGATGCCGCGAGAATCTCAAGCGCAGTTTTACACGGCACGATGCAAATTTCCCGCACTTCTGAGGATGGGATAAAACAACCCTCGTCAAAGGACCAACGCGCAAGTGTCACGGGAGAGTACAACGTATCGGGAGGGTTGATTGCGACAAAATCCACGTCGATAACGTCACCAGTTCCATTTACCACTGAAGAGCCATCGATTCTGAAGCGAACACCGCCAGGTACAAGTGAATACGTCAGCGCTGCGTTACTGTAAATCGATCCCGGCGCTATGCGTACTTGGATGAGTTGTAAGACGGAAGTGTCATATGCCAGAGTTCCATCCGCCGGCGGGAGTTGTGTTGAGCTTAATGGCGTTTCCAAACGAACCGGCACGGTGAACTGTGTCCCACCAGCGACCTTCTTCCCCAGCGGAGAAAACCTCACGGGGATTGCCATGCCGATATTATCAGGGGTCGTAACGGAAACGGAGTCCGAATCGTTGCCGCCGCAATAATCGAACTGTACTTTGATTCGTCGGGCAGTGTCGTCGATGCAGGTGCCGGTGTAATTGATCTTACATTCGATCAAACCGAATTGAATGAATCGGGCAATCTCGCGATAGATCCCTAAGAGTTGGTCCGGTGTCGGAGCTAAAAAGAACTTGCCGCCCGTCAGGTCAGATAGTTCACTCAATCCGACACTATCGATAGACCTTCCAAGGCCGATCGTGAAAACGGGAATACGATTTGAAAGCGCGAGATTCATGACTGTTGACTGTGTTTCTGAACTGGCGTTGTCTCTCCCATCGCTGAGAACGATAACGGCGCGACAGGGATTCGTCCCCTTGCCGATCAGCTCTTGCAAGCCGACATAGATACCACTCCAAAGTGCGGTCGGACCGCCAACGTTGATCCCCAAGATGCTTTGCTTAAGCAAGGGGACATCGGTCGTCATACCATGCAGCAGTGCTGCATTGACGTTGAAACGAACAACCGCCGCTTCATCCACTCCAAGTTCGATCATATCGAGAAAGGCAATCCCTGCCGCCTTCGCTGCGTCTATCGGAGTACCCGACATGCTGCCGCTCGCATCGAATACGAGGGCTACACTTATCGGACAGCGATTCACGGTATCAGGGCAACGCAACGTGAAGTTGTGTATCTCCTGACCATTCTCCCATAACCGATAGTCCTGTTTGTTCGTGCGAAACAGGAATGCGCCGTTGCATTCCGGAACGATGGAGACCTCGACGTTTGGCCAATTCACCTTGGCGTTCTTCACCTGGAGTGCCGGCTGGCCGTGGCTCACGTTCGCCAGGAGTGTAAGGACAACGAGCAAGGTGTAATAGCACGATACTCTCTCCCATTTGTATTTCCAGTTCATCGCGAGCCTCCGTGTGTTGTTACTGCGGACTCATTTTCGCCGATACAACGATCTGAAATCTAATCGTGACTATCAAGGGTATAATCACTCAACGTCTTTGATTTCTTATCGCTTTCGGCGTCTTCTCGTTAGAAGAGATGCTTCATTCTCTTAAAAGGATACATTTGACACGCGTTCCGTGAACGAGCAGTTGAACTGGTTGCATAAGAGCATCCCACAAGCGAAACCGTTTGATCGTATTGGCGCAAGGATGATGATTGCTGTGAGTTTTTGCATCGATTCGAAAACCATATGACGCCTTCCGGGAATCTACCTTATCGTTGCTATGCCTCTTTATCAAGCATATAGAGTTGCCAGAGGTCCCGTTTGCTCGTATGGATAAACGGTGCCAATGCCCGCTTTCCCGTTGTCCCAATGTTTTTTTCCAAGGACTTCATTTCATCGAAGCGTTCTGCAACTTCTGGATCGTGAGGGACAGGGAATCCCGCCTCATGCATCAACAAAATCCCCTTCGCGCGAATAGAAAGCTCCAGATGAATCCGAAGCAAGCAGAGCATATCGACGACGACTTCCCCTGGAAATCTCTGCTGAAGTTTTCTGAAGTACTCGCCAACATTCGAATTCATCACACCGCCCGCCATAATGATTTGGAGAAGTTCCTGATCCGTGTTGAACCCGACTTCCAACCATTGCCTCAATCGTTGCTCACTCCTTTCAAAAACGAGGTAGAGTACTATAGGTATCATCAACATGACAAGCAGTGCAGAAACGACCGGCGGAAAGATGAAGTGATTGTACAATGAGTGAATGAACAGAGCGAGTACCAGAGCCTGGACGAAAGAACGCGCTGCTCCAATCTCACGGTCTGTTAGGCTCTTCGCCACGACGGCGAACAATGCAGTCGCTCCTCCATGCATGATTGCCGTTCCAAAACCGCGAAGGACCCAGGTAATGAATCCCACGCCATCGATCACGGAAACGTAGTAGAGGTTTTCGATGAGAGAAAAGCCGGCACCGATACCGAAGGCAATGATCGCGGCATCAACCATGAACCCGATACGGCCACGTGTGATGAGATACATGACGAAGGCAGCTTTCAGCGTTTCTTCTATCACCGGAGCGACATACCGGGAGGTCGAAGTAAACGATAAATCCCACCAAAGCATGACATGCGTATTGACAGCGTAAGCAATCCCAGCCGTGGCTATACCGACCACGATGGAGAGAAGCACTTCACGGGGCTTCACGAGCTTGTAGCTGTCGAACAGAATAAGAAAGACGAGAAAGAGAAAAACTGGAAGAGCGCTGACAAGGACGTTGAGAAAGTGATGCATACCGGCTTCGGGTGATTCGATTTACGAAAAAAATCCCATGCGCTCAAGAAATACGAAAAACCCCGAAAAAAATCGGGGCTTCTCACACGCGAAAAGTGATCGATTCTTGTCTCTCACGCAACGCGCAGCATATTGCCTTCGATCACTTGGACTTCTTCTGCAATTCGAGTGTTGTGTGATACACGCAGGCGTCCTCGTGGCAAACTGTTGCTCCCAATTCGCTTCGTTCTGCACCTGATTTTCGAAAGGCCACAACGTACTCTCCGTATTGCTCGGTGTAAAAGTGAACCGACGTTGAGTCGATTTTCAAACCAGAGCTATTGTCGCGGGATGAAATGAACGAGTCGTAAGAAAGTTCACCCGGTTCGTATTCCAAACTCAGCTTCGTTTTATCGGACGTGACGATCTTCGCTTCAACATACACGTGCTCTTCACCATCTTTGATCACGATGGTCCCGAACGTTCCCCGAACGTTGATCGTGTCGTAATCTGTCACCGTCCCGCTGACGGATGTTGATGAAAAGAATGAACCGACGATCGGCTCGTTGCCTGTCAGACCTTGATTCTCTGCGATAGAATAGATCAGCGCACCCGTAACAACACCAATCAGGAAAAAGAATGCGAACCGTGGTACGGGAGAAGTGGAAAGGGCGGAGCTGATTCGTTCGATCAATGTACCGAAGCGATTGCGTTGTATGGGACGAATCGAATTGAGAATCCGAACGAGAAGCGTTAACGGTTCCTCAAGTTCTTCCATCGATTCGAGACGAGAGGCAAGACGGCGGAGATCGTCGAAGAGGCGTTGTGCTTCAGGATTCTCTGCAAGAAACCTTTCCAGACGCATCGATTCATCCGGTGTGTTGACGTTGTCAATCTGCCCATGCATGAGTTTGAGTATGTCTTTCGGAATCATGGCTGATATCCTTCAGAAAGTAAATAGTCGCGTAATTGGTGTCTTGCAGTGAAGAGACGGGATTTGACGATTCGCTCCGGGAGCTGGAGGACATCTCCGATCTCTCTGTACGTCAGACCATTGTAGTGACGAAGGATGATAACGGAGCGATGTGCGGGATTGAGTTTCATGATTGCCTTGGAAAGAACTGAATCCCGCTCCTCATCATCGAAGCGCTCACCGGGGCTGCGATCGATCCCGCCGTGTTCAGGCTCAAAGCTGCGAAATCGCCGATTGAAACGAATGCTGTTGAGAGTTTCATTGATGGTGATTCGATAGAGCCAACTGAAGAACTTGAATTTTGCATTGAACGTGTGAAGCTTTTCGTAGGCTTTGACAAAAACGGCCTGCGTGATTTCCTCCGAATCGTCGTAACGATGGACGAGTCGGAACACCGTGTTGAAGACAACGCGCTGATATCGCTTGACGATTTCACCGAAAGCGTTGATCTCGCCGTCCATAATTCTCTGTACGATTCGAATGTCGTCTTCATTGCTATCGGCAAATACACGCTGGAGACCCGAATGTTGAACCAACTTCTTTACCTTTCTCTCACTCAATCTCAAAAATCAGATGAAATCGCGCCAACGTGAAAACCTCCCGAACATGAGAGTTCATGTTTCTCAGATTCAATGTTTTATTCATAGTGACAAGGCGTTTTTGTGCATTGACCAAGGCTGCCAATCCGGAACTGGAAATGTACACGAGATCCATGAAGTCAATCGTGCAATTGTCTTCGATCTGATCCAGTGCGCGGAGAAAAACCGCAGTCTGAACTGAATCGAGACGGCCGCTGAGTGCAAGCGTGTTTTCATTAGTGAATTGTGCTGTGAACATGGGGATGGATACGATTTTAACTCCTTCACGTCCCTCATAAAACGCAGACGCAATGGTCGAGAAATCGTATTGAGTTGCCCGCAAAATAGGAAACCCCTTCATAACTGCAATCAAAATCACGAATTGAGATATCCGGCAGTCATCGCATCGAACGCTTTGCGAACCCGCGTTCTGAGTGTGCGAATGAATGCATCGAATTCGGCGACATTTCCCCAATCCATCGCTCGCGCAAGGAGTGCTCGTTTCTCAATCTGCGGCGGGACCACATTCGATGGTGTATCGAGCAGAACACGCAAATAGAGTTGCATCACCCTCAGGGTTCGATAATCTCCTTCGAGGCTTTGAACCTGAGCAAAATGTTCAGGGATGTAATCGGCGAGCGCGCGAAGCGCGGACAGCGTATTGCCAAGTGAATGAGCAGTCAATTGGCAATGAATCAACTGGAGCTGCACGAAAAACTCGATGTCCACCAAGCCGCCCGACGAGAGTTTGAGATCGAAGAAATCCCGTTGATTGAATCGAGTCACCGGTTCCATCCTGCGGCGGAGATGAATGACGCTCTCGATTTGTTCTTTCCCGAGTGAGGTTTCTCGCCTTATACCACTATGAAATTCATCCAATTCGTTGCACAGACGCTCATTACCAGCAACGCAACGCGATCGTATGAGCGCCATCCGTTCCCAGAACTCTGCACGTCGATTCCAATAGTTTCTGTACGAGTCAAAGGAAACAGCTAACGGACTGTTGCGACCTTCGGGTCGAAGACGGGCATCGACTTCATAGAGCATACTCCCACCTTTCGTCGATTGGAGTTCGGATAACAGTTTCGTTGCGAGTTCCTGCGCGTACTCTGCCTGGAATTTTTCGGACGGTTCGAAGATAAAGACAATGTCTAAATCGCTTCCCGGAATGCGCTCGAATGCACCGTACTTCCCCAGAGCGATGATCGCGAACGCCGGATTCTCATATGATTGTGCGACTCGTTGGGCGATTGTCGTAAGGCAGTGGTCTGAAACTTCCGTCACACGACGAGTGCACTCCTCAAAGGAAATATCGCCACAAAGGAATCTTCCCAGAGCGTCGGTCTCGTGGAGCAATTTCAACGTGTGAAGATCATCCGCTGGCATAGACTGCGCGCTCCATCCTCCGACCAATGATTCGAACACGATGGGATGCATGGTGACCTTTCGAAGAAATGCGGGTGCATGCGCTGCCAGGCGAATCAGCAACCGCCTGCTGTTCGGAGATTCAAGCATTGAAAGAACGAGATCCGGCGAGGGTGTTCGGGAGAAAAGCAACACTAGCTCAGAAAAACATTCATCAGGAAGATTCTCACCGCCGATCACTTCGAGAAGTTGGCCAAGCATCGCATCGATCCGCTCTTGTTGCCGCAACGTCACGGGACGGCGGTCGTCACCTCGACGCATGGAATCGAGCAGACCTTCCGCTTTGACAGGATCGCGAAAGCCTGCATCTGAGAGGCGACTTGACATAGCTGGTGAAGAATGGTCGGTTGTGCTGAAGACTTGTTCGTAGAATCGAATTACCGTCTCCCGTACGCGTTGGAATTCGCTCATGAATTGATCACCGCTATCGAAACCAAGCTTCATCGCCAATTCGGTTCGCTTCCCTTCATTGCTTGGAATCGTATGCGTCTGTTCGAATGCCTCCAACTGAACCGCATGTTCGATACGACGAAGCGTCCGATAACAATCTTCGATCTGTCGCCCTTCATCTTCTGCAACGATCCCCTTCTCGACAAGCCGAGCTAAAGCGTCGAGCGTTCCTTGCACGCCAATGGAATTCTCCTTCGGTCCGAAGAGCATCTGAAGCGCTTGTACGCTGAATTCGATCATCCGAATGCCCCCCTTGCAATGCTTGACGTTCAACTCTTCATCCCATCGTTCAGACAGTCGCCGGCTTATGTCTGAGAGGAGTTTCGATACCGGAAAGAGCGGAGTCCTCGGATAAACGAAGGGGCGCAGTTCTTCGAGAAAGGACTCACCGGACTGAGTATTCCCAGCGATAACGCGAGCCTTGATCAGCATTTGGCGCTCCCAGAGCTGCCCTCGCGATTCGTAATAGTGTTTCGCAGCGGCAAATGAAATCGCTAACGGTCCCGCATTTCCATCCGGTCGCAAACGGAAATCCGTCCGGTAAAAAAATCCCTCGGATGTTACGTCCGTAAGGAATCGAATCAGTTGCTCGACGACGCGAAGGACCAAATCGTGCGTCGCGAACGATTCACTGAGCGCGTCATTCCGATCATAGAGCACCATCAGATCGATGTCCGAGCTATAGTTCAGTTCATTCCCACCCAACTTGCCAAGCGCGAAAATCACGATCCCTCTATGCAACTCATATCCATACCGCTTTTCGACTAAACGGATGGCCTCATCGAGCAACACACAGACGATGGAATCAGCCAATGCAGACAAATGCCGTGTTGTCTGTTTCAAATCCGCCTTGCCCATGATATCGCGCATGGCAATCCGAAGGAGGGTTCTTCGCTGGAATCTCTTCAAAGCGTCGAGCCTTCGGTCATGCGACTGAAAACGGGCGAACGTTTCCCGCGCACTGTCCATGTATGAAGGAGTTCCTTCATCATCCGAAACACTCTCCGTCGATGTGATCCAGCGGAACAGTTCGGGGTCGCGCACGAGAACGTCTGCCAAATAATTCGAGCTGCACACGAGACGAAAAAAAAGCTCGAGTAATACCGGATGCTGAACCACATCGTGGATGAAGGATGATGCACTGAACGTCGATTCGATGAATCGATCGAGATGAACGAGGGCAAATTCAGGTGACGGCAACACGACCAGTTGCGCGACGAGAACATCTTCGAATGCCTGAACGTGCGACGGGGCGCTTTTAATGACACGCTGGATGAACTGCCGGTACAACTCCACAACGCGCACGCTCGATTCAGTTCGCAATGCGAGCGACTCAGGAAGTTGTATGTGTTTCAGTTCTCCGATGGACATGTGTCGAAAGTAGGGTTTGGCGGCGGTTCGTTCAATTGTCAACCGTGGCGATATCGGTCCGCGAGCGTTTCTCCGGTTCTTTCAGAAAACCGTATGTCACGGAACAGTGAAAACGCTCGGCAAAAAAAAGAGGCTGGCCCGATTGGGACAGCCTCTGTTCTTTGAACGTGTTCGCGTTACTTCAGAAGAAGCATCTTCTGTGTTGCGACGTTACCACCGCTTTCGAGACGATAGGTGTAAATACCGCTCGGCAAATGTGCCCCGTTGAAGTTCACGGTATGCTGACCTGCTTCCATGAAGCGATCGACAAGTGTAGCAACCTCCTGGCCGAGAAGGTTGAACACCCGGAGTCTGGCATTCGCGGAAGAAGACAGACTGAAGTTGATCTGCGTTCCCGGATTGAACGGATTCGGATAGTTCTGATCGAGCGTGAATTCAGAAGGAAGATTCTCCTTCCCGGTTGACACTGCTACATTGATACTAACGCCTGAGACAAAGTATATATTCGCCTCTGCGAGATCATCGGTATCCGGACCTGCATCGCCTTCACCGAATACGGTAAAGATAATGTGGAGCTTTCCGTCACCACCGACCCATGGTGCCATTTTTGTCAGTTTCTCATCTACGGTTTTCGTATCGGTGACTTTGATTGCAGGGAATATCCAACCGCGTGTCGCCTCGGTGTTACTCCTGATATCTTTCGCACTCATGTAGATGTTGTGAATCGTATCACGCGCAACCGGTGACGGATGACCGCGAGGTGCCGTTACGAAGTTAGAATCCGGATCAACCCACTTCGCATAGAGCTTATTTCCGTCAATCGACTTTGCGAACTCGTGCTCGTTGTAGAGGAGAAATGTCGTCTGTGGATTAGGAGGTACTCCAGGTGACAAGAATCGTCTCACCCAGGCGTTGTTGATATAGTCAAGCCCGAAAAACTCCCAATCGCTTGTGCCCTTCGTAATCTCTCCGACGTAGGTTGAATCGAGTGGATAGAACGTATCGCTGCTGAGCGACACGAGAAAATGCTCCTTCCCCTTTGCATCGACGGCGACTGCAAGAGACGGGAAGAAGTTGGCTATACTTTTATTAAGCTCAACATTCACCAAGCTGAGCGCAGTGATCGGAATTGTCTCCGGTTGGCTCCATGTCGAACCGCCATCAGTGGATTTAATAAAGCCAATTCTATGCAATACATCATTGATGAAGAATCGACCCTGGTCCGTTTTCAATGCAATGAATGCAATGACTAACGTCTTGCCATCGGGCGAGATATCAATTGTTGGTGTGTATATCTCCAGGTTTCCAGCGACAGGTTCCGTTAAAACCGGATTATTGAGGTTGATATTCCATGTCACACCTTTATCGGTCGATATAACCATATAGTGTTCACCAAAATCATTTCCCGTAGAAGGATCAATACCAAGTACGAGACTGAACATCTTTCCTGTCGTCAAATCGACAACAGGCGTAACCGGGGACGCATATTCCGGAGGAGTCGGGCCCCATTTGTTCTTTGTGAATGGACCGTTCAATGGACCTGATGCATAGGGTACCTCGCCGAAACTTCCGGATGGTTTGAGTTGCGCCCAAGCTGCCGCGAGTGTCACGTCGTTTCGGTCCGGGGATTCGGTGGGATTTAGCAGTACAATGCTGGGATGTCTCGCTGCAAGTTGGTTGTTGATGTTTTCTGTACCAACGTTGATGGTCGGGCTTTCTCCGTTCCAGGTGTTTCCGTTATCCGTTGAAATATTGACCGTCAATTCACCACTTCGAACGTTCTGCCGGTCGGGATAGCCACGTCGATAGATTGTAGCAAGTGTATTCGAGGCGGGATCGTACGAAATCTGATTGGAGTTGCGATTGAGCGATGTGTACCCATTCCACATCTTTCCGATCCATACTTGCCCGGCGGTGACTTCAGGTGCGGAAGATGATCGTGCCTTCAACGGTGGACGGGTTACCTCGCGCTCGACGACATTTTTTTCAACCTGCATATAGCGGATCTCGTCCGGGATGCGCATTTGCTGCTGGGCTTGGATTAGCCCACTGAAAACTGGCAGGACGAGAGCGACGACCATTGCAGTGCGTGTCAGTGTATGCATATGACCTCTCTTTCTGTGAGTGTTTGTGAATGAAACTGTAGTTGCTGTGACTTGTGTGTTCTCCCTGTTACCGTTCTTGAAACTTAGTGATTTTCCCTTTAATCGTTCCTAACGAAATCAATCCATTCATTTCGAAAGGCTGCGGCAAATGCGTAAGCCTCTATTCTTTGTTTCAAGGTGATTGATTCTTCTCTTTTCCAAAACGTACGATGAGGACTTCATTCCCATAAGTGACGGTGATGACACGCGCATATTCTTGAGCCTCATTCCTCGTTTCGAATGGTCCAACCATGATCCTGTACCACGAACCGCGCGCGACATCGAACGTGACGATTGCAGGAATGCCCTCTTTCAGCAACCGCGCCGCTTCGTCAACCGCTGTTCGTTTCGATCGAAAGCTCGAAACCTGTACTGCGTACCCAGTCGATGGAACTGGAATGACGCGAACTGGCGATGGTTGAATCCCGGAAGAGCCTACGTTCGGTCGTTGCTGCGATTCAACCTCCATGGGTATATCAACTGTATTGATTCGGACACTATCGATAAACGCACCCTTGTCGATAACATCTTTCAGTGAATCCTTCATCACCAGCGCATGAGTTGACGATTCGAACGGTCCTAAACGCACGCGGTAAAATGTCGCCTGCCGCAGCGAGAGGTACTCGCTTTCAACGACTACGGGGAGGCTGCGCTTTTTCAATTCATCCGCATGTCGCTGTGCTTGTCCATGTTCTTTCCACGATGATACTTGAATGTAGAAGTCGAATTCCCTTACGGCTTCCGGTTGCGGAGCAGCTATTTCCACCGAGGGCGTTTCAACCTTTGCGGCTTGCTCACGTTGTGCACGGGCTCTTACGCGTTCGTCCGGTGGAGCCGTCCGGAGGAATTCCGCGATCGCCTGGCGCAACGGCGGATAGGGATTCACATACCAGATGAAGGACATCAAAAGCAGGATGCCAATGATGATTGAAAAACCCACGAGCGGCCATTTGCTCTTTTCCGGACTTGCCTTCGGCGGCCGAACCACTTTAGGTTCTTCGACCGACAGCTTATCCGGCTCATCGAATTGCGGCGGATTCAATTCCAGGCCTGCTTTTGAATCAGCTTCAATGCTCGGAACAACACGTTCCGGCTCATCGGCGGTTGTGAGGGGCATTTCCTCCGTTTCCATCTGCACGCTCGCGGATTTTCCGCCGTGGATTTCTTTCGGCAGTTCCGTCAGTTCTTCCGGGAGATTGGTAACGCTGTGACCTTCGGATAGATGAGCCGAGGCTTTCCCCTGCGGATGTTGATCCGGGTCGGTTTTGTCGGGCTTTTTTTGAACGAAATTGAAATCAGGCACCGATCATCCCAGGTGGGTTAGCGGCGTTTTGGAATGGTAATCTGCTTGATGTTGTGTTCGACCTTTTTACGGTCCTTGGCTCGCGGATTCAACTCGAGGTACGTCGTGTAAGCCCATAAGGCTTTCTGCAGATCATTGAGCCGCAAGTACGTGTCACCGAGAATTTTGTAGCTCTGTGCGTACGACGGGTCGAATTCGACAGCCTGCAAGAGCGTCTGTTCAGCGTCCGCATATTTCCCCGACATGAGGAAATGCGTTCCGAGCGCAACCCGCGTCGAGGTTAGAAACGGATTCGTGCTCAAGGCCTGGCGTATTTTCACGATCCCATCCACACGGCTGGCATCACGATGTAACATCCGTTCACCCGACTTTGCCATTGCCACTGATTCCTGGAGTTTGTCATGTCCGGAGGAATCATAGACTCCGTAGCGCAGATGCTGTGGAAGAAAATCAAGTGTGAGAACGTAGCTATCGATGAGGTTTTTTCCCGAGATGTTGGCACGGCTTGCTTCGTGCGTGTTATAGCGCACGAACATCTCTTTCTTCCCGTCGAAATTCATATCCGAAAAAACGGTAAGAACGTCCTCCGTCATTTGCTTCCCATCGCGAACGAAATCCTGCTGAATCCAGGACGTGAGGATGAGGATGGCTGTTTGCTGGAAAGAAAGAATCGTCCCCTTCCATCCTTGCGTTCCATCCGGGTTCGTGTAGGCATTCTGGAGATACATTTGAATGCCGTTTTCCAAAACCTTGATCGGGCGGATAAGAGACTTTCCTCCGGGAAACGAGAACACATCGAACAAACGATACTTGCCGCCACCGATCGGAGCAATCACTGTCAGGACGTTGCAGCCGGATGTTTCGGAACCTGAATGGTAGAGAAGGAACATTTCTTCCGTGCCATCGCCATCGAAGTCTGCCTGATATCCGCGCAATGCGCCGACAGCCTCGCCGTCGAGACAGACGTCCGTCTTCGATATTCCTTCACCCGACTCCCGAATGATTTCTTCGAATGCCGTTGCAGGCAACGAGATTTCAGCGTATTCATTTCCCTTTGCGACTTGTGATTCCATGCCGAAGGCAAACTGTGCGGAACCGCGTTGGGAGATAAGGAAAATCAGCGCAAGTGTCGTCAGGATGGTCGTTGTATGTTTCATGGATTGTTGAAAAGAGGTTGAAGAACAAAGGCCGGATCAAAATACGTTGCATCATTCCGAGTTGCAACCGTTTCAATTCGCGCTGCATGCTGTCTTCCATGTTATCCCGTCGGATCAGGGTGCTTGCAGCTTGCAGGAAGAATCACAAAGTTGTTTCGGGATAAACGATCATTGAGCGCCATGGAAATCATATCAATCAATCCTGCCACTGGAACCGAGTTGGATCACTACCCCGTGCATCGAACCGATGAAATACACAAGATCATTGAGCAAGCACATCGCGAGTTCATCGAGTGGAAGGATGTTTCTTTCGATCGACGCGCGAAACTCATGTCCCGCGCTGCGGAAATTTTAGAAGAGCGCAAATCCCTGTACGCTGAAACGATGACCCGTGAAATGGGAAAGCCTATCAGGCAATCGGAAGCGGAGATTGAGAAGTGCGCATGGGTGTGCCGATACTATGCGGAGAACGCTTCATCGTTTCTCGCTGAGGAAGTCATTCCAACGGACGCATCCCGCAGCTTCGTTCGCTACGATCCAATCGGAATTGTGCTTGCCGTCATGCCGTGGAATTTTCCATTCTGGCAAGTGTTTCGTTTTGCCGCACCTGCGCTGATGGCAGGCAATGGGGGTCTCCTCAAGCATGCGTCGAACGTCCCGAAGTGCGCTCTTCAGATCGAGGAAGTATTTCGCGATGCCGGTTTTCCTGAGAATCTCTTTCGCACGCTCATCATCCCGTCCTCGGCTGTTGAGAGTGTCATCCGTGACAAGCATGTCACGGCCGTAACTCTAACCGGAAGTGATGGTGCCGGACGTTCGGTGGCAACCATCGCCGGAAGTTGTTTGAAGAAGACCGTGCTCGAACTTGGCGGCAGCGACCCGTTCATCATTCTTCACGACGCTGATATCCGGAGCGCGGTGCGCACCGCGGTAACCGCACGCCTGATCAACACGGGACAGAGTTGTATCGCTGCGAAGCGGTTCATCGTCGTCGAAGAGGTCGCTGACGAATTTGAAAGCCTGTTCGTCGAAGAGATGGGCCGCCGGAAGATGGGCGACCCGATGAATCCTGATACGGAGATCGGGCCAATGGCCCGCAAGGATTTGGTCGAAGAGATCCAGGGGCAGGTGCTGCGAAGCGTCGAACAAGGTGCAGTGCTTCGTTGTGGCGGGACGTTGATCGAAGGCGAAGGCGCATATTATCCGGCGACCGTTTTAACGAACGTTCAACCGGGAATGGCCGCGTTCGATGAAGAGATTTTCGGTCCCGTCGCTGCAATCATCAGGGCGAAAGACGAGAATGACGCGGTTGCTCTTGCAAACGCTTCGCCATTTGGATTGGGCGCCGCCGTTTGGACTCGTGACCTCGACCGTGGAGAGAAGCTCGCCGGATATATCGAATCGGGTTGCGTGTTCATCAACGGCATGGTGAAGTCCGATCCGCGACTTCCTTTCGGCGGCGTCAAACTCTCAGGCTATGGGAGGGAGCTTTCCTATTTCGGAATCCGCGAATTCGTGAACATCAAATCGGTGTGGGTCGCATGATCGCGCTTCTCAACCTGATGAACAATGACGCGGGTGGAAAGCAGAGATATCACCGCTTCTTCCTTTGGATCATCTGGCTCTCCTTGCCGATGACGGCCTTCCTCCTCTGGATCATCGCTGCCTCGGCGCACCTCGCACCGCATCCGGATATTCCGGGATTGACCGCATCTTCGGTTGGGATTCTCGGCTTCCTCGTGTTCTTCATCTTTGTGTACAAGTACCAAATCTACATCACGGTCATTGACCGGAAGCGTTGGGTGCTGCTCGGAATTCACGCCCTGACGATCTTCATCCAATTCATCATCCTGATCTGGCTGAGCTTCGCTTCTCCGTGGCATTCGCTGCTTCTCTGGGGAAGCTACAGCCTTGAGCATACGGGGAGAGTGTGGGTGATCGCTGTGATCGTGTTAGGAACGATAACGCTGTTGGGAAGCTTGTTCGACGCCATTCGTCACATGGAGCAATCGCAAAGCAAAGAAGGGGAGATCGAAGTTCCTCAAGAGAGGAAAGACTGAATCGCCTCCAAAGTCCTATCGATAGCAGTCCCGTTACCGAATAACTGCGGTTTCTCTGCCGGCGCCTGCATGTTCAATCCTGTTTGAATCAACTCTGCATTCGCCCCTGCAAGCATTGACCAGCCGCTGAGGACAATGTCCAACCATGCGGTAGAATCATCGAGGCATACGGACGGCACACCACAAAAGAACGCTTCACGCATGATGCCTCCGGAATCCGTAGCAACGCACGCGGCATGTTTTATCAACACGAGTGAATCACGATGGCGGACGGGCTGGATTATCCGAAGACCTGGAAGTGACCGGACGAAATTCCACAGACCGAACTCGTCGAGTGCACGCTGTGTGCGCGGGTGCAGTGCAACGATTACGCGTGAGCCGGAATCCGACAACGCGGTGAAGATCGTTCGCAAGCGTTCCGGACTTTCGGTATTGATCGCGCGATGAACCGTGCAGTAAAGATACTCGCCCTCTTTCACTTCGAGCCGTCTGAGAATTTCATCATCATGAAGGACCGCTTCTGCGCGACGAAGAAAAAGATCGTACAGGACATCGCCGGTCAAGACGACGCTTCCCGTCACGGATTCTGCGATGAGATTCCCGAATGCACGCTGTGAAACACACAGCAACAAAGAAGAGACGTGGTCTGCGAGGACACGATTCGTTTCTTCCGGCATCGCCGACACCGGAATGCGGACGTTGTCCGGTGTGAAGTTCCTCTCGCCCGCTTCAACGTGCATAACGGGGACGCCATACTTCACACCTGCAAGCGCCGCGGCAAGCGTACTGTTGGTATCGCCGAAACAAAGTAGCGCTTCGGGATGAAGCTCATCGAGCACGCGCTGGAGTTCCGTGATGATCGTTGCAATCTGTGCGAGGCTGCTTACACTTTTATTGAGAAACGTGTAATCAGGAACGGGTAGCTTGAATTCATCGAGGAAGACTTCTGATAGTTCCGCATCATAATGCTGACCGGTATCCACGAGCGTTTCTTCGAATCGTTCTCGCAAGCCGGTTGAGAGCGCTGCGTATTTGATGTACTGCGGACGCGTTCCGATTACGGTGACAATGCGCTTCTTCACGAAGGCAGCGATCCCAATGCTTTCTTGCCGATGTCGGTTCTGTAGTACGCTCCATCGAAGCGAATGCGATTGACAGCGTTATAGGCCAACCTGATCGCACTCGCAAAATCCTTCCCCTGTCCCAAAGCGGTTACACAAAACACTCGCCCTCCCGACGTGACGATGTGCCCGTCTTCCCTTTTCGTCCCTGCATGAAAAACGAGAACACCTTCTTCGGCTTCATGGATTGAGTCCAAACCGCTGATGCGCTTCCCCGTTTCGTATTGATCGGGATAGCCGTTTGAAGCCATGACGACACCAACGGCATTTGCATCGTGCATTCGAAGGCGATTGGTTGCAAGCTTTCCATCGGCAATCGAGAGGAGTACAGCGAGAAGGTCTTCATCGATCAAGGGGAGAACCACCTGCGTTTCCGGATCACCGAAACGGCAGTTGAATTCCAGCACTTTCGGCCCTTCGTCTGTCAGCATCAGGCCGACGAAAAGCACGCCGCTGAAAGGATATCCTTCTTTCTTCATCGCATCGACGACCGGCTTGATGATTCGAATTTTCACGTCCGCAACGATTTCCGTCGGCATGAACGGCGTCGGTGCGAAGGCTCCCATCCCGCCGGTGTTTTTTCCGAAATCGTTATCGAGTATTCGCTTATGATCCTGAGCCGGTGCAAGCGTTGCGAATCGCACACCATCCGTCAATGCGAAGAGGGAGGCTTCTATTCCCTGGAGATATTCCTCGATCACGACCGTCGTCCCTGCTTCGCCGAACGCGTTTCCGCTTAGCATCTCGGTAACGTTTCTCATCGCTTCGTCATAACTCGATGTGATGATCACTCCTTTTCCCGCCGCGAGTCCGTCAGCCTTCAACACGAGCGGATACCGTGCGACGCGCAGGTACTCACGGACATCGTCGAGCTGTGAGGATTGGAACGTCGCGTACTCCGCAGTCGGGATGTGATTGCGCTTCATAAAGTCTTTTGCGAATGCTTTACTCGTTTCGAGCCGCGCTGCCGCTTGCTTCGGCCCGAAGATGCGCAAACCGTTTTCACGAAAGCGATCCACGATGCCATGCCCAAGCGGAGCCTCCGGCCCAACGACAGTCAGGTTGATATCTTCTTTGGCTGCAAAAGCGAGAAGGCCATCGATGTCATTCGTGTTGATCGGGATGTTCTCGGCGATGAGGCCGGTACCTGCATTACCCGGCGCACAATAGAGCTTGCGAAGAAGAGTACTCTGGCTGAGCTTCCAACACAATGCGTGTTCCCGCCCGCCATTGCCGATGACTAAAACGTTCATGATTGGTTGAATGGTTGGTTCATGGAATCTGGTGCAGCACCCGTTTCGATGGACTCTGCGGAATCCTGGATAAGCGCAGAGGCGAAAACCTGAGCGAGCTGCCGTGTAAGTTCACGCCGGTCGAAATTGGAAACAAACTCCGATGAGGGTTTCGGTAACGCACCTTTGCGGTGCAGGGCGTAGAGGGTTGAGAGATGATTCGCAATTCCCTCGGCATCATCCGGGTTGGCGATGAACGCAGCGCCATGCTTTTCAAGGACTCGTCGGGCGGCACCATCCGGGATCGTTGCGAGAATCGGCTTCTTCGCTCCGATGTATTCATAGAGCTTCCCCGTGGAAATCATCTCTTCACCGCGGCCACTTCCAATGATGATCATGAGGACATCCGACGCTTGAAGGAGGCGAACGCAGCGATCATGCGGAAGATATCCTGCCATTTCGATGCAGTCATCCAATCCGTTCCGACTGATGATCCGTGCATCTTCTTCGCGAGCGTTCCCGGCAAAGGTCACCTTCACATTCCGACGTGCTTCCGGCGTCTGTTCGAAGAAACGAAGCAGGCCCTCGACGAAAGCCACTGGCGACCGGTTGAAGTAAAACGTCCCAGCGTGCGTTATTCTCATGAATGAATCCCTAGCCGAAACTTCCTCAAGTGTGAAATCTTCCGGATCGAAACCTTGCGGGATGATGGATACATCGTGATGGGAAACATGCGGGTTGTTCCTCACGATGCTTTCCTTGATCTGCCGGTTGATCGTGATGACATGGTTTGCACTGCGCAATGCGTGCGCCTCCTTTCGCCGATGAAGAAATCTGTGCAATGGAGTCGGATACGAGTGCAACGGATTTTCCAACCATGCATCGCGATAGTCAAAGACCAACGGCAGCCCGAATGAGCGTTTCAATTCCGACGCGATAAGAAAATCCGTGTATGGCGGAGCCGTTGAGAAAATCATGTCATGCGGTATTTGCGCAAGGATGCGCTTACCTTCTGCAACTGCATGCCTCCTCCAACCGATTTTGTTATCCGGGATGAAAAAGAAAGAGCTGATCTTCCCGAAGAGTGTATAGCGAAATCCCGAAGGCATCGGTACGACGTTCTTCTTTCGAAAAAAATGAAGCGGATCGAGAGACGGCGTGCGCACTATTTCCACTGGTCTGCCTTTCAGATCGTCGAGGAGCCCTTCATCCTTCGCAAAATATCCACGGTCATCGACGGTTAAAACGGTAGGCAGCCATCCGAAATCAGGAAGGTATTTGACGAACTTCAATGTTCGTTGAACGCCGCTTAATCCGAGCGGCGGGAAATAGTACGCGATGACGAGAACACGCCGTGACATACTTAAAGCGCTATCAATTCGCGTTGTGCCGTCGTTAATAACGAGCAGCCCCGTGTGTTGATGGAAACCATATCCTCGATTCTCAATCCGTATTGGCCGGGAAAGTACACGCCAGGCTCGATCGTAATCACATTCCCTACTTCAGCGTCGTGAGGGGATTGCGTCGATATTCTCGGATGTTCGTGGACGTCCAATCCAATTCCATGTCCAATTGAGTGAGTGAAGTTATCGTTAAGGCCGAACCTCTTTAAAACCTCGCGAGCGGATTGGTCCACGGTAGCGATCGGGACACCGGGCTTCAAGCAATCGATTGCTACACTTTGTGCATCGAGCAATGCCAGATAAACTTCCCTGTTCTTTTTTCCCGGATTACCGAAATACATCATCCTGGTCATGTCACTGCAATAGCCGTTGTACCTGCACCCGAAATCCATTAAGAGCCACTCGTTTTTTTTGAGCGTTTTCCGTGTCGGTTTTCCATGAATGAGACTGGTGTTCTTTCCGCTCGTGACGATCGGTTCGAATGCATCACCATCCGCACCGAAGTAGCGATGCCGGTAGGAGATTTCAGCGGCAATTTCCACTTCGCACCAACCGGGCTTGATCTCACTCAACAGCGACTCAAATACCTGCGAAGAAATTCGTGCTGCTTTGCGCAAGCATTTCAACTCGTCTTCGGTTTTTATCGCTCGAATAATATTCAGTATTCCGTTCAGCGGCACCAAGCTCTTCTTCTTCAGCAGCCCACGTAGATTTTTGAACTGGGTATGAGACATTTCATCCGGCTGAAATCCCAAAGCCGAAGCTCTCCGCAAGAGACCAGACCGGCAAACGTAATCAGTCAAAGAACCTCCCCGGACAATATGAATTCTGCAACTATGCGTTTCGCGCGGAGCTTGCTCTGCGTAACGGACATCGGTGAATAGATGAACCGAGCGTGGTTGAATGAGAAGAAGAGCATTCGATCCATTGAAACCACAGAGATACCGAATATCGGATGCTCCCGAAATGAGCATGTCACCGAGTCTTTGCTTGCGAAGCTTTGCTCTCAAGAACTCAATTCTGCCAAAATAAAGCTGCTTTTGCGAATTCGGCATCATTGCTCCCATGCTACTCACAGAAAAATGTGGATAACCATTTCTTCAATGTGGAAAAGTGCGTTATGCTTGGGAGGAAGACAGATCTAACGAATTGGATGTCAATGGATTACAGGATTCACCTGCATTAGAGATAGGCTATTTCGAAGTATCAGTACGATGTGGATAACTGGAACCGTACTTGAGTTATTGCCGTGATGCCACACGATAATTTGGGGCTTCTTTCGTAATGAACACGTCGTGAGGATGGCTTTCTTTGAGTCCGGCGGCTGTTACCTGAATGAACTCAGCGTGCTCCTGGAGTTCCTTTATGCTCCTAACACCACAGTATCCCATTGCGGCTCGTAAACCTCCGATCATCTGAAACACCGTATCTTCCAAAGGACCGCGATAGGGCACCATTCCCTCTATGCCTTCCGGGACAAGCTTCTGAAGATCATCCTCCACGTCCTGAAAGTATCTGTCCTTACTCCCTTCTTTCATCGCTCCGAGCGAGCCCATTCCCCGATACATTTTGTACGTCCGTCCTTCGTAGAGGACTTTTTCACCTGGACTTTCATCGACGCCTGCGAAGAGACTTCCGATCATGACGGTGTCTGCACCGGCGGCTATCGCCTTCGGAATATCACCGTGCTGTTTCACTCCTCCATCAGCGATAACCGGGACGTTGTACTTCGAGGCAATCTCCGCACAATCGAGGACTGCGGTCAACTGGGGAACCCCTACCCCGGTCACGACGCGGGTAGTACAAATACTACCCGGACCGATCCCGATTTTCACTGCGTCGGCTCCGGCATTGATCAATTCTTCGGTTGCCGAAGCGGTACCGACATTCCCCGCTATGAATTGCGTTGATGTGTAACGCTTCTTCAAGCGCTTAAGCATCTCAATCACCCCTTTCGAATGACCATGTGCTGTATCAACGATGATGACATCGACGCCTGCATTGATCAGTTCAGCCGCGCGTTCCAACGTATCGGACATTATCCCGACAGCCGCACCGACGCGCAATCTCCCGAACGAATCCTTGGCCGCGTAAGGGTGGTGTTTCTTCTTCATGATGTCTTTGAACGTAATCAATCCTTTCAGGCGTCCCTTCTTATCGACGACGGGAAGTTTCTCGATCCGATGCTGCTGAAGTATCGTCTCGGCCTGTTCGAGCGTCGTGCCGAGTGGCGCAGTAACGAGATTTTCGCGCGTCATGATATCGGCAATGCGCATGGATTTGTTCGGTTCGAAGCGCAAGTCGCGATTGGTGAGGATTCCGATCAACATGCCCTTCTCGTTGACGATCGGAATACCGGAGATGCTGTACTTGTTCATCAACTCCAGAGCATCATGGACGGTTTTGTCCGCGGTGAGGGTGATCGGATTGACGATCATCCCGCTTTCCGATCGCTTCACTTTATCGACTTCATCGGCCTGCCGCTCGATTGTCATGTTCTTGTGGATGATGCCGATGCCTCCCTCGCGAGCGAGTGCAATCGCCAACTCCGATTCCGTGACGGTATCCATTGCGGCGCTGACGAGCGGAATGTTCAGCAATATCTGATTCGTCAGCCGTGTCGAAACGTTCGTATCACGTGGAAGGATCGAAGACTTACGAGGTACGAGCAGCAAGTCGTCAAATGTCAGTCCGAGTTTGATGTTCTTTTTCTTTGTCATACTTCCTTATGCGAATGCGGCGATACCGGTGATATCCTGTCCGAGAATCAGCGTGTGGATGTCGTGCGTTCCCTCATAGGTCTTGACGGATTCGAGATTGTTCATGTGCCGCATGACCGGATACTCGTCGATGATTCCGTTTGCACCGAGAATATCACGAGCGAGACGCGCACACGTTAATGCCATATCGACGTTGTTCCTCTTTGCGAGCGAGACTTGCTGGAACTTCATCGTTCCCGCGTCCTTCATCCTTCCCAACTGCACGTTCAGCAATTGCGACTTCGTGATTTCGGTCAACATGAACACGAGCTTCTGCTGAACCAATTGAAAGGAACCGATCGGGCGAGCGAATTGCTTTCGCGTTTTCGCATAATCGACCGCGGCATGGAAGCAGGCCATTGCAGCGCCGGTTGCGCCCCACGCAATCCCGTAACGCGCCTGAGTAAGGCATGAAAGCGGCCCGCGCAATCCATCCACTCCGGGAAGAAGATTCGAGGCTGGGATCCGACAATCCTGAAAAATCAACTCCGACGTGACGGAAGCTTTCAAGGAATGCTTCCCCTTCATCTCCGGCGCAGTGAAACCGGGTGTCCCCCTTTCGACAAGAAAACCGTGAATTTCGCCGTCGAGCTTTGCCCATACGACCGCAACATCGGCTATCGTGCCGTTGGTGATCCACATCTTCGCTCCATTGAGGATGAAGCTGTCACCATCCCTCACGGCTTTGGTTACCATCCCACCGGGGTCGGAACCATGATCCGGTTCCGTGAGGCCGAAGCATCCGATTGCTTCTCCCGCCGCAAGTTTAGGGAGCCAGTGCGTTCGATGTTCTTCGGAACCGTAAGAATAAATCGGGTACATGACGAGACTGCTCTGAACCGACGCGAAGCTTCTGACTCCGCTGTCGCCGCGTTCGAGTTCCTGCATCATCAAACCGTAGATCACATTGTTTGCGCCACCACAACCGTACTTTTCGGGAAGCGTCGGGCCGAAAATTCCAAGCTCGGCCATCTTTGGTACAAGTTCCATTGGGAAACGATTGTTGCGGTTCGCTTCCTCGATTATGAGAAGGACCTCTTTGCTGACAAAATCCCTGACTGTGTTTCGAACGAGTATTTCTTCTTCTGATAATAGGGAATCCGTGTTGTAGTAATCAACACCAACGAAAGAATCTTGCATGGGAATAACGAATGGTAGTAAGTGATTCAACTCCGCAGAGCGGATTTACAAACCTATCCATGCAGTGAGGCAATTCCAAAATCAAAGGCGTTTCGTTCGTCACACCCCACTGAAAAATTTCGTAAGTATGAAACAGGAGACATCGTTTTTTGTAGATTGCCCCTCATGAAAACCATTCATATCTACGGAGGTTCTATGACTCACATGCTCACAATATGTACGATTATCGGTGTACTCTTTTCAGCGCAACCGATCTTCGCACAAATCACTCTCACACGGTCTGACGTCGAGCCATGGCTCGGCAAAAAGTCGATGAGCGAGTACAGCGCAACAGGAGTTGGAGGCACGAAGGTAAACATCGGGTCAACGGGTGCAGGACAGTCGTTTAACTTCTCCACACTGACATATGACAATCCTTTGATCATTCCGACGGAAACAGTGGCTCCATCGACAACGCCGTACGGAGCGGAGTTTCCCACTGCGACCCATGCACAACGAACGGATTATCAAGGCGCGGAATCTTTCACTTATATGCGATTGGCAGATAACGGACTTTTCTATCTCGGCATTGGAACGACGAATATGGGACAGACACTGATTATAAAGAGAAATCCCGAGGAGCCTGAGTTCATGTTTCCATGTACGCTCAACACCAACTGGAATTACGACGGGAGCGAGGTCGAGATGACACAAGGAGTCTTCATGAAAGAACGAACCTCCGTTACCGTCGATGCTTCCGGAAATCTCAAAGTGCCGGGCTTTGACGTCTCTGCACTGCGATTGAAGCACGTCACATTCATTACCATGCGGGTTGAGATTGCAGGGCAGGTCATCAGTGAGACAGTTACCAAGAAAGTTCAATACACTTTCGTTACGAAGCTCGGCATATCGGCAAGCATCAGCATCGATACGTTAGATGAAAACAGCAGCAATCCGAAAGTCGAAAATCTCAGTTACTCGGTGTTCGAAGGGACACAAACATCTGTCGATCGAATAGAGGATCGTTCGTTCCGATTCGTCTCGGCGTACCCAAATCCGGTGTCGGGACAGACTGGCTA
>CAYUWG010000019.1:0-56324 GCA_964448285.1 uncultured Chromatiales bacterium
CGAACTCTCGTTCCCACGCTCTGCGTGGGAATGCCGTGCAGACTTTCTTCCCGAACTCTCGTTCCCACGCTCTGCGTGGGAATGCCGTGCAGACTTTCTTCACGAACTCTCGTTCCCACGCTCTGCGTGGGAATGCCGTGCAGATTTTCTTTCCGAACTCTCGTTCCCACGCTCTGCGTGGGAATGCCGTGCAGACTTTCTTCACGAACTCTCGTTCCCACGCTCTGCGTGGGAATGCCGTGCAGACTTTCTTTCCGAACTCTCGTTCCCACGCTCTGCGTGGGAATGCCGTGCAGACTTTCTTCACGAACTCTCGTTCCCACGCTCTGCGTGGGAATGCCGTGCAGATTTTCTTCACGAACTCTCGTTCCCACGCTCTGCGTGGGAATGCAGACACGCGGTTCAATTCGCGAAGATCAATGTCAACGCTCAGCGTGAAAGCAATTGATTGAATCATGGGACGATCACGCTACAAAATATTCACCGACATCTATCCCCACTTTCTCACCTGCACAACAGTGAAGTGGCTTCCACTGTTCAGTACACCCGCAGTTGCGGAGATACTCGTTGACTCTCTCCGATACTTACAAAATGAAAATCGTCTCCAACTCTATGCATATATCATCCTTGAAAATCACTTACATCTAATTGCCTCATCAGAACATCTCGCGAAAGAGATTGGAGATTTTAAATCCTACACAGCCAGGAAAATCATCGATTACTTCATCGAGAAAAATGCGAAGCACATCTTAGGATTGCTCGCGCATTTTAAGCTGAAGCATAAAGGCGATCGTCCATATCAAGTGTGGCAAGAAGGAAGTCATCCGGAAGCGATTCAAAATCAGGAGATGATGAGACAGAAGATCGAATACATTCATCACAATCCAGTGAAGAGAGGATTCGTTGATGAGGCTGTCCACTGGCGGTACTCCTCTGCGCGGAATTATTTCGGAATGGAGGGAGTATTGGAGGTTGTTGAGGAATGGTAGGAATTATCATGAATACGCAGAGTGTTAAGACTGCATTCCCACGCGGAGCGTGGGAACGAGGATCAACGCCACGGGACACATCTGCATTCCCACGCAGAGCGTGGGAACGAGGATCAACGCCACGGGACACATCTGCATTCCCACGCGGAGCGTGGGAACGAGGATCAACGCCACGGGACATATCTGCATTCCCACGCGGAGCGTGGGAACGAGGATCAACGCCACGGGACACATCTGCATTCCCACGCAGAGCGTGGGAACGAGGATCAACGCCACGGGACACATCTGCATTCCCACGCGGAGCGTGGGAACGAGGATCAACGCCACGGGACATATCTGCATTCCCACGCGGAGCGTGGGAACGAGAATCAACGCCACGGGACATATCTGCATTCCCACGCAGAGCGTGGGAACGAGGAATTTTTATTATGGAGAAGATAACATGAAAGACTACTCAGTCCTCAACACACGCGCAACGCGCGTTGATGCGTATGAGAAAGCCACCGGTAGAGCGATCTACACAGAAGACATGCGTCTGCCGGGAATGCTGTACGGCGCAATCTTCCACTCACCCGTTGCTCATGCACGGATCAAGCGCATCGATACATCGAAGGCAGAAGCAATGCCGGGCGTACATGCTGTTGTCACGCACAAGGAAGCCGGAATAATTCCCTATGGCGTCAGTCCTGCACGTCATGACGAGACGATTTTCTGTCACGATGTTGTGCGCTACGTCGGCGATGAGATTGCCGCAGTCGCCGCGGATGATCCCGTGATCGCCGCAGAAGCTGTTCGACGAATCGAAGTTGAGTTCGAAGAACTTCCGCTCGTGCTCGACTCCGAGCACGCGATGGACGAAGGATTGCCGCAACTCCATCCGATGTACGAGCGCAATAAGTGCGGTGAGGTGCATTGGAACTTCGGCGACGTCGATGCGGCGGAGAAGGAAGCCTTCTACGTTTGCACCGATCGCATGACAAGCACGATGCAGAACGGCGCGTTCATGGAACCGCAGTCAGTGCTCGCGGAATTCGATCACAACAAAAACCTCACGCTTTGGTCATCGACGCAGGCTCCGCATTACATCCAGCGCACGCTTGCAATGGCGCTCGGTCTCCCTCTGCATAAAGTCCGCGTCGTGATGCCGTATGTCGGCGGTGGTTTCGGTCCGAAAGCTTCGTGCTCTACGCTCGAGCTTGCAACCTGTCTCCTCGCAATCAAGACAGGTCGTCCGGTTAAATCGACGTTCGATCGCGAGCAGGTATTTCTCCACGCGCGGGCGCGGCATTCCTTCATCCACACGATGACGACGGGCGTGAAGAAAGACGGGACACTGCTTTCTCTTCGTCATCATTGCTTACTCGATGGCGGCGCGTACGCGAGTTTCGGCATTGCAACGATCTATTACGCAGGCTCACTCCTCGGCGGACCATATCATTTGAAGAACATGAAATACGATGGCTATCGCGTCGTGACGAACAAACCTGCGTGCGGCGCGCAGCGTGGACACGGCGCTGTAATAGCTCGCGCGCTCTTTGAAGTTCAACTGGACAAGATTGCGCATGAGCTTGGTATGGATCCCATTGAACTGCGATTGAAGAACGTGATGCAACGCGGAGATATGACGATCAACGAACTGAACATGAGCAGTCTCGGAATGCGCGAATGCTTGGAAGCGGTACACGACAGCAGTGTATGGAAAGAGAAACGCGCGGATAAGACACCCGGTACCGGTATCGGTGCGGCGTGCGGTTTCTTCGTTTCGGGCGCAGGTTATCCGATCTATCGAAGCTCCACCTATCACGCAACGGTCATTACGAAGATCAACGACGTCGGCGGACAAGTGACGGTGTTCTCCGGAGCAGCAGAGATCGGACAAGGCTCGGACACCGTGCTCGCAATGATTACGGCTGAGGTGCTCGGCATTCCGATGCAGGATGTGAAAGTCGTGACAGGCGACACCGATACGACCGTCGATCTTGGCGCCTACTCCAGTCGCACGACGCTCATGGCTGGACATGCAGCGAAGGAAGCCGCGGAGAATGTTCGCGATCAGGTGCTTTCAGTACTTTCTGAAAAACTTTCGTGCAAAAAGGAAGAACTCACGATCAGCAATGGCGAGATCGTTTATCTCGGTGAAGGTGCAATCGACTTTTCGAAACTGCGCGAAGAGTTTCTGAAGGAACACGTCGGTTTCACCGATCATCCTTCCGGACCGCGACTCACATTCAGGGAAGCATCGCGCATCGCATTTCTTTCGAAGGGAAGTATAGTCGGTACTGGAAAATACAAACCGCCGAAGCTTGGCGGATCATTCAAAGGAGCGACGGTCGGCACGTCGCCTGCGTTTGGATGCTCTGCGCAAGTCGCGGAAGTGAAAGTCGATATGGAAACAGGCGAGGTCACCGTTCTCAAGATGACAGGCGCGCACGATTGCGGCTTTGCGATCAACCGCACGAACGTCGAAGGACAGATGCAAGGCTCCATCTCGATGGGACTCGGTCAGGCATTGATGGAAGAAGTGCAGTTCGACGACAAAGGACGCATCCTCAACTCGAACCTTGCGGAATACAAAATCCCTACGTCGATGGACATGCCGGAACTCGAAGCGATCATTATCGAAAGCAACGAACCGAACGGACCCTTCGGAGCGAAGGAAGTCGGCGAAGGCGCCATTATGCCGACGATCCCCGCGATCCTGAATGCAATCTATGATGCGACGGGTGTGTATGTGGAGGAGTTACCTGTGACGCCGGAGAAAGTGTTAAAAGCGATAAAGGAGAAAGAGCCGATTGATTAAGCGAATGAAGTTGTGGAGGTTGATCACGAGTAACCGTTCTTTCAATCGGATATGAAAAAGGATGAAGTGCTCGAACTATGCATCGAAGAAATGAACGAAGTGGCACGTCATGCATTACCTGAGTTTATTGGCATCCAACAAGTTGAGGTTGAAGTGTGAATACGATTTCGCGTACCTTGTAGAAGAAATTCATCTCTTGAACAGATACGAGATCGACAGAAACCATTTATATTGAGAATACCGAATCATGATAACCTACAAAGTGATGTACAAATATCTTCCGGAGGGTATTCACGCCGAAGTCCTGGATTTTCCGGGAGCGATTTCATTTGGGAAGACGATTGAGGAAGCACGGAAGATGATTTCGTCCGCGCTCGTCGATATGGCAGAAACAGTTCTTTCACATGGTGAGCCACTCCCGACACCAGAACCGATGTCCACAAATCCGGATTCTGATTTTGAAGAACCGATTCATTTATTACTCTCCGTAAGTTCACGCGTCGAATTCCTTCCGCAAGACGCGGTCATATGAAGCGACGGGATTTTATCCAGCATCTACGCAATCAGGGATGCGTTTTTGTTCGTGAAGGTTCGGAACATTCAATCTGGGAAAATCCGATGGCGCATCGACGATCGTCGATTCCCCGACACCGAGAGATCGCTGAATACACGGCAATGAGAATTTGCAAACAACTGGCAATTGATCTGCCACAGCAAGCCAACACGTAAAACTTTGGTTTGAATAGATTTGATTTCAATTGAACGCTTTGGATATTGATGAAAGTGGTTTTCAAAAGAAGAATCCGAAGTCTAATGCAACCGTGAAGCAATTAAGCGAGAATAGAAATGACGAACCGAACGGACCCTTCGGTGCGAAGGAAGTCGGTGAAGGGCGCAATTCCCAAAGAGCTATTCGACATGCCGACGATACCGGCAATCCTTTCGCCGCGGCGAACGATCTACGATGCGCCGGGTATGTATGTGGAGGATTTACCTGTGACGCCGGAGAAGGTGTTGAAGGCGATCAGGGAGAAGGAATCGACAACCGCGGAGGCGGTGTTCGTGCGTTGAGCTTCCCACTTTCAAGCGGGGCAGTTTTACTACAACTCTATCAGAACATCATAGCAGGCAGTCGAAGATTCCGTTTGCATATGACAACGCCCCGATAGATTATTGTGATGTATCGCAGTCACGCAACGCGGTTCAATGACATACTCCACAACAACCGTATCCGATGTGTGCAATGAAACCAGTTCTGACAACCTTGCTCTTTCTCCTCCTTGCCCCGCGGCTGTTCTCCCAGGAAGACAGCGCGGTAGTAAATCCGGGTATTGTGACGATCTACCGGGGACCAGTAGTGTACTCGTTTCCCCTGCTTGACCACAGACCCCACCTGACCAGTGACATGCCTCTCGATGTTCTGATCGCTTATATCATTGCAGACAGTACCGCGCGGAACACTGATGTCGGCATGATCAATGCGTTCATCGAAAGGCAAATATCGACGGACTCGCTGCTGTTTGCGCTTCGCTACGCCTACGTGATGAATGATTTCGACCCGATTCTTTATGCTCAGTGGGCTGGTGGTGCGCCTTGCGGGACATACAAATGCCCACCGGCATATATTCAAGAGATGCTGGCTGAGGCCCTTTACAAAACTCATCCCTCCGGTAAACTGCTGTCTCTTCTCCTGGCATCGGACATTATTGCGCATGTCTCGGTAGAAGCAGTGGACACTACGACAGATACGAGCGCAAAATGGGCCAGGCATGCAAACGCTGTTACGTGCACGATAGTGGACGTCATCAAAGGGCAGACACTGCCGTTATGTGAGGTTCCGTCCTCCCCTCAGACACAGAAAACGGCGATGTACAAGCAAGCTGCCGATGCTGGGGCATGTTTTCAGTTCGACTATCGTGATGAATGGTTCCGTTCTTCCAAAGAAACGGATTTTGGACCGGAACGAACCATGGCGGGATGGGTCCAACCGAATACAGAGTACATTGTATTCCTGCAATTCATGGGAATCCCAGGCGACCCTTCGGATTATGACTTCACGAACAACAACTGGCTTAGCTTGATTCCGACATTTTGCAGCATGACTGCAACCGGCTCCCTGTTCCCGATCCAAAACGGTATTGTGATCGATCCGGACAACGATTTTGGGTTTGGACAGTCACTCACGCCGTCCGAGTGGAAGAACGCACTCCGTCAGGTGATACTCGAGGTGAAAAACGCGGGTTTATGAGGAGCCGGACAGCATGAGAACCCACAACCAGCAATTGATTCACCGCGACATGCTAATCCGTAAGATTTGTGTTTGAACCGATTTTATTTCATTTATAATCAATTCAATCGATGTACGGCACCATTCTCCTCATCCATATCCTCTCAGCGACCATCTGGACGGGCGGTCATCTCGTTATAGCGCTTACCGTGCTTCCACGCGTTCTTCGGGAAAAAGCTCCTCAAGAGCTCCTGAAATTCGAATCACGATACGAGTATATCGGCATTCCCTCCCTGCTCCTTCAGCTCATTACCGGTATCTGGCTTGCATACAGATTGATTCCGGATGTTTCCCAGTGGTTCGCATTCGACAATCCCGTCGCAACGCTGATCTTCGTGAAACTCATGTTATTGCTCGCGACGCTGATTTTCGCCGCCGATGCCCGCTTTCGACTCATCCCGAATCTCACTGAACGTAACCTCAAAGCCTTAGCTTATCACATCATTCCGGTGACGGTCATCTCGGTTCTGTTCGTCGTTATCGGCGTGTCGTTTCGGACGGGATGGTTCTACTGATTCCTGCCACTTACATACTTCACTCTTTTGACCATGAGACTAATTTCGTATAGAGGAGAGATGAGAAAATATAGAGTCCCCTTCGCATTGTTTCTTATCAGCTTTGCCGCAAACACAAACGGCCAAACCATGCGCGACGTTCGTTTCTGGGCGTACCAAATTCAGGGACAGAACCTGAACAACAGCATTCAAAAGATGGCTGACTCGCGTTATGACCTTCTCGTCATCGATAACATGCGAAGCGTCAAGGGCGACGAGATGCATCCGAATGCCCAGGACGTTTCGACATTGAAGAACAGCACGGGAAGCAGGGGACAACGAAAACTCGTCGTGTGCTATATCGATATCGGGGAAGCGGAGGATTATCGTTATTACTGGAAAGATCATTGGAAGGTCGGTAATCCGGAGTGGATCGTTGCACCCGATCCTGACGGCTGGGACGGAAACTATCCCGTCAAGTACTGGCGCAAAGCTTGGAAGGATATCGTCTTCGGCTCGGACTCCGCGATGATCGATAGGATACTCGCGGACGGATATGACGGTATCTATTTGGACTGGGTGGAAGCCTTCGAGTTCACGCCTGTCGATTCCAGTGCACAACAAGAGGGGTTGGATGCGCGGATTGAAATGATTCGATTCATCTCGGAGATCGCGGCTTATTGCCGTGCGAAGAAACCGGGCTTCATCGTCATACCGCAAAATGCAACAGCAATCGTACTTGAGAACGATAGCTGGACTCAACAATACCTTCAAACCATCGATGCAATTGCACAAGAAGATATCTGGTTTGACGGCGAAGCGGATCAGGGTGGCAAGGAAGGCGATATCCCTATCGATCCACAACTCACGCAGGAGTACATCACGAATCTAAGAATCTTTCAGACCGCGAACGTCCCAGTCATTACGGTGGACTATGCACAATTACAACCGAATGTCGATAGCTGTTACCGTGCCGCCGGACGTCTCGGCTATATCGAGTATGTCGCACTTCGCCAATTGAATGAACTGACAAAGACACCGCCACCGGGGCTTCTCTCAACGCTCGTGCCGCCTATCGCCATCGAACCTGAAGTGCATTTCGAAAGCTACTTTCCGAATCCATCTTCCGGCACGGTTTCAATTACCTACTCGATCGCCCGCTCGATGCCGGTAGTATTGCACCTCTATAACACGCTGGGGCAACCTATCCGCGAGTGGACTTCTCTGAATTCACACTCCGGCAGACATTCTTTGACGCTTGATATTTCCACAATCCCTTCGGGGATTTACACGTTGCAACTACAATCTGGCTCATTCTCGCAGACGCGACAAATAGCTATAAAACATTAACGCTTACACGCCTTTGCACGCACACATCATCCAACACGTCTCCTTCGAAGGTCCGGGCATGATAGCATCATGGCTTGAACGGTATGGACATCGGATAACCTTTTCCCGAATGTATGGACGAATACCGGCGTCATTTCCCCATGACGCAGAGTTTCTCGTGATCATGGGCGGGCCAATGGGCGTGAACGACGAGGACCGTTTCCCCTGGCTCCCTGATGAAAAGCGATACATCCGTGAGGCGGTGCGGGATGGGAAGAACATTCTTGGCGTTTGCCTTGGTGCACAGCTTATCGCCAGCGCTCTTGGTTCAAGAGTCTATCCGAATCCCGTGAAAGAAATCGGTTGGTATCCGGTTTTTGCTGTTTCGAACAATAGCCATCCAGGCATTCGTTTTCCTGAGAGCATCGATGTATTTCACTGGCACGGCGATACATTCGATTTGCCGGACGGTGCGATACATCTTGCACAAAGCGAGACGTGCGTCAATCAAGCATTCCGGGTTGGCGAAACCGTGCTCGGACTCCAATTCCATCCGGAAGCAACACCCCAGTCGGTCAGCGAGCTGGTCGCGCACTGTCGTGACGAACTTATTCCGTCTGCCACTATTGCTTCTGAAGAGGACATCCTTGCCGTTCCTGCGGATAAGTATGTCGCCGCAAATGCGTTCATGGAGGATATCCTTTCCTCCCTCACGAAGAACTTCGCTTAATCAGCAAATCGACTTCAGGCTATCAGCCAGGGCGCTCTTGCGTTCCTTTCCAAGTTCCAGGTCTATATCCTCGAAAAGGAAGTACATCTTTTCAAGCTCACTCTCACTTGAGATGGATTCCGCCATGACGAAGAATTCATCGTTCTCCACGGCGATGTGATCGAGCAAGTCGTTCATGTACCGTTCGAGGAGTTTCTGGGTACCGACCCAATCCTGCTTCTCCATGGTCCCTTCGACTTCTCTCAGCGCCTCTCGGAAGTTTTCATGATGATCTTCGAGTTCCGCGATGAGGTCGTGAAGCATGAACTGCGGATTCTCACTGATCGATTTGAACAGCACCGCTTCTTCCTTGTGATGATGAAAACGGTCGCTGTAGTCTCTGAAAAAATCGAGGAGCGCTCGTACCTTCGTCGAGTACGCTTCTGCATCCTGTTCCCACGCACCGTTCAGTGCCCGGATACATGGTTCTGCGGAACTGATGAGATCATGTTCGTCCATGAGAATGCGGATTGGATTGTATTGCATTTCGTGTTGCCTGGAATGAGAGTCGGATATCGTGCGTGCGATGAAGCATTTCCAGATGCACCGCAATCGTGAAGATACCGAATTCACGAGAACCGCAAGCAGATGAGCGTATAAACATGCGTGACGGTCATCATCATTCGATCTTCGCTTGCTTTGTGTTTCCATTGTATGAAAACACGCTGATCTGCTCTATTTTATACCGATCGAATATCACAAGGAGATTGATATGGAAACCAGTACAACAACCAACCGAATCAGCGCATTCCTTCTTTGGGCTATCGGTTCAGGGATCGTAGCAGGGATCGTAACTATCATTTTTCAACGATATGTCCTTTCCATACTCGTTGGAGAGGATATCAGTAGCTTCGTCAGTATTTACGTTCTTTTTCTGATAACGATGGTTCTCATCGTCTTCTTTTCCACACCGGTACGACACACCATCCCAACTCGCAGGAAATGGTTCGCAGTGATTCTCGGCAGTCTTGTGGGTGGCACTGTGTATATCCTGCTGGGAAAACTTGTCGATCCGCTTTCGTGAACTTCGACTGAACAGTTTTTCATCGGTACATCCCGATTCAGCGCGGCTCCAAAATAAACGAAGCCGCCTCTAAGAGACGGCCTCTATCGATACTATGCCGTACCGTTACCCTTTCGCTTCAGCGAGGAAGGGATCGTTGACCGGCAGCACGTTTCGCTTCTTGAATTGCCGTGCAAGGACGATCATGAAGAGCCCGCCAACGGCAATCGTCGGAACGATTTCGTACCAACTGAACGGCACCGCTTCATGGTTGAAGTACGGCATCACGAGCCAGAACAGATCGATGAAGTGTGCAACGAGCAGGATCACCGCGCCGGCCAGAAGAGTGTTGAGATTCTTCTTCGATGACTGCGACAGAAGGATAATGAAAGGAACGATGAAATGGAGAAAGAGAATCGAGAGGCTGACGAACTCCCATCCGTTGTTGACGCGGTACTTGAAGAAGATGATTTCCTCAGGAAGGTTCGCATACCAGATGAGCATGTACTGCGAGAACCCGATGTACGCCCAGAAGACGTTGAAGGCGAACAGCAGCTTGCCGAGGTCGTGGAACCGCGCCGGGGTAAGCCATTCGGTGAAGAGGCCTGCCTTCTTCAACGCAACGGCGATGATTGCGATAACGGCGAGGCATCCGACAAACGAACCTGCGAAGTAGTACACACCGAACATCGTGCTGTACCAGTGCGGATAGAGCGACATGAGGAGATCGAATGCCGCGAAGGTCATGCTCAATGCATAGAGGATGACGATCGGCGCGCTGACGATCCAGTTGCGTTTCGTGGGCGTTGGGTCGGTCGTTTTGTCCTGCTTGAACGAATTCCCGACGATGAAGAAGTACATGCCCGTCCATACGAGATAATAAATCGCAAGGCGGATGATGAAGAACGGTACGTTGAGCCATGACGCTTTACCCGCGAGGAGCGTGTCGCCCGGTTCGGGATGCACCCAATGATGATAGAGTTCGCCGATGCCGAACACGATCGGCACGAGGAGGATGGCGAGGTACGGAACGAATCCCCCGATGAACTCCGGAATGCGGCGGATTGCCGTACTCCACCCGGAGCGCATGAGATACAGAACCGTAGTGAAGAACACACCGGTAACGGACATCCCGCCGATGAAAACGAATGCGACGAGATAGTTATAGATGAACCGGTTCCAGTCCGTTGCTGCAGCGAGGGCGGAAAGACCACCGCCGAAAACGGCGGCAACGATTCCTGCCAGCATCAGCTTCCGTGTGAATGCCGTGTCGGTAAAATAGATCGGAGAATGGTGCATGGTGTTCGTCGTTGGAGGATTCAATTGGATGATTCGCCCTGCAGAGTGCGGACGTAGTGGACGACCTTCCACCGGTCTTCCGGTGTAAGCTTGTCGGCATAACCCGGCATGATGTTCTGTCCCTTGCTTATGATGTGAAAGATCTTTGCGTCCGAGTACGATTTGGTTTTTGCGCTGAGTAACGAAGGCGGTTTGGGCATGCCGCGATTGACGACTTCAGTGGTTTCCCATCCGCTCGCAGAGTGGCACGCAGCACAGAATGTCTCGAAACGGTTCTTCCCGCGGGCGAGAATATCCGCGGTTGCCGCGGCAATCGGATTCACGAGATTCGCTTCCGCCTCTTCCGGTGAAGCAAACGGATAGATTTCACCTTCGCGTGGGAACGTTCCCGGAACGGGATTGCGCATTCCCTTCCGGTCGGCGAAAAACGTGCTCGGCTCCTGCGCGATCAATTTCGTTTGATACATCATATCCCATCGGGGGAATTGAAACGGTGGTTCGGTTGAGCGAAGCGCTTGAAAATCGTTGCCCGCCCAGAGAGCGAAGATGGTGACAACTCCTGCTGCTACGAGAAGAATGAAGGCGAGAGGTTTGCGTTTATTGGTCATGACGTTCCACGATTCTTATTTCCTGTGCACCCACTGCTTCCAGCAACTCCGCTGTCCTTTCCCGATGGAAATACTGGTCGGTCGCGTCGATGGTCAGAACGAAAGCATCATCGGTCGAAAGGAGAAAGTGCGGGCTGTCCTGCCACTTGTTGTGCCACTTCGGAAGTTTGTTCAAGGCGAACATCCCGACGGTTGTCGCAGTCGCACAGAGCAACACGGTGAGTTCGAACATGATGGGAATGGATGGTTCGAATGCGAAGTACGGCTTTCCGCCGACGATCAAACGATAATCGACTGCGCCGGTCCACCACATCATATGCGTTGCGATTGCAAGTCCAGCGATACCGCCGAGAAGCGATATCCACGGCAGGATCGTTCGTTTCACACCCATCGCTTCATCGAGACCGTGCACAGGATAGGGCGTATGGAAGTCGAACCTGCGATACCCTTTGTCGCGGAGTTTTTCCGCTGCGTGGATGACGGCGTTCGGGTCGCGGAAGAGGCAGGTAATTCCAATGAGTTTGTTCATGGTCTTCTCCGCATCAATGTCCGTTGTGACTTGGTTGCGCTCCCGGCATGATCGCTTTCACCTCGCTCACGGCAATGATGGGGAGGTATTTTGCGAACAGCAGGAAGAGCGTGAGAAAAATTCCGACCGTGCCGGTGAAGATCGAAACGTCCACCCACGTCGGCGCGAAGTAACCCCAGCTCGACGGAAGGAAATCGTGATGAAGCGAGGTGACGATGATGACGAATCGTTCGAACCACATGCCGATGTTGACGAAGATCGACACGATCCACGTGACGATGAGATTTCTCCGCAGGTTCTTGAACCAGAAGAGCTGCGGTACGAGAACGTTGCAACAGACCATCGTCCAGTATGCCCATGCATAAGCGCCAAATGCTCTGTTGATGAACACGAACTGCTCGTAAGGATTGCCGCTGTACCATGAGATGAAAAACTCGACGCCGTATGCATAACCGACCATCATGCCCGTCGCCATCATGATCTTATTCATGTTGTCGATATGCTTGAGCGTGATGTAGTTGTGAAGATTGAGAAACTTCCGTGCTATGATCATCAGCGTCAGCACCATGGCAAAGCCGGAAAAGATCGCACCCGCGACGAAGTATGGCGGGAAAATGGTCGTATGCCAGCCGGGAAGAATCGAAACAGCAAAGTCGAACGACACGATCGTGTGCACGGAAAGAACGAGAGGTGTGGAGAGTCCGGCGAGAATCAGATACGCTTTTTCATAGCGGTGCCAATGGCGATTCGCTCCGGTCCAACCGAGACTCAAGACGGTCCAGATTGCTTTCTTCACTTTGTCCTTCGCTCGGTTGCGCAGTGTCGCTAAATCCGGGACGAGACCGACGTACCAGAACATGAGCGATACGAGGAAGTACGTCGTGACGGCAAACACATCCCACAGCAGGGGCGAGCGGAAGTTCACCCACAGGGACATCTGGTTCGGGTAAGGAAGGAGCCAATAGACAGCAAGCCATGGACGACCGGTGTGGAAGATCGGAAAGATCAGGGCGCAGATCACGGCAAAGATGGTCATCGCTTCCGCGGCTCGGTTGATAGCGGTTCTCCATTTCTGTCGAAAGAGAAAAAGGATCGCCGAGATGAGTGTGCCGGCGTGACCGATACCGATCCAGAAGACGAAATTCGTAATGTCCCATGCCCATCCGACCGGCTGGTTGTTTCCCCAAACACCGATTCCCGTTGCGACGGTGTAGAGCAAGCAGAACACACCCCACGCAGCAACGAGTCCCGTGATCGTCGTGAGGATGTACCAACCACGCGTCGGTTTCCCCTCGACGATTTCGGAGATATCGTTGCTGACATCCTTCTGGGTAAGATTTCCTAATACCAGCGTTTCGCGGAACGTTCGAGCGTCAACGGCAATCGAGCCGCCTCCTTCGATGTTCCAGTTTTCCTGCTGATGTGAATCGATCTTCAGACTCATGCTTTCACTCCGGATGTATTTCGAATCTTCGCGAGATAGGTCACCGACGGACGTGTATTCAAATCGCGGAGGACAAGATATCCGCGCTCCGACTGACGCATTTTCGAAACGGCGCTGTTCGGGTCGTTGACGTTCCCGAAAACGATCGCGTCGGCGGGACAAACCTGCTGGCATGCGGTGACGACTTCTCCGTCATTCACAAGGTCACGTCCTTCGTTCTTCGCGTGGTATTTCGCTTCATTGATGCGCTGAACGCAGAAGGTGCATTTCTCCATGATACCGCGCATGCGCACGGTCACGTCGGGATTGTACACCATCGGCATCGGTTCACGCTCTTCTTTGTGCCAGTCGAAGTAATTGAACCGTCGCACTTTGTACGGACAGTTGTTCGAGCAGTACCGCGTTCCCACGCAGCGGTTGTAGGTCATTTCATTCAGGCCTTCCGAACTGTGCGTCGTTGCAGCGACGGGGCAGACGTTTTCGCACGGTGCATTTTCGCAATGCTGGCAAAGCATCGGTTGAAAGAGCGTCTGAGGATTCGCATCGTGGCCTTTGTAATAGCGGTCGATTCGAATCCAGTGCATTTCACGGCCGCGCATCACTTCATCCTTTCCTACCATCGGGATGTTGTTCTCCGCGACGCACGCAAGGACGCATGCATTACACCCGACGCATGCACTCGAGTCGATGGTCATCGCCCAGCGATGTCCTGAACTGTAGTCGTAGTCCTTCACGATGCTGATCGGTTCGTCCGCATGTGTCGGTGAACCGTAAACGGGTAACTCTCCTTCGAACAACGATTGCGGGTTCGTGAGGAATGAATCGAGATCGGATTCCTTCACGATACCGGAGCGGTCGATGCCGTACATCGCTGTACCGGAAAGCGCGTGATGATCCTGCGTCGTTGCAAGTTCGTGGGTCTCGCCTGTCTTTTCAATCGTTACGGCAACGTACCCAATGGCCTCAGCACCCGCGGGCAGTAATGGATAGACGTTGACGCCAACTCCTGCACAGACGCGCCCGCCTTCCGTGCGTCCGAAGCCGACGTGCGTGATGATCGTGTCATCCGCGACGCCGGGATGGATGAAGACGGGGAGATCCACCGAGCCGTATTTCGACTTGACCTTAATGATATCGCCTTTCTCAAGCGCGTATTTCTTCGCTGTACTCCAACCGATGATGGCGGCATTATCCCACACGAGCTTCGTAACCGGGTCAGCCATTTCCTGAAGCCAACCGAGATTCGCGTAGCGACTATCGAGTATGCTGTGATGGGGAATGATGCCGCACACGAGATCACCGCTGAGCGCTGGGCGATTCATCAGCGCCATCGCACGCGAGGCATTCATTGCGAAGGGGCGCATCAATGGCTTGGTTGCCACGGTTCCGGTGCGCAATGCTTTCTCCCAAAACTGCTGCCACGGCGAATCCCCGATCGATGGATAGACCTCGCTCTCCCATCTGCGCTGCACGTATGCATAGAACGAAGGCACATCTTTGTTGAAGGTTTCCGGATTGAGTGTCTGACCGAGAAGCAGCAGTGCATCTCCAAGAGAAAGCTGGCCGTCGTTCATCGGTGCGATGAGCGGCTGCACGACCGATTGAGAACCGTCGATCGAAACGGTGTCACCCCACGACTCCAAATAATGATTTATGGGAACGAAGATGCTGCACACTTTCGAAGTCTCATCAGCGTAAAGTCCGAAGGCGAACTTGTAAAGGACTTTCGATGTGAGGGCACGGACATTTCCTCCCGGAAGTGCATATGCCGTGTTTACATCTGCGAAAAGGATAACCCCGACGTCGCCGCGCTGAGCCTCTGCGAGCAACGTTTCGACTTCCGACTTCTTCGATTGGCTGTATGGCAGCACTCGCGATGGATCGAAAACCTTTCCCTCTCCATACGCGCCGATTACCATGTTGGCGAGAATGCCCAATGCATGGATATCCGAATCGAGATGAGCACCGACCAGCACGACGCCCGGTTTCGAAATCAAATCCTGGGCGATCGATGTGATCATCTTGAAGCGGGGATTCTTATGCTTCGCGATCTCCGATGTCAGCGAAGCTTCGAGCGAGCCATGTTTCCGTTCGATCACGAACTCATGAAGCAGCGCCAGAAGAAACTCCCGGATCTCATCGGGTTTGATGCGCACACGCACGTCAGCGTTTTGTCCGGACATCGAGAGATTCGGCTCGACTGCGTAGTAACGCGACATCGAGGGATTCTCTTTCGACGGTTTCCTTTTCGCGGAGAAATTCCGGATGTGATAAAGTGCCGCAGGGTCTGTTCCAAGAAAATCTGCATCGATGCCAACGATCACTTCTGCTTTGCTCAAGTCAGGAACGAGCACGCCATCGATCCCGAGCATCTCACGATTCGCTTCAGCCGCGCCCGTCGCTCCGACCGGAGACATCGTCACGACTTTGCAATTCGCAATCGTTTCTTCGAGTTCACGATACAGCTTAGCAAGGGAAAGCGATGCGTGCTCGTCAACGAGAATGCGGATGCCTTTTCCTGCATTACTCACTTCAGCGATCGCGTCGGCTATTCGCTTGATCGCATTCTTCGGCGTCGAGTCGCTGTTGTTGACCGTCGGGCGAAGAATACGATCCGGATCGTAGAGCGAGAGTAAGGATGCCTGCGCAAGTCCCGTGGTCTTCCCACCGCTTATCGGATCGAGATCGTTTCCTTCGATCTTGATCGGGCGGCCTTCGCGCGTTTTCACAAGCAATCCGGATGCAAAATTCCGGTAGGCAAACGCCGTTGCAAAGTGATTCGCGACGCCGGGGATGAGGTATTCGGGCTTCTTCACATACGGAACGATGTGTTGTTCCGGTCGCCGGCATCCGACCGTTGCGAACGCCGCAGTTGCTGCAGCTAAACCGAGAAACGTTCTTCGCTTGATCGGAGAATCGAACGACGATGCTTCGTCGTAACCGGACGGAAATTCATTCCCCATCCCTTCGAGCACGCCCGGTTCGGAAATACGCTCTTCGAAACTCTTCCAGTAAGTGTTGTCGTGTGTGTGTGATTCGTTCATAAGATCAATCGGTGAATGGGAGTTCTATTCGATCCGTGCGGTGAGACACTCAGTGATGGCACGCCGAGCATTGCTCCGGTCCTTTCTGCAAAGGCTGCGTCAACTTTTCGGGACGGACGTCCACACCGGAAATCGTGCGCGTTCGTATGACGTTATCCTCCGGATTGCGATGGCAGTCTAAACACCAACCCATCGTGAGCGGCGACTTCTGGACGATGACGCCCTGCTTCTCCACTTCGCCATGACACGATGCGCAATCGATACCGGAGTTCACATGTCTGCTGTGGATGAAGTACGCATACTCCGGAAGCCGATGAACCCGCACCCATTCGATCGCGATATTTTTTTCTGCACTCTCACGGACCAATTGAAGCTTCGGGCTTTCGCGCTTCACTGCGGTGTGGCAATTCATGCAGGTTGAAGTTGGGGGAACGGTCGAATGCGCCGACTTCTCCACGCTTGTGTGGCAGTACACGCATTTGATTCCCAGATCGCCCGCGTGAACTTTGTGATCGAACGGCACCGGTTGCTGCGGTCTGTATCCCACGTCCATCACGTCCGGATGCCGAAGGAAATAAAAGGCAACGAGGCCCAAAGCTGCGACGGTCAGCACGCCGGCTATCGCTTGTTTCAGTCTTTTGTCAGTTTGCTCTGTGAACATACAGGAGGCGTTTCATGAATGATGAAAAATCAAGTTTCTGACTGCCTGTTCTTATAGGCGGCTAACCAGATACGAAATGCGATTGCCGCAAGAACGAGAAACGGCATTGCCATCATGAACAGGATACTTTCGTAATAACTTCCCGCGAGCGATATGCCTTCGCCCGTCGTCGCTTCTTTGCAGTTGGGACAGGCAAAAGCGATGTCTGGAAACAGCATGAAGAATGCGATGAGAAGAATCGGAAGAATGTGATGCACGTGTTTCATTGATTTGCCACGGGAAGATGATACAGCATGACATAGACGACGACGCCCGTCACGGAAACGTAGAGCCAGATGGGAAACGTCCATTTCGCAATTTTTCTGTGACGCTCGACCTTCATACGCAATCCGAGTGTGAGCGTAATGACGACGAGGAACGGAACCACCGCAGCGAGGATCGAATGCGAAATCAACACGGAGAAATAGATGGTGCGTGCGATCCCGACACCCTGAAAGCGCGTGACGAGCGCCGTGTTGAAGTGATAGAACAGGTACGACGCGAGGAACAAAACGGAGATCGATACAGCCGCAATCATCATCGCACGATGCTTCTGTATCTGTTTCTTCTTGATGAAATAGTAGCCCGTCAACAGAAAGACCGATGCGAGCGCGTTGAGCGACGCATTCACTGACGGAAGGAAGCTTACGTCCACTATGCGTTCCCTTTCGCAAGGAAACGAATGGCCGCGCGCAACTCATCCACTTTTGCGGGATCGAGCGCATCGTAATAACCGCGTATCATTCCATCGCGGTCCACGAGAACGAAGCGCGTACTGTGCAAAGCCGGCTCGTGCAGATCGCCTCCCATCATGAAGCCCTTCTGTGCGATGTCACGAATCACCTCGATGTCGTTTCGAAGGAAATACCATCGATCCTTCTTCGCTCCGTACCGCCCTGCGTATTTCGCAAGTCTCGGCACCTGGTCGGTCTCCGGATCGACGGTGAATGCGACGATGCGAAAATCCTGCAGGTCGGAGAACTCTGCCTGGAGGACATTCGCCGTGGAGTTCATTACGGGGCATGGACCTGCGCACGAGGTAAAGAAGAACTCCGCGATATACACTTTACCCGCGAGCTCGCGCGAGGATATCGTCCTTCCGTCAAAGTTCGTTCCTTCAAATGCCGGCGCACTCTTGATCTCCGGGAGATCGGTCACCGAGATCTGTTCTTTGCGTTCGCATGCTACGATGACGAGCGTGAGAATGAACGGTATTGCGATCCGTTGAAATGTCGTGCTCATGCGGTCCTCACCGTGCGAATCGACAATGCCGAGAGTATGAGAAAGAACGCGAGAGATACACCGAGCGCTGCATCTGGGGCGAGCGACGATACATGCACGGGAACCGCAATGAACGTTTGCTGAAAGAGCGCCATCAGATAATGCATCGGATTAACACGAACGAGAACCTGCAACCATTCCGCAGCACCATCGACGGGAAAAAACGCACCGGACAGCAGCCACATAGGAATGAGAACCAAGCTCATTACCGCATGGAATCCTTGCGTGGATTTCATCTTCCAGGCGAGAAGAAGTCCTATGTTCGTCATCGTCATCCCGATCAGGAGAAGAACGATGAAGCCGAGTGTAACGCTTGTTAAGGACACCGGTAACGTCGTAAACGGGAGCAACAGCAGAAAGACTATCGACTGGATCAGGGCAAGAGAACTTCCTGATAAGAGCTTGGCAAATACGAAGGTCGGTGTTGAAATGGGAGACGTGAGAACTCCCTGAAGAAATCCCGACCTGCGGTCTTCGATGATTGAAATCGTCGAGAAGATGGCAGCGAAGAGCGCCATCAGCACGATGATCCCGGGGAAGAGATAATCGCCATACGACTGAGCGCCGGTTGTGGTGAAGGACTTATCGAAACCCGCGCTGAGCAACAGCCATACGAGAATCGGCTGGCCGAGAGCCCCGATGATTCTGCTGGGCTGTCGGAGGAAGTGGCGCATGTCGCGAAGCCACAAACTCTGAATCTGCAAGAGCGCTTTCATGCGGCAACGGACCTTTCCTCGGTCTGTTTTTGCTTTTGTGCGGCTTGAACACTGAAGAAGTCCGCGAGGAGCGGTTTGCGGATATCCACGTGACGCACTGAACGATGCTGGTCTCCAAGAGCATCGAAGAGTTCGGCGATCGAAAGTGCAGTGACGAGGAGTTTCCCATTCGGTAAAAGATAGGATTTGCCGCGCGCGAGGATCGACAAGTGTCGGTGCATGCTTTCAACGTCATGACTTTCGATTTCAATGACCGTTTCACCAAACCGTTCGAGCATCTTTCGTGGTGAATCCTGGAAGAGGACTCTCCCCTCTTCGAGAACGATTGCCGAATTACATTGGCCGGCGAGTTCCATGTCGTGTGTGATGAGAAAGACCGGGATGCTTTGCTCTTGAGAAATATGCCTGAGCATGGAGAAGAACGCATCGCGAACCGGCAGGTCCAGACCGTTGAATGGTTCGTCGAGCAGAAGGAGTCGCGGCTTCGTCGTCAGAATTTTCGCAAGCTCCACGCGCCGTTGGAATCCGCCCGACAGCGTTTCCACTTTCTTCTCGAGCACGTCATCGATTTCCAAAATTCCAGGGATGATTCCGTTCAACATCTTGCGGTTCAACCGCACGCCATACAGCAGACTGTGGTGTTGAAGGTTCTCCCATACCGTCAGCCGTTGATCGAGACTCGGGTGTTGAAACGATAAACCGAGCAAGCCGGCGCGACGGGTTTCCACCGGAGACATCGCTCCGAAAAAACGGATGGTTCCGCTTTGCACCGGGAGCAATCCGCTCAGGAGACGGAAGAGTGTGCTCTTTCCGCTGCCGTTTTTCCCAACCAACGCAGTGATTCCGTTTTCAAGCTTGAAGGAAATGTCCTTCAACGCTTCGACGGATTGTCTTCCGGCGAACGAATGGGAAAGATGGGAAACGGTTAACGTCGCGTCCATTGTGATCGGCTTACAATCCTAAAACGGCAAGCGCAAATACGATGATGATGAAGAAGAAGGCAGGCACGAGAAAGAACACGCGAAGAAATGGCCTGTCGAATTTGATATGCATGAAGATGGCGATCACCAATCCTGCTTTGAGCAACGCAATGATCACTCCGACAACGATGTTGGCAATGTCCCCGAAATGAATCGTCGTCACCGCAACGGTGAGAGCCGTGAGTAAGATCAGGTAGAGGAAAATCCTGAAATAGGATTTTTTCATTACAGCCAGTTCGATGTGTTCGCTCATGATTTCTCCGAATCAGAAAATCAGATAGAGTGTGGGAAAGAGGAAGATCCAGACGAGATCGACGAAGTGCCAGTAGAGACCGAGCGCTTCGACGCGGTGATGCTGTGCCTGCGGATAACCCCGTGTCAGCGATTTGAAAAACATCCACGCCATCGGAATCATCCCTCCGATCACGTGCAATGCGTGAAACCCCGTCATCGTGAAGTACATCGCGAAGAAGGTGTTCGTCGCGGGAAAGACGTCGTGGCTGAACTTCGTACCGTACTCGTAAGTCTTAATGCCGAGAAAGGCAAGTCCGCACAGGAACGTCAACAGGATGAAGAGACGGAACTGCTTCTGATCGCCCTTCTCGATCGAGAGATGCGCCAGCGCCATCGTGAGGCTGCTCGTGATGAGCACCGCCGTATTGATCGTTGCGACGACCTTATCGAGCTGGTGCGCACTCTCGGTGAAGACGGCGATGTTCAGGTTACGCAAGACGATGAACGCTCCGAAGAAGCCCGTGAAGAACATGATCTCCGATGCAATGAATACCCACATAGCAAGCTTGCCGTGACGGAAGCCGCTATGAAAGATATCGTGAGAGATGACGGTTGATGACATAGAATCGAATCCGTTTATGCTTTGTCGAGAAACATGAGAGTGAAGAGGGAAAGCAAGTAGAAGTACGACGCGAGAAGAACGCTGCGCGCTTTCGCATTCGAGCGCTCGAAGAAAAAGCGGATTGCGGAAAACAGAAATCCTACTCCAAGCACGAGCGCTCCGTAGAAATAGAAAACTCCCGTCAAGCCGCGCAGCGAAAGAAACAAACTCAATACGAAGAGAAGCAGCGTATAAATGACGATGTGCCTCGCGACGACAAGCCCCGAATCATCCAGGACCGCCAGAATTGGGAAACCGCCTTTCTCATAGTCCTTCCGGTACATCCACGCTAAGGAAAGAAAGTGCGGAATCTGCCAGCAGAAGAGAATCGCGAAGAGCACCAATCCACCAAGCCCAATATCACCGCTCCCCATTACCCAGCCTCCAAGCGGCGGCAAGGCACCGGGAATCCCGCCAATCAGCGTCGAAAGCTGAGTCTTTCTTTTCAGCGGAGTATAGACGGCGAGATAGAGAACGCTTGTCGCAGCAGCGAGAACTGCGCCGAGAACATTCATCGAGGCAAGCAATCCGATTCCTGCCGCCGAGAGGATCGTTCCGAAAATCGCAGCCGCTTTCACCGGAACTCTTCCCGAAGGAATCGGTCGCATCATGGTGCGCTTCATCTGTGCGTCGAATTGACGCTCCGTGACATGGTTCAACACACACGCCCCCGCTGACACGAGCGAAGTCCCGATCATGGAAAGAAAGAAATGTGCACCGGTCTCTACTGTGAGATAGAGGAAGGAGTTTTTCGGAAGTGAGAGATAGTACCCAACTGCCGCCGACATCACCACCATCATCGTGATGCCCGGCTTCGTCAGTTCGTTGTATGCAGAGAGGATATCACGCCAACCGAGTGCAGGCGTGATAACGAGGCTTTGAAATTCCGCTTTCCTCATCACGCCCTCGCTTCCTTCAATTCCATGGAGAGGTGTTCCCGTGTCTCGGTGAAACGATACCACCGCACGGATAACACATAGGTGAGAAACGACAGCGCAAAGATGATTGCGCCGCCGGCAACATGAAGTGTATTCGGAATGATTGCTTCGCGCGTCCAGATGACGATCGCTCCGAGTGTTCCCTGAATAAGCACCATCGCCATCAGGAATCCAGCCGGCTTTCGCAAGCGTCGAAGCTCCGCACTTCTGAAAATTCGAACCCCCTGGACGAAAATCAGCGTCGTCAGTATCAACGCTCCAACACGATGCGCGAAATGAATCGCGACGCCAACGCTCGTGAAGTCGGGAACGATCTGTCCATTGTTCAGAGGGAAATCCGTGATGGCGAGACCGCTGTACGTATGGCGTGTCAAAGCGCCGAGAAAAATTTGAACGAACGTGAACGCCACCGTTCCAAGCAACAGGTGTTGAACGTTTTTCCCTTCATTGATTTCGCGCGCGCTGATGCCGATCATCCATTTCTTCGATGTCGCAATTGCGATCATTACCGTCATCAGGAGGAAGGATTGCGCAAGCATCGCATGGCTGACCGAGACGGCAGTCGGGAGCCGCATCAACACCGTCAGGCCGCCGAGGACTCCCTGAATGACCACTGCGACGAGTGCGATAGCTGCGAGCCGTTTCAGCCATGAACGATCGTCCTTCATCCAAATCCAAACCGCAACGATGATGGTCAGAAAGCCGATGAGCGAGGCGAGCAAGCGATGCCCATGCTCGAAGAGAATGCCGCCGGTCCATTTCTCAACGGGGTAGGTGAACATGTTCTCGCCATACGTTGTCGGCCAGTCGGGGACGGACAAACCGGCGCCTGCGCTGTGAACGAGTCCGCCCTTTGCGATGAGGAGCAACGTGCCAATGGCAAGAGCGATGGCAAATGCATTCAGCCAACGATGGCCTCTGGAATATGATGGGAATGATTCGTTCCTCGTCACGTCAAAGCTCCACGTCAAGTGTTTGAGTCGCCATGCGATGTTCGTGCGCTTCCCTTTGCCGGTCCAACTCCTCCGGTGACACATTCTGCGGGAGGTAATCTTTCACCGACTCCGGTGAGCTGTATTCGTACGGGCCGCGATAGACGTGTATCGGAATGTCGAAATTTCCGTGAGGAGGCGGTGACGGTGTCGTCCATTCGAGTGTGTTCGCCCGCCAGGGATTTCGTTTCGCCTTCTTCCCTTTCACTAAGCTGTGAATGAGCGCATAGACGAGAATGAATTGCGCGAACCCGAGTGCAATCGCTGCGATCGTGACGAACTCATTCATGGGTTGAAGAGGTTTGAGAAAGTCATAAACCGTCGGGTCGTAAATCCGCCGCATCATTCCTCCGACTCCGAGGATATGCATCGGAAAGAACGTGAGATTGAACGTGATGAAGCTAAGCCAGAAGTGCCACTTGCCGAAACGTTCATCGATCATCTTGCCGGAAATCTTCGGCCACCAGTAGTACAGCGCGGCAAACACGGCGAACATGCTGCCGCCGAATAAGACATAGTGAATGTGCGCGACGATAAAGTAGGTATCGTGGATGTAAATATCCACCGCCGTCGATGCCATCATGATGCCGCTCAACCCACCGATAACGAACATCGCAACGAAGGCCATCGCATTGAGCATCGGCGTCGTGAATTCCATTTGTCCCTTCCACATCGTCCCGAGCCAATTGAAAGTTTTGATCGCCGAGGGAACGGCAATGACCATGGTTCCGACCATGAACGTCGTTCCAAGCAATGGATTCATTCCTGAGAGGAACATGTGATGTCCCCAAACGACGATACCGAGGAACGTGATGGCAACGATCGCGAACACCATCGCCTTATATCCATAGAGCGGTTTGCGCGAAAACGTAGAAAGGACGTCTGAGACGACGCCCATACCGGGTACGATCATGATGTACACAGCCGGATGCGAATAGAACCAGAAGAGATGCTGCCAGAGAAGAGGTTGGCCGCCTCCGGAATGCATCGACATGTTCTTGCCCTGAATGAGAAGGTTCGCCGGCGTGAAGATGCTCGTGTGAAGGAAGTTATCCATGAACAACATCGCAAGCGCAGCAGCGAGCACCGGAGTACCAAGCGTAACGAGAATCGCCGTGATGAAGACCGCCCATACCGTCATGGGCATCCGGAAGAACGTCATGCCCGGCGCGCGCATGTTGATGACGGTCGTGATGTAATTGACCGCTCCGAGAATAGATGAGAAGCCCACGAAGAACAAACCGACAACCCAAAGGCTTTGCCCTAATCCCAACACGCCATGCGCACTCAATGGCGGATAGCCCGTCCACCCCGCGGCGGCGGAACCGCCTTCTAACCAGAATCCTGAGAACATGAAAATCGCAGCGACGGGGAAAAGCCAGAAAGAGATCATGTTCAACGTGGGCAGTGCCATATCATCCGCGCCGATCATCAGCGGGATGGCGAAGTTGCCAACCATACCAACGAGGAAAGGAATGATCACGGCAAAGATCATAACCGTTCCGTGCATCGTCAGAAGTTGATTGTAGAAGTCAGGGAGAAGTGCGCCGTCCGGATTCACCCACGTGTCGGGGAGCAACTGTCCGATGACGGGGATCGGCTGTCCGGGATATGCAAGTTGCCAACGGATGAAGAGCGCGAACGCTCCACCGACAAAGAGAAAGAAGATCGCTGCGATCATGAATTGCTTCGCGATCATCTTATGGTCAGTCGAAAAGATGTACGTGCGAATGAACGATTGCCGGTGAGCATGGTGATGCTCATGTGCAACAGGATCGCCGTTCGTGAGTGGCTGCGCGTGCAAGGCTGCGTCCATGATTTCAGTTCCCTCCCATCGACTGATTCGCAGGGTTCACTTGCGGCGCTGAAGCCGCCTTCACATTCTCGTACTGTTGATCGATCCACGTGTCGAACTCTTCCTGTGAATGCACGGTCAACGTTGCTCTCATGAGGTAGTGTCCTCTTCCACAAAGCTCGGCACATGCGATTTCGTAAGCGCCGGTCTTTCTTGCATTGAACCACGTCGAATACCATCCCCCCGGCACGAAGTCTTGTTTGACACGCATGTTCGGAACGAAGAAGCTGTGAATGACATCCATCGACGAACCTCTCACCAGAACTGTCTTGTTCATAGGGATGTGCATCTGATTCAACATTACCAGGTCATCTTTTCCATTGGGATCCGACGGGTCGAGACCAAAGGGATTTGTCGTCGAAATGAGCATCTGGTCCTTTCTTCCGAAGACTCCATCGGAGCCTGGATACCGGAAGTGCCACATGAACGTCTGACCCATCACCTCGATCTCCAAGTCTGGATTGGGTTTGTGACTCTCGTATTTCACCTCGCGCCAGATGATGTCGCTGTACAGCGCAAGAAAGGCGAAGAGGACGAAGGGCAGCGCCGTCCATGTAAATTCGAGAAGGTTGTTCCCATGGTAATGGTAGGCGCGAGCAGACTTCTTCCTTCGTCGATATCGAATGACGAAGGTGATGTACACCGCATACACGAGGACAAAGATTGCCACCGTGATATAGTAAATGAGATAGAAAAGATAATCGATGCCCTCTCCGAACGTGGAGATATTCTCAGGCAACCAATCAAGCATGAGTTTTGCCTTTCGTGATTATCATTTAGAGAATCGCTTTCAGATCCGCTTCAGTCAAAGCCGTGAGGCGCTTCGTTGAAGCCTCACGAATTTTCTTGACTGTCGCAGCATCGATCGCATCGGCGGCGTTTCCCCAACTTGAGCGGACGAACGTCAGGACGTCCGCAATTTGTTGATCTGTCAAATCGTTTTTCCAAGCCTGCATGACTCCGTTGTACTGTTGACCGCCTCTCTCGATCACGCCCTGAAATCCGTGAAGGACAATCATTATCGGCTTTGATGGGTCTCCGGTAGCAATCTCAGAACCAACCAGTGAAGGATAGACACCAGGAATACCTTTCCCTGTTGCCTGATGGCAGACGGCACATTTCGATTGATACACACTGCCTCCGGCTCCGCCGGCTGTCGTTGCCGCAGTCTCTTGCGAAGCTTTCTTAGCGTCGTACCATTCAGGTGGAGTTTCATCGCTCACGAATACGTAGCATCCTGCAATCCAAATCGGGATGGCAAGGAACATCGCAATCCGTTGAAGAGGGTGAAACATCCGTCTCAAAACAGAAGGCCCTTCAGACTTCTTCATTCATCATTCCAATCGTAGCTGAAAATTCCAGAATAGGCGAAAGTAAGTTGGATATCGTTAGCGTTAATGGCTTTAATGTGACTCACATCAACTCATCGCGTGATGATTGTCATTGAAATCTAAGAAGATTCATATTGGTTGTGCAAACTTGTGAGGAACTCTCCGTTTTCGAGATGTCTCTAAGCCCAATAAATACGACAGTGGAGATGATACGACTCAAAGAAAAAAAAATGAGCAGGCTCTGAAGGAAGTCTGCTCACTGAATGACTTTCGCGAAGTTATATAGCGTTCATCGCGCGGATGCTTCCGTGGAATGCAACTGTTCTTCTATTGCATTTTTCAACACTGATTTCGGAACAGCTCCAACGACGGTGTTGACCAATTCACCATTGTGGAAAAAACCCAATGTGGGAATACCTCTTATCCCATAGCGAGCAGAGGTTTCGAAGTTATCATCCGTATTGAGTTTGGCGAAGTTGACCTTACCGCTGTATTCCTTAGCAAGCTCTTCCACGATGGGAGCGATGATTCTGCATGGGCCGCACCATGGCGCCCAAAAGTCAACGATTGTGGGTAAGGGATTCTCGAGAACAGATGTCTGAAATGTGGAATCCGTGACTTCGATTGGTTTCATTGTTTCTTCCTTATGATAGGTACTTGAATAGGTTATTTCATGATTTCCATTGCGACCACAAGCCCAATGAACGCAAAGTAAGGGATGCTCACTTTGGGGTTGCAGAGGATTGGGCAAACACCCCCGGAAACGCGGCCCATGTATCTACTGATCATCCATCCGACTCCGCTTCCCAACAACGCGCCGCTCACCGCTTCAATCATTCCGCTGCTTCTTTCATGACCTCTTGAAGGAGTGTCTCTACTTTTTGTGGAAGGTCGCCAAAGTTTGCCGCCGGCAGCACTGAAGTCATCATTGATGGATTCATCATTGTGAGAGTGCGTTCCTTGCCTGAATCGTACACGGCAATACGGCAGGGTAAAAACATCCCGATGCCCGCGTAAGCTTGAATCGCTTCGTTTGCATACGCTGCGTTGCAAACCTCTATGATGCTGTAGGGCATGATCGAAAAACCCTTCTCTTTCAGTGTTGCCTGCACGTCATGGACGTGAAGCGTTCGAAAGTTTTTCTGAAGCGCCGTTTCCTGAACGGCAGCGATCAGTTCCTCAAAGGGACGTTGTGACGTAAGCGTAAATTCGACTTGTTGGTTCATTCCTATCTCTGCTTGTGATATGCCCCGCTGCTTGCGGTTGTGAAATAGGATGCATCAAGAGAATGAAGGATTCAGCGCGTGTCGGGTATGCCGAGTAACGATAGGATTGAACTTCGCGCTTTTTCGGAAAAATGAGGAGCGCTCGCTCGATATAGCGCGATCATCTTCTCCATCGATTGGCAATACCGTGCGCAATCCGGGCAACCGTCGAGATGCCGTTTCACTGCCTGGCAGCGTTCGGTATTCGTATCATCCCCAAATTGCGTGCAAAGGTATTCGAGAACGTTGGCACAAGCCTCGTACTTATTCGCCATTGGTTTTCTCCATGAATACCTGCGTCAATTCATCCCGAAGGTATTTTCGTGCACGGTGCAATCGCGACTTCACAGCTGCTTCAGATAGACTTAGGACCCTCCCAACTTCTTTCGTCGAAAGCTGTTCGATATCTCGAAGGATAAAGACGATGCGGTAGTCCGGATCAAGGTTCTGAATCGCGCTATCGAGGTGCTCGCGGAGTTCACTCTGTTCGAGATTGTCATGCGGATCACCTGCGTCTTGTCGAACGCTGTCAAGAAAAACTTCCTCGTCATCGATCGAAATGGTGCGGCGCGATTTTTCCTTTCGAGCCTCCATGAGACAGTGATTCGCGACGATCCGGTAAATCCACGTCGAGAACTTCGACCGCCGATCGAACTGATCGAGTTTGCGCATGATGCTCAAGACGGTTTCTTGTGTCGTGTTCTCCGCTCTGTCCTTGTTCCGGCAAACATGATAGGAAAAGCGAAAGATGACCGGGGCATACTCTTCGACAAGCTTTCTGATGGCATCGGAATCTCCAAGTTGGGCGTGTGTTATGATCTCTTGCTCATTGTCAAAATGCATAGATACGATGCTCGAAAATGTCTTTTGATTCCGGTCTCAGCGAAGGCCGTCCGGTAATTCACTGTTCCAGATAATACGCATGCTCTTTCAACCATTCCTGAATGCGTTTACGACGCGGACAATACCGGTCAACGATTTTCCAATAGCGCTCCGAATGGTTGAGTTCGCGAAGGTGTGCAAGCTCATGAATGATGACGTAGTCCATAACCGAAGGCGGTACCATTACAAGCCGCAGGTTGAAGTTGAGATTTCCCTGCTCTGAACAACTCGCCCAACGAGTCTTCGCTTTCTTGATAGTGACTTTCCCGGGTTTCAACTTCATGAGCGTAGCCCACGCCGCAACCCGAGGGCGAACGATCTTCGACGCTTGTAAACGATACCACGCTGTGATGACGTTCTTGATGTATTCCTCACGGTGCTCGTTGTGCAACGCCTGCGGAATGGTTATTTCAATGTCGCTTCCGTTAAGACGAATTTGCGGTCGCGTAAACAGTGTCGGGACCAATGTCAATCGATATGCCCGTCCCAGGAACATGATCGTCGATCCATTGCGAAAGCGTTGGCGGGGGATTTTCTTCTGGAGTCGTTCGAATTCTACAAGCTTCTCGACAATCCAATCTTTACGGCTGTGAATGATTGCGGGGAGTTCGTGCATCGGAAAACGTGGCGGAGTTGAAACACGCAGACCCTTTCCCATCGTCACGGTGAGACGGACGTATCGATTCCTTTTGGTGCGAATGACCAGATAGGGAATCTTCTGTCCAAGTAACGTGATGGTAGGCATGTTACCCAATCAATTCGTGCGAACTTCGATCATATGACCCGTTAATGAAAACTATCGACTGACTGCCGATTTTCTTTCAAAGAATTCCGGCAACGGAAGATATAACCCAATACGACATTCCGGCAAACAGTGCTGAGAGAGGTATGGTTAAAACCCATGCCCACAGGATATTTCGTGCAACACCCCATCGAACGGCACTCAATCCACGCAACGATCCGACGCCGATGATGGAACCGGTAATCGTATGCGTCGTGCTGACAGGAATCCCGAAAATCGTTGCGCCTATAATCGTGAGGCCTGCCGAAGTCTCTGCGCTGAATCCGCCGAACGGACTGAGTTTCGTTAAGCGCATCCCAAGCGTGCGAATCACTTTCCAACCGCCGATCATCGTGCCCATTGCGATAACAAGATGGCTTGTGATCACCACCCAAAAAGGAACATAGAATGTCTCTCCTAAAAGTCCGTTTGTAAAGAGGAGAATCGTAATGATCCCCATCGTCTTCTGTGCATCGTTCGCACCGTGGCTTAAGCTATACCCAGCGGCTGAGATTAACTGCAACCTCCGAAAGTATCGGTCCACTTTCCGCTGAGACGCTGTGCGAACGATCCAAAGCGTCAGCACGGAGAAGAGGTAAGCCATGACCATTCCAAGAAGAGGCGCTGCGAGAATGAAAATGAGAACCTTCGTGTAGCCTGACATGATAAGCACGGCGAAGCCTGCCTTGGTCACTGCAGCGCCACCATATCCACCGATGATGGAGTGTGATACGGAAATGGGTAAACCGAAATGCGTCGCAGTTGCCGTGAGTATGATCGCTCCAACCAAGCCTGAAAGAATCACGAAGTTATCCACGATAGCAACGTCAACGATTCCTTTCCCGATGGTCGTTGCGACGCTCACCCCGAAGAGAAATGCCGCAACGAAGTTGAAAAAAGCCGCCCAGGCCACAGCTTGAATCGGCGTCAATACTCTCGTCGAGACCACGGTCGCAATCGAATTCGCTGCATCGTTCATCCCATTGTAAAAGTCGAAGAGTAACGCGATGAAAATAATGAAGAGGACGAACGTCATACGGCTACGCGTTCTTTATAAAGACGGCGATAATGTCATTCGCGACTTCCTGACACTTATCGGCGACCATTTCGAGCATGTCGAGTATTTCTTTCTTCTTCATCAAGCTGATGGCGTTCGTTTCCCGTTCGAAAAGCTCTGTCATGGCTTGTTGATAGACGGTATCGGCTTCCGTCTCCAAATCCTTTACCGCTTTGCATTCATTCATGCGGTTGTGCTTATCCTTCAGATCCTGAATCGCCGTCCCTAACTCCATGATCTGCTGGACGATAATCGATGTCATCCGCTTCGCGCCGGGAATCGGTTCGTCCAATTGAAAAATCCGGACTCGAAGACTCGCACCAAGGAGGATATCGCTGATGTCGTCGAGCTTCTTGATGAGATTGAAAATATCCTCGCGGTCGAACGGAGTCACGAACGTTTTATTCAATTGGCGGACGACTTTGTCCAATATCTCGTCGCACCGTTTTTCTTCCGGCTTGATTTGAAGGATCAAGTCAAGATTGTAGGAGTCGGCTGCAAAGAGCGTATGGGTCAGCAAAGCCATTTCTCGGATATGACCGATCATATCGTTGAAATGCTCGAAGTACTTCTCTTCTTTCGGAAGAAGTTTATCAAACATGGGAATGAGTGTCTCTACTGGGATGGTGTGGATGGAAGAATCGAAACAAGGTCATCTCATCCGATTCGATGAATGAAAATACACCAGTCACGCCTACCGGCAAAAGCCGAATGGCGATTGTTGTCCGGAGAAAGCTGAACACGTTATTCCCGGTACGCAGCACTGCTGATTCCTGACGCGAGCGTTTCGCTCACTCCCCTCGATACGGTTGCATTTCCGGGTACATTGGCGTAGTTTGACGCCCTAACGGCGTTCTGCCGTTTCCCTTTCAAAAATCTCCATCCTCTCTAACAGTGGAGCGTTAATGTCCCGATACATTCTTATTCCCGTAAGCATCGTTTTACTGCCATTCGTACTCTTGGCTCAACCTTCAGCAACACCGGACGGTGTGCGTTTTGCTTATGAAAATGCAGAAGCACAGACAGTCTCTTTGGTTGGTGATTTCAACAGCTGGTCGGGTCTCTCTCATCCAATGAAGAAGACGGAATCCGGTGAATGGATTGCCGGAATGAAATTGTTACCGGGGACTTACCAATACGGCTATCTCGTCGATGGGAATCGCATCATGACTGATCCCCGGAATCCGCTCACCTTTGAAGTGGTTGACGGTTCGCGCATCAATTCCCTGATCACGATTCAGGATGGGAAAATCATAATGGAAGGCTATCCCGTTCGCCGTGCTTTGAACGACAACTATCCGAAACGCGGCGGGACAGTGTATCTCAATCTTATCTTCAAGCACCATCTTCCGCTGTATTACAACGCGCGTAAGGACCAGATCGATGCACCGTTCGTGCGTATGCATGCGACGCGAGACTACTTTGAATTGGCTGACGTCATTCAGCGTTATCCGAACGTCCACGCCACCACTGTTCTTTCCCCTACTCTCCTCTGGCAGATCCAGGAGATTTACGTCAATCGCATGGAACCGTACATCATAAAGAACAAAACGATGCGGCCAAAGCCGGCAAAGATGAATGCCGCAGGTTTCCTCGCTGCGATGAAGGGGAAAACCGACCCGTGGATCGACATCTGCCTAACACCCGCTGAACGCATGACCGATGAAGACAAAAACTACTTGTACCGCAATCAATGGAACGCCTTCACGATCTCGCCCGTGCGGATGAACCGGCTCCCGGAAATGGTTCGCCTTCATGAGAAGTGGGTGGACTCGAAAGGGAATCCGAGTTACTCCGTGCAGGAGCTTCGAACACTCAAGTTCTTCGCGATCTTCGCGCATTTCGACACCGAGTTCTTCGAACGCTCCGTTCCTCTCATCCAAACAGGGACGCGCATTAAGCTGTCGCTCGACCTCCGCGATTTGATCTCCTACAGAAGCGACGGGAAGTATTATCTCAAGCGAGACATCACCGAGGATGATTGCCACCGTATCGTCGCATCTTCTTACTACATCATGTCAAGCATTCTTCCGACGTTTGAAAAAGTGAGATACGACCACCGCGCAAAAATCGGCCAGATGGACCTTGCTGCCACTTCATTTGCTGACGCTGTTCTTCCCCTCCTCATCAACTCGGACGTTGCACGAGACGCTGATCCGAATATTCAACTCCCCGCTCCTTATGCGAATCCCGGAGACGCTGAAGCACAATTGCAGATGTCGTTGACCGCTTATCAGAAGTATTTCAACCATACGCCGACCGGATATATACCACCCTATGGCGCAATGGCTCCAAACGTGATCCCCATTTTGAAGAAGAACGGTTTTACATGGTTCAGTTCGCATGAAGCCGTATTGCGAAAAAGCCAGCCCGACAATCTCGCCACAAACCAACCCTATGTCGCGAGCGCGGATGGTGCGAGCCTCACCGGCGTTTTCTCCGATGACCTCCTGACAACCCGGATCAATTGGGTTTATCGGAATTACTATGCGGAGAACTCTGCGCACGATTTTATCGAGAATCTTCTCACGTTAGCGCCGAAGGACGAGAACGAAGACGCGCTCGTCACGGTCGTCATCGACAATGATGACGCATGGCTTCAATACAATCGGGATACGGACGGGAAAGGTTTTGTCAACGGAATCTATCGCAAGCTCAACAAGCTTTTCGAATCCCGTGCGGTTGTCACGGTCACGATGCCCGAGTACCTATCCGGAAATCGTCTTCGTGGAATAGCTGCCCATGCGGAGTTGAAAGAGATCACTGCACTCGGCAGTGGTTCACGACTCGATGGCAATTTCAATGCATGGATAGGAAACCAGTACAGCAATGCGGCATGGGAAACGCTCGGTAATATCCGGAAACAACTCAGCTCTGTCACACCCGATGTGTCCGAGGAGTTCTTACTGCAATTCGCGAAGAAACCGTTTACAATGTTTTACGGAGCGACGAGCCAGCATTGGTTCGCTTCGTTCAATCCAAGTTTATTGAACGGCGGAGACCCAAAACCGTATGAGATGCAGTTTCTGAACATGGCTCGCGAAGCGGTGGAAAATGCAGGCGGCACCGCGTCGTCGCTCGCTTCATTTCTCCCATCAGGCCTGGTGAAACCCGTGTGGGAAAGACAGCACAACAGAACCCGGGTAACATTCCTTTGCAAACTCGTGGATCGTGAAGCGATTACCTCCGTCTTCATTGCCGGCAACAGAAAGGAACTTGGAAATCTCGAACCCAACACGATCCGCATGTGGGACAACGGCGAATACGGCGATGAGGTCTTTGGCAATAACGAATGGACGATAGTCGTTGACCTTGAACCGGGTGAATTGCTCTACAAATACACGAACAGCGGCGGTCAGGGTACGTGGGACGGCGCAGAGACTTTCCCGGATATATGGAGGAAGGTCATTATTTCCGGAGAAAAGATGACGATCTCCGATGTGTTTGCTCGTCTTCCAAAAACAGTGAATAACTAAACCGACACCCTTACTGAAGCACCCGCCTTGCGGGTGCTTTTTTTTCTCCCGCGAATGGCATCTCAGTTCCCTCTGTACAACCAGACCGTTTACACGAAGGACGAACTTTGTGCAGACGTGACGACCAAACTCGATCCGGTCGGATTGACTACGGTGCTTGCAGCGTATGATATGGCGACAAGCGTCCATGAATACCAGGTTCGAACCGATGCGACGCCCTACTTCTGGCATATCTCTCGCGTCGCTAAAGTCGTCGTTCAGGAATTGGAGTATTACAACGCGGACGTTATCGCTGCATCGCTTTTGCATGACGTTCTCGAAGATTCGGAAATCATCACGGCAGAAGTCATCAAGTACAATTTCAATTCGTACATCAGCTATATCGTGGAGGTGTTGACGAAGAACTTCCGGCTGATGGGCGTGCTTCGCGAGCAGGAGGACCAGGAATACATCGAGCGCATAAACTTTGCGAGCGTCGATTGCAAGATCGTGAAGTTCGCCGAGCGGCTCGACAATTTCCGCTGCCTCGAATTCGGCGTGAAGCGCAATCCCTTCCGATACATCGAGGAAACGGAGATGTATTATTTCCCGATGGCGATGAAAGAAAAGAACGACCTTTTGAACGCGCTCATGCAAAAGATGAATGAAGTCAAAGGGAAACTTCTAGCCTGATTCGCGCACACGATGCGAGCGCTGATACAACGTGTTTCCCGCGCATCGGTAACGGTCGAGGGATCAGTTACCGGCAGCATCGGTAATGGATTGCTCGTCTTCATCGGTGTACGTGAAGGGGATGGCGAGGATGATGCGAGCTATCTCGCGTCGCGGGTTTCCACCTTGCGCATCTTCAACGACGACGAAGGAAAAATGAACCTGAGTATCCGGGACGTCGGCGGCCAGGTGCTCGTTGTATCACAATTCACGCTTCACGCACAAACGCGCAAAGGGAATCGACCGAGCTACACGATTGCAGCCGACCCGGTGCTGGCAGAATCGCTGTACAACCTTTTTATCGGGGAACTCCGCAGAGAGTTAGGAGAGAACCGAATTGCAACGGGCCTCTTTCGTGCGATCATGCAGGTGGAGTTGGTAAACGATGGACCGGTTACGATTTTTTTGAAAAGCAAGCGCGAATATGATGAGTGACGATGAACACTCTCATCTGAAATCCTTCATCGACCCTTCATGCCCATACCACATTCTGTTTTCGATTTCCCTGAGGCGAAACGATGATCGTGGTAATGAAGTCACGCGAGACGATGCATATACCTGAAATACGAAAGGTTCTTTTCATCTTTCTCGATGGCATCGGTATCGGTACGAAGGATCCGGCGAGAAATCCTTTCTTCGCAACCGAGCTTCCATTCCTTCAATCACTGCTCGATGGAAAGCTCCCTTCGCTGCGTCAACGCCGCATCGATGCGCGTCATGCAGCGTGCATTCCAGTGGATGCAACGATGGGTGTCGCGGGTTTTCCGCAAAGCGGCACCGGCCAAGCGGCCCTTTACACTGGCGTGAATACAGCGAAAATCATCGGTCAGCACTTCGGTCCGTACTTGTATTCAACGCTCAAACCTGTCGTGGAACGGGAGAACATCTTTCGACGATTACTCAACGAAGGTATCGAACGTTCGGAACTTGCTCTTGCGAATGCCTTTCCACAGCGCTTCTTCGACTATATGGCCTCCGGTCGCCAACGCATGGTTGCAGGAATGTACGCGGCGCATGTAACGGAAATACCGTTTCGCGATATCGCCATGTTGAAAAAAGGCATGGCCGTATCAACGGATATCACTGCGGAGCGATGGGCGGACATCGGGCATCCCGACGCACCTGTTCTCTCGCCGTATCAAGCCGGAAGGCAATTGGCTCACATTGCTGTAGAGCATTCCTTCTCACTCTATGAGTATTTCATGACCGATAAGGCAGGACACGAACGAAGTATGACACACGCAGTAAGAATCCTTCAGGACATCGATGATTTTCTTCGCGGCGTTTGGGAAGCGCGAGACAGTTCTCTCACCATCATACTCTCCAGCGATCATGGAAATCTCGAAGAGCTTTCCGTGAAGACGCATACGCGCAATCCCATTCCGCTTCTCGTATTCGGTGCTCAAATCCAAAGCTTCATATCGCTGCTTCCCTTAGATAAGCGTCCTTCGATTTCGGATATCACACCGGCCATCTGTAGATTCCTCTGCCCGTAACCAGAACCTCAGTTCAGGTATGATTCGACGCCACGGAAATATTTTTCGACTTCCCGCAGTGCGGTTCTTTCTGATGCTTGCAGGCGGTATTCTTCTTTCCGAATCCGTGCATGTCGATTCACGAGTGGCGCTCACGCTTGTTCTTTCACTCATTCCATTCATCCTCGTCTTCGCCTACTTCGCAACGAGGCATTTTGCCTTCAAACTCTTGTCTCTCGCTTTAACCTCCCTGCTCGTCTTCGGACTTGGATGCTATCTCGGTAACCGGTGGAGCGAAAGCATCGACAGCTCATTGCTTGAATTCGCCGATGGAAAGAGCCGCGTTCGGGTAATCGGTATCGTGGAGGATCATCCGCAGCGCAAGCAGGACCGAGTCTCGTTTTTCCTCGAAGTCATTAAGGTGAATACGGATACTGCCGAGCGTCGTCTCAACGCGAAGACGCTCGTGTATTATTCACGGAGTTCATTCGATCCCGATGATAAACTCAAGCCCGTTCAGGTTGGCGACACCGTCGCGCTCGATGGCACTTTACGCACACCTCAAGCGGCAAGGAATCCCGGCGGATTCAACTTCCGCAGTTATCTGATACGTCATAGCGTCACGACGGTGATGAGCGTTAACGCAGGCAACCGACTGCACATCATCGGCACTGCTGAACCTTCGTTCTTTCAGACGGTCTTAGATGAAATCCGGTCAACCACACAGCGGGGAATACGGAGACTGTATCGTGACGACAACGCCGACATCATGCACGGATTGATCTTAGGCGAACGCGGAAGCATCCGGGATGAAATCACCGATGCCTTTCGTGATGCCGGTGTCGTGCATATCCTTGCCGTGTCCGGCTTGCATGTCGGAATCATCCTTGCGATGGTGTGGATTCCGTTCGGGCGGTTGTCCCTGCGTTTCAGGATTCCGCTGGCGCTTCTCGTTCTCTGGTGCTATGCATTCCTGACCGGAATGGCGCCGCCGGTCGTGCGCGCGACGTTCATGGCAACGAGTGTTTTGCTGTCGTTCGCTTCGCAACGCCTCACGAACCCGGTAAACAATCTCGCTGCAGCCGGCGCCTTGATTTTACTCGTCTCTCCTCAAGCGCTTTTTCTCCCGGGATTTCAACTTTCTTTTTCCGCTGTCATTGCAATTCTCCTTGGGTATGACCGGCTGCAGTGGTTCCTCTTGCAGCGGTTCGAGCGGCTTCGTGAATCGTTCATTCTCAAGAATCTGGCAAGCTTGCTCGCACTCACGATCATGGCGCAGGTTGGGACTCTGCCTTTCGTCCTCGTGTATTTCGAAAGAATCAGTTTTGTCGGTTTAGCCGCGAACCTGATCGTCGTTCCGCTTGTCTTCGTCGTCGTTGCAGCCGGTGTGCTCGGTGTGCTGCTGCACTCGCTTTGGCTTGGCGCGGCGATTCTGTTCGCTGAGACCTCCAGCTTCGCCCTCGATATCATCCTCACCGTATCGGAATGGCTATCATCGTTGCCTTTCGCCGTGATGCTTGTCCCGGACGTACCTTGGCTGTTTCTTACTGCATACGTCCTGTGTGTGGTCGTACTCCTTCATCAGCGTGCAAGATTTCTCACGCGACTTATCGTTGTGATGTTGATCGTGACCGCGTCTTTTTCCTTCGGCTGGGCAGCAACGGAAGCTCCGGCATCGGCAATACTGCGGCTCACGTTTCTCGACGTCGGGCAGGGCGATGCAACGCTCGTGGAATTTCCAAACGGGAAGAACATGCTGATCGACTGCGGACCGATGGTTCGGAACTACGACTCCGGTGCGAGAACCGTGCTCCCCTATCTTCAGCGACGCGGAATTAAAACGCTCGACGTACTTGTCCTGACGCATCCGGATAACGATCACATCGGAGGTGCCCGTGCGATTCTTCGCGCGTTCGACGTGCGACGGATCTATTACGCCTGCAAATGGAAAGCAGAGGGATTGCAATTCCACGTCGATAGCTTGATGAAGATCGAGGGCGCGAAATTGTACGACGTTCGTGCCGGTGAAAGAATCGCTCTCGATCCGACTACGCGCGCGTACGTTCTTTCTCCTCCGCGCGACTCGGACGCCACGTTCGCATCCAACAACACATCCATCGTGCTCAAGATCATCTATGGCAAGACATCGTTTCTTCTCACGGGCGACGCGGAAAAAGAAGCGGAGGCTGAGATGGTTCGACGATACGGCGACTTGCTCGCATCAGACGTGTACAAGGTCGGTCACCACGGAAGTCTCACGAGTACGACCCTGTCTTTCATCCTGAAAGTGAAACCCACTCATGCGGTCATTTCATGCGGAAGGTTGAATCGCTTCAACCATCCGAGGCAGGAGATTCTCACTCGACTCAAATTCATCGGCGCACAAGTCTATCGCACCGATCTTGAAGGCGCAATCATCCTTGAATCCGACGGGAAAGACATCCAGCGCAAAAGATGGAGATAGGTTCGTCGAATTCGAACTGAGATCTTCACAGCATTCTTCCGGTCAGAATTTCACGGATTCGAAAACCTTCATACCGAAGTGTGCTGCCTTCGCCTTCATGAAAGTCCGCATCATCTTGCCCCATCGCTTCTTTCGTGCATGGCGCAGCCGTGCGAAAGCCGCTTCATTTATCACTCTCCTGTTTGCGAACCAGTAGAAACGATCGGAGTTGCGTCCCGCAATACGGATGTAACGATCGTTCCATGATGAGAACGGCAAGGCTGGAACGACGATCCGGTCAGAGACCTCATTGTAAAATGTCGTCCCTTTGATCGGATACGCGGTCGTTGTCAGCACGATGTCCGGGCGCGAACGCTTGAGATACGCAATCGTTTTTTCGATGTCGGAAGGTTGTTCGCCGGCGTAGCCGAGCATGATGAACGTGCCAACCTCGATTCCCGCCTCATGGCAGGCGGCTGTTATCGCCTCAACTTGTTCGATGCGGACGTCACGGCTCATCGCATCGAGAATGCGCTGCGATCCGGATTCCGCGCCGATCCAGACACGCTTGCACGACATGCGTTTCAATGTTTGAACTACCTCGCCCGTCAACCTGTCGGCGCGCGTGATGCATTCGAAAGGAATGGAGAGCGAACGTCTCAACAACTCGTCTTCGAGTGCGAAAAGCCACTTATGATTGATCGTAAACACGTCGTCGGCAAACCACAGGAAATCCGGTTTGTAGCGTTTCGATAGAAAGAGAATTTCTTCCGCAACGAGGGACGGCGAACGACGGCGGTAACTTTCGCCATAGACAGCGTGACTGCACCACTTGCACGTGTACGGACAGCCGCGCATCGTGATGATGGAGAGCGAAGAATATCCATGGCGCTTCTTCCATGTATGTAGGTATGGTTCCAAATCGATACTCTCTCTGTCGGGCATCGAAAGCTCATCCAATGTTGGAAGTAATGCTCGCGGCGGTGTTTGAATGACGACGCCGTTATCGAGAAAAGCTAAGCCATCGACACTGCGCAATGCATCCTTGTCTTCCGTTCCGTTCAGGACTCGTAAAGTCTCATCGAGTGTTCGTTCACCTTCTCCGATGACGACGATATCAGCGCCTTCTTCAAGGAATTCTTTTGCATAGAACGGCACCTCCGGCCCGCCGAGAATGACCTTCGCACCATGTCGTTTCGCGATCGCAATCATTTTAATGGCAGAGAATTTCGTCATCATGTTCACTGAAATCCCGACCATGCGAGGCTTCGTACTCGAAACCTCCGCCTCGAATTCCTTAAGCGAGCGAAACGTTGCGTCGAACAAGCCTACTGTGTGACCGCGAATCTTGAGGTATGCGGAAAGAGAAAGGATGCTCAGAGGGACATAGGGCTTCATCACTCTCTGCTCCGTCGGATCTTCTGCGAGGAAGTATGCATGTGCAAGAAGGATATCCATCACGATGCCGGCTGCATGAGGAAAGGCGGATGAATCGGCTTGCGACGACGGGCAAAGAACATGGCAACCCTGTGAACGACCAACTGTGCTGCATGCCATTGAATCGCGGCGATGTGTCGCAAGTCCTTCGCACGGAATGCACCGGTAAACAGCGATCGAACGCCCTGGCGCAACCGGAACTCATGGTGAACTGCTTTATGCAACGAACGATAGAAGGTAGGATGAAACGCGCCGGGAAAGATCAAATCGAGATCTCCCGAATCGATCCAATTCTGCTTCGTTCCGAGTTGTGCACGCACACGCTCATAGAACTTCGTACCCGGCAATGGATAGGATACGGAGATCCCGATGTCGTCCGGTTTACACTCCCTCAGAAGTGCGAGCGTCTGTTGGATTTCCCATTCCCCTTCGTCGGGATAGCCGAATTGAAGGAACCATGCCACACGCACATTGTGTGCTTTCAACAGCGCGGTCGCGGATCGAATTTCATCGATGGTCGTGCCCTTCTCCATCGCATCTAAAATTTTTTGTGAACCGGACTCTGCGCCGATCCAAACGGTCTCGGCTCCGGCGAGTTCGATGTTTGCGACGTTGTCCTCTTTCAACATCAGGTCAACGCGGGTTTGACACGTGAAAGGGATTCGACAATCCATTTCGTCAACCAACTCGCTGAATCGTTTGAGCCATCCCGGTTTCAATCCAAGAATGTCATCGCTGAACCACAGGTGATCCGGTGCAAAGCTCTCCCGGAGGAATTGCATTTCTCTTACGACATTCTCCGGAGAGCGTGAATTGTACACCTGTCCGTAAATCGGCTTCGCGCACCAATTGCAGTGAAACGGACAGCCGCGCGTCGTCACGAGGTTCAAGCTGAAAACTCCGTGTCGCCTCCACGCATCACGATATGCGTCCATATCGACCAAATCCCAGGCCGGAAAGGGCAATGCATCGAGATCGGAAATCAATGCTCGTTTCGGTGTAAACATCACGCCGTCTCTCGTCGGATATGCGATGCCGTTCACGCTCCGCAGATCCCCATCCGGTATCGCTTCAAGAAGTTCGGGCACGGTCACTTCGCCTTCCCCGCAAACGATCACGTCCACTCCATGAGAGAAATACTCCGCGGAATGATCGACGGGATCCGAGCCTTGCACGATGACATAGGACCCGTGTCGCTTCGCAATCGACGCCATACGAAAGCACGCGTGTCTCATGCGAAGCAGGCACATCTTGCTGAGGTAGTTGAAATTGTCTTCGAAGAACAACGTGACGTCCGGATTGAAGGACTTCACGTGTGATTCAATCTCTTCCTCACTCCGTGAAAGCACCGGATCGAACAAGCGCACTTCGAAACCCGCGTTGCGAAGAACTGCTGCGATATACAGCGTACCCAAGGGCGGATACGGCTTCATTTGCCTGAAGGATTTCGGATCGAAGCGAAGGAAGTAACTATGCGCGACGAGGACTTTACGCACGGAGTTCTTCCAATCGCGGAAGAGTTTCGGGATGACGCGCATTGAGACGAAGCGTATAAGCGTTGAGAATCTTCGTTTGAAAATCGGGCGCGTGCGCTTTCGAGCTGGACTTTGAAACGCGGAAGAGAAAGTTTCTCTTCTCCTCCGAAAGGTGCGGGTAGCGCTTTCGCCAAATGCGTTCCCAAACGTGCATGAGTTTGTCGTCTATGGTGTCCCCGATACTACCGCGAAACGGCATCTCGAGAATTCGGGCTACGAGTGAAGGTCTGTTGTTCACCGGTAACGAGTGGATGGCCCCGTGTGCCCAGTTCGGAAAGAACGACCGCATCCACCCGTTCGCGGCAAGGAATGCATGGAAGAGTTGTTCGTTGTAAAGAACTTTCGCGTGTGCGATTTCCGTTGCCGTGAAGATGTTCTTTTCCGGAATCTCAAGGTCGTCAGTTGAAATGAAGTAGTTCAGGCAGAAGAACTTCCTGCTGTTGAGGAGAAAGACTTTCTTGAAAGCGATAAGAAGCGTCCGTGCAATCCAGAGTCGACCGGGTATCGTGATGATAAAGTAATCGATATCCTGCGTCGAATCGCTGATATTCTTGCTCAACGTCCCGGTGACAATGACGCTACGCACGAAGGGTGCGCGTTTGATCACGTGCATCATCAACCGCGCGATACGCCAATGCTTCTGTGCGTAACGCTCCATGCGTAACCGGCGCTCGACGAGAGATTGAATCCGTGAATCGATACTGACAAAGCCGTTGTGTTCATGAAGCCTGCCGCTCCTGATTTCCTCATCGATACGTTCACGAATGGTATCCGGTGTGATCGAGTTTACCCCAAGGAAAGAAAAAATCTCATCGCATGTCAGCGGATATGCGAAGATATCGTAGTACAGAAGTGTTGAGCGAATGCTTTGAATGAGATCTGTGTCGGACACGATGGGCTTTGATTGAAGGTCTCAGTAACTTCAAATTCAAAATATGGGCATAGTCCTCAAAAGCAAAGTGAAATGCGAGTGACTGCCCTTTTCGTGATTGACTACTTTTTCCTGCGCAGCAGTTTGAAGAGTGTTTTCCCAACTTGACCGATGGAATAGATTCCTCGAAAGTTTTCGGCTCCGGGACCGAAGGCAAAGACTGGGACCATCGCGGCGGTGTGATCTCCCGACGACCATTTTGCCGTTAGATCCGATCCATCCGTTTTCGAGCCATAGAGTGTCAATCCTCCCGTCTCATGATCGCCGGTCACAAGTACGAGCGTCTCCGGATGTTCCTCAGCGAGGTTCAGACCGTGACCGATAACCGCATCGAACTCCTTCAACTCACCGAGAAGGTACTCGAAGTCATTATCGTGTCCCGCCCAATCGATTTGTGAGCCTTCGATCACGAGCAGATATCCGGCAGGATTTCTCTTAAGGATGCTGAATGCTTTCCGAAAGAGATCGGTAAGCGAGTATTGTCTTTCAGTCGCTTTGGGAAGTCCATCGTCCGCGAGAAGGAGAAGCAGCTTTCGTGCATTCTTTAGCGACTCATCATGGCTGAATCCAACGAAGTATTTCTTCTGACGCATTTCATCGATAAGGTTTTTCCCATCTGTGCGTACGCCTCCTCTTTCTTTAGGAAGAAAGTACTGCTTGCCCCCGCCGATAAGCACGTCGAAATTTCCGTCGGCAATCTGCCGCGCGATTTCATCGTGCATCTGTCTCGACTCGACGTGTGCAACGAATGCCGCCGGTGTCGCATGGGTGATCGAGCTTGTCGCGATGATCCCGACGGATTTCCCCAACGATCGGGCATACTCCGCGAGCGTCTTCAAATCCTTCCCATTGACATCGACGGCGACCGCACCATTCTTCGTCAGTTCGCCTGTGCTAAGCGCCGTCGCAGCGGCAGCGGATTCCGTGACAAGGTCCACTGCCGAACGCGTATCGGACAGACCGATTACAGGGAATCGCCCGAAGTTCGTTTTCCCCTGCTTGATGTGCAGCGCGCTTCCCTGCGACAGCCCCAGTCCGTCACCGATGAAGAAGATGATGTTCTTCGGCAGCTCCTGCGAAAGTGCGGAGACCGAAACAGAAAGGATGAAGAGAAACGAGAGGAAAGGTATTCGATTTCGCATATGTCTGTTCTTTGATGGTGATTCATGTTTGCAACGGGGGAGCGATGACTGCTCGATGTAGCTGATCATTAGCCGGGATTCCTTGTGATGCTGCATCCAAGCGTCAGTTTTTCTTTTACGACCAACTCCTTTCCGGCGAGAAGAGTATCGAGCGCCGACTCCAGCGATCGATCAGTGATGAATAAGCCGCTCTTATCGTCATCGATGCGGCCGTGATATTGCAGTATCCAGTCGGGTGTAAAGACGAAAACTTCAGGTGTGATTGTCGCCTGTGTCAAATCGGCGACCACGTGTCCATTGTCCTGATATACCGGAAGCGGGTAGTTTTTCTTTACGACATACGATTTCATACCGGATGCGGTCTCATCAGCATTCGAGTGAAGCGCGACGAAGGAAACACCATGCGGTTCGAATTTTCTGCGCAAAGTATCCAGCCGACCCGTATAACCGTCGGAACAGGGACATTTGTATGAACAGAAAACCACGACTGTCATCGCCGTGCCCTTGAGGTCATGGAACATTACCGGTTTCCCGGAGAGATCCGTAACGGCCGCATCAGTGAGTGGAACCGCGAAGAGCGGCGATTTCAGTGCCCACGCATCCGTCTCACAAATGAGTGGTCCTTCCGGGACATCGTTTCCTGTCACACTGAGATAGCCCACAACTGAGACGAGTACAATACCGGCGGTAAAAAACCCGATGAGTATCGATGGTTTTTTCATTGAAGCCATCAGAGCATTTCCTCTTCTATCGGTTCGGAAAAACCCAAGCGCTCGATGAGTTGGTTCAACTTCGCCACTGAGGCTTTCGCCGTATCGGCAATGACGAGGACCTTCTTCGTATCGAGGTCCGCCCTCACGGAATCGACGCCGGCGAGTTTCTTGAACGTCGTTTCCAACGTTTCTACACAGCCATTGCAGTGCATACCCGGAGCGGAGAGATTTACCGTGACAAGCTTCATGTCATCCGATTGTCGCCCGCAGGAAACGACGACGACACCGATGAGAAAAGCAGTCATGCAAAGTTGAATGAAACGCTTCATTTGAGAAGCCACGAGATCACATCTCCTTCCTGAATACCGTTCCGCTTACAGTATCCTGCATTGACTTCGACGACAAACTGCGCTGGGAATTCTGACACGAGCGACGTTTCGGAGTAGGGAACTGCATAATGATGGATTTTCACGATCCGCCGGTCTGTTCCGACGAAGATGATGTCGAGGGGAATCGCTGTATTCACCATCCAGAAACTCCGCACTTCTTCCGAATCGAAGATGAACAGCATCCCTTCGTGCTGCTGAAGTTTCGTTCTGCCCATCATGCCGCGGGTTCGCTCTTCATCCGTATCGACAATTTCAACAGAAATGCTTGACACCGCCTCTCCGTCGGCTTTCTGAAATGAAAGCAGCGCATCGTCATAAGCAAATTCCGGCGGAGCGTTCACCGGACTTTTTTCCAAGGGCGTTGGGGAAGGTACCATAGTGATAATCGCGTAAATCCCCGTGCAAACGAGAAGAATCGTTCCTGCGATGATGATCAAGGGTGCATTCTTCCGTCTCGTCGGGCTTTTTTTCATCCTATCCATGAAGCGAAGATAACGACTGCTTGCTTCATGGGGAAGGTGAAAAAGCGGCACGTACAGGAGAAAATCTTCGGATTCCGAATTGGGGTATTGCGATATGTCCTTTTCAGTTGTAACCTTGTCGCGGTGGATTTGTCGATTTACCGGCGTCTGATTTCTGCAGACATGACCGGATCAAAAAATGAAAGACCAATCCGCCAAAGAAACTCAAGAAAAATGCCTGCCGAATTATGACAGACTCCGAACGCCGATCTTATTTCGACGAGGTGTATGCACGCTATGAGAAGCGCATCTATGCATACTGCATCGTCATCGTCGGCGACCGGGACCGCGCCAATGACGTTTTTCAGGAAGTGTTCATCAAAGTCTATAAGGCGCTCCATACAATCAAGGACAAAGAGAAAATCGTGAATTGGATCTTTCGAATTGCAAGGAATGAGTGTTTGAATATGGTCAAGACGGTACAGCGAAGTGCGAAGCGGCATGTGGACCTGGATGATCCGCTGTATTTGAACGTCGGTACGGAAGGCTCATTGTACAGCGACGAGATCGATCACCTGTTCGCGTGCATCAATCTGTTGAATCCGGATTACCGGGAGGTTCTGGTTCTGGCTGAGTTCGAAGGAATGACGATGAAGGAAATCAGCGAATTGACCGGACTGACCATGTCGAACGTGAAAGTTCGGATTCACCGCGCCAAAAGAAAATTACATACATTACTCCAACCGATATTGAACGACTATGAATGACAGAATTGAGGATTTAATCGTTTCCTATCTCCACAGAGGGTGCACACCCGATGAGGAGAAGGAGCTTTTTGACGCTTGTAAAAACCACCCGGAGGCATCGAGCCTTCTGCGGCAACACATCGTGCTTTCCCTGAAACTGCGACAACTTCGCGAAAAGAGTGAAGTCCCGCTGGAGGTCCGCAACGCCTTGATCACGCGCATCAATGAATTGCCTCCACAGCCCGAAGAAGTCCTAACACGCCATGAAGTTGCCTTAGAACGCAGAATGCGGTTCGGATGGCTTCACCTCACCGGCGCTTCGCTTGTCGGCGCTACCGCGGTCGCATTACTGTTTCTTCTCTCCAAGCCTGAACAACGACCGATGGAACCGCTAATGACTGATCGTCCCCAAACGGATACGGTGCTGCTCTCGCGTGTCGATACTGTCATCCAGTTCCGGCCTGCAGCGGTCCCGCGAAGTAAGCAGGTTGCATCACAGAACTCTCCTGCTCCTCTCAGATCGGTGATGGATGCGGACTCGAGAGGCATCAGTCAGGTGCAGGATGGCGGTACCAACGATACAAGCGCTAATCAGATTCCAGTACTCGAGCAAAGGGATATTCACGCTGCACCGATTCTGCTCGATAAGAAACCGCATGCCCTTGCCGACATCAAGCAGCCATCCTATTTGGAGCAGTACCAAACGATGGTCTCCACGCTGGAGAAGGTCACGATCACCATGAACGATAAGGTGCGCAACTGATCATGGTGCATAACCGGTACCGGGAAATACTCTTCGTGACGGGGGTATTCTTTGTACTCCCACTATGGGTCGGGCTTCCTCAATCCATTACCCAGTATGATATTCACGCACAAAACGATCTCTTCTCACGAGAAGTACAGAGAACGATCACTGCGGGCGCATCGCTGGAATCTCTTCCGATCCTCGATTGCAGTGTCGAGTACATTCGACGGCTTGAAGGAAAAGAGATCGTCTATCGGCGTGGGCCGATTTCAATGGAACAGTTGGGAATGAAGGGTACACCGGATCGGAGTTCCGGAGCACGGCCCGTTTCTGCGGCGGAGATTACGAACCGCTCGACGTTCGCCGGAGGATTGCTTGTCGATCTCCCGCGCGCCGGTGAATCCTCGGATTTCATTCCCCCTTCCGATAAGCGTTACCGGTATATGATCCGAGCCGCGGTAATTCCGACCTCACTCGAGGGAAAGAAACTCACCGCTCGCATCGTGATAGAGCGCGCCTCCGTCATCGAGTATGAACGCATGATCGATGTTCTTCAGAGCGAAGTCTTCGCCCGTGAAATCACGTTGATCGGCAATGAGCCGCTCTATTTCAAACTCCCCGCGTGGGAGGGAACTCATTCGAGTACGGTCGTTCCTACTTCGCTGGAAGAGGCACTGTTGATCACACTCGAATCTCCGCGAACGTTCAGTTTTGCGCGAAATGTCCCGGAACCCTTTTCCACGACGACGCAGCTTTACTACGCCGTGCCCGATCGCAGCACCATTCGCCTTACCATTCTCGTGAATGAAACGGAACACGTCTTAGACGAAGGCGAACGTGATGCAGGTATTTACGCGGTCACGTGGGATGCTGCGCTTTTGCGCGACGGGCCTTTCCTGGCAACGCTCCATGCAACCGATGGTCGCGGGAAAGGCCTCTATACCGGTGACTTAGAATTGACGAAAGACCGCAACGCGAGAGCCTTCGAGCCATCGCGGCGAACAACGACACGTTTTCTCACGGAACGATATCTCATCACGACGGAAAGCGGTTTCGCGGTGCAATTCCCGAAAGACGTCAAACGCCCTTTGCGACACATGTTTACACACGTCGCGGTTCGCTTAGGCTATACCTTCTCCGAGTACATCGAAGCCGGATTCCTTGCTGGACAGGATGCATTTCATGAGGAACCTGCTGAGAACGTCGATATCGACCGCATCGCAGACTACGGCGGTGTTGTCCCTTACACGTATGGATACATCGGCGCATACCTCCGCTGGACGGTCTCCACGACGACAGTTCGACCACTGCTCCAAACTTCGCTTGCCTTCTCCGATGCAGCGACCCTCGCCGAGATCGGCGTTGGAGCGCGTGCAACGGTCTTCTCTCATTTTGATTTCATCCTTCTCCCGCACGTAACCATGCACTTCACCGATAAGACCAGCACGAAAGTCGGTTTGAATTACTCCATCGCTGTACGCTTCTGATGATACGAAGACGAGTATATCTCCGTGCACTCGTGATGATTGGTAGCCTCATACTTTTCTCGCAGTGTGACTTTCCTCCCGACCCTCCATTGAAAACCGATCAACCGACAACTCCTCCCGTCGTGGTTCCGATTGACTCCGCCAGATGGCTTCTCCCATTGAAAGCGGGAAATACGTGGAGCTACATCGTCACGTACGATGTCGGACAGGTTGTTCCGTTGACCACGGCGACATGCGCGCAGCTCATGTTTCAGGGCGAGGTCTGGTACGAACTGCGGTATTCGTACTACAAAGGATCACCGGCGGAAACCGTTTACGGTTTTCCACCGCTTCTCCAACAGACTTCGCAAGGCCTGTACTTCTACGATCGCGGCGTTGTACAGGACACTGTTTTACTTTCTCGATCTCCAAAACTCCGATTCGTTCTTCCCTACCCAGCACAGGTTGGATCGCTCACAAGAGACCCAAGAGCTGACTGCTCCGTGCTGGTGGTCGCGAAGGACACTACCGTCAAGGTCATCAACACATCACAGGCATTCCGATGCTATCGTTATGATGTGATACAGAGCAATGAGGTCCGCTACACGATCCTCGCGGTTCCCGGCAGTGCACTCCTGAAGATCACCCAGGACAAATTCAACTACCACACTGTCTCCTGGCGTGTGGACTGAACTTCCTTTCGTTAAGCGCATTTCCTGATATTGGGGGTGATGATGAATCATCCCCTTTCTCTTGCTATGATGTGTACTACGCGTTCCTGGGGCGGACTCGAGATGAACACGCTCCGTATGGCGACGTGGTTGAAAGAGCGCGGCAATCGTGTTTTCATCATCGCATCCCGTGATTCTATGCTCGCGCAGAAGGCGCAATCCGCCGGGCTTGAAACCTTCACGCTTCGAAATCCCATGCGGTACGGTGACCTCATTCACGCATTGCAGACTGCCCGGGCACTACGCTCTCACTCGATACCGATTCTCATGACGCACACGACGAAGGACATCAACCTTGCCGTGCTCACGGCGATAGTATTCCACAAAAGGATTCGACTCTGGCATTACCAGCACATGCAATTACTCGATCGCAAGCGCGATGCGTTCCATCGATGGCAGCACGAAAAGTATCACGGTTGGATTGTTCCGCTTCCTTCAATGGCAAAGCAATTCGAGCACCTGACGTGCATCCACAAGAACCGAATTCATATCGTGCCGCTTGGAATCGATTTCACCCCCTTTGAACGACCGCTCCCGAAAACGGAGGCACGCAAACTCCTGAATCTCCCACCCGACGCATTCATCGCAGGGGTTGTTGGAAGGCTCGACCCGGGGAAGGGGCAGGAGTTCCTCGTGCAAGCGCTGGCGCGCATTCCAAAAGAGATGAACGTTCATGCCCTGATCGCCGGCGACGAGACCCTGCACGAACGAAGCAGCTATCGTGCTCATCTTCAGCGTACCGTTTCAAAGCTGGATTTGGAAGGTCGTGTTCACTTCCTCAGCCATCGGGAGGATATCGTTCCGGTATATCGATCGATGGACGTGTTTGCGCTTACTTCGCTTTCGGAAAGCTATGGGATGGTGACGATCGAAGCGATGGCAGCGGGCTTACCGATCATTGCGACTGACACGGCGGGAACGCCCGAGATCATCGACAATGGTCGAACGGGGATTCTCATTCCTTCGAAAGATCCGGACGCGCTCGCGTCGGCACTCGTTGAGCTTATCCATGACAGGGAGTGCATGTCCCGCTATGCCGAGGCAGCGGAGAAGGATGCGCGTCATCGCTTTTCGCACGCGGCTCAGTGCGAATCACTCGAACGATTGCTTCATTCATCATAACCGATTCAACTTTTTACGAAAGGTCAATCACAATGCAAATGTCTATCACTCTTCTTGCGGCACTTCTCGTTTTCAGTTCATGCGAAGTGCGAAAAGAATCCGCTCAGCCTCCGATGGAGGAACAGGCCAAGGCGATGCAAAGCCCTCCTCCTGAGAAACGCGACGTCTCCATCCCGACAATGGTGAAGCTCGATCCGGAGATTCAGAAATACGATGACGACGTACGATCAGCGCGAAAAAAGTACGAGGCATCACAATCGCCGGCAGCGATGAAAAAGCTCGCCGAAGTATTGATCGCATTCGGCGATTACATGACCTACGAAAGCCCCGTCTCACCACGCCAGGGGAAATACCATCTCGCGCTCGTGCAATATTACGCCGCTCTGAAACTCGATCCTGAGAACGCGAAAGCGAAATCGGAAATCGAGCAGATTGAAAGTATCTACCGTGACATGGGACGACCCGTACCGAGTGTCGAATGAGAAAATAATCTTCGACACGGTGGGCGAAGTCGCTCCGTGATCGCGCGCCATCCTTCGACTACGCTCATGATGACATTCGTAGGCGCGATGAGGAAATGCGTATCGAATGAGCTTGCACGGATGAACGAGCGTTCAATGATGCTCATCGCGATTTGAACGATGAAAAGTATCTGACCTCTTCACCATAAAAGAAAAGAGCGCCACTTGACGCTCTTTTTCTTCGATGCAGTCTGAGGATTCAGTTCATGACAATCATTTTTCTTGTCCACTTCCTCCGTTGTCTATAACGTCTTGCGAGCTTCCTTACAACCGCAGGTCTTCTCTCATGCACGCTTCATACACATCGACCGTCCGCTCGATCATCTGCTCGAAGGCGAATGTCTCTCGCACTCGCTGTGATGCGCGCGCCCTTCGCTGCGCATCGTCCTTGGACGCAAAGCATTCTTCCAAGCGCGAGGAAAGCTCAACGGCATCTCCCGCTTTGAAGAACTGAACGATGCCCGTTCCGCCGTCGATCTCACGAAACGGCGGCAGGTCGCTTGCGATCACTCTGCATCCCGCCTGCAAACCTTCGAGCACGACGTATCCGAATCCCTCCGCCTGCAGCGACGGGACGACGAGCGCGACAGCCCGCCCGAAATACGGTTGCAGCGATTCCCGAAATCCTTCGAATGCGACTCGGCCGTTCAGCATCATCGCTCCTGCGAGCGACTCGCACTCAGCGCGGGCAGGACCGTCGCCGACAATCACCGCCTTGCAATCGAGTCCCTTCCCGTCGAGTATCTTTATCGCATCGAGAAACACGCGAGCGCCTTTCTGGGCAAACAATCGACCGACGAAGAGAAACGCATCGCGCTCCTCCGAACGGTGTTCCGTCGAACCTGCCGGTTCACGCACTCCGTGAACGATGACGTGAGAATGAAATCGCTCGGGCTTCGCTATCGTCCCGACGAATTCATCGCGAAGCCATTGCGTTGGAAAGATGTTGTGAAGCGGATACCAGGGAAGCGATTTGAGATTGTTCGAATGGTAGTGTGCCGTGTAAACCCTCCGTGCCGGGCTCCCTTTCGATGCATAAAACCCGAGCGGAAGAACGTAGCGATTATGCATATGCACGACTTCGATTCTCTCCGACGCAATCATCTCGTTGAGCGAACGAATCGCGTGAACGAATCCAAGCGGCGATTTACGACGGCCGTTTTCGCGATAGAGCGGCAAACGGATCGTTCGGATTCCCTCCACGGAAAACTCGTCGAGGCTCCACGCGGCGATTGTCACCGAATGCCCGACCTCGGAAAGACCCGATGCGAGGTCGCGAAGATGCCGCCGAGTTCCTCCCGGTTCCCATCGGTTGTTCAAAAGGAGGATGCGCATCGGTTTCTCGCTCCGACTTTCGCGTGATATGACCGCCCGTTATGAGGCAAGGTCACACCGCTTCATCGTTCGATCTCGTAAGCGAAGATCACGTTACCGTTTCCATCGATGCACTGCATCAAAACGTTCGCGTCGTTCACCTGGAACCACACGAAGCCGAGATTCGTCGCGGCGAAGATCGTGTTCTTGTCGTAACGCACCGAGTAGGAACTTGCGCCGCCGCCGGACACGACGTAATGCACTCCGTTCACCGGTTGGAGCAGTTGCAGGTTGTGGTCGTGACCCGCGAAATAGACGTCAACGCCGTACTTCTCGAAAAGCGGTTTCACGTTGTTCATGAGCGTGAGCGAGTTGCCATAGGCTCCGTTCGAGTACATCGGATGATGGCCGAGAACGACCGTCCACTCATCGCGCGAAGCACTGAGAACCGAATCGAGCCAACGCATCTGTCGCTCCCTCCCGCTGCTGATCGTGTGCATTTCCTGTGTATCGAGTCCGATCACGAGAAGCGTTCCGTCCTTCGAAGGCAGAGAAAAGGTCCGTGCCCAATAGCGGTCGGGCATCGTCCACCGCGTGATCGAACCGTCCCTGAGTTTTCTCCCCGTGTAAGAAACCTGTGCATCGATATTTCCGCGATAGTCGTGGTTGCCGAGAGTCGCATAGAAGGGGATGCTCAACTCTTTCGATGGATACATGTTCTCGAATTTCGATTCCCACTGCGTGTCATCGACGCCGGTGACGCCGTTTGTGTAAAAGTTATCTCCGGTCGTGAATACGCCATCCGCACCGTCCACTTTCATTTTTGCGATCATCGCTTGTGCGACCTTTCGCTGGCCTTTCCCGCCTGCACCCCAATCGCCGAGCACGAAAAACGATAGCGCGTTGCGCAACCGCTTCTCTGCATCGAAGTGCGGAACCGGCTGTGGGTTTTCGACTTTCGCATGTTGCGCAAACGTTCCTGACGTGAATAGGAAAAAGGAGAAGAGTAAAACGGCGTGTGAGCGATACGAGTGTGATTTCATTTGACGATCCTCTGCTTAAAACGGGACACCGACCCTTCGCGAACTCACGTCGAACACGTGTTCGAGTTGAAGGACTTGGTTCTGCATCGCGTCCAAGGAAGGCGCACGCAACGTAACGTGCCCGATCTTTCGTCCCGGGCGTGCATCCTTTCCGTAGAGATGCACGTGCGCGAACGGCATCGCAAGAACGGAAGGGAGTTCCTGAACTTCGCCAAGGATATTGAACATGACCGAAACGCCGACCGGCCCGGTCGAACCCAACGGCGAACCGGTAATCGCGCGAACGTGATTTTCAAACTGACTCACTTCCGCGCCTTCGATAGACCAGTGGCCGCTGTTGTGAACGCGGCATGCCATTTCATTCGCGTAGAGCGTCCCGTTCATCACGAAGAACTCGAACGCAAAAACTCCGACGTAGGAAAGTTGATCCAACACACGTGTCGCGTATTCTTCACCCATTCGTTGGAGCGCATCACCGAGATCAGGCGCAGGCGCAATCGAGAGACGGAGGATACCGCCTCTGTGATGGTTTTCGACAAGGGGATAAAAACATGTGTTGCCATCGCGGCTTCTTACTGCGAGACAGGAAACTTCCCGCTCGAACGGCATGAACTCTTCAAGCAACAGCGGCTTGCCCTGAAATCTCTCCCACGCCGGTTCAACGTCACGCTCGCCGTGAAGAACGGCCTGCCCTTTTCCATCGTACCCTGACCGTCTCGTCTTCAGGACCGAAGGAATGCCGATGGCATCGATGGCTTCAACGAACTCCTCATGAGTATCGACGCGCCTGAATTTCGGAGTGGGAATGTCGAGTCGGGAGAAAAGCGTCTTTTCCTCGAGGCGATCCTGTGCTGCTGCAAGCGCTTCGGGCGGAGGAAATACCGGAAGCCGATCAGCGAGAAATTGTGCCGCTTCCGTCGGGACGTTTTCAAATTCGTACGTGACGACGTCGAGGCCATCGGCAAAGCGTTCGAGCGCATCGTGGTCGTCGTATTGCGCAACGCATAGTTCGGCGACATGGCCGGCGGGCGACTCCGGCGATGGATCGAAGAAACGAAAGCGATGACCCAATGGATAGCCAGCTAAGGCCAGCATGCGTCCAAGCTGGCCGGCGCCAAGGACCCCGACGGTCATACCCCTTCCCTCGGATCGGGATGGTCGAGAACGGTTCGTGTTTGATGTGCGCGAAAGACGTCGAGCGCGGTGCGAAATTCAGGATGCGCGTTGGCGAGAATGGACGTGGCAAAAAGCGCTGCGTTCGTCGCACCGGCTTTTCCGATGGCGACCGTCCCCACGGGCACACCCGCAGGCATCTGGACGATGGAGAGAAGCGAGTCCAATCCGTTGAGCGCTTTCGACTGGACGGGTACACCGATGACAGGTAGCGACGTTTTCGCCGCGGTCATTCCCGGTAAGTGTGCTGCGCCACCCGCTCCCGCGATGATGACTTCAAGCCCACGGTCGCGTGCCGTAGAAGCATACTCGAAAAGCAGATCGGGTGTCCGATGCGCGGAGACGACCTTCACTTCGAAAGGGACGCCAAGCTGCGACAAAGTATCCGCCGCATGTTGCAGTGTCTCCCAATCGGATTTCGACCCCATGATTATGCCGACGAGTGGGTTCATATGTGTTCCTGGATGGTCAATGCATCACCGGTTGCAAGATACTTCGCAGAGCAGGACAAAACACATGGATGCGCCGTTCATCCCGCGACCGATTGGAGGCTCCTCAACAATTCCTCCGCACACGAGTCTTTCGTCGAGATCAAGCGCAGGTATCGTTTCAACGCGTCGATCGCACAGGAATACTCTTCGTCGAGGGCGCAGACGAGTGCGAGGTTGAAATGGAGATGCTCGTACATGGGATTGATCTCTGCCGCCATCTCGTAATGGGTGCGCGAGAGCGTGTAATTGCCGGCATCGAAATAGAGGTTGCCGAGATTGTAGTGCGATTCGAAATGGCGCGGGTCTTCTTTCAACGAGCGTGTGAAGCAATCGAACGCTTTCGAGGTGTTTCCGTTTTTCGACTCGATGATACCGAGATTGCAATAGGCATCGGCAACATGGTCGCCTTCTTCGATCGCTCGCTTGTAAAGCGCCACTGCGTTTTCCTCGCCCTGCTCATCGCAAAGCAGCGCGATGTCGAAGAGGCTGCGATCCAGCGGAAACTGGATGATGTTCTCCTGCTCATCACGAAACAGGTCGAGTTGTGCGCGTTGGCCCGCGTCCGGTTTCTTCTTTCGAACCGGTTTGAAACCGAATCGCTCACGCGGTGGAACGGGAAAGTGGAGGATGTTCGCCATCGAATATGGAAGCGGTTCAGGCGACCTTTCGTTTTTTCGTGACGGAAGCTTTCGCAGCCGGTGTTTTTTTCGGTGCAGGTTTCTTTGCCCGCTCTTTCACGCTTTCGCCGGTCGCTTTCTTCATCGGTTTTCGCGCACTCTTCGCCTGCTCGATACTTGCCTTCAACGCCGCCATGATATCGACGACTTCCGCGACTTCCTCAGGCGCCTGAACGATCTCCTTCCCTTCGATCTTCGCCTGGATCATTTCGCGAAGAGCAACATGGTAAGTGTCGCGCAGTTCGATTTCGTCGAGTTTCTTGGCCATCGAATCGACGAGACTTCTCGCAAGCTTGAGTTGCTCCTTATCGATCGTGATCGTATCGAGTTGGGGCACGTCCCTCATCGCTCTGACCTCGGAAGGCGTGCGAAGCTTGTAGAGAACGATACCGCCTTCGTGCGGGGCGATCATGACAATGTCCTCCCGGTCGCGCAGAACGACTTTGCCGACGCCGAGTTTGTTGCTGTCCTTCAGCGTCTGGGAAAGCAGACCGTACGCCTTCGCCGCTACGGGTCCATCAGGTCCCGCATAGTACGGCGCATCGTACAACGTCGGATGAATCTCGCTTGCGTCGATGAATCCGAGGATTTCGATCACCTTCGTACTCTTCAGTCGGATCTTCTCGAAATCCTCCTGCTCGATGATGACGTACTGACCGGGCTCGTATTGATACCCTTTGACAATCTGATCAGTGGTAAGGGACTCATGGCATTGTTTGCATTTCTTGTCGTAGCCGACGGGTCCGTTATCCTTTTTGTGCAATTGGTTGAAACTGATTTTCTCCGTCGTATCCACGGCATTGTAGATTCTCACCGGGATCGTTACTAGAGAAAACTGAATATGTCCTTTCCAAATTGCGCGCATTGCGTGTCCTTTCGAAGGGTGAATGATGCATAGTGCCTGATGCAATGTAGGGAAATCGTGGAAAACGATGAACGGCCGTTGGCGTCAGAGGAATGGCTTCGGGGGGACAGTGGAACGGAGGGTCGGGGGAACGGTGGGACGGAGGGACGAAGGAACGGTGTGCTCTATGTATGAATGTATGATTGTATGAATGTTGTCGCACGCGGCGTCTCATTGCCTTGTGCTTCAGTTCGTGGTCGAGACCGACAATCGGCAATCTTAGTCGCGATGCTGAGCGATGGGAACGAGAGTGATGCGGAATGCGAATCCGTGATCAGTAATCCGCTAATCTGCAATCCGCAATCCTGACAGTCGTCGTAGCGACGCGGAGCGTCGAGTACTGCATTCCCACGCGGAGCGATGGGAACGAGAGTGATGCGGACTGCGAATCCGCAATCCGTAATCCCAAC
>CAYUWG010000020.1:0-55659 GCA_964448285.1 uncultured Chromatiales bacterium
TTCTTTTTCCACTTCAGGTGAAGCGCAGAGGCTGTCATGATTGCAATGATGATCGCGAGAGGAAGCCCCATGGAATCGTAGAACTCCGGATCGACCGTATTGCCAAGTGTTGTCTGCGAACCGAGAGTGGCAAGCACGGAATTCGCACCGTCAACGATGACTCTCGGGATGATGGGTAACGACGTCCCAAGCAGGACGATGAGCGTGAACGCTCCGATAACGGACGCGCCGAACGCGAGAAAAGTCTCGCGCGAAAAAATGTTGAAGCTCGTGAACTCCTTCTCGCTGTGAAACCGCCCCGTCAACACGTAGCCGATGAATGCGATCTTGATGATGAGTGCAGGAATCCAGAGATGACTCATAGCATTGAGGAAATGCGCGAGCCCGAGAAGCGGATAGAAGATGAGATTCAATGCCGTCGAAGTGTCGATGACTTCCTGGAAAATGGGAACAAGGTCACCGGCAATCTGTGCGAACAATGGAATGCTCGGACCGATGGCAACGAGGTAGAACATCCCGAGTCGTTTCGTCCCGCGATAGCGCTGCATGATGCGACTCCCAAATGCAGTGAAGCGCGCGAAGAGAAATCCGAATCCGACGTCGGTGAATGCGAACATGAACAGGACGAGGAGTGTGAATGCGAACCGCCCCGGATCGACGAACGAATGAACGGATGCTTCACCGAGGACGCCGCTTCTGGTAAGGAAGGTGGAGTAAACCACCATCACGAATGCGGAAATCGCCAGAACGAAATTCGTGAGGACCAGCCCTTTCGTTCGTTTCTGTGTGAGCATCGTGTGGACGGTTGCGACCGAAACGAGCCAGGGGAGCAGCGATGAGTTTTCCACCGGATCCCAGCCCCACCAGCCGCCCCAGCCAAGCGTTTCATATGCCCAGAATCCGCCTAAGGCGATACCTAAGCCAAGCACCATCGCACCGCCAACGACCCACGGCAGTGAGGCGACAATCCAGTCCTGATATTTTTTCTGGATCAATGCACCGATTGCGAGCGCGAACGGCGGCGTCATCGATGCGAATCCAATGAAGAGTATCGGAGGGTGGATTTGCATCCAGAAGTTTTGAAGCAACGGATTCAATCCACGACCGTCCGGTGGAACCTGTCCGCCTTCAATCAACGCGAACGGGTTCTTCACCACGATCAGAAGCATGAGGAAGAACAACACCGATGCATAGATGCCCATGACCTCGCGTTCGTTGTTATGCTTCATCGTATAGGACATGAGGGCGATTCCGACAAACACCACCATGAGCGTCCAGAACATGATGCTGCCTTCCTGCCCCGCATAGAAAGTGGACATCAACAAACCAAGGGGCAATTCCCGCGAGCTGTATGACCAGACATATTCGAACTGGAACTGATGTTTCAGAATGAGGATCATCAACACAGCAGATGCGATGAACATGCAGACAGCCGTGACATGGTAGGCGTTTCTTCCCAGTGTGGTTAGGGATTGGTTTTTCAATCCTCGGAAATACGCAATCGCCGAAACGGCTGCTGCAATGAACCCGGTCAGGATTGCGGCCCGACCGACGGCTCCAATGAATTCAAACATGGTCGCTGATCCTTTCTTCGTCCGGTGGACGAATCACAAACTTGAGGTTTTCACATTTTCCGGATGCTTTCCGTCCGGATTTCCTTCGTATTTCGAGGGGCACTTCGTCAACACGTCACTTGCCTGAAAAATGCCGTTCTCGAATTTTCCTTTCACGACGACACTCGTCGCGATCTCGAAGTTATTCGGCTTTGCACCGTTGTACACCACCTTCGCAACACGATTCCGATCGTCCTGAATGTAAAACGTGAATGTGTTGTTCTTCGTGTCATAATAGCTCTCCCGCTCTTTCACCCATTTTCCCGTCACCTGTACTTTCTTTCCACTCGATTCTGCTTTCGTAATGTCCGCATACTCGATGGAGCTATTGAGAAATGATATGCCGCCAATGACAAGGAACGTCACGACAATCACACCTCCGATTATATAGCGCGTCTTCACGATGAATCCTTTCTTACTGTTTTTCCAATTTCTTCACTTTCCTATCGATGCGCAGGAGATAGGCGAAGAAGCCTGCCCAAATCATCAGCACGATAAGGAGAACGACATAGAGACTATTGTTTGATAGAAAATCGTACATATCTCACTACAAGATTACATGGTTGAAAAAGATGAAAGAATGATAATCGTCAGGCCGGCGATGATTGACGCACGAGAAGGCGCTGGATACGGGTATGCAGTGACATCATCCATGCATAAAGGACGATAAAGCCGAGCAACATCGAGTAGAGGACGACACGCATCACGGCGTTCATCCCTCCGGTACTGACGACGGGCCCCGCGTTCACATCGTCTGCCGAACCTGGATGCAGGCCCGGCATGATGCGCGGGACGACGAATATGAAAAACGGAACCGTGACGAACGCGAGGATGCTGTACACCGCAGAAAGCGTTGCTCGTTTCTCATCGCTTTCGAGTGCGGAGCGCAATGCGAAGTACGCTCCATAGACAAGCAAGAGAACGAAGATGGAAGTCTCGCGCGGGTCCCAGTTCCAGAAGGATCCCCAGTTGAATTTTGCCCAGAGCGAACCGGTCGTCGTTGCAAGAATGCAGAACAGCAGGCCAAGCCCTGCCGATACGGAAGAACGGATATCGTTATCGAGATCTTTCGTTCGGAGGTACTTGATACCGAACCACATTGAAACGAGAAATGCGATCACGGTCATCCACGCCATCGGGACGTGGAAGAAGATGATCTTCGCGCGCTCTTCGAGTCCCGGGATGAACGGGAACGTGAGCGAAGGATCGCTGTCCAGAATCCGTGAGGCAGCGAGGCGTTTCGCATCGTGATATCTCGCGGAGATGACGTACGATTGAGCGGCATCGAAATCGTCCGGCCTCTGCGGAAGGATGACCTCTGCCTCACGGCCGTTCTTATCGGTCGCACGAAAGAGGAAAGACCCATTCTCCGTAACGGCAGTGCCTGCTCGTTGTGGTTCGATGAGAACAGGTAATTCGCGGGAGCTGTCCATCCCGTTCACCATTGCCAAGTCGGTAAAATTCCCTGCAATCGGAGTAACAATGCCGACTGCCGAAAACACGGCAATCCATATGAAGAGAAGCGCTTTCCACCACACGTGGGTCAATCCTTCCAGATAAAATCGAAGAGTAGAAACGATACAGTCATCACGACGACAATATACGAAACAAGTATTTGCAGGTCTGCAAAGGCGTTGTCCCAGGTGCTCTCTTCCATCGCGACGCGCGTCGCAGAGATTCCGGCCATCAACAGCGGAAGCATGATCGGGAAAGAGAGCACGGGGAAGAGTGTGCCCTTTGTTTGCGCGCGCGCGATAATGGCCGCAATGATCGTTGTCGAGGCGGCAACGGCAACGCCCCCGAGACAGACGACAAGCCAGAACAAACCCGGCTGCTCGACCTGAAATTCGGGAATGAACACGAGAAACAGCACAATGATGAAGGTGTTCAGCGCGAGACTCAACATCACGTTGAAGGAGAGCTTTCCTAAATAAATCGCTGCGGGTGAAGCGAGCAGTTGCAGCGTCATCGTCGTTCCGCGCTCTTCCTCCGCCACGAACGTCCGTGACAAGCCCGACATGGCAGCGAAAAACATGACGACCCAGAGCAGACCCGCAAGCACGGAGCGTGTCAGTGTTTCGCCGGCAAGTGAAAACAGGATAACCGACAGGGTGACCACGACGAACATCAACAGCGCATTGATCGCGTAGCGCGTACGAAGCTCACCGGAGAGTTCCTTTTGAAAGAGTGCCCGGGCGGTCTTAATCATTGGAAAGCTTTCACGGAGAGATGAGGTGGATCGAATCTCTGACAAGGATGAAGGTCAGATGGCGCTGACCTGGTATGTCGTTGTGCAGTAGGCAAGTTCAGATTGCTCGTTGGAAGCGAGGAGGACGATGCGGTCCTTCCCCCATTCCTCGATGATGCTCCACACGATTGCATCGCCTTCAACATCGAGGTTGGACGTTGGCTCATCGAGCATGAGGATTGCCGGATCGTGCATGATCGCGAAGACGAGTTTCAGGCGCTGCTTCATCCCTGATGAATACGACCGGATGGGATCGGGGCGGTCGAGCGGTAAACCGACGCGCAGGAGAAGCGCATCCATTTCATTCTTCGTCAACGTCATTCCTCGGATCGACGCGAAGTGCTTGAGGTTTTCGTGCGCTGAGAATTCCTCGAAGAGATTCAGGTATGGCGCAGCGTATCCGAAGTGTTCATGAAGCGAATCGCCATCGACGTGTTTTCCGTTCATCGTCCAGACAACTTTTCCGCTTGTCGGCGTCAGAAGCCCCGCGATGATTTTGAGAAGCGTGGATTTTCCCGAACCGTTTCTTCCGGTGATTCCTAATACGGAACCGTCACTCGATGAAAAAGTGACATCCCGGAATATCGGGCGCCTGTTGAACTGCTTTGAAACGCCTTCAACGTGAAGCGTGGTCATGTCAGCGGTTGATGACCGTGATTTTTCCTACGGACACATCATCCCCGTGAGAGATCGCATAAAAGTACACGCCGGATGAAACGATGCTTCCGGACTGTGCTCGCCCATCCCATGTGACGAAACGACCGTAAACATCGTCGTTGATGACATTGTGGTTTTCAATCGCAATCACAAGTTCGAGGCCTGCGGTGTAAATCGCCAGTGTCGCTCGCGTTTCCGCTTTCGTCGTGGAGACGGGGAAGCGTATCACGCCGTCCACCGCGGGATTGTAAGGATTCGGGAATGGCTTTGCACCGGGGTTCCGCACGGCGTCTTTGTAAAAGACATTCGAACAAAGCTGCGCACCGGCGTGAGGAGTGAGCTTGTACGCCCACAGCCCGCTCGAGTCGATCGGCGTAAAGTCGGAGCCAAAACTTCCGTAGCGAACGTCGAGTGTGAACGTGCTGGAATGACCGGATTTCTGAAACGCTGCGACAACGTCGGTATTGCTGATGGAAATCGCCGCGGTGTCCGGGCCGCGATACGCGCGGAAGTACTGTGATGCAAGAGGCGTGATGCTGCCTTGAAATGACGCGGCATCGTTCGCGAGCGGAATCGTGCTTGCGACTCTCATCGTCGGGAAATCTTCCGCGTAAGGATAGCCCTGTCCACGTTTGTACGAGGAGCGATAGCCGGTATAAAAATTCCATGAAGCGAAACGGCAGAACTCCGTCATGAGGTCGCTTTGATACTGCGTGCTCTTCAATGTGTTATCGATTGCGCGAAGCGGCTCAACGCTTTTCATCCCTTCCCAGGTTTGTCGAAGCATGTCCGTCCCGTAATGCTCGACAAGCATGAGGACGAATGGCATCGCTTGATAACCTTTCCATTGATAGAGAGAGCGTGTCGGGATATTGAAGAACTCCATGAGGTATTGATAGAAATCGTTGACTTCAGGATAGACAGCTTCTTCGAAATATGTTGATGTCATTTCGTAGAAGAAGCCATCGTTTGGCCAGAGAGCATAACCACCAAGTTGGATCATGTGGTGAAATTCATGTGCGGCTGTAACCCTCGCTCCATCTAAACCCTTGGAATAGAATCCTTGGAAGTCATTATCGATCTCGATAAACGAAGTGTGACGCGGAGGAACCGAACCTGGGACCTGGTCAACTAGAAAAACCTGGCCATATGTCATCGAACCGTAATCGAGGATGAAGACGTTGTACTCCGTTCTGTTCCGTTCGAAAGGCGGAGCAGCATAACCATGTTGGTTGACCTCGACTTCATACGAATAGTCGAAGAACCTTGCGAGACTGTCGGCATAGGCGAATGCCGTGTAGGGGATGCGTTCATTGTTGCTCGTAAGCAGCGCCGGTGAGTGCTGTCCCGATGTATCGAAATGAATTCGAAATTTTCCTGATGGACTGACGATGCTCGTGTCGCGCTGTGTCGGAGCAAGTAACGATGTCAGGACGCTGCGACTTTCGGGGTCCATCTGCGGCAATCGGCGCGCGGCCTCGAGCGTGAGATGGAAATTGCATTTCGATTCACCCGATGCCGTGGCGACTGTCTGCTTGCCGCCCGGCTGTCGCCAAGAGCGGATCACTTCGAGGAACTGTGCATCGCTCAATTCAGAATGCTCCTGTGCCGCGAGAGGAACGGCAGCGAGAACAAGGGTAAGGCAGAACAGGGAGAGTGCTTTCATTATTCCACTTGCAGTTTGTGGCGATTTTCCAATCTCAAATTCCTCCGGATCAACGCGTTTTCAAATCGCCGTTTTTCTTCGTCCGATTCGGGGATCACTTGCGGTGATGCAGTCGGATATCCTTCTGCGTTCAATCCGACGAAGGTCAGGTGCGCCGAACCTGCATGAACGATCGCTCCTGCTGTCAGGTTTTCGGCGAACACCTTCACTCCGACTTCCATCGAAGTGTTGAAGACGCGGTTCACCGACGCCTTCAGTGTCACGACCTGTCCCTGTTTGATCGGATGGAGGAAATTCAGTTGATCGACGGAGGCTGTTACACAGATCAATCCGCTGTGTCGCGATGCTGCGATTGCCGCGGCGATGTCCATCCAATGCATGAGCTTGCCGCCAAGCAGATTGCCAAGCTGATTCGTGTCGTTAGGAAGCACGAGCTGCGTCATTTCCACCTGGGAATGACGAACCGTGTAGCGCGGCGCTGTCAAATGGTCTTCGGACCTTGTCACTGCCGGTCGCTCTCCCGAGGCTCCGAAGGCTTATCCTGCGTCGATATCGTCTTCTGATAATCTGCAATCTCCGAGCGGTACGGACTGTCGGGATATTTCTGGAGGAAGATCGTAATCGACTCCATCGCCAGCGTGTAGCGTTTGCGTTTCATGAGGATGCGAATCTTCGCGGCCATCGCGTCATCGACGTACTCGGTATTGTAGTACTTGTCGATAACGTTGTCGAAATAAATCATCGCAGACCGGTCGTTTTCCATCTTCGTGTAAAGGACGCCGGTGGTGTACTCCTTTTCTGCGAGCTTGCCGTAGAGTTCAAGAATTTTCCTTTCCGCTTCCTGCGCTCGAGGATGGGAAGGGTAATACTCGATGGCGGTTTGCAGTGCATCGATTGCGCGTTGTGTGGACGTCTGGTCGAGGCTCACTTTCGGCGATAGTGCGTAGTAACAGTCAGCGAACATGTATTGAGCATCGCCGAGTAATCGACTTTTCGGATAGCTCGAAATCAGTTGGTTGAACTCGTAACTCGCGAGAAGATATTCCTCGCGCTTCATCCGGCTCAATCCGGCGAAGTATCGCGCGCTGTCTGCAATAGAACTTCCCGGATATTGCAGGCGGATGATGTCGAAATGCTGGATGGCATCGAGATACTCTTCTTCATGATATGCCTTCATCGCTGCACGAAAACGGTCTTCCGCGGTAGCGAGGGGTATTTCTTCGCTTGCGCCGCACGCGGCTATGACGAAGCTTGAAATAAGAACGACAAACGATCGAATGGGCATCAAGACTCTCGGACGGTGAACAGTAACACGACGATGATTATCGCGGCAGCTCCGGAAACTATCGGGACGATCCAATCCTCCCAGAATGACGATGAAGCCGGCGCGAGATAATCGCGAAACGAATAAGGCGGGTTTCCCGGAATGGTATCTGTCAGCGATTGTGTGAACGTCTTTGACCAGAGTACCGCGCCTCCCGCCCGATCTTCTATGTGAACCCCGATATCCATCGAGGACGTGCGAAGATAGGAAGAATTTGGCAGAGCCGCAGTGGAAGAATTTAGCGCCCGCGCGTGCAGGATAAGTTTGGTTTGTGATTTTCCCTCGTCGAGAAACATGCGGTGACCGCGTTCGGCGAGTTCTTCCGAAAACACCTGTGTGATCATCACCGGTGCGTCTTTTGGGATGAGCTTCAGCACGGGTGAGGCATGGACTTGCCGGGCGGTTTCCCTTGCTGCGCGGCGGAGCAGATCCACAAGCTGCGCGTCATCACTCAACGGCTGAGAGGGGAGAGTCAGCGGAATCAGCGTAACGACACATGCACAAAGGACGCTACGTGCTGCGTTCATTGCGCTCTGTCACGATTCGTTCAAGCTCCTTCCGGACGAACGGAATATTCTCATCGAGGAAATGTCGGGACTCCCTTCGCGCACGCCGGACGTCTTCCTCTTTCACTTCCGTGAAAAGCAATTCTTCACTGTCCGCGCTTCCGGCAATCAGCACCTGACCGAATGCATTCACTGCTTCCGAACCGCCCCAGAAATTCACACCGTCTTCATAGCCGACGCGGTTCACGAACACCATGTTCACCGAAAGCAAACGGCAGAGCGCCGCATGTTGTTGGGAATTCATCTGGTAGTTTGTCAAACCGCCGGCGCCGGGCATACGCGTCGGGCTTGCGGAGATGACGCAGAGCATATGCGTTCCATCGAGCGCTTGGAGGAAGGGAAGTGAAAGATGCCAGAGGTCTTCACAAACGAGCACTCCGATGCGACCATGCCGCGTTTGGATGCATCGGGCAGACTCGCCGCTGAGAAAGTACCGGCCTTCTTCGAAGATGCCGTAGTCGGGAGGATAGATTTTGCGATAGCTTTTCACACTGCCACGGTCGAAGACGAACGCGGAATTATACACGCCGTAGTGTTCGCTTTCTTCTATCGCACCGAGGATGATGGTCATGTCCGAGCTCGATTCACGGAAGGGATCGAGCAGAGGGTGTTCGGGATGCAACGCAAGTTCGAAGTTCATATCCCGGACGATATAGCCGGTGAGACTGAGTTCCGGAAAGACGATCAGTTCCGCGCCGCCGTCCTTCGCCCGTTGAATGAAATCGAGATGTTTGTCGATGTTGGCACCGAGGTCGCCGAGCGAAGGAGCAATCTGTGCAAGGGCTGCGATCACAGTTGTTGCAACTCCCTTCCTTGCGAAAGCGATTCCGGTTGTGTCAGGAGGTCCTGAACCAGGTCCTCGATTTCGTCGATGACTTCGGCCGTGAATCTGTTCGAAAGGGATGGGCGTTCAGCGTTCCAGATTTTTGCGACGCCGACTTTGTCCCCCTTCGCATTCACCCAGAGCAGCCAGGCGACGAATGCGCGAAACAGATTCAGGTTGTGCTCCTCTTCATCGCGAACGCGGGCGTTCTTCGAACGCAGATACTCAGCACGCCGTTGCTGGATTTCCGCATCGAAGTACTTCTTGAAAAAGCTGTTTGCCGGTGTAAACAGGTCGCCGTCGTATGCGTGAACTTCACGGATGAACCCGATGCCTTCCGCATGAGACATCAAACCGCGGTATTCATCGGAGAGGAGAATCTCAGGGATACCGTCTCCGTTGAGGTCGCGCAATTCGGGCGAGCCTTCCTGTGAAAAGAAAAGCGTCGTAAAACGCCCGTCGGGGCGATAGCCGTAGATGTTCAATCCCTGTGACGTGATCGCATCGTTTCCGCCAAGGTCCGTCTGGATCAACACTTCTTTTTTCCCATTGAGTGTGACGTCCCGAATCTGAATCTGCGAACCGCTTTCGACGGGATCGATGAAGAGCGATGCATAGAGGCCGCTTGCCGTATCGAGAGCAAACGCTTCGAACCGATCGAAAACCTTCGGGAGAATCGGATTGACCGGGTAGCCCGAATCGCGTGAAGTGAGGATGATCTCTTTCACACCGTCGCCGTTCAAATCGGTTGCGATGCTGTCGATGATCGAACGGGATTCATCATAGGGTTGAAACTGCGCACCGGTGAGCGAGCCGAGAGGCACGGCACGTCCGACCTCATTCTTTTTTCCACACGATGAAAAGAGAAAAAGCGAGAGGACGGTTAGGACTATCGACGTAATACCACACAAGCGGATCGATGGTGAGTTACCAACTTCCACTCGACCCTCCTCCGCCGAATCCCCCGCCGCCGCCGGAGAAACCTCCAAAACCGCCGCCTCCGCCGCCACCGAATCCGCCACCGAATCCTCCGGGGATGAAAATGAAGCCGCCACGTCCGCGTCCTTTTTTTCGGAAGAAAACGAAAAAGATGATCAACAGGATGATGAACGGAACGATGTTTCCGTCATCGTCCTTGCTGCGTTCGCGCGAAGGCGGAGCAGTGAATTCACCCGCGGCCGCTTGCATCGCCGCCTGCAATCCCGCCGTGATTCCTTCAGCGAAGCGGCCTTCACGAAACGAAGGCGCGATGACGTCGCGGATGATTACGGAGGTCAACGCATCGGTAAGAACGCCTTCCAGTCCGTAGCCGACTTCGAAACGCAGCTTGCGATCCTGCAGTGCGATAAGAAGGAGCAGACCGTTGTCTTTCCCTTTGCGTCCGATCTGGTTAAGCTCAGCGACGCGCATCGAGAAGTCTTCGAGTGATTCGCCTTCAAGCGTCGTGAGGATCAGCACGACGAATTGACTCGAGGTCCGCGCGTCGTATTCGCGAAGCATCTGCTCGATCCCGTCTCGTTCAGACTGAGTCAGGACGCCGGCGAAGTCGGTGACGTATGTTCGCAACTGCGGCGGTTCGAGCGACCATGCATCCGCAGCAAGAGCGACGCACGCAATCGCGAGGAGGAACCGGAATCGTTTTCTGAAGTGACTCAATTGAAGACCGATTGCCCGAAGTTCTTAGAACTTTACCTGAGGAGCTTTCTCCGCGCCCTCATCAGCTTTGAAGGTTGCCTTCTCACTGAAGCCGCCGATACCGGCAACGAGTGACGCAGGGAATCGCCGAATCGCCGTGTTGTATTCCTGCGTCGCTTCGATGAACCGCTTGCGCTCGACGGCGATTCTGTTCTCCGTGCCTTCAAGCTGTGATTGGAGTGCGAGGAAGTTCTGGTTCGATTTCAGTTCCGGGTAATTCTCCGAAACGACAAGCAGTCGCTGCAATGCGCTGCCAAGTTCGCTTTGCGCTTGCTGGAATTTCGCAACGGCTTCGGGATCGTTCAGCATCTCTTTCGTCAGTGTCATTGCGCCGACGCGGGAGCGGAGTTCCGTCACCTCGGTCAATACCTGACTCTCCTGTGCGGCGAAGCCCTTCACCGTTTCGACGAGGTTCGGGATCAGATCAATCCTCCGCTGATAGACGTTCTCGACCTGGCTCCACTTCCCGTTGACGTTTTCTTCGAGCGTGACAAGGTTATTCTGCGTGCCTACGTACATCATCAGCATGATGACGACGATACCGCCACCGATGATCAGGGGCAAAAAGCGTTTCATTCTTCCTCCAATAGTGTTTTGAATCTCATATTCGATGCTCATCCGCGAGCAGGACTAACATACGGAAAACGATTACGATGTGTGAAACGAGAAGAGATGTGAATTTACGCTGGTTGAATGGAGTCGGTGCGAAAAATCGGAAAAGGTGATCTAGGCGAGCTGTGGCCGGTTTGAGAAAAATGACATTCGTTTGCCTAAGTGACTTTGAACCTTTTAGTCCTCTCTCTCCCGATATCGGAGAGTTGTCAAAGAGTGTGTGTACAACCAATGATAGAGCAGGCGGAAAATGCGCTCACCCTTCTGCTTCGACTCTACCGTGGTTGAGTTCGATTTACCCTACAGATGAAGCTGGCAGAATCTGCGCTCACCCTTCGACTTCGATTCTGCTAAAGGATTTGTCGCTCGAACATAACGATACACTAGGCAGAATCTGCGCTCACCCTTCGACTTCGATTCTGCTAAAAGGATTTGTCGCTCGAACATAACGATACACCAGGCAGAATCTGCGCTCAGGGTGAGGTGATTGTTCGTGTTACTTCGTGCGCTTAGGATTGCTTCTTCGCTTACCTCATCGATGACCGCTACGTGATTTTCTTTTTCTACCTTAACAGATCGGTGTACTCGAAATGACTTTAGTTAGAACTCCTTTTTTGAAGCTCGTAAAACCATGTGCGAACGCACGCTGCCGTCAGAGGCCATCATTCGTAGGATAGTTTGAGCAGGGGGATTGGGTATGGTTACACGGTAACCGCCGATGATGGGTTTATAGCTCATCCCGATCTCCTGACCGAGAAGCGAATATGCCTTGATGGTGCTAAAGCGCTCTTCCGTAGAAACCGTGATACTCTCCTGAAAGGGCATGGGATAGAGTGAGAGGCTCTGAGGTTGAGGGAACGAAACATCTAACGTTGGGTGCTTTACGCTGAACATGGCTATACCCCAGTCTGAGCAAAGAAACAGCGTGTCTCCGAACATGCGGAGTTTAGAGTACCAATCTCTGCGAGGAGACCAAACAAAGACCTGCTGAGAAAGCTTCGTTGTATCGTGCCTCCACGCATATAAGCCTATCTCTTGAGTAGTATGGATATGATAATCGCCGATGCGAATACCCGATATCACATCATCAAAAGGATAGGTAAGCTCTATTCTCCGACTAAAACGCACTTCGCCATCGATGATACGGTATTCGTAGATGAACCTATCCAAACCGGCCGTATAGATATACTCATCGTATGCGTACAAACACCTTGTGTCAATAGACCTCTGTCCTGCAACAGTTTCAAGAAACTTGTAGGAATCCGTATGTTGAAATACAAGAACACTATCGTTGCTCCATGATCCTACTACGAGGAAATTCCTATAAGCAAGCAAAGCTCCTAATATCTCATACTTCCAGATATATATCGTGTCAACGAAAAGTGTATTGTTGCTGTACGATACTCGCGCAATGGCATAGTCCTCGGTGGCGATAACCCCGTGTTCCCCGGACGTCATTAGAGAGTAGGTGCCAACCTTGCGTGACGTTTTCTTCACAATCCTGCCTAAGCTGTCTTGGAAGGCAAAGAGATAGCCTCCATTCATCGATACGTAAAATGTACTATCGAAGTGTTCCATACCCGACACGAAATCCCTGATATTAGTGTACAGCGGTGTTGAATACTGAAACTCATATCTGTTATCGATGTTCTTATACACGGAAAGAGCGTTTCCGGACGAGGTTACTTCCGCGACTAACAAGAACTCTTTATACTTTACAACATCCCACACTATCGTTGTGTCAACAGCGTTTCCGATATACTCGATCTCGAGTTGGGCAAACGATTTATTGACGGAGATGAGCAACAGAGTTATAGCCGATATTGTGACGGACAGGGATTTTATGTATGCAGCCATGGTTCGAGTCTCTATCATCTTCGTAGAATCTTTCCGTAGTAGAGAATACCGGACTCACCCAATACGGAGATCATGTACAAACCGCGTGGCAAACCTTCAAGTGACAGAACCGCAGAATAGTTGCCTTCCTCATTGAACACAACCCCGTCAAGCTCCAAGGTCACAGTTACGGTAGGTGACCCGATCGTGTAGCTGTTGTTGAAATCGAAAACGATTTCACCATCGGTCGTTGTGGTTTGCGCTTCTACCATTGCTGATGCTACTGTAAGAAAGCAAACGATCAGAACAAAATCATTGACGCGCTTCATGGCTTTTTCCTTCCGGCTAAGTGAAGAACAAACTGAACGTCGTAAAAATCACCATGAGGAATTTCAAAATCAAGAGCCAATTTTTCACTTTTCTTGAAAGGATTGTTTAGGATCCCTTTGCGTCATTGAACGTCATCCACCGGTAATTACCCGGGAGGACTGAAGGATTATTCATAATGTCTGCATCCTGGAATGTCCTTACACACGTCAACCGGTCGCTGGGTGATTCGAGTACTCGGAATGACTTGGTATGTCCTTTTTCAGGACTCCGTGTTTATGGATGTATCAAGGGAGTTCGATGCACCAGAAGAAATCACCATGGTCTGACTTTTATCATTCGATAGAAGATTTCCGTGCTTCACATTTGCATCGAGTGATGATGATGAGATACTTCCTGATAACGACAGCACTCATTCTCTCGGCAAAAACGGTCTTCTCACAGCTTCCTGCTATTGAAACGGGAAAGCTCTTTACCGAGGACGCAGGAGTGATCGACTGTGGGACGATGGAGATTACATCGGGTGTTCAATTCACTCAAAGCAATACGAAGCCGGTGGTTTCAACGAGTCCACTGCCCGGAGATAGGCAGACTGCATACGACGTCGAGTTCGGCTACGGGATTACGAATGCTGTGAACCTTGCTGTAGGATTTGGCTGGCTGGATACGTTCGACTACACGGCATCATCCCGCGTGAACGGTCCTGCCGATGTTCTCGCAAAGCTCAAGTATCGGATCCATGAAGCAGGATCGTTCAGTATTTCGGCTTTAACGGGGATGCTGATTCCAATACGACAACCACAACAAAGCTCGGGCGGTGAAGAGCAATGGTTTTTCGAACAGCACATTATCGGGACGGGAGTGATTGGATTGAGTTCATATTCAGCGGATGCAAGTATCGCATTTCCCTTCATACATGAAGGATCGATGCCATTGCATCTATCGCTCAACGTTGCGGCCGGATATCAGGTAAGTGAAGTACTACAGCCGGTTATCGAATGGAACTTCCACCATGACGTGGTACCTGAAGGGGATGCGACCGGGCTTGCAATGACGATCGGAGCGCTATTGAGTGTTCCTGGTGGAATGAAAGTATCGTTTGCGATTCAGGAGGCGTTACTCCGGCTCATCCCGGAGCGCCAACATGTTTTTCGTCTTTCGCTTATGGTGCCGGTAACGCTGTTGGAGTGAAGCTGTCGGATTTCTGATGTAGGAATTGAAGTCGCTTGTCGTACTTTTGTGCCTTGAATTCCTGAGATAAAAATGAAAGACATGCATGCATTCGGCGAGCGATGAATACCGTGAAAAGAACGATTCGGCATTTCACTCTTCGCGTATAAAAAACCTGCTTCACGATTTACGTGACGCTATCCGTGGGACGGAGATGGATTACACGCAAGGCAGCATCGGGCGTGCGATTCTCCTGCTCTCCATTCCCATGATGCTCGAGATGGCGATGGAATCCGTCTTCGCCGTGGTGGACGTGTATTTCGTTTCCTCGCTCGGAGCTTCAGTGGTCGCCACCGTCGGATTGACCGAGTCCGTTTTGACGCTGATGTACTCGGTTGCCATAGGACTTTCGATGGGCACGACGGCGATGGTTGCGCGTCGTATCGGAGAGAAGCACAAGAGCGAAGCAGCCGACGCCGCGGTTCAAGCGATCATCGTTGCTTTTGTTGCGTCGCTTCCCATTTCGATTGCAGGCATCTTCTTCTCGAAGGAAATCCTGATGCTCATGGGCGCCGATGAATGGAGCATCGCACACGGGTATCGCTACATGGTGTGGATGCTTGGGGGAAACGCGGTTATCATGCTGATCTTCGTGATCAACGCCATCTTCCGAGGTGCCGGTGATGCCGCGATTGCCATGCGCGTTCTCTGGCTCTCGAATGCAATCAACCTCGTCCTCGATCCGATTCTCATTTTTGGGTGGGGTCCATTTCCGGCAATGGGGATCGAAGGCGCGGCGATTGCAACGAACGTCGGTCGCGGCATCGGTGTCGCGGTTCAGTTCTGGGTTTTACTCAGGGGTGCGAAGCATATCCGAGTGCTTATCGCGCAAGTACGGTTTCAAGCGCGCGTGATGCTTCGGCTCGTTCGGACGTCGCTTGGCGGCATCGGGCAGTTTCTCATCGCAACCTCATCGTGGATCGGATTGGTGCGGATCGTCTCGGAGTTCGGCAGTGAAGCGCTGGCAGGGTACACCATCGCCGTGCGGATCTTCGTCTTCACGTTCCTTCCAGCATGGGGTATGTCGAACGCTGCTGCAACGCTTGTCGGGCAGAATCTGGGCGCGGGCAAACCGCAACGGGCTGAGCGGTCCGTCTGGCTTACCGGCAGCGCGAACATGCTCTTCATGGCTTGCGTCTCTATCGTGTACATTCTCCTCAACGACGAATTGATGCTCATCTTTACGTCTGAGCCGGGAGTCGTTGCCGCCGGTGCGGATTGTCTGCGGATCGTCTCGTACGGGTACATCATGTATGCGTGGGGCCTCGTGATGCCGCAGGCATTCAACGGCGCAGGGGATACGATCACACCGACGAAGATCAATTTCTTCTGCTTCTGGCTCCTCGAAATTCCTTTAGCGTATCTTTTGGCAATCGAGCTTGGAGCGAAAGAACACGGCGTGTACTGGTCGATCGTCATCGCGGAGTCCTGCGCCGGCCTTGTCGCGATCCTGCTCTTTCGCAAAGGCAAATGGAAAGCCACGATGATATGAGCTTCGTGGTTCGAAGTCGATGAGAACCTCGATCCGTTTGGTTTGAACTCCGTGCGTCGGCATCTTGCGGCGAAGGAGTGTGCGCCAGCGAGAGATGTTTCCCCAACTCGATTTTTCACAGATAAAGACTCAGTCCGTTACTCAGCGACAGAATAAAGTAACGCTCGCTTCGTGCGCCACGCCCTTTCCCTCGACGGAAGGAAGCTTCGTGGAATTTCTCGACTCGCTGCCGGATATCCTGAAGGCTGCGGAATTGAAAACCGTCGTCGCTCGCACGATCGCTTCCCGTCGCGAAGGCTTACCGTTCATCATGATGATGGGTGCTCACGTGATCAAGACGGGATTGGCACCGGTGGTTATCGATCTCATGGAGCGTGGGATCGTGACCACTGTAGCGATGAACAGCGCGGCGGCAATTCACGACGTGGAGTCGGCGCTGTTCGGCGTGACAAGCGAAGACGTTGCAGCCAACCTTCAGGACGGTTCGTTCGGCATGTGGAATGAAACAGGCGAGTTCATCAATGGTTTCCTTACGCGCGCTTTTCAACGGGAGCGATATGGTTATGGCGAAGCGCTCGGCATCGCATTGAAAGATGCGGACGTACCCAATCTCCGGTATTCCATTCTTGCCGCGGCGGTGCGGCTGGAAATTCCCGTTACCGTCCATGCCGCAATTGGAACAGACATCGTTCACCAACAGCCGACGATGGACGGAGCTGCGACTGGAGAACTGACGTTCCGTGATTTCAAGGTGCTCGCGAATTGCGTCAAGGATTTGCAGGGCGGAGGAAGCGTCTTCAACGTCGGTTCGGCGGTGATTCTGCCGGAAGTGTTTCTCAAAGCGCTGACCGTCGTGCGCAATCTCGGATACGCCGCGAAGGGATTCCTCACGGCAAACTTCGACATGATCCAACATTACCGTCCGAACATGAACGTCGTGCAACGCCCGACGCAGGGGACAGCAGACGGCTATTCCTTCACGGGGCATCACGAGATCATGATTCCGTTGCTTGCTGCAATGCTCACGCTCGCATGGAGTAAACAGCATGAGTGAGTTTGAATCCGGAAGTTCGGTGCAGGAAACCGTTGTCACAGTCATAAAACCGCGCTTCAACCTCCAGCCGTTGGTCTTTGCCTTCGTCCTTTTAGTTACCGTGTTTTTCACGTACCAGATCATCGGCGGGGTGATAACCTACTTGCTCTTCGGCGTGTCCGCGACTGAAGACAACATCACCGGGATGCGCGTTGCCACGATCGCAGCACAGTTTCTTTTCCTGCTCGGTCCGAGCTTGTTAGCGATTCGCTTTTTGAATGCCGATTGGAAATTCGTACTGCGTCTCAATCCGGTACGATTGAAAGAAGCCGGAATCGTGTTCGCGACGGTCATCGCTCTTCAGGTTCTCTTGCAGGCATATTTGCGGTTACAGGAAACGGCCCTTCGCGCGCTTCTTCCCGACAGCCTCATTACTCTGATGGAAAAACTTGAAGATCTGATCGAAGGAATCTATCTCAGTCTTCTTGGGATGAACACACCGTATGAACTTGTGTTCGTCTTGCTTGTCGCTGCGGTGACTCCTGCGATTTGCGAAGAGCTTCTCTTTCGCGGTGTTGTTCAACATGCATTCGAGCGTGGCGTGCGCATACGCTATGCCGTGTTGCTCAACGGACTCATCTTCGGACTCTTCCATCTCAATCCGCTTTCTCTCGTGCCGCTCGTCGTGATCGGTGTGTATCTCAGTTTCATCGTGTGGAGATCGAATACCATCTACCTTGGAATCATCGCGCACTTCATCAACAACGGGATGGCGGTGCTGTCGCTCTACTTTGTCGGGAGCGAGAATGCCGACGTTGCGGACGTGACCGCCGGCATGGGGACGCCGGAGACGATCATGGTGAGCGTAGTAGCGGCTTCGTTCGTCGGCGTATTCATCGCGCTTTTCTGGCGGATGACCAAGCGCGAAGCCCGGCATTCCTGATTCATCCACGGTGTGCGATCCATTCATTTTTCGGTGACCTTGATTCCCACGTTCGTGTGGTTCATCTTGCGACGGAGGGAATATTCCCTCCAAAATTTCGCACAGGAGGAATGCCATGCCATACTGCCCAAACTGTTACACGGAATACGAAAGCGGGGTGCTTGAATGTACCGACTGCAAACTTCCCCTGATGGAAGGGACTCCGGAGTTCTGTCCGTACTGTGAGCAACCGATTGATGAGGACGATACGTTCTGCGACAATTGCGGTCGGCTCCTTCCTCTCCCTCTCGAAGCGAATTATCCCGAATGCGAAACACACGTCGAACGCGCCGCGATCGGCGGATGCATCATCTGCGGGCGTCCCGTCTGTGATGAATGCGCGCACGAAGTCGAAGGCCGCATTTTTTGCGAGGACGACAGCCACCGCCGCGTGTACGAAGGCTTCGTTCACGTCTATACGACTTCGACGGACTACGAAGCCGAGATGATCAGGGCCAACCTTCAGGGCGCCGACATCGATGCGTTCATCTTCAACCAGCACGATCATATCTACTTCGTCAACATGGGAACGCTGGCTCAGGTGAAGATCATGGTCCCGAAGCATCAGGTGGAAAAGGCGGAAGAGATCATTGCCTCGTTGATGGCGGGAGATGGTTTGGAAGCGAACGAGGATGAGCAGCAAACCGGGGCGGATGCGTGAGTAATACCGCGACTCGCGTTCTCGTCGCCGTCATTGCAATTCCTGTTATCCTTTTGCTCGCGTATCTCGGCGGGTGGTTTTGGTTTGCATTCATGCTGAGCGTGCTTGTCGTTTCGCTCATGGAATTTCGCGCGCTCGTGCTGGCGAAAGGCATGGAGCCGCAACCTGCACTCATGATCGCCGGCGCGGGAGGATTGCTTGTCGTCTTCATCAACGAACGATTGCGTTCCGATCTCGGACTCCTTTTCGACGGAAGCATTGCGACTGCACTCCAGTGGCAGGCGTTCATTTGGATACTCCTTCTCTTGCTCGTTGTCGCTATGCTGGTGGAACTGTTTCGCAATCGCGGTTCCGCGGTCTTCAACTTGTCGGCGCTGTTTTTCGGTGTGCTTTACATCGGACTTGGCGCCGGTACCGCGGTAGGCATTAGGGAGATTTTTTCGATTGGAGAGTTTCCGGTCGGTGAGTGGTTTGGGACCGTCGAACTATCGATGGAGCAAGCTTCGCAGCTCCATCAATGGGGAGGATTCACGACGATGGCGCTCCTGGCGACGATCTGGATTTGCGATACAGCGGCATACTTCGGCGGCCGCGCGATGGGGAAGAAAAAGCTTTTCGTGCGCGTCAGTCCGAACAAGACATGGGCCGGTGCGCTGTGGGGTTTGGCAGGCGCTGTCGCAGCGATGGTCGCTGCCAAGTATCTTTTTCTCGACTATCTCGCGCTCAGTCATGCCGTCGTCATCGGTGTGTTCGTTGGAACGATCGGTCAACTCGGCGACCTTGCCGAATCGCTGCTCAAGCGCGATGCCGCAGTGAAAGATTCCTCCACGTTGCTACCCGGTCATGGCGGCGTATTGGATCGTTTCGATAGTCTCCTGTTCGTCTCCCCTGTGGTTTTTTTATATCTTGATTTCGTCGTCTTCGCATAAGAAGACATACGAATAGCGACCATCCATTGTATCGAGAGAATCAGGAGTAACACGTGACGTCGAACCGTCAGACGAAGTACATTTTCATAACGGGTGGAGTCGTCTCATCGTTAGGAAAAGGGATCGCCGCGGCATCATTGGGCATGCTCTTACAAGCACGCGGTCTCAAGGTGACGATTCAGAAATTCGACCCGTACATCAACATCGACCCCGGAACGATGAGCCCGTATCAACACGGCGAAGTCTATGTCACCGACGATGGCGCGGAAACCGACCTCGACCTCGGGCACTACGAGCGCTTTCTCGCTGAGAGCATGACGAAGCAAAACAACACGACGACGGGGCAGGTGTACAATCATGTCATCCAAAAAGAACGACACGGCGACTATCTCGGCGCAACGGTGCAGGTGATCCCGCACATCACCGATGAAATCAAACGGCGTTTTGTGCGCCTCTCGAAGAGCGATCATTACGACGTTGTCATCACGGAAATCGGAGGAACCGTCGGCGACATCGAAAGCCTTCCGTTCCTCGAAGCCATGCGTCAATTCACGCTTTCGGTCGGGCGGAAAAACGCGATCATCATCCATCTCACGCTCGTTCCGTTCATCCAGTCCGCCGGTGAATTGAAAACGAAACCGACGCAACACTCGGTGAAGATGCTGCTCGAAGTCGGAATTCAACCGGACATTCTACTCTGCCGCTCCGACCGGCCTCTCGCACAGAGCATCCGTGAAAAGATCGGTCTCTTTTGCAACCTCTCCCCAGACAACGTCATCGGTGCGCGCGACGTCTCGACGATTTACGAAGTGCCGGTCGAGTTTCACGAAGAGCGCTTCGATGAGCGGGTCATCAAGCTCCTTCGCATTCGCACGAAAGAACCCGATCTCGAGCGATGGCTGAAATTCCTCAAGCGCGTGAAGGAGCCGAAGTACGAAGTGGAGATCGCGCTTGTCGGTAAGTATGCCGAATACCACGACGCGTATAAGAGCATCATGGAAGCGTTCATCCACGCGGGAGCCGAGAACAACGCGCGCGTCAAGCTCAACTGGGTGCACTCGGAGGACATCGAAAAGCACGGGGCCGCAAGGTACATGCGTAATACCGCAGGACTATTGGTTGCGCCCGGTTTCGGTGAAAGAGGCGTCGAAGGAAAGATCAAGGCCGTGCAGTACGTGCGTGAAAACAAGATTCCGTTCTTCGGAATCTGCTTAGGGATGCAATGCGCAGTGATCGAGTTTGCGCGTAACATCTGCGGCATCAAGGACGCGAACAGCACGGAGTTTTCGCAATCGGCGAACAACGTGATCGATCTCATGCTCGAACAGAAAAGCATCCAGACGAAAGGCGGCACGATGCGCTTAGGCGCCTACCCGTGCACGCTGAAACGCGGAACGAAATCCGCGGACGCGTATGGGAAGCGTCAGATTTCCGAACGCCATCGACATCGCTACGAGGTGAACAACGCTTACCGGGAGATATTGGAGCGACACGGTTTGGTCTTCAGCGGAACTTCGCCGGATGAATCGCTCATGGAGATGATCGAGATTCCGGAACATCCATGGTTTGTCGGATGCCAGTTCCATCCCGAATTGCAATCCCGCGCCATCGAACCGCATCCGCTGTTCAAGAACTTCGTCCGTGCCGCATTGCAGTACACCGAAAGTAAGCAGCAACTCAAAGAAGAATCCACGACAACCTGACAATCCATCGCATAGGAGTATTCATGAAAGCATTTCGGTTTTTCTGCTACTGTCTCGTAGTCTTTCCCCTTGTCTCGATAGCGCAAACGAGAGATACGCTTCGCTACGACGGCATGCGCTCCGTGAGTGACGGACAGCTCGTTGCCGTGACAAAATTCCCCGGAGAGATGGACGTCATCTTCAACACGCGCTTCAGTCCGACGGAACGTTGCGTCGTCGAAGGCGTGATTCTCGGATTCAGCGTCGTAAAATTTCAGCCGACGGGGAATGATTCGCTCGCAGTGTGGGTGTTCGAAGCTTCTGCAGTTCCGCCGCTGCTTGTCAGCGTGGTGAAAACCTACAAGGTCAATCTTGGCGACAGTGGATTTCCCGCCGGCAATGTCAATTCCATCGACCCGCTTTCATCCGGAGCGAGGGATGAAATGTATCTCCAATTCAATCCGCCCGTCGTCATTGCGCCGCGCCGTGATTTCATTATCGGGATGAAACTGCTGAGCAAGCAATCATTGAAAGTCGGTGAAGGAACGTGGAGCGGATTGACCGTTGCAACGAATGCTCAGATGTTCGATTACGAACGGTTTCGCCGTTACCAAATCAGTGAGTCGCTCCAATCGTCGAGCAATCTTCCCGTGAGCCTGGCGAACCGCTACTCACTCTTCATGCGCGCGGTGGTTACACACGACGCGACATTGAGTGACACAACGTTGGTCGGTGTTTCAAAAGGGGAAATACCTGAGCAGGTATCGATCCATCAACCTTACCCCAATCCGATCACATCCGAGGCAACGATTACGTTCTCATTGCCGACGCCGCAAAGGATTCGGTTGACTCTGTTGAATACGCTCGGAACGATAGTCGGCATGTTGAGCGAGGATGAGTATAACGCAGGAACACACGCATTCAGTTTTACTCCGGCGAGTGACTTACCCCGTGGTTTGTACTTCCTCCAGATCGAGAACACGACGAGTCGTTGGCTCCGTCCTCTGTTGCTCATCCGGTAACCATGCGATGGTTCAACAACATCGATCTCTATACTTGGTATTCTCGATTACCGAATGTCGTCCGGTCAATCCTTGATGTCGTCTATAGCGTAGTCCCGTCGCGCTTCCTTCGGTCTAAACGAACGCGCATCGTTCTTACAGGGTTGTTGCAAAGCCAATATGTCGTTCCGGAAAGCCTCCGGAGTTTGCAGTTCGAGCGTCTGAAAGAATTACTCTGTACGGCGAAGAACGATGTGCCGTATTATCGCGAACTGTTCGAACGCATCGGTTTTCAGCCTGAGGGTATGAAAGAACTCGAAGAGATTCGAGCGATACCCATCCTCACATTGCACGACGTAAAGAAACATGCGAATCGTATGGCATCCGAGCGAATCCCGTCATCGAATACCTATCTCATTCAGACAAGCGGATCGACGGGGAATTTCCTGGAATTTCGGAGAGACAAGGAGTACTACGATATCGAGCATGCGTTTACTCGGAGATACTATGTGTGGTATGGTATCCAACCGAAATGGCGACATGCAATCTTCTATCGGGCAATCATGAAGCATCCGCGCTTCAGTGAACAGCACCCGCCGTATGAACTCTTTCGCAATCGCTTGATCCTTTCGCAATTCCACACCGACCACCGAAGCCTTGAATACTATTCGCAACTGCTGATGCGCTTCCGGGCGGATTTCATGACGATATTTCCGTCCACCCTTTTGATCTTTACCCGTTGGTGTTCGAAACACATGCGCGATATCGTGCGCCCGAAAGTCATCATCAGCTACTCGGAAAACCTCTACGACGAGCATCGGAAAGAGATGGAGGACTTCTGGGGGTGCAAAATCATGAACCGCTATGGACACAGTGAAGGCTGTGTCTCAGCGGGAAGCTGCGAACTTGGCCGACTTCACATCAGTGCGGAATATGGGTACGTCGAATTCCTTCGCTCGGACGGGAGCGCTGCACTGCCGGGCGAACGAGCACGCATCGTCGCGACGGGTTTCTTCACCTCTGCGATGCCTTTCATTCGATATGACACCGGCGACTGGGGTGTGCTCGACCCAAACCCGTGCCCGTGCGGAAGATCACTCCCCGTGTTGTCGTGGGTTGACGGACGCGGCGACGATATTCTCGAAACGCAAGACGGTAAAAGGATCGCCGCCCTGCGCTCAATCTTTGCGAACACCCGTGGGATTCTTTTCACGCAAATCGTTCAGGAGCGAATCGGCGAAATCATCGTGCGAATCGTTCCCGACGATGAGTACCACCCATCGACGCAAGACGTCATTCTCCGGAATGTCCGTGACAGCATAGGGAATGGATTGAATGTCCGTTTTGAGATTGTCGATGACGTCGAGCGAACGCCATCGGGAAAGATTCGCCTTGTCGTTTCGCATATTAAGCACGATGAGAATTCCGGAATACAAGATTGAAGAGATCCGCGCCGCTGCCGACATCGTCGATGTGATCAGCGATGTCGTTCGCCTGAAAAAAGCGGGTCGCAATTTTGTCGGGCTTTGCCCCTTCCATCAGGAGAAGACGCCTTCGTTCAACGTGAATCCTGAACGGGGTATCTTCAAATGCTTCGGTTGCGGGCGCGGCGGGAATGTGTTCACCTTTCTCATGGAATACGAGAAGGTTTCTTTCATGGAGGCTGCACGGGATCTCTCAGAGCGTTATGGCATCACCCTCGTCCAGGAAACGCCTAAGCAACAGGAGTCACGCGAACATCTCGATGCGCTCTACGAAGTCATGAAATTCGCCGCGAGGTTTTTCTATGAGACGCTTGGGAAGGAAGCCGGAGCCGATGGCCGCGAGTACCTCGAACAGCGAGGATGGATGGACACGACCATCCGGCGTTTCGGTATCGGCTATGCGCCTGACTCGTGGGACAGCCTGAAGAACGAAGCGACGAGGCAGGGATTCAGTGAAGAGCTGCTCGAGGAAGCTGGACTCATCGTGATCAAGGAAGGCGGACACTCGTATGACCGCTTTCGCGCGCGTCTTGTTTTTCCCATCATCAATCCGATGAAGAAGGTCGTTGCCTTCGGCGCGCGGACGCTTATCGCGGGGGAAGAACCGAAGTACCTCAATTCGCCGGAAACTCCCATCTATAGAAAGAGCAAGACGGTCTTCGGGATTCCAATGGCCGTGCGTGCGATCCGCGCAGAGGACTCGGTGATTCTTGTCGAAGGCTATGCGGATGTGTTGAGCATGCATCAGGCGGGATTCGAAAACGTCGTTGCGTCGAGCGGCACATCACTCACATCGGAGCAAGTGCAACTCCTCTCCCGATACACCCGGAATTTGTATTTCCTCTATGACGCGGATTCGGCCGGGGAGAAGGCTATGGTGCGCGGCCTCGAGGTGATTCTCGAACATGATTGTGACGCACGGGTAGTTTTGCTGCCGCAGAAGGAAGATCCGGATTCGTTCATTCAGAAGTTCGGTGTGAACGACATGCGAAAAAGAATTACCGCCGCACAGCCGCTCGTGGATTTCATCACGATGCAGTACAAGAACGAAGGGAAGCTCGATCACCCGGAAGGTCAGGTGGAAGCCGTCCGGCATATCATCTCATTGATTGCACGCATGGACGATCCGTTGAAGCGCGACATGTACGTTCGTCATATCGCGACGAAATACCATCTCTCTGAAAAACTTCTGTACGATGAGATGAAGCGATTCCGGCAACACACGAAACGTCAGGACGTGCGACGCATGGACGATGAACAGCAACGTGCGACGACAGCGGTGACGAGCATCCAAGCAGAACTTCCGAAGTTAGAGAGCACATTCCTCGCGCTGTTACTGACGGCGTCGCCGGATGTACAACGTGAGGCACTACAGCAAATCCGGCTCGAATACGTCCGCGAAACGCGTATGCAGTATCTTCTCCATCTCATCCTCGATCAGTACGAGCACGTCGGTGAAGTCCGCGTTCCGCTTCTCGAAGCACAGCTTGCCGAGGATGTCACAATGCACGGTGTGCTCGCAGAGCTTCTCATGAGACGCGAACGTATCAGCGAACGATGGAACGAAATCCAGACCGTCAACGAGATCGATGAGCGGCGCGTGGTGTTCGATGCATACCGTAAGCTCGTTCTGCAGCAGGTGGAATTACAGAAGCAACGCCTTCACGACCAGCTTCGCGAAGTCGCCGACACCGATGCCTCCACCGATGTCGCAATGCGATTGAATGAGGCATTGCATTGCTTGAAAGCCGTACAGCGCGCAGAGTCATTCCACATGCTCGCTGATCTTGAACATAAGCACCATGCATTTTTTCCCCTGTGAGGATGAACTTCGATGAGAATATTTGCTGAAGAAGAAATCAGAGAACGTTTGGATACGCTAAACGGCTGGGCGCTCGTGAATGGTGAGATTACGAAGACGTATGTCCTGTCGAGTTTTCACCGTGCGATTGGATTCGTCGTTCAGATAGGAATGCTGGCCGATGCTGCTGATCACCATCCGGATCTCATGATCGAATACAATCGTGTGGCTGTGACCCTCTCCACGCATAGTGCCGGCGGAATCACGGAAAGAGATTTCAAGCTCGCCGAGAAAATCGAGGAGGCATTGGCATCATGACGAAATCACGACTCGAAGCGCTGAAGGACTTTCTGGCAGCAGAACCCGATGACTCGTTCACTCGCTACGCACTTGCACTTGAATACCTTGCTCTGAATGATACCAGCGAGGGCGAAAGGCTTTTACGCGAAACAATCGAGCGCAATGCCTCTTACGTCGCCGCATATCACCAGCTTGGTCAACTGCTCTTCAAGCTTGGAAGGAGTGAAGAGGCACGTGAGGCCTACACGAAAGGGATCGCTGCGGCACGGAACATCCACGACCATCACGCTGCTTCGGAGATGCTGATGGAGATGGTTGAACTGGATGAAGAATAGCATAGGCGACTTCAGGATAATCTGCTGCACAGCTTAAGAATCCTGTACTTGCTCGACTGAATGTCTTGACCTCAGGTCTAAACGGTATTTCAGTTGATAAGGATTTTCACGTGAAGTACCTCGTGTGATCGGCTAACTAAAGGCGTTTGTCTGACATTGTCCGAGTTTCCTAAGAGCTACGTAATTGTGGCCTTGGCGGCTAATTACCCTTCAATTTGATGTCCTGACGGAAGCACTTTGGAATAAAGTCCGCTGTTGGCACCTACAAATATTTTTCAAACAGTGGGGAAATCTGCTTGACTCTAAGAAATAAAGCAGTAATTTTGGGTCAAAGTGGGTGGAAGTGGGAGAAAATGGAGAATATTAAAAACAAGGAAGAATGGCAGGATTCAAAGGCAGATATGAGCATTCGATAGACGAGAAAGGTCGCGTCAACTTTCCTGCGAAGTTGAAGAAGTACCTTTCCCCTGAAACGGCGGATACGTTCGTCATTACGCGAGGTCATGACCGCTGCCTCTATCTGTATCCGATGGATGTGTGGAGCAAGCATGAAGATGATCTGAAGTCCAAACTCAATGTGAACAAGGAACAGGACCGACTATACCTCAGAACCGTTTTCATGAACTCGCACGAGGTGACGCTGGATAAGCAATCACGGATTTCGATTCCTGAAAAACTCATGGCAGACGCGAATATCGAAGGAGCCGTCGTCATTATCGGCGCACTGGATAAGATCGAAATCTGGAGTCCGGTTGTGCTTGAAGATTACATGAAGAACAATGCCGAGCAATCTTTTGAAGACGTGGCGTTCAACGCATTGGGAGGTCAGTGACATTGCCGGATGAACGCACGGATTATCACATACCGGTCTTACTCGCCGAAGCCGTGCATCTGCTTATCGCGGATAGCACGGGAATCTATATCGATGGAACAATAGGAGGAGGAGGTCACAGCCAGGAAATACTGCAACGACTTGACGCGCATGGCCGCGTTTTCGGATTCGATCAGGATCCCGAAGCAATAACCGTTTCACGATTGCGCTTTCAAAAGGATAAGCGCATCACTCTCGTTCAACGCAACGTTCTCCACATTCAAAAGACATTGAGTGAATACGGAATCTCGAGCATCGATGGACTTCTTCTGGACCTTGGCGTATCCTCACGCCATCTCGATAGTGCGGAGCGCGGTTTCAGCTTTCAGAAAGAAGGACCTCTCGATATGAGAATGGATATGGCCTCAACGATCAGGGCAATGGATATACTCAGAGACTCATCAGTCGATGAACTGGCGAGAATATTCTTTGAGTATGGCGAGGAGCGAAACAGCCGCCGAATCGCGCGTGCCATTGCCGATGAGCGCACAGAGCAACCCATCGAACGCACCAGCCAGCTTGCCGAAATCGTTCGTCGTTGCACCCCTCGCGCGCACGCCAACAAGTCACTCGCCCGAATCTTTCAGGCGTTGCGCATTGCAGTCAATAACGAGCTTGAAGTGCTCGACAGAGTATTGGAAGATTCGTTCGCAGTCATGAAGACGGGTGGTCGAATGGTGATCATCTCCTACCATTCGTTGGAAGACCGCCGCGTCAAATCGTTTTTCAAGAAGGAAGCATCCGTGTGCGTGTGCCCGCCGCAGATGCCCGTCTGTACTTGCGGCAAAGTACAGCGCCTTCGTTCACTCACACAGAAGCCTGTTCAACCGGATGAAGAAGAGATACGCAGAAATCCCAGAGCCAGAAGCGCCCGTCTCAGAGCGGCTGAAAAGATTCACGCGTAAAGCACACGTGAGCACCGCTCCCCGAACGAACGGCAACGACCTGTTCGCATACGAGCAATACGTTCCCCGCGGGCGCAAACCGAAAGAGTTGACGACGTTCAGCATCGTCATGCTCCTGATCGTTGCGGCGGTTGTCATCACTGGCTACATCTCCAACATCGTTCGCGTCGATCAACTCATGATGGATATCACGGCAACGATGAAGGAAGAACAGGCGCTCCAACAGCAACGCGAATCGTTACGCGCGGAGATAAACATGCTTTCAAGCTATGGACGCATCCAAAAAATCGCCGCTGAAGAACTTGGCCTTGTCCACGCAACTCAACAGCCGTACTCACTCATGGTTTACGGCCTGCCACAATCCACAGAGGAGAAGAAGTAACGACCCACCGATATGACTGAAGCGTTCAGCGGACAGAAAAACGACGAACTCCGTGTTTTGCAAAGACAGAAAAGTCTCTGGCGCATCTATGTGCTGATCGTCCTCTTTGGATTGGGATTCGTCATGGTCGGTGTGAAGCTCTTCGTCATTCAGATTCGTGACGCTGAGAAATACGAAGAGCTGGGTCGTATGCAGTACGAGAGCCGCGAGATCATAACACCGACGCGTGGATTGATCCTCGACCGCAATCTTTCGATTCTCGCCTCGAACGTCACTGAGTATTCCATTGTCGCAGACCCGACCGTTATCGAGCGACCGGATACCGTTGCGCGCTTTCTTGCACGCTTCCTGCCCGGTTCATACCACACGTACCTTTCGAAGTTGAAGGACACCACGCGCCGATTCGTGACCCTGGAGAAGCGACTTTCAGAAGATGTCAGCCGTCATTTCGCAACGTGGAAATGTTACGGCGTCCTTCTCCTTCCGAAACCGCGAAGACGGTACAACTTCAACGCGCTTGCGGGTACGGTGCTCGGTTATACGAACGTTGACAACAAGGGGCAAAGCGGCGTCGAGTTTCAGTTAGACCAAGATCTCTCTGGCAAAGATGGTTACATCGTTTATCAACGGAATGCGCGGGGATTGCGAAGACCCGACGTCGATTATCCGCGCAAGGAGCCAGTGAACGGGCTGAGCGTCGTGCTGACAATCAACCAGGCGTACCAGAGCATCGCGGAAGAAGAGCTTGGCAAAGGCGTCGAGATGTACGGAGCGGAATCCGGGCGCTGTATCATCCTGCAACCCAAGACGGGTGAAATCCTCGCGATGGCGAACTACCCAAGCATCGATCCGAACAACCTCGCAGAGTACTCTCCGGAAAAAGCGCGCAACCGCTCCATCACCGACCTGTATGAACCCGGTTCGACGTTCAAGGTCGTCACGATGAGCGCCGCACTCAACGAACAGATCTATAAGCCTGAGGATAAAGTTTTTGCCGAGAACGGAATGTGGCTCTACAATCCGAACCTCAAGCCAATCAAGGATGATCACGAATTCGGATGGCTCACGCTGCGCGGTGCATTCGAACATTCCTCCAACATCGTCAGCGCGAAACTCGCCGATAAGCTCGGAGCCGAGCGCTTCTACAAGTATGCACGCAACTTCGGATTCGGTGTGCAAACCGGTGTGGAACTGCCCGGCGAACTGCGCGGTGATTTGCGCAAGCCTGTGCATTGGGATGGCACGACACTCAAGTATCTCGCTTTCGGATACGGCCTCGCGGTGACTTCACTTCAGATCGCAGGTGCGTACGCCGCGATAGCAAACGATGGAATCCTGATGCGACCGTACATCCGGCGGTGGCTTCTCGACGAGAATCGGAACATTGTCGATGAAACCGTTCCACAGACCGTTCGGCGCGTCGTGTCCTCCGAAAGCGCCGCGATCATGCGTGACTTCATGCGCGGCGTCGTCGATAGCGGTACGGCGAAGATGGCGAAGATCGAGGGGATGGCTATCGGCGGAAAGACCGGAACTTCACAGCGCCTTGTCAACGGTTCCTACAGCAACAAATCCCACGTTGCATCTTTCGTCGGATTCTTCCCCGTCGATAATCCGCAGATCCTTATACTCGTCATCCTCGATGCGCCGAAGAACGGCTACTACGGGGGTGCAGTCGCAGCGCCCATCTTCCGGCAAATCGCCATACGCATCATCAACTCGTCGCGCGAGTTTGCGAAGAGACCGGAGCCGATGTACGCGGCATTCAAGGGCGATGATCGCGTCCGTGTCCCGAACGTCAGGGGTTTGCGCGTCGATGCGGCACGCGCGCTACTCAAAGCACACGGCTTCATCATGAAGGCAGTAGGCAACGGTGAAACCGTTGCATCGCAGGAGCCGGAGGAAAACACCGCTCTTGAAAGAGGGTCTTCCATCTCGCTGATGCTCTCTGAATCAGAGCCGGAACCGGTTGCCGGCTCGGTTCGCGTACCGGATGTCGTCGGTATGAGTGTCAGGCAGGCGATGGCTTTTCTGAAAAGCTGCGGACTACAACCGAGCGCGATGGGAAGCGGTTTGGTCGTTGACCAATTCCCGAAATCGGGTGAATCCACGCTGCGTGGTTCACGGTGCACGTTGAATTGCGAACCGAGGAAAATCTACACGGCAAACCTCTATTGAATATGTTCAACCAACTTCGGCCGGATATCCATCGACTCAGCGCACACGTGCGCTTGACGGACATCGTCAACGATGTACCGGTCGTGCATATTGCCGGTCCGGTTGACGCGGAGATTGCAGGCATCACGACGGACTCGCGAAAGGTCAGGGATCGCTGGATGTTTGTCGCAACGGAAGGCGAGCACAGCGACGGGCATCGGTTCGTTCAGTCGGCAATCGAAAATGGTGCGAGCGTCGTCGTGGTGCAGCGAAAGCAATACGAGGAATATCTCAAACCGCTCTTATCTGCCTCGTTCATCCAGCACAACGCCACGACGATGATCGTCGTCAACGATTCGCGTGAAAGCGTCGCTCATCTTGCAGACAGATTTTATGGTTCGCCTGCCCGTGATATGCGCCTCGTGGGGATCACCGGCACGAACGGTAAGACCACGACGAGCATTCTCATCAAATCCATTCTCGAATCAGCCGGGGAAAGAGTTGGCCTGATCGGGACGATCGAGTATCACATCGGAAGAACCGTCGTCCCCGCATCCTTCACCACGCCTCCGGCGGAAGAACTCCATCGTGTCTTCAGTGAAATGCGAACGGCCGGCTGCACCTCGGTCGTGATGGAAGTGTCATCCCATGCGCTTGCATTGAAGCGCGTGCACGGTTTGCAGTTCGACGTGACGCTCTTCACCAATCTCACGCAGGATCATTTGGACTTCCATCAGACGATGAGTGCGTACCGCGGCGCGAAAGCACTGCTCTTCAGCAAGTACACGCGCCGATTCGGTCTCATCAACGCTGAAGATGCTGCCGCGCCCGTGATGTCGAAATCTCTCGGACGAAAGCGACGCACGTACGGAAAACATTCGCGCGCAACGTTCCGGATCGTTTCGATCGATACGACGCGAAGTGGACTTTCCGTGATCGTTCGGCACAAAGGTGAAGAAGTGCGCCTGCACTCATCGCTTGTCGGAACGTTCAACGCATACAACATCACTGCAGCCTACGCAGTTGGCAATCTTCTCGGTCTCGATCGGGAACGGATCGTCAAAGGCATTCGCAGAGTGAAGGCGATTCCGGGTCGCTTCGAGCGCATTCGTTCGAATGACGGCGTCACGGCTATCGTCGATTACTCGCACACGCCGGATTCTCTCGAGAAAGCAATTACCGCAGCGCGAGACCTCGTAAGAGAGGACGGGCGCATCATCACTGTGTTTGGGTGCGGAGGTGATCGTGATCCGAAGAAGCGCCCGCTCATGGGTGAAGTCGCATCACGGCTCAGCGACGTCATAGTCGTTACCTCGGACAATCCGAGAAGCGAGAATCCCGAAGCGATCATCGATGCGATTCTCGAAGGCGTGAAAGGAAACAAGCCCGTGATGAGGCAGAGCGACCGGCGGAAGGCGATAGCCTATGCTCTTCGCCTTGCATCGGCAGGAGACGTGGTGCTGATAGCAGGAAAGGGACACGAGACGTATCAGATCGTTGGCGCAAAGCGAACACACTTCGATGACCGCGAAGTCGTGCGGGATTCGTTCACGAAGAAACGCGGAGGAGTCGTATGACAGCGTTTAGCGTCAACGATCTTCTCGCAATCGATCATGTGCTTGCAGTGAACCTCGATGAGATTCGCAGGAAGAGCATTCGCTCGGTCAGCATCGACAGCCGCACGATGAAGCACGGCGAGGCGTTCCTTGCGCTTACGGGTCCATCTTTCGATGGCCATCGCTTCATCGAAGACGTGCAGCGTTGCGAGCCGATACTCTGCATCGTTTCAGAGAAATGGCATCGACGGAATAGGAAGAAGTATCCGAACGCTCGATTCCTCGTCGTTCGCGATACACTGCTGGCATACGGCGATATCGCCCGCGCATATCGACTTCGCTTCGACGTTCCCATCGTTGCGATCACGGGGAGCAATGGTAAAACCAGCACGAAGGAAATGATTGCCGCAGTTTTGGAAACGAAGTATCCCACTCTGAAAACGGAAGGCAATCTCAACAACCAGATCGGTCTCCCGGGCACGCTGCTTCGATTTGCGCCGCGCCATCGGGCAGCCGTCGTGGAGTTGGGAACGAACCAACCCGGCGATATTCCATACCTGAGCACGATATCGCGCCACACACATGCGGTCGTCACGAACATTGGCCGTGCGCATATCGAACGCTTGAAATCTCGCGAGGGAATCGCGGAAGAGAAAGCCGCAATCTTCCGCGCTCTCCCGCCCGACGGCGTTGCGATCGTCAACTCAGATGAACCGTATCTCAGACCGTACACGCGAGCTTTGAAAAACAAAATCACTTATGGCTCTCGTCGCGGATCGCACGTGCGCATTGCATCCGTCACGCTCGACCGGTTTGCGCGTCCGACGTTCACGGTGGAGTCGCCGCGATTCCTTTCGCGCGCGATCACGATTTCTCTGCAAACCATCGGGCGGCATGCCGCATGGAATGCAACCGCCGCGCTGACCGTCGGCTTCTCCCTCGGATGCATCACGTCACGCATGGTTCATGCGCTGGAATCGCATCGCGGATTCGATAAACGTATGGAAGTGATTGAGACGGGTTCGTTCACGATTCTCAACGACTCCTACAATGCGAATCCCGATTCCATGATCGCCGCACTCGATACTCTGATGCGGATCGAGCACTCCGGCTCGCGCATCGTGGCGCTTGGCGATATGCTCGAACTGGGAAAGACGGCGCGAGCAGAGCATCGGCTCATCGGCGAGCACATCGCCAACCTGGGTATTCCGTTCGTTCTTACATACGGAAGATATGCCAAGGATATTGCTGCTGCGGCGAAAGGTACATCACGGTTTGCGCGTCATTACGCATCGAAGGAATTCCTCGTTCGCGATCTGAAGGCGTTGTTGTCCGAGGGCGACGTCGTGCTCGTAAAAGGTTCGCGGGGCATGAAGATGGAAGAAATCACGAACGCAATCCGAGGCGTATCGGGAGGAGCGAACTGATGTTGTACTACCTCTTCGATCTGATCAACGTCGAATACAGTCCACCCGGATTCGACATCTTTCGCTTCATCACCTTCCGCGCGGCTGCCGCTGCAATCACGGCGTTGCTCATCAGTTGGATCGTCGGACCGAGGATCATCGCACTGTTGAAGCGCAAACAGATCGGTGAATCGGCGAAACGCGAAGCGCCGCAAACGCATCTGGTCAAAGCAGGCACGCCGACGATGGGTGGATTGATCGTGCTTGCCGCAATTCTCGGCCCCGTACTGCTCTGGGGACAGTTGACCAACACTTACGTCTGGCTGATCATCGTGGCGACAACGTGTCTCGGCATCGTCGGCTTCATCGACGACTACCTGAAGGTGGTGAAGAAATACCCGAAAGGACTGATCGGTGAGTACAAAATCGTCGGTCAGGTCGTGACGGGTTTGATCGTTGGCGGTGTGTTATACTTCATGCCGCAATTCAGTCACATCAACTCCGTCACCACCGTTCCTTTTATCAAAGACACCGTGCTCGATTTCGGCGTGCTCTACATTCCGATGATCATTCTCGTCATCACTGCGACGTCCAACGCTGTGAACCTCACGGACGGGCTCGACGGACTTGCCATCGGTACCGTCGCGATTTCGTTCCTATCCATCGCCGTCATCAGTTATGTGAGCGGCAACGTCAACACTGCGAAGTATCTCAACATCATCTATCTGCCCGGCAGCGGAGAGCTTGCAGTCTTCTGTGCCGCAGTGATCGGTGCGGGTCTCGGTTTTCTTTGGTACAACGCCTATCCCGCGCAAGTCTTCATGGGCGATACCGGTTCCCTCGCACTCGGCGGCGCGCTGGGCGCGGTAATGGTGCTGGTAAAGAAGGAACTGCTCCTGCCGATTCTCGGCGGAATTTTTTTCGCGGAAACGCTTTCGGTGCTTATACAGAAAGTGTACTTCAAATACACGAAGAAGAAATACGGGCAAGGCCGCCGCGTCTTCCGCATGGCGCCGATTCATCACCACTTCGAATTGCTCGGATGGCCGGAACCGAAGATCGTTACGCGCTTCTACATCGTCGCGGTCATTCTCGCAATCGTCAGCATCGCAACGTTCAAAATCCGATGACATTGACTCCATCATCCATATTGAAAAGTAAAATCACCGTCGTCGGTGCAGCCCGCAGCGGAATAGCCGCGGCGAGGTTGCTTGCATCGAAAGGTGCGCGCGTGTTTCTCACCGAGGTATCGCCGCGAGAGGAAATCGCTCTCGCCGACACGCTGGAAGGGGAGGGCATTGCGCTGGAATTCGGCGGGCACACCGACCGTGCGTTCGATGCAGGGGTTATCGTCGTCAGTCCGGGTGTTCCTTCCGATTCGCCAATTCTTCTTGAAGCAACGAAGAGAGGCATTCCCATCATGAGTGAATTGGAACTTGCCTCACTGTTTTGTCCTGCGCCGAAGTTTGCAGTTTCAGGAACGAACGGAAAGACAACGACGACAATGCTGCTTGGCGAGATTCTGCGCAATACCGGAAAGAACATCGTCGTGGCCGGCAATATCGGTTATGCTTTCTCCGACGCGGTGCGCGAAACGAGCGGCGACATCGATGCTGCCGTGCTCGAAGTGTCGAGCTATCAACTGGATCACTGCGTGTCGTTCCATCCGAAAGTCGCTGTGATAACGACGATCACCCCCGACCATCTCGACCGGTATCACGGAAGCTTCGAGCAATACGTCGCATCGAAGCAACGCCTGTTCATGAACCAAACACCGAAAGACGCGCTCATCTACAATGCGGATAACGACGCTACGGTCAGTGCAGTGCAATCGGCGCCGTCCCGTTCATACCCCGTTTCGATCGAGACGGCGCCAGGGAAAGGCGCATGGCTGGAAGGAAAGCACATCGTTCTGCACGATGGCGGGAAAAAGCACCAACTCGTTTCCGTCGATGAACTACTGCTTCGTGGAGCGCATAACCACATGAACGTCATGATGGCTTCGCTTGCGGCGTTTCTCCACGGTGTGAAAGTGGACGTCATTCGCGAAACAGTGCTTTCATTCAAAGGCGTCGAACACCGGCTTGAATTCGTGAGGGAACTCGACGGCGTTACGTGGATCAACGACAGCAAGGCAACGAACGTGGATTCCGTCCTCATCGCACTGAGAAGCATCGACAGGCCTGCCGTGTTGATCGCCGGCGGTCGCGATAAGGGCGCACCCTACGATCCGCTCTTCGATGCGATCGGGGAATGCGTACGTGCCGCCGTATTGATCGGCGAAGCTGCGGACCGCATGGAGAAGGCGTTCGAACCTTTTACGAACGTCCATCGCGCGTCGTCTCTTTTCGATGCGGTACAAACCGCCAGGGCGCTCGCGCGCACGGGCGATACGGTGTTGCTCTCACCGGCCTGTTCGAGCTTCGACATGTTCGAGAACTACGAACACCGGGGACAGGAATTCAAACTCTACGTCAATCAACTCCGGGCGCAATCGTCGTGAAGCAACGGACCGGACATATCGATCTGTACATCTTCCTGAGCGTTCTCGCCCTCATGATGTTCAGCGTCGGCGTCGTTTACAGCGCGAGCGTCTCCATTTCGGAAGCGAAGCACGACGGGGATTACAACTACCTCTTTCGCGGCCATGCGATTCGCGTCATACTCGGTATCGGCGTGTTGTTCCTCGGTATGTTCGTGGACTATCACATCTATCGCAAAATCAGTAAAGCGCTCATGCTCATCGCGGTCGTGCTGCTTGCGTACACACTCGTCGGTGGAACGGTTGTGAAAGGCGCGCAACGGTGGGTCTCGTTCGGGCCGGTGCAATTCCAGCCATCGGAGTTTGCCAAGTTCGCGCTCGTCATCCACCTCGCGGTTCTCCTTTCGCATAAACAGAAATACATCCATGACTTCCGCACAGGGTACGTTCCATTGCTCTTCTGGATCGGAATCGTTACGGGGCTTGTGTTTCTCCAGCCGAACTTCAGTACGGGATCGATCATCATCCTCATCAGCTTCATGCTGCTCTACGTCGGTCGCGTGAACCTGAAACACATCGCTGCGACGGCTGCCGCGGCGGTTCCTCTCATCATCGTGTACGCCATCTCCGCTCCCTATCGCTGGAATCGCATCATGGCGCACTTCACGGATCTCGGCGGTGCATCGGACAAAGCCGAAGCGACGCGTTACCAGATCGATCAGGCGATGATCGGGCTTGGCAGCGGAGGAGTGTTCGGCGTCGGCATGGGCACGAGCAAACAGCGGGAGCTGTTCCTTCCCGAGTCATACACCGATTTCATCTTTGCGATCGTCGGCGAAGAGTACGGCTTTGTCGGCGCGTGCGTCGTACTTCTCCTCTTCGTGCTCATCATGGTACGCGGAATGAAGATCGCCAAGCGTGCAACGGACGACCTTGGACGCTTTCTCGCGGTCGGCATTACCTGTACGATCACAACCTATGCACTCATCAACGTGATGGTCACAACCGGACTTGTTCCAACGACGGGACTACCGATGCCATTGATCAGCTACGGCGGCACGACGATACTTTTTACAGCGTACGCCCTCGGCATTCTCCTGAACATCTCGATGTTCACGCGCATCAGGCCACGCGAAGTCAAGCTCGGAGACCTTTCTCCAAATCCCAAAGTCGGCGAGGTGATGCAATGACGCTGCCGTTGTGCGTGCTGTTTGCGGGCGGAGGAACGGGGGGCCATCTGTTCCCGGCCATCGCGATTGCAGAAGTGTTGAAGAAGCCGGACTATGGAGCGATCATTCATTTCGCAGGCTCGATCGGGAAGATCGAAGCGCGCATCGTTCCGCAGCACGGCTATCCGTTTCATACGATGTGGATATCAGGCTTCAGAAGGTCGCTTTCGTTGCAGACGCTGATCTTTCCGATAAAACTCGCGATCGCGATGATACAGGCGGCGTTGATCATCAGGAAATGCAAACCGGACGTCGTTGTCGGAACGGGCGGCTATGTCTCAGGCCCGGTCGTGTACATGGCTTCGAAGATGGGCCGCCACACGTTGATTCATGAGCAGAACGAATTTCCCGGCGCGACCACGCGAAAGCTCGCGCCCATTGCCGATGAAGTGCACGTCACCTTTGAATCGTCTCGACAGTATCTCCCGAAAGTGCGCAAGCTCATCGTCAGCGGAAACCCGGTTCGCCCAAGTTTAGAACGGAAGGACGCAGTGACCGCGCGAAAATTCTTCGGACTCGATACGGGCAGGGCGACGGTCTTCGTGTTCGGCGGAAGTCTCGGCGCTTCATCACTCAATCAGGCGATGATGAAGCTCCTTCCTCGATTCAAAGAAGAACACGTGCAGGTGATCTGGCAGACGGGTTCGCGCGACATCGAACGAGCATCACAGGCTGCGGAGCCGTATCGCGCATCGATCATCGTTCGTGAATTCATCCATGAGATGAACATGGCATATTCCGCCGCGACACTCGTCGTGAGTCGAGCGGGAGCAACGTCCCTGGCGGAGATTACCGCGTTGGGACTACCATCGGTGTTGATCCCGTACCCCCACGCTACGGCGGATCATCAGCGAAAGAATGCGCACGCGATGCAAGCGCTCGGAGCCGCAGACGTGGTCGATGAGAACGAGATCGATTCGCTCGGCGACACGCTGTTCTCGCTGCTTGCCGACCGCTCCCGTATGAAAGCGCTCAGTGATGCATCGCGAAAGGCAGGTCGTCCTCGCGCCGCGTACGACATCGCAGAGGCTATCGTCCATCTCGCACGGGAGGGCAACGGGTAATGGAAGAGCGCGTGTATCATCGTCGGAACAATTTCTACTACGTGACCCTGCTTGCGTACGTCGTCTTCGCCGTGATCTACATTCTCGTGACGGGAACGATCACTTCGGAAACGGTTGAGTTCGGTTTCCGCGATCCAGTCGTGTACATCATCGGGCTGTTCATTCTTCATGCCGTGGTGATGCTCATCGTCAACCTCGTGCGCAATGCCCGCTTGGTACTGCTCCAGGATCGCATCGTCTTTCGAACGCGCTTTCGTGAGCGCATCGTCCTGCACTCGCAGATCGCGAGCATCATGCTCAAACGCGAACGGCGGCGCTTCAACGACGGGACATTCGCCGTCGTGAAAATTTTCATTCGGCATCGGCCGAGACCGCTGCGCATTCGCGTGGCGAACTACGAACAAGAGCAGGACTTGTACCAGCAGTTCAAGCGCTTGAAAACGGAACTGAACAAGTGAACGAAACGGGACGCAGGAAACCGAAATGAAATTCGCAAACATACGGCACATCCACTTCGTCGGCATCGGCGGCATCGGCATGAGCGGTATTGCGGAAATCCTGCTGAACCAGGGATTTGCCGTGTCCGGATCGGACGTGGCGTTGAGCGAGGTGACCCAGCACCTCGAATCGTTAGGGGCAACCATTCATCAGGGACATCGACCGGAGAACGCGCGCGGTGCGGACGTTCTCGTTTATTCGTCCGCGGTCGCGTTGGACAATGTCGAAGTACGGGAAGCGGTCGAACTCAAAATCCCAACCATACGGCGAGCGGAGATGCTCTCGGAAGTCATGCGACTCCACTACGGCATTGCCGTAGCCGGAACACATGGCAAAACCACCACCACGTCATTGTTAGGTCTTGCTCTCATCCACGGCGGGAAGGACCCGACGGTGATTGTCGGTGGCAAATTGCACGCGTTCGGCGGAACAAACGCCCGACTGGGCAAGGGCGCTTTTATGGTTGTGGAAGCGGATGAGTTCGACCGCTCCTTTTTACAACTTAATCCAACCATCGCAGTTCTCACTACACTCGAAGAAGAACACCTCGACATCTATTCCGACCTGAACGATATCAAGCAAGCCTTCGTCGAGTTTGCGAACAAAGTCCCGTTCTATGGCTTCGTCACGCTCTGCTTAGACGAACCCGCGCTTCAGGAAATCCGGCCGCTGCTGCGAAGGAAAGTGATTACCTACGGACTCTCGTCGCAAGCCGACGTGCGCGCAACGGATCTGGAATACCGCGAGAACAGAGTGTCGTTTTCGATCCAATCGGGAGAAGACGATCTCGGTCGCGTGACGCTTGGAGTTCCGGGCGTTCACAACGTGCGCAATGCACTCGCTGTCGCTGCGGTTGCGCGTGAGCTTGGTCTTGAAATGGATGTCATTCGTGAAACGCTCAACGCATTTACGGGCGTCTTTCGGCGCTTCGAAGTGAAGGGAGAAATCGGCGGCATCCTGGTCGTCGATGACTACGCTCATCACCCGACGGAAGTCCGCATGACGTTGGACGGTATCAAGGCCGGGTGGAAGCGGCGCGTGGTCTGTGTTTTCCAATCGCATACGTACACGCGCACGAGGGACTTCTACAAAGACTTTGGGCGCTCCTTCATGAACGCCGACGTGCTGTTCGTCACGGACGTCTATCCGGCTCGCGAGGAACCGATCGAGGGAATCACCGGCGCATTGATCGCGGATGCAGCGAAGATGTACGGACACAAGGACGTGCGCTACGTCGCATCGAAAACGGATATTCCCGATGCGCTTCTCGCTGAAGTTCGTCCGGGCGACATCGTCATCACGATGGGCGCCGGAGACATTTACCAGTACGGCACACAGTTCATCGAAAAACTCAGGGAGCGTGCGTGATGGTGTCGATGGAATATCTTCAAAGCGTTTGCACCGGTCGCATCGGCATCGATGAGCCGCTCGCCCGCATGACGACGTTTCGCATAGGCGGCAAAGCCGATATCTACGTCGAGCCGATGAACGCCGAAGAGGTTCGCGCTATCGTTGCGCATTTCCGCGCTTCCGAAATGCCGTACATCGTTCTCGGCAACGGAAGCAACGTCCTCATCCACGACGACGGCTATCGCGGCGCATGCATCAGTCTCGAAGCCGGTTTTTCTTTCGTGGAGAAACGCGGTGATACCGTCGAAGCCGGTGCGGGTGTCCGGCTTGCAACATTCGTGGATTTCTGTATCGGCCATGGATACGCGGGAACGGAGATGCTCGCAGGAATTCCCGGCACGCTTGGCGGCGCGGTCATCATGAACGCCGGTGCATACGGCGGCGAAATATCCGACCACCTTATCGACGTCACGGTTCTTCGCGGGGCTGAAGTCGTAACGCTTGCGAAAGAGGAGTGTGGCTTCGAGTATCGCAATTCGAGCGTTCGCAACGACATCGTTCTTTCAGCGCGCTTTCACTTTCCTCCCGGGGACGTTGAAGCGATGAAAGCGCGGCGGAAAGAACTTCTCATCAAGCGCAACGCCGCCCAGCCGACGCGTTTTCCGAATGCGGGAAGCATCTTCAAGAATCCGAAAGACATGTTCGCGGCAAAGCTGATCGAAGATTGCGGCCTGAAGGAATATCGCATCGGCGGTGCTGAGGTATCGCCGCAGCACGCCAACTTCGTCATCAACAACAGCGATGCATCGTCCTCGGACATTCTCGCCGTGATCAATCATGTGCGGCAGACGGTCTTTCGCGAAAGGGGAATCGCGCTGGAATTGGAAGTGCTGCTCATCGGCTTTCCCGACGATGCGATTATCCCGCTGACATCCACTTCGAAAAACGAGAACAGTTGAGAAGGAGCCATTTGGATGAAAAGGAAACGTAGTGTAAAACCCAAGCGCAGATCGGTCGTGCTCATGCTTTTTCTTCTGATCGCTTCGATCACGTCGCTTGCCGTCGTTGCGGGCGACTGGCGCGAAACGATAGCGGGCGTTCAGCTTGTCGTGAAGGGAACGCGCATGGCCTCACCGCAGGATATCGAAGCGCTGGCCAACGTCCCCGATACGGCAACACTCGCATCCATCGACCTCATGGCCATCAAGAAGCGCGTGGAAACGAATCCCTTCGTGCGGGAAGCGGTCGTGAAACGCGAACCGCCCGAGAAGCTGGAAATCGAAATCGTCGAGCGCAGTCCTCTTGCCGTTTTGCTCAACATCCACGCGCGTGACTGGCTTCTCGATGAGGATGGTTATGTGATCCCGATGGTGGAAACGGGCGTCGTGCCCGACCTGCCGGTGGTGACGGGCGGGAATTTTATGCGCGAGCTTCTCCCGGGAATCCGCATCACCGACGAGCGTCTCCTCCATGCAATCACGATGTTGAAAATCTCCCGCAACATCAACGCGGAATTGTTCGACCTCATCTCTGAGATCAACATCGACCAGAAAAAGGACCTCATCCTCTACACGATCGAATCCGCCGTTCCGGTCATCGTCGGTTCGTCGGTCGATGCGGAACGGAAGCTGCGTTCCTTCCATGCGTTTTGGAACACGGTCGCGATGCAACACGATGTTCGCGGCATCGAGTACGTGGACTTACGCTATCGCGACGAGGTCGTCGTCCGCTGGAAAACGGCGGTGGATACCACGGGCATTACCGCGCTCACCCCCGATACTTTATCCCTTGCAATCGAATGAATGGAGCATCATGAACAGGAAATCACAAAACGGAATATTGGCTGACCGTATCGTTGTCGGATTGGATATCGGAACGACGAAGGTTTGCGTCATCATCGGCGCGTTCGAAGACGATGGCCGCATCAACATCCTCGGTTTGGGGAAGGCTGAAAACGAAGGGATGGCGCGCGGCACCGTCACGCACATCGACAAGACCGTGCGCGCGATTCAGCATGCAGTGCAGGAAGCCGAAATACAGAGCGGCATCAAAGTCCGCGCGGTAAACGTCGGCATCGCGGGCGATCACATCCAGAGCTTTCAGAGCAGGGGCGTCATTTCCATCAGCAATCCCGACAACGAGATCTCGCGAAAGGACGTTGAGCGGCTCGTCCAGGACACGAAGCGCGTAGCACTCCCGAACGACCGGAAGATCATCCACGTCATTCCGCAGGAATTTATCGTCGATGGACAGGACGGCATTTACGATCCCGTCGGCATGTCGGGCGTCCGCATGGAAGCGAACGTGCACATCATCACGGGGAGCATCACGGCGGTGCAGAACATCTACCGCTGCGTCGAGCGCGCCGGCCTGGAAGTGAACGACCTCGTGCTCGAGCCCCTCGCTTCGAGCCACGCCGTCCTGAGCGAAGAAGAGAAAGAAGTCGGCATCGTGCTCGTCGATATCGGCGGCGGCACGACGGACATCGCGATTTTCGAAGACCGCACGATCCGGCACACCGCCGTTCTCGCGATTGCCGGAAAGAAAGTGACCGAGGACATCCGCAAAGGACTCGGCATCCTGAACGAGGACGCCGAACGTCTGAAGCGCGACCACGGCTTCTCGTATCTCCCGGAGATCGTGCACGACACGCCGATCCAGCTTCGCGGCATCGGCGGGCGCAGTCCGATGGAAGTCAATCGCAGCCTTCTCTGCCAGATCATCCAGCCGCGCATGGAGGAAGTGATCGAGATCGTCGGGATGGAAATCAAGCGCAGCGGATACTCGAAGCATCTGCATTCGGGCATCGTGCTCACCGGCGGCGGCTCGCTCATCAAAGGCACCGCGAGCCTCGCGCGCGAAGTGCTCGGCATGCCGGTGAAGGTCGGTATTCCCTCGGGCTTTTCCGGCGGCTTCGTTACCGAAGTCGAAAATCCGATGTACGCGACCTGCGTCGGGCTGGTCATGCACGGCTTCAAGAGCTACGATGCGACGGGATTCAAGGACAACGGCCGACTTGCCGGTTCAAACATCTTCAACCGCGTCATCGAATGGTTCAACGAACTCTGACGAGAAGAAACGGACATGCGCGTCTGCACACGAAATGGAAACAACTCACTATCACACTATCATCTCATAACCTTGAGGAGGGCATATGGCAATCATTTATGACAACACGATGGACAAGCGGGCAAAAATCCGCGTCATCGGTGTAGGGGGTGGCGGAGGCAATGCCGTGGACGACATGATCGTTCGCGGCATGGAGAACGTCGAGTTCGTCGTCATCAACACGGACATCCAGGCATTGGAGCGCAGCGGCGCGCAATACCGGATCCAGGCAGGCAAGAATCTCACGCGCGGACTCGGCGCGGGAGCCGATCCCTCGGTCGGCTATCGCGCGGTGGAAGAAGACAAAGAAGAAATCTCCGCCGTCGTCGCAGGCAGTGACATGGTCTTCGTGACATCGGGCATGGGCGGCGGCACGGGAACCGGCGGCGCACCGGTCGTGGCGAATATCGCGAAAGGAACGGGCGCCCTCGTCGTCGGCATCGTCACGAAGCCGTTCCATTTCGAAGGACGCCGTCGCATGGCGCAGGCGGAAGAAGGCATCGAAGAACTGCGCAAGCACGTCGATACGCTCATCGTCATTCCAAACCAGAAACTGCTTTCGCTGGTGGAGAAAGGCACGTCGCTTCAGGATGCGTTCCATCTCGCGAACCAGGTGCTCTTCAACGCGACGCGCGGCATTGCCGAGATCATCTCCGTGCCCGGACTCGTGAACGTGGACTTTGCCGACGTGCGCACCATCATGCGCGACATGGGCGATGCGCTCATGGGCAGCGGCACGGCCTCCGGAGAGAACCGCGCCGTGGAAGCCGCGCACAATGCCATCTCGTCGCCGTTGCTCGAAGGCGTATCCATTGCGGGCGCGCAGGGCGTGCTCATCAACATCACCGGCGGCAAGGAACTCTCTCTCAGCGAAGTCGATGAAGCGAACACGATCATCACCGAAGCGGCGGGCGAGGACGCGAACGTGATCTTCGGAGCGGTGATCGATGAGGAGCTTGGCGAGCAGATGATGGTCACCGTCATTGCAACGGGCTTCAACCGCAAGCACGTTGCCGGACGCCGTCCCGCAATGCCGCAAACTCGTCCGATGCAGCAACCGCAGCCGCAGCGCATCCAGCACATCCCGACCGGCATCAACGAACTGCGCGAGCTGGACGCACCCGCGTACATCCGCAAAGGCCTCAGCCTCTCGATGCACGAAGAGAGCGAAGAGTTGGAACAGGAACCCCAGCGCATCGACAAAATGAACCCGGATAGACCTGCCTTTTTACGGAAGATTATGGATTGAATCACACGTAGGGTTCACTCTTCGGCAGAATCAACTGAGTTAACTCTGACCATTCCTCAGCGAAGAACTTGCCGATTCAGTAGGGCGACCATTCCTGGTTGCCCTATTCTTTAAGGCGTGTCCACTCGGTAGAGCGTACCACTTCAAACAGAGGAGTAAATAATGAAGATGTGCGGCAGAACCTGATTTATCCTTGACTTTCTCAGCAGCCCGCATATTTTGGTTGCAGACGATCAGCAGGCAGTCAGCCGCTGACTTTGTCTAAGAGAGCAGAGCCTTGATTCCTTGTAACAACCCCTTTCGTTTCTCATTTCTTTCATTGACGATAGCAGTGAGTTTCCTCCTGCTGATAGTTGGCTCTTGCAAGGACGATCCTCCCGTTCAGCCGCCGCCTCCACCTCCACCGCCGCCTGATGTTAAACTGATCACGCTGACGCTGGAGGAAGTGGGAGTGACAGACGTTGTGTTGCGTGTACGATTCTCGGATACGATCACCTCGTGGATGCTCTCCCTCAATCGCGATGGGATTACGGTACGCTCGCTGACGGTACACGGAAGTGATACGTTACTCACGGACGAAGGCTTGGAACCATCCCGCACGTACACCTACCAGGCCGTGCGCTATGATGACACGACTGTGCATGAGAAGAGCAACGAACTGCGTGTGACGACGATGGCGCCGACTTCCTCGGCGTTCCAGTGGAGGCTCGATTCGCTTGCAGGTGGGACATCGAGCTCGCTACATGACATAGCGATCATTCGAACGGATCCACCATTGATTTACGCCGTCGGTGAAATGTACAAAACTGGGGAATCGAAGCTTTACAACCTGGCCGTTTGGAAGGGGCAGGAGTGGGAGTTGAAACGGGTTACGGTAATGTTCAGGGGAAATCCGGTAACAGTTCGACTCGAAGGGATATTCGCGCGTTCTGAGACGGATATATGGCTTGCGGGGGGTCTTCCCATTCATGGCGATGGAGAAAATTGGATAGTGTATGATCCCAGGGCACAGCTTGGTGACAGCGTTTCAGTTTCAAGGGTTTGGGGTACGGAGAAAGACATGTACTTCGTTGGGCGTCTTGGAACTATCCTCCATTACGATGGAACAAGCTGGAAAAGAATTATCAGCGGGACGACGTTGCCGATACGAGGACTTTACGGAGCAAAAACCAGGGATGGCAGTGGATATGAGATTCTTTGTGTGGCCGACAGCTACATGGAACCCGAAGGAAGCAAGGTGATCAAGATTGAGGATAACAAGGCGTCCGAGGTCTGGAATGACAGACGCGATTTCGGTTTGGAAGGTATCTGGTTCGTTCCGGGGAAGCGGTATATCGTCGTTGGGGATGGCTTCTGGGAAACGGATACACTTACAAAGCCTTTCAAAGAGGATAGAGATACAGATGTTTTGAATACGGCGTTTATGACTTCGGTCAATGGAATCGATAATCGCGATATCGTTGTTGCAGGAGGTTTCAAGTTGCTGGCTCACTTCAACGGCTACAAATGGACTTCGTTCTTTCCATTTAGTTCCGGTGCTTTCGGTTCCGTCAAAATCAAAGGGAATCTCATTGTTGCCACTGGTTTGGATGGCCGTTACGCGATTGCCGCGATCGGGAGAAGATGAAACGGCTCAAAATGATGAATGACACACATCGTACAGACAAACAGCAAGCTTAACGAATTCTCACGGCGCATGTCCGTCATCAAATAATTTGTCGGCAATACATAATCATACTTCCTGTTTTCAGCGTGCGTTATTTCTCTGTGGCGTCGTGAACTACTTCACGACGTAGAGAGAGAGCAGTCGGTTGGCATTTAAGGTCGCTGCTAATTCATCTGTACAGGTTTGAGCTTCAATCGGCAGTTCGTTCAGAACGTTTATTCCGTTGATATGCCTCAGCGTGTGATGGTACTTTTGTAATGCATCTCAAACCACGTGTGATCAACGGTCGTGCGATGAACGAACGGAATCGTCTCCGCGCCGCCAAGCGCTCACTCAGAGATCAAGCGTTTGATTGCATCTATGGTTTCGTCGTAACCTTGCAATGCAGATTGAACGGCAGATCAGGAACTTGACAGATAAATCAGATAAAGTAATGAAGGAAAGAAAAAGGATAGACTGGAGCCAGCTTACAGTATTGGTTCTCCCAGTCATCCTGCACTTCGTGTACTTTACGCCTGCGCTGAACTTCGACGATTGGTCGTCCACGGTATATCAAAGCGTCTTCGGTGGACTGAACCTCCTCGATCCCAATGGCAACAGACCGTTAGGCCTCGCGATGATCGCGCTTCTTCATTCCCTCTTCGGTTTGGATATCGTAGTCTTTCATTACGCGCTTGTCGGAATACATGCGGCAACGGCGTGGATGCTCTATCGGTTGCTGCTCGTGTTCCCTGTCGATAAAAGTCTCGCGCTGTTCATAGTCCTTATCTACAGCATCCATCCGGCTGATGGCCAGCACATGGACAACACGACCCTCGGAGGGCGAACCGGATTGCTCCTTACGATCTCGTCGCTGTACCTGCTGCATCGGTACGTGGTAAGGGAGAGAATTTCGTTATTGCTCTTCGCCGTGTCGTTGCAGCTGCTTTCATTCTTTATGTATGAAATTTACTGGGCGCTTTATGTCGCACTGAATCTTCTTTTATTTGGAAGGATATCTCATTCGAAAAAGCGTTTGGTTTGGTCTGTAGCCATTCCGCTATGGACAGCGATCTTGTTCTTCCTTTGGCGCGTATTCCTGTTGCGTGAGCTTGGTATTCCGGATGCATATTTTCACGATATACCGTTCAGTATCGTCCCCCCGTTTGATCGCTTTATTACGCTTTATCGCAATGCCGTTCTACCGTGGCTTGAACCACTGCGTTCAGCGCTCGGTTTTTCTACAAACTATCTCGTGGCCGCGCCGCTCGTCGGTATTGCAGCTATCGTTGTGCTTGCCGTTTCAAGATTCAGTGGCAGGAATAAACGAGATGATCTGAATCAGACGGAAGTTCGGAATGCATTCATACTCAGCATCGCTCTCATCCCAACCGGATTCGTCCCGTTGATATTCTATGCAAAGAATTCCATCTCCGTAGGGACATATCTCAACATGGCTCTTACACCGGGCTACGCGCTGTTCTTAAGCTCGCTGTTAGCGTTGTTGCTTCAGTCAGCCATGCGAAAACGCCCCTGGAGAGCTCTTTGGATTGCCTCATGCGTCTCGATTGTTATATACGGCTCAGTCATTCAATTGCATATAGCAAAGGACAGATACCGTATGTGGGATCATCAGAAGAACCTGTGGAGCAGCATGTTTGAATTGACTCCGGGACTGACTCCGAACACGCACGTCGTCTGTGACATCGATATGAACGATGTTGCGCCATCGCCTTTGAATTTCACGAAGCTGTGGCCTCCGCTCGTGAAAAGCTCGCAAATGAATGCTGCAATAAAAGTCTTGTATAATGATACTTCGATCACTGCAAGTTTACTTGGCCAAGAAGTCGATACATTCCTCACTAAAAGCAGGTTCAAAAACGGGCTCGTTCCTGCAGAACTTCAAGTCCTTGTGAGATATTCCGTACAGACCGCAATGCTCGAATTGATCGAGCAAAACGACCCACGCTATCCGCAGAGCGCAGATACGTCATATCGTCCAAGGCAACGGATTCTTCGTCCGTCAAAGGATTATTTTTACCGGTACCTTGTTGCACGATAACTCTGCAACATGCCATGTTCTGGCGACAGCACTGTATCGAGTACTTGGTATTGTATAAAAAGGGTTATACAACCACGAAGTCCTCACTGTGAGTTATCCTGCTTCATCCCGTATTTCACAAGGATAAGGCTGCCATCTCTTACAAGCCCGACGCCGCGCGCGTAATACTTGTGTTCCTTGTTCCTCGGCTCCAACGGTGTTGTCTCTTCGATCTTCAGGCATTGTGTAAATACACCCGCCGGCGTTACGACTTTCTCATCCATCCCGACGATCTCCGCCCGATCCATTGCAATCCCGGGTGCAATCTCCTGATAGTAGCGGGAGCCTGCCAGAATGATACCGGGCATCATGACTCCAGCCTTCATATTTTTTGCATCTGCTCTCCATGCGCCTTCACGGCTCACAACTTTTCCATTGTTGTAAATGCTCACGGCTTCACCGAAGTAGAAGATCGTATTCGTCTCCTGACAGGCAGCAAAGTAATTGAGCGAGATTTCTAGAAGCTCACCGTTCATCATCTCGCGTTCCTCCACGACGCGCGTTTCGACGGAACCGACCATCTCCGTTTCGTCGAGGACCGTGATAACGAGTTTCGTTGTATCCCGCCCTTCGATGCCGATGAATTCAGAACGATACCCGGGTTTGAGAATGAAGAACGGATTCTCGCCCACAGAAGCGAAGCTGCATCGTTCGATGTCGAATGAATCGGTCCAATGCCGGTTGTGTTGTATCAGCGGCTTTTGTGCGATACAGTAAGAAAGCATGACTAAGATACCGGTGATTACGCGAAGGGGCATTCGGGCTGCCATGTTTCGTTTGCTGATCGTCGGCATCACCGCGCGCGCGAGTGTGTCTTCGGAGTTTGCTTTTTCCACCATCGCCGGATGCGCGTGCGTGCCCAGAGGTAATGTGCGGCTGTACTCGCGCGAAGATAATCGCTCAACGTCCATGAAAGCCCGGTCCACGTGAAGCGACCGAGCGTGACGAGGTCTTCATCGGAGAGGGATTCGATAAGTGAGACGATGCGATCATGGTACGAACGATAATCATCCAGGACGTCCTTGAGTGCACGGCGGTGGTGTTTGCGATAGATCATCTCGTTCAAGCGTGGAAGTTCACGCAATGTAAATCCCGGCGCTGGCATCGCAGGTTTCTCGCCGCGAAGCCCCGCTTGATACCATGTGAAATTCATGTCCTGCCATTCGACCAGATGTGCGAGTACGTCTTTCACCGACCAGCCGCCGCGCGTCACGCCCGCTTTTGTCATCATGCGTGATGGAATAAGGGATAGCGTTTCATCGAGCAGTGCTCGCTCACGCCGGATTTCTTCGAGGAGGTCATTTCGCTTTAAGCGTTTTCCCATGGAATGAGATGACAGTCTGTGCTTTGCTGAGTGGTGTGTGTCAAAGTGTTTCTTCGAAAGGCGGAAGGTAGGTGAAGTCTATAGCCTGTCATCGGTTCTTCGGTATGCATCTGAGAAGCAGTATAGTTCACAATCATGGACAAATCAACAAGAAGTTCCTGCTGGAGATACGAATCAAGCGCTGAGTCGGCCAATCGAGCCTTATCATCGCCGATCACCTTATTCTTGCAATCCGCAAAGAGCCTCCCTATTTTGAAACCGCCTTTTCAGGCAGAGGAATACGACAATGAACACGGCATTTACCGATAAAGACATTGAGAAAATCAGCGCCGTTCTGGGTGTGACTCCCAAGTGGTACGGCAACCATCATCGCTTCGAAATCAAGGGAGCTGATCCTTCGCGTCAGCTTGCCCTCGAAGTATATCCGCTCCTCCAGATGGGTGAGTCGGAAGGAACGTTGATTTCGGTTTTCACGCCCAATTCGAATCTCCAGCTCCAGCATTGCACGGGATACGTTGTCAGCGAGATGCTCGGCGAAGTTACCTTCATCGCGGATGCCGGCATGAAAGTATCGGGTTTGATTATCGAGCGTGAAGGAGGCTGCTCGTTGTACGCGAACGTAGATCGTGCGCTCCTCTCGGGTGATTTCACCAAACTCGGCCCGGAAGTGATGATGTCCGGTTTAGCGCTTTCGCTTTCCGAGGTGATCCTTTCCGAAGAGGACGAACAGTCATTCGGTTTGGAAGAATAATTGCCCGCCCAGGTCGTCGTTCATGGATTGAAGTCGATCGGGAACATCGGATTCGGGTTGTTCCGGGATAGCATCGGTGTGGTTCTTAAAAGGGAAGGGAAGAAGCAGGCAGCGATCACCGTCATACTCGTTTCAGATGCCGCGATTCGCCGCCTCAACAAAGAATTCCTCCGACATGACTATGCGACCGATATTCTCACTTTCCCGCTCGACGATTCCGGAATCGAAGCGGAGTTTTACATCAGTGTCGATACGGCGCGTCTGCAGGCACGGGAGTATCGTGTCTCGATCAGAGAGGAATTGGCACGGCTCGCAATTCATGGAACGCTGCACTTGTGCGGCTACGATGATGCGACTGAAATCCTTCGAAATGAGATGAAAATCAAGGAAGACCGGTACCTTGCGGAGTATCTCCGAAAGCACAGGAAGAAAGCCTGACTTGACATTCGGATTTCGATGCTCTACATTCGACATCGGTTGATGGACACTTAGACTCAGATGCAAGAAAAAATCGTAGAAATAATCGTTTACCTCATCCATGAACTCCGGCACGACAAACGAATCGGAGAAATCGATCTCGGCACACTTGCCGATCGTGGCTATACGGACAATGAAATCAGCACGGCTTTCAGTTGGCTTTTCGATAAAATCAACATCGGTGAAAACATCCTGACCGACGAACGGCGGACGTCTCCGCACTCGCGACGAGTATTTCATGACGCCGAACGAGCCGTCATTACTCCGGAGGCACAGGGCTACGTCATGCAGTTGCGTGAGCTTGGCATTTTAGACGATATGGAGGTGGAACTTGTGATCGATCGTATCATGATGGCCGGGTTTGGGTCCGTTGGTAACGCTGAAATGAAATCCGTCGTGGCATCGGTGCTGTTCGATTATGACGACTCGGATCGAGTCGGCAGCAGGCTGATGCTCAATAGCAAGGATACGATTCACTGAACCGGCGGCATCCGCATACGTGTCCGGCGCCCGATCCCCAGTGCACCGGAATTTTTTTATCCAACAGTTCGAAGAAGCATGGCGAAATCTCTCATCATCGTTGAATCCCCATCCAAGGCCAAGACGATCAACAAGTACTTAGGGAAAGACTATATCGTCGAGGCGACGATAGGTCATATCAAGAACCTTCCATCCAAGGATCTCGGCGTGGACGTGGAGAACGGTTTCGAACCGCGGTACGTCACCATTCGGGGCAAGAGCCAGATCATCAAAACGCTTCAATCGAAAGCAGAGAAAGCGGAGAGCATCTATATTGCGACCGACCCTGACCGTGAAGGCGAAGCGATTGCCGCGCACATCGCCGATGAGTTGGACAAAGCCGCAAAGGGGAAAGAAGTGTATCGCGTCCTTTTCAACGAGATTACGAAGAGCGGCATTCGGGAAGCGATGGCAAATCCGCGTCGCATCGATTCGAACATGGTTAAGGCGCAGCAAGCACGCAGAGTCATGGATCGCATCGTCGGGTATAAGGTGAGTCCGTTCCTCTGGAAGACGATTTATTCAGGTCTGTCCGCCGGGAGAGTGCAGTCGGTTGCGTTGCGTTTCATTTGTGAGCGCGAGCAGGAGATCGCCGCTTTCCAGATCACCGAGTATTGGTCGGTCACAAGCGAGTTCGAAAAGCCCGGCGATGGTACGGTTCATACCAAGCTCGTAAAGATCGATGGGAAGGATCCGGAAATCGCGAATGAAACTGAGGCGGTTTCGTTGATCGAAAAGCTCCGGCGCGAGAACTACGCGATCAGCGATATTCAGATGAAGGATGTCAATCGTTCTCCTTCGCCGCCGTTCATAACGAGTTCTCTTCAACAGGAAGCTTCGAACCGATTACGTTTCAGCGCGAAGCGCACGATGATCATTGCGCAACAGCTTTACGAAGGCGTTGAACTCGGAAGCGAAGGCGCCGTCGGTTTGATCACCTATATGCGTACGGACTCGACGCGTTTAAGCAATGAAGCGATCAACGCGGTGCGTGAGTTCATCGGGAAGACCTACGGTTCGGAGTACGTACCCGACAGTCCGCGCGTTTTCAAAGTGAAGGGGAAAGCGCAGGATGCGCACGAAGCGATCCGTCCCACGTCGCTCGAACACACGCCGCAGTCGGTTAAAAAATTTCTCACGCCTGAACAGTATGCGCTTTACGAATTGATCTGGAAGCGCTTCGTTGCCTGCCAGATGGCTCCAGCGCTGATCAAACAGACGACCGTGATGATCGCGGGCGGTCCGTATCTCTTTCGCGGCGTGGGTTCGGTTTACAAGTTTCGCGGCTTCCTTCAGGTCTATGACGACTTTCAACCCGAAACTCAGGAGGACGAGAACGAAGAGGAAGCTATCATCCCGGAGAACCTTGCGGTGAAAGACGCGATGAATCCCGTGTCGCTCGATCCGCATCAACATTTCACGAAACCGCCGCCGCGTTATACGGAAAGCAGTCTCGTTCGCGAGTTGGAAGCGAAAGGAATCGGAAGACCGAGCACCTATGCGCTGATCGTCTCGACGATTCAGGACCGCGGGTACGTCGAGCAAAAGGAAAGGCGACTGTTCGCGACGACGCTCGGCATGGACGTGAACAAGATGCTCATGAATTATTTCGAGAAGCTGTTCAACGTGGACTTCACAGCGCAGATGGAAGAAGAACTCGACACGATAGCCTCCGGTGAACGATCCTACGGCGTTGTCATGAACGATTTTTACAATCCCTTCATGTCGCTGCTCAACGGCGTCTCCGTCGATCAAGCGCGGCTGACGGAAGAGACGAGCGAAGTGTGTGACAAATGCGGCAAACCGATGATCATCCGGTGGGGAAGAAACGGAAAGTTTCTCGCGTGCAGCGGCTATCCCGAATGCAAGAATGCAAAGCCGCTTCCCGGCGACAGCGAAAGAATGAAGTTGGATGAGAAATGTCCGGAGTGTGGTAACGACTTAATCATCAAGCAGAGCAGGTACGGAAAGTTCATCGGTTGCACGAACTATCCGACGTGCAAATACATTCGACCGATCACACTTGGAGTCAAATGCCCCAAATGCAAAGAGGGTGAAATCGTCGAACGGCAATCGAAATCACGCCGCCTCTTCTACGGATGCACGAGATATCCCGAGTGCGATTTCGTTTCGTGGGATAAGCCCGTTGCGAAAACTTGTCCTCAATGCGAAAATCCCTATCTTCTTCACAAGTACACCCAGAAGAAAGGTGAATTTCTCAAATGCCCCCAATGCAAAAACGAATTCACGCAAGAGCTTGACCCCTTCGATCCCCTCTACGCCGCAGCGTAACCTATGCGCCCATTGCTGACAGCCTTTCATGATTATCTCCTCGTCGAGCGTAACGCTTCCCCGCACACGGTCATTGCTTACCGTGACGATATGGAGCACTTTCATGGCTGGCTTGTGCAATTGATCGGTTCCGACCAGATCGATCTCGATGCTATCGACCGAAACACGTTGCGAATGTATCTCGGAAGTCTGAGCGACGCCGGGCTTTCTAAGCGCTCGATCGCTCGGAAGGCTGCATCGCTTCGGGCGTTCTTCTCATTCTGCGTAAAGCGCGGCCACCTGCGCAAGAATCCTGCGACACAGCTCAAGCCGATCAAGATCGAAAAGAAGCTCCCCATTTTCGCCGACGTGGAATCCATCGAAGCCATGATGAAACTCCCGAACAGGAAAACATCCCAGGGCTTGCGCGACCTCGCGATTCTGGAGTTGTTCTACAGCACGGGAATGCGCCTCAGCGAGCTTGTTGGCCTGAACGTGCGGAACATCAACTTCCATGAGCGCAGCGTTCGGATCATGGGAAAAAGGCAGAAGATGCGGGTGCTGCCGTTTGGACGAGCGGCGGAGTCTGCATTGAAGCAATACCTTGCCATGGGAAGAGAAAAGGCAAAGGAAACGGATGCAGTATTTCTCAACAAGGACGGCAATCGGATATCGACAAGAGCGGTAACGGAAATCGTCAAGAAATTTCTCGGTGCCGTCAGCGCGAAAGAAAAAATCAGTCCTCACGTGTTGCGTCATTCGTTCGCAACCCATATTCTGGAACGTGGTGCCGATTTGCAGGCGATTCGCGAACTCCTCGGCCATGCGAGTCTTTCGACCACGCAGATCTACACGCACGTCACGTTGGACAAACTCAAAAGCATTTATGACCAGGCGCACCCACGCGCTTCGTCACACACACCATAACCCAATAGAAAGGAGCGTCGTGATGAACGTACAATTCACAGCACAGCGGTTCAAAGCCCATGAAGGACTTAGAGAATACGCGCTCTCTCAGGTATCCACTCTCGACAAGTATTACGATGGCATCGTCAAAGGCAATGTCATCCTTCGGTACGAGCGATCCCGCGACTCCGTAAAGATTGCCGAGATCAATCTCTCCGTGTACGGAACCCAACTCGTGGCAATTGAAAAATCCGAGGACTTCTACAAGTCCATCGATATTGCCGTCACAAAACTCGAACGGCAGCTCCTCAAGTATAAAAGCAAACGACGCAATCTGTAGCGGTACGCAATACCGTAGAACTCCGTAAGTTACCGGCGGGACATCAGTTGTTCCGCCGTTTTTTTTCATAGAGGACTCCAATGAACCTGCTGGCGAATCTCAAAGAACTGAAGAAAGACACGCTCCGTGTGAGTGCGTTCTTCGAGAAACATCAAAAGCGCATTCACCTGATCGATGCCAACTCCGTTAACCTAACGGAACGCGAAATCACGGATAAAAACGTCCATCGTCCGGGGTTGGCGCTTGCGGGGTACGTAGAACTGTTCACCTACCATCGCATCCAAGTTTTCGGCAACACGGAAATCAAGTACCTCAACTCACTCGATAAAACGGCGCGCAAGGCTGCCTTCGTGCGTCTGTTGAAATTCAAAATCCCTTGCATCATCGTGACGAACAAAAACACGCTCGATGATGAGTTGCTGGAAGAAGCGACGAAGAACGGCGTCCCTGTTTTCTATAGCTGCCTCGAAACGACGAAGGCGATCTACTTCATCAGCGATTTCCTCGATGACTATTTCGCGGCTCAAACGGTGATTCACGGAGCGTTCCTTGACGTCTATGGAATCGGCCTGCTCTTCATCGGACGCTCGGGCATCGGGAAAAGCGAAATCGCACTCGACCTCATCGAACGCGGGCACCGCCTCGTAGCCGACGATGTCGTGATGGTAACGCGGAAGGGAGAAGGGATCCTCATGGGTTCCGGTACCGATTTAGTGAAGCATTTCATGGAAGTTCGTGGGCTGGGTCTCATCGATATTCGCAGCATCTTCG
>CAYUWG010000021.1:0-54294 GCA_964448285.1 uncultured Chromatiales bacterium
TCGCCAATTGACCAGTTCCCACCGTGTTCAATCACAATGATATTGACCACGACGATGCGTGCTGAATCCGTTCACTTGGACTCTCATCACTGCTCCCTAATTGTCCGGATAACAATGATTATATTGATCCACATAACATGCAGGTTTGAGATTTTTTGTCTGCATAAGACAATTCCAGGAATCCATAACTACCTCAGGTGAATCTTTGAAAACAACGGCTTATGCCAATTCATGTTCATCTTCCGGGATGTTGTGCGGATACATATAAGAACCTCTCCTTCAATAGTAACGATTGAAGTTGCGATTGGCAAACGCAAGACAGAGTTCTCACGAAATAATCCCTGCGCATCAGCCGTCGCCCGTCGGCACGATGGCAGCCGTTTCCACCATGAGGCTGACGGTGACCGCAAAGAAGCATGTTCGATTCGAGTACATATCACACTGAGCGCAGAGGCTGCCTGATGTAATCTTCGGTCGAAGCAAAAACGACGCTGGCAGACTCGAAGTCGAAGTGTGGAATTGGATTACGATTACGCCTTCGACTTCTAACCTGTCCATGAACGAAATTCTCTTCGCACGGCAGATCATCCTTTGGACAGGCTCTGCGCTCAGGCTGACGGGGACCGCAAACCACGGAAATTTTCTCAGACTGAAATAGCATTCGTAAAAGGATGAGGTCCGGTACACGACAAGCATGAGGCAGCCAATGCACTGACCAGAAGTCCTGTGCGTGCAGGCTTTCAATTGAAAAGAGACCTCCCATACAAACGACGAAGAGCACAGCGATTGAATGAGTTTTCATGATCAGCATAGTCGATTGAGTTGCTTTCCTTCTTCAAGCACAAAGAACGAATATTCTCATGCATTCTCAAAACCGACAGTCCTTCCGTCGGGAAGCAATTCCGGACAGCATAACCAACGAATATTCTCATGCATTTTCACGACTGACAGTCTTTCCGTCGGGGAAGCAATTTCCGACAGCATAACCAACGAATATTCTCATGCATTTTTAAGACCGACAGTCTTTCCGTCGGGAAGCAATTTCCGACAGCATAACCAACGAATATTCTCATGCATTTTTAAGACCGACAGTTCTTCCGTCGGGAAGCAATTCCCGACGGCATAACCAACGACGAACTGGATGGCTCTCTGAACCCGGAGTGTGGTCTTGACCTCCGACCTCTGATCTCTGACCTCTGACCTCTGATCTCCGATCTCCGACCTCTGACCTCTGATCTCTGGCCTCTGACCTCCGAACTCCGACCTCTGACCTACGAACTCCGACAACCCGCGTTCAACTCTCTATCTCATCCTGCCTGATTTCGTATCTTGCACGCCCGCAGAGTTGCGGGAAATTGAACCAAGGAAAAGAATGATCGTCATGAAATTTGGCGGCACTTCCGTGGAAGACGCCGCCGCAATGAAGAACATCTGCGAGATCGTCAAAGGCCGCGTGAAGCGAAAGCCGATCGTCGTGCTCTCGGCGTGCTCGGGCATCACGAACGCGCTCATCGAAGCCGCAGAGAAAGCCGCCGATGGAAAGGAAACGGAAGCGCAACGCATCCTGCTCAACGACATCACCGAGCGCCACATGCGCATCGTCTCCGAGTTGATCAACGACTTGACGGAGCAGGACGCGCTGATCCGAATCTTCACGAAGTTTCAGGAAGAACTTCAACACCTGCTCTACGGCATCAGCATAACGGGCGACCTCTCTCCCCGCGTGCGCGACTTCGTGATGTCCTATGGCGAACGCATGTCCACCGTGATCATGGAGAAGGCGCTGCATGAGCGAGGCGTGAAAGCGACGCTCGTCGATGCTCGTTCATGCATCGTCACGAACAGCGCGTTCGGAAAGGCGGAGCCGAACTTCAGGGAGACGGCGAAACACTGCGAACGAGTGTTTCGGTCGCTTGTCGAGCGCAACGTGGTTCCGGTGGTACAGGGCTTCATCGGCGCGAACGACAAGGGCATCACGACTACGTTAGGGCGCGGAGGCTCGGATTATTCCGCCGCAATCATCGGCACCGTACTCGAAGCGGACTCGATCGAAATCTGGACCGACGTCGATGGCATACTCACCGCCGACCCGAAGCTCGTTCCCAACGCGTTGCGCGTGAAGGAGATGTCCTTTCAGGAAGCTTCCGAGTTGGCGTACTTCGGCGCGAAGGTGCTGCATCCGAGCACGCTTCTCCCCGCCGTCGAGAAGAACATCGCCGTGTACATCTGCAACTCGCGAAAGCCCGCCGCGAGCGGGACGCTCATCAAATCGGAAATCCCGCCTTCGAACATCTGCGTGAAGTCCATCTCGTACAAGCGCGGCATCACCGTCGTGAACATTTCCTCTGCGCGCATGCTCGGAAGCTACGGCTTCATGAAGAAAATCTTCGACATCTTCAACGATCACCAAACCTCCGTTGACTTAGTGACGACGTCGGAAGTGAGCGTTTCGCTCAGCATCGAATTCTCGCCGCATCTCGAACAGCTCATCGCCGAGCTTGAGAAGTACGGCCGCGTACAGGTGCAAAAGGATAAAGCCATCGTCTGCATCGTCGGGGAGAAGATCAAAACGGAAAAAGGCGTTGCCGCGCGCGTGTTCGGACGCCTGAAGGACATTCCGATCGAGATGATCTCACAGGGCGCGTCGGAAATCAATCTCACGTTCGTCATCGGCGAGGAAAGCGTGCCGGCCGCCGTCCGCGAACTTCACGACGAGTTCTTTTCGAATATCCCCGCCGAAGGCATCTTCGAGTGAGTTCCGATCACGGCATGGACTCGTTCCCGTTCGCTCTCGGTTTTTCTTTCATCGACGATGAACTCCATTGCGGCGCGATACCGGTTTCGCGCATCGCGAATGAAGTCGGAACGCCGGTGTTCGTCTATAACATCGATGCGATCGTCCGGCGCTATCGTTCCTACGCGTCTGCGTTCGATGGCATGAATCACCGGACGTGTTACGCGGTGAAGGCAAATTCGACCCGATGCGTTCTCTCCGCTTTGAACGATGCCGGATGCGACTTCGACGTGAACTCACGCGGTGAACTTTTTCGCGCGTTGAAGGCGGGAGCCGAGCCGGCATCCATAACGATGACGGGCGTCGGCAAGACTGATGCTGACGTCGTCGACGGACTGGAAGCAGGTATCGCGGCGTTCAATGCGGAGTCGTTCGAGGAATGCGCTCGCATCGACCGGCTCGCTGCTCAGCGTGGATTGCGCGCTCGCGTCATTCTCAGGATCAATCCGGACGTGGACGCTCATACGCATCCGTACATCGCGACCGGACTCGCATCGCACAAGTTCGGATTGACCGAAGAGTCGGTTCGTGAAGCGCTTCCGAATTTGCTCGCGCTTCGCAACATCGAGCTTGTCGGCTTCGGGATGCATTTAGGCTCACAGATCTTCGACGTATCGCCATACGTTCAGGGCGTTGAGAAAATCCTCAGCTTCATCCGCTCCATTGCATCCATGCTGCCCCGCCCGATTTCGATCATCAACATCGGCGGCGGGCTTGGTGTCGCGTACGATGAACACGAACGCGACGCCGATCCGGCCGCACTTGCGCGAGCGTTGCGGCCACTGCTGAGCGCATCCATCGAAGGGCTTGCGTCCGATTTCGCACTCCTGAGCGAACCGGGGCGCTTCCTCGTTGCAAATGCCGGAGTACTCATATCGCGCGTTGAGTACATCAAGCGAACATCCTCGCGCACGTTTCTCATCCTCGACGCGGGGATGAACGATCTCATTCGCCCCGCGCTGTATGAAGCATACCATGAAATGCGTCCGGTCAATCTTCGCAACAGCGGAAGCGTACCGTACGACGTTGTCGGTCCCGTCTGCGAATCGGGCGATACTTTCGCCACACAGCATTCGATGGCTGAGGTTAGTGAAGGCGACTTCGTCGCGATTTTTTCCGCCGGGGCATACTCAGCGACAATGAGTTCGAACTACAACTCAAGACCACTCGCCGCTGAAGTTGCCGTGCAAAACGGCCAGTGGTTCATCGCCCGAAAGCGACAAACGCTCGAACAGATGATTCAGAATGAGGAGTGAGTACTCAGTTGCTGTCTAAGCTCTGACCGGAGAGCGCAGTATGGCGTAACCCTTTCCCGGACGGAGTGTCATTCAACCATAGATTGGACTCCTTTTCCAATCACCTGATCCTAACGATACAGTAACGGAGATTTCAATGAGTCTGAACCGGGTTTCCCTGAAGTACTGTGAAGCACCTAACGGTATATGGCGGTGTTTATCTGGTCGTATTGAGAATGATTACCTTCACTCGATTGAATCAGGAGGAACAATGAAAAACGCCGCTCTCTTCTTGACATTACTACTACTCTTGCTGCCGGCTGTGTCGAACGCTCAATGGGAGTATTTAAGCGGTCCTTTTGGTGGAAGCGTGCATGCAATTACGCACGATACACTTGGAAATCTTTATGCAGGTACTGATATCGGCGTCTTTCGCTCGACTGACGACGGAGAAAGCTGGAACATGAGGAGCGAAGGTCTTCCCCGTGCTCGCGTTCATGAGTTTCACTTCATCGGCGCGACTTTATTCGCGGCAACGAATCAAGGTGTCTTCATCTCGACAAACGAAGGAACGTCTTGGAGCAATCGCAGCACCGGTTTGCCTAACAGCGCGGTGTCTTCTTTTACGTCGATGGGATCAATCCTGTTTGCGGCTACCTTGGGTGGTGGCGTATATCGGTCCAACGATTCCGGCACGACGTGGCATGCTGTCAACAACGGCTTGCCGAATACGGACCTCCATTCGATCGTTGTCTCAGGTTCGAATCTTATCGTTGGTTCGTCGGGTTACGGCCCGTACGTTTCCTCCGACAGCGGGGCAAGTTGGTCTTCTGTAGATTCTAATGTGTCTGCGGTGTATGTAACCTGTTTCGCTGTTGTGAATGACATGGTCTTCATGGGAAGTTCCAACAAAAGTCTCTTTCGTTCGTCGGATAATGGAATGAACTGGACCGTGGTAAAAACTTTTTTACCAAGCTATTCCATCAGAACACTTGGTGTGTCCGGTTCTACATTGTTTTTAGCCCTGTTTGACAATGATATGGTATATGATAGCGCATATACGGTACTCTATCGTTCTACGGACTTTGGTGAGCGATGGAAGCCGGCAAACATGAAAAACGTAGATATCAATGTGATCACGTTTAAGGACTCGAGCTTGTTTCTTGGCACGATTGACCACGGGATCTATCGTTCGACCGATAACGCATCTCCATGGTTAAGAAAAAGCTATGGATTGCAACGCCTTCCCGTAACTTCGATTGCCGTTGTCGATTCCCATGTCTTTGCCGGTACAAAAGGGGGCTTGTTTCGAATGAACGATGATGACACAAGTTGGACGGATGTGAATGCTGGAAACATGAGATTTGCAGGGAAACATGTTTCTGTCATCGGATCGAGACTATTCATCGGAACCAGTCTTGGAGTCTTCATGACCTCCGACTATGGTGAAACATGGGATTCCACAAGTACTGGTCTGCCTCACCGTTATGTATGGCAACTTGCATCCGATTCAGTCGGTAACCTTTGGGTTTCCATGATGTATGGTTTGTTATTATCGACAGATTACGGAGCAAGTTGGACTGTAGTTAACAGCGACCAGGGATGGTGGGGTTACATATCTCTTTCACTTGCAGTTTCTGACTCGATCGTAGCACTTGCAACACGCTTTGGTGGCGTGCAACTCTCAAGGGATAAGGGTAATACATGGATATCTGTCTACATTAATCTTGGACTAATAATGATCGAGAAGGTTATTGTATCTGGCGAGTTGATCTTTAGTCCCTCAGTCAAAGGGATCCTTTACGTACCTCGTTATGCAACGTCTTGGGAGATATTCAAATCCGGCTTAGCAAAAGATACTGTCAAGTTTATCGCTCCAGGACCAACGGGGTATATTTATGCAGTGACATCTCGTAATGGTGTTTTTCTCCACTCAAACCGAGGTGAGTATTGGGTAGATATCGGAAGCGGTTTTACGGATTCGCTTGTCTCCTCTCTCATACACGCCAACACCAAGGAAGGGCCGGTCCTTTATGTAGGAGCGAACAACGGAGTATGGAGGCGATTTATCACCTTGCCCCTCGCTCCGGAAATTCCAGGACTTCTCACTCCCGTCGATAGCGCGAAGTCGGTTCCGTTGAATTCGATTTTTGCGTGGCAAGCATCATCCGGTGCTACGTCGTATCGGCTTCAAGTCTCGACGGATTCGACCTTTCAAAATATAATCATCGATGAAAGTAATCTGAGAACCACATTTCCGCAGGTCATGGGTTTATTACACGGTACGAAATACTATTGGAGAGTCAATGCGTCCAATTTCGTAGGTACCAGCGGCTGGTTCACCGTTTGGAGTTTTACGACTGTTGCCGGCCCGCCATCCGTGCCAAAGCTCCTTTCGCCGAACATCATGGCAACGAATATCCCTGTAGATGCGACGTTTACATGGAATGCTGCGAGTGGTGCAGAGTCTTATTCTCTCAAGGTTGCGGTTGACCCGACATTCATGTCCCCGCTCGTGTTCAGCAAAAGTGGTATCACCGATACATTGCAGGCGGTCTCAGGTCTTCCCAATGCAAAAAGATTGTATTGGACAGTGAATGCGTCGAACTCTTCAGGTTCAAGTGCATGGTCTGAGATTTGGAGTTTCACCACTGCATCGATAAACGAAGTCGGTTCCCCTGCCAACCTTCCGCAGGACATCGAACTGCATCAGAACCATCCGAATCCGTTCGCCGAGAAAACAACGATTCGCTTCAAGCTCGTCGTGCCCGATCGCGTCACTCTTGAGGTGTTCGATCTCTTTGGCCGTTGGGTCGCCACGCTAGTGGATGAGAAGCGTGAGGCAGGAGAACACTCGGTAGTTCTGAATGCGACGAGGCTTTCGAATGGGATATACGTCTATCGATTGACGGCGAACGGACGATCTGCGATGAAGCTTGCGGTAGTGGCTAAATAAACCGTGAGCCATCGTACCCGTGTTGTATAATGATGTGTTAAAAACCTATTCCTTAAGTCTCGTGAATCCTTTAAAGACAGTGAGTTTACCATGTCATACTGTGAATCACTCCCTTCACACGGTTAAATCAGGAGGATATATGAACAGCGTCGCTCTCACTTTGATTTCCATACTGCTCTTGTGCACGACAGAAACACATGCTCAATGGGAATTCTTGGGTGGCCCTGCTGGCGTTCGATCTCTTGCCATTGTGGACTCACAGGTCTTCGCCGGTACGTATGCGGGTTTGTTCCTATTGAAGGATGAAGATACAAGCTGGGTAAAACTGAACACTGAAACGATGCGATATTTCGGAGGGGATCTTGCCGTTATCGGATCGAGACTCTTTATCGGAGCAGGTTTAGGTGTTTTTGTAACAACGGACTATGGATCAACATGGGATTCCGTACACACAGGGTTGAAACAAAAGAGTATCATTTATCTCGTCTCTGACACATCGGGAAATCTTTGGGTGAGCACGAATGAAGGCCTCTTCCTATCGACCGATCTGGGGAAAAGCTGGACCTTGATAAACGACGAGTGGGGTTTCCTTGGATATTTGGTTAAATCAATTGCGGTTTCGGATTCCATCGTCGTGCTTGCAACCCGTTGGAATGGTGTCCAGCTTTCAAGAGATAAAGGCAAAACGTGGACCGAAATACAATTGAACGATAGTTTGGTACAGGCCGTAGGCTCTTTAGATGAAGATGTCATCATATCTGATGGTCTCATCTTCGGACCTTTCAATGGCTTTTCAGGGTCTGCAATCCTGACCGTACCCCGTCAGGCAAACTCATGGCAAATCCTCCATTCAGGATTACCGAAAGAATTATTCACCACCGTTCTCGCTGCAGGTCCACCAGGTTATATATATACCGCAGCATATAAAAGAGGGGTATTCCTCCTCTCGAATCAAGGCGGATTTTGGATGGATACCGGGAGCGGTTTGACGGATTCACTTGTTTACACGATCACCTACTCCAACATGAGAGGGGTACACGTCTTATATGCCGGAACCGACAAAGGGGTCTGGAGACGAATCACCACCGTTCCGCATGCTCCACCCGTTCCCGAAACTCCGGAGCTATTCTTTCCGCCGGACAACGCGACATCTATGCCCTTGAATTCGATGCTTGAATGGAAGGCATCACTTAGAGCGACATCGTATCGCCTTCAAATCTCGACCGATCAGACTTTTCAAACGACAGTCGTCGATGTAAACAATCTGGTGCTTACTTCTCCACAAACAACGAATTTACTTTTCAGTACAAAATATTATTGGCGAGTCAATGCGGCCAATGCAACGGGCACCAGCGGCTGGTCGATCGTATGGAGTTTTACGACAGCTGTAAGCCCAGACATACCAAAACTCCTTTTGCCACAGGACAATGCGACGAACGTTCCGGTCGATGCGACCTTTGCTTGGAACGCTGCAAAAGGTGCGGAGGCGTATTCAATCAGAATTTCTGCTGACGCCAGCTTCATGCCTCCATTGGTATTCAGTAGAAGCGGAATCACCGATACGACGCTTACAGTCTCAGGTCTTCCCTTTGCATCAACCCTGTATTGGATCGTGAATGCTTCGAATGCTTCCGGTTCGAGTGCATGGTCGATCATATGGAGCTTCACAACAGTGATGCGTGCGCCTGCCGAACCGACTCTTCTCTCGCCGCTTAATGCAGAAAAGAACGTCTCACGTCATCCATCCCTGATTTGGAACGCATCACCCATAGCACAATCGTACAGGGTACAGGTCTCGCTCAATCCAAGTTTTTCACCGATACTCTTCGATCAGGATTCGCTGAGCGGTACATCGTTGGCACTTTCAAACCTTGCATCGAGCACTGTTCACTACTGGAAAGTGAAGGCCACAAACGCTGGCGGTTCAAGTGCATGGTCTGAGATTTGGAGTTTCACCACTGCATCGATAAACGAAATCGGTTCCCCACCCATACTTCCGCAGGACATCGAACTGCATCAGAACCATCCGAATCCGTTCGCTGAGAAAACAACGATTCGCTTCAAGCTCGTCGTGCCCGATCGCGTCACTCTTGAGGTGTTCGATCTCTTTGGCCGTTGGGTCGCCACGCTTGTGGATGAGAAGCGTGAGGCAGGAGAACACTCGGTAGTTCTTAATGCGGCAAGGCTTTCAAATGGGATATACGTCTATCGATTGACGGCGAACGGACGATCTTCGATGAAGCTTGCGGTAGTGGCTAAATAAACCGGCTCTTCATCTTCACATTGGGGCAAGATGACTTTCCTGGAGTGTCGTGAATCACTTCACAGGAGAATAACCGCAACTCACACAAAAAGGCAGTAAAAACGCAAACAGGCCGATTGACCGGCCTGTTGCTTTTGGAGCCATCCATCGGACTCGAACCGACGACCTGCTCATTACGAGTGAGCTGCTCTACCAACTGAGCTAGGATGGCAAAGGCGAACAAACGTAGGGAGGCACGTGAAAAAATACAAACCGCGTCACCCGTTGCTTGCATTCGATAGCTATATTTCATCGCGGTATGAAGCGCCTCATCCTCATCGACAACTACGACTCCTTCACTTATAACCTTCTCCATGTGATCGCATCGCAAGGCGTCGAGGTCATCGTCCATCGAAACGATAAAATCACGATCGATGAGTTGCGGGCGCTCACACCGGACCTGCTTTGCATCTCACCCGGACCGGGCCGACCCGATGAGGCCGGAATCAGCAAGGAAGCCATTCGGAATTTCGCCGAAGAGATTCCAATACTCGGAGTGTGTCTCGGTATGCAGGCACTCAACGAAGTCTTCGGTGGTTCGACCGTTCACGCTTCGCTCCCCGTTCATGGAAAAACATCCGAGGTGCGGCATTCCGGAATCGGCATCATGTCCGGCGTTCCGACTCCATTTCGGGCGGCGCGATATCACTCGCTTTGTATCGGTGCGATCGGGAACGGCTTCGAAGTGACGGCCACGTCCGATGACGGCGTTGCGATGTGCATCCGGCACGAGCGGCTGCCTATCGCCGGTGTCCAGTTCCATCCCGAATCGTTCCTGACACAGCACGGCGATGCGGTCATCAGAAACTTCCTTGCGATGGTACGACAATGAACGAGCATCGCATTATCTCCGTCTGCGAAACACTGCCACGCGGAACAGCCGATCCATCATTCCTTCTAACACCCATCGAAAAAACTCTGCTCTACCGTCGCGCAGATGATGAATGCTTCCTCGATCTCTGCCGCTCTCATTCTGATGAGGCGCCTTCCTGTCTTCTTCTCAGCGGCGGGGACACCGATGATGCGAGGTATTCATACTTCGCTCATAAGCCGTACCTAATCCTTCAGACATTTAACGCATCGACTGTACTCAAGACCTATTGGGATGAACACCATATTGAAACATCCCCGCTGAAAGCACTCGACGACGTGTTCAATACCTTTCATCTTCGGAGACATGACGCTGAACGGGTGAGGGCATTCGGCTCCTTCAGTTATGATTTGAAAAACGAGATAGAGGAACTTCCGAGCCGCACGCGGGACGATCTCCATCTCCCTCGCGTGCTTCTCATTTTCCCGATGGAAGTCTTCGTGCATGATCGAACCGAAGGAACGATAACGCTCCACAGGATGATTCCGCGTGACCGTTTTGGAAGGCGATATCGACCCGTTGCTCTGGCCCGTGAAAAAAGCACCATCCGGAGAAGAGAACGCGTCACGAGCAATTTCACACGCGCCGGGTACATCGATGCAATCCGAAAGATCAAGCAGCACATCGTCGATGGCGACGTCTATCAGGTGAATCTCTCCCAGCGCTTCCACGCCCCGATGAACAGCGATCCGTTCGAACTCTGGCGAACGATGTACCGCATGAATCCGGCGCCCTACTACGCTTTCATCGATGCAGGAAACTATCACATCCTCTCAACATCGATGGAGCGTTTCCTTCGCGTAAGCAAGGGGATGATAGAATCCCGACCGATCAAGGGAACGCGCCCGCGAGGCCGAACGCAAAAAGAGGATGACGCATTGCGAAACGACCTTCTTACGAATTCCAAGGACGACGCAGAGCTATCGATGATCGTGGATCTCGTTCGAAACGACATCGGGCGAGTGTGCATGCCGGGATCCGTGACAGTCGCAGAGCACAAACGACTGGATCGCTACCAAAATGTCTTTCATCTTTCATCGACGGTTCGTGGCGCGTTGAAAAGCGGCATCAGATTGAGCGATATCTTCCGCGCGACGTTTCCACCCGGATCGGTCACGGGCTGCCCCAAGATCAGAGCGATGGAGATCATCGATGAACTCGAGCCGCATGCGCGGCACGTTTATACCGGCGCGATCGGTTACGTCTCGCCTGAAGAAATCCACCTGAGCGTTGCAATTCGTACGGCAATCGCAACGAAAGGACAGTGTTTGTTTTCTGCCGGCGGCGGCATCGTCTTCGACTCCGACGAGGAACGTGAGTACGACGAGACGCTCACAAAAGCGAAGACATTCTTTCAAGCGCTTTCACGCACCGCGAAAAGAGAACGGGAGGCAGTTTGAAGAAGATCGTTTGGTTCAACGGTGATTTCCTCGAAGAAGGCGCCGTGCGAATCACACCATCCGATCGTGGTTTTCTTTACGGAGAAGGCTGCTTCGAAACACTTCGCGCGGATGATTCCCACATTCATCATCTCGAAGAACACATCGAACGCCTGCAAGCGGGACTTGCCACATTGTCGATTGCGATTCCGGAATTCAAATGGCAAACCGTACTTCGCCGTTTGCTTGAACTGAATGGATTGGCGAAGTCAACCGCACGTATCCGAATCGTTGCAACGCGGGGACGAGACAATGCTTCCACATTGCTCGCGAATGCGGAACCGTACAATCCGCCTGACGAAACCGAATACCGCGAAGGATGGTCGTTGCACGTGAGTGACGTCTTCACTCCCTTTCATGCAGAGATAAAGTCGGTGAGCTATCTCAGCTACCTCCTCGTGCGCCGGCAGTGCCCACCGGGCTTCAACGATGCGATACTCATCGACCGAGATGGGAATATCGCAGAGACATCGACCGCATCATTGCTCGTCTTCTCGAATGAGCATTGGCTCTATCCCGATACACGCTTCCAACTGAACGGCATCGCGAGACACATAGCAATAGAGATCATGCGTGAGATGAACCTCGCGGTTAAGGCGACACGAATTTCTCAGGAGGTACTTCGGCAAGCAGAAGCAGTGTGGGCATTGAACTCCCTCGTTGGCGTCCTGCCGGTCCGTCGAATCAGCGAAAACCATCTCCCACGCTTGCATGACGAACTCGCGCGAACGATTCGTGAACGCTTATTCCTGCATTGACAGCGTGACATCGAAAGAGCCTGGATACATTCGCTGGTTTTGCCGGTTTTTGCCATCGGCCTATATTCGTGGGCGTATGTTTCTGTACGCAACACAGCCTTTCGAGCGGAGCCTTCGTGTCCATTGAATCCATTCTCTTCTTCGTTTTGGGAATCGTCGGAATCGGTTCGGCAATCATGATGATCACCCGCGCCAATCCGGTCAACAGCGCCCTTTTCCTCGTTCTGAATTTCCTTGCACTCTCCGGGATCTACCTGACGCTTCATGCGCAATTCGTCGCGATCATTCAGGTGATCGTCTATGCGGGCGCAATCATGGTGCTTGTCCTGTTCGTCATCATGCTTCTGAACCTGCAGGACGATAAGCGACTGCGGGAATCACGCACATGGAAACAGTATCTCGGTGTGCTCTTCGGCGCAGTTCTCCTGTTGATGCTCGTTCAGGTGGTGATGACAGTGCGCGGGAGCGTTTGGAACGGGCTTTCTCCCGAATCCGAAAACATCGGCAAGGTCGAGCACATCGGGATGACGCTGTTCACGGAGTATCTCTTCCCGTTCGAAATGACCGCAATCCTTCTTCTTGCCGCAATGGTCGGCGCCATCGTTTTAGCAAAGAAACGCTTCCCCTGACAGTCCTATGATTCCGATTCATTACTACCTCATCCTCAGCGCGATCATGTTCACCACCGGTGTCATCGGGGTGCTGACCCGCCGAAACGCGATCATCATTTTCATGTGCATCGAACTGATGCTCAATTCCGTGAATCTCACGTTCGTCGCGTTCTCGGCATATCTCGGAAATGCAAGCGGACAGATTTTCGTCTTCTTCGTCATGGCGGTTGCCGCGGCTGAAGCTGCCGTGGGCCTTGCCATCGTGATCGCTCTGTTCCGGAACAAGCAAACGGTGAACATCAACGAGTTCAATCTTCTGAAATGGTAAGCCCGTTTCCCCATTCCTTTTTGAAAACGCATTCAGTGATTCCATGATTTCTTCAGTCGGTCTGATTATCCTCTTTCCGCTGCTCGGCTTTTTGATCAACGGGTTACTCGGTCGCAAACTTCGAAACGAGAAACTCATCGGTATCATCGGCAGCGCTGCAGTCGGTATCCCGTTCGTCATCGCCGCTGCAATCTTCTTCGAACTGCTCGGCATGGAGCCGGAGTCGCGATTCGCAGTCGTTCCAATCTTCACTTGGTTAAGTGTCGGCAGTCTCAACATTTCCGTCGCATATCAGGTCGATCAATTGTCCGTCCTGATGACGCTGATCGTTACCGGCGTCGGATTCCTTATCCACGTCTATTCGATCGGCTACATGCACGGCGACAGGGGTTTCTGGCGATTCTTCGCGTACTTGAATCTCTTCATCTTCGCAATGCTGAACCTCGTTCTCGCCGACAACTACCTGCTCATGTTTCTTGGTTGGGAAGGTGTCGGCCTCTGCTCATATCTGCTCATCGGCTTCTGGTATGACCGGAAGTTTGCAGGCACGGGCATTACCTGGACAGGCGACGCAGGCAACAAAGCTTTCTGGGTGAATCGCATCGGCGACTTTGCTTTCATGCTCGGAATGTTTCTGATCTTCAAGGAATTCGGATCGCTCGCATTCAGTGAAGTCATGGATTCCGCAACGGGAATGACTCCGGGAAGCACGACGATGTTTTGGATCACGTTCTTGCTGTTCATCGGTGCGACGGGAAAATCCGCTCAGATACCGCTGTTCGTTTGGCTTCCCGACGCAATGGCCGGCCCGACTCCCGTCAGTGCTCTCATTCATGCTGCGACGATGGTCACCGCAGGCGTCTATATGGTGGCGCGGAACTCTATGCTCTACGCACTCGCACCGGCGACGATGGAAATCGTTGCGGTCATCGGCGCGCTCACCGCGATCGTTGCTGCGTCCATCGGTATTACACAGAACGACATCAAGAAGGTACTCGCGTACTCGACGGTCAGCCAGTTGGGTTACATGTTTCTCGCGCTCGGTGTCGGCGCGTTCACCGCAGCTATTTTTCATGTGATGACCCATGCGTTTTTCAAAGCATGTCTCTTTCTCGGAAGCGGTTCTGTCATTCACGCGATGCATGAGGAGCAGGATATTCGCCACATGGGCGGACTGCGAAGCGTCATGCCCGTCACATTCATGACCTTTCTGATATCGAGCTTTGCCATTGCAGGCTTCCCTCCGCTCTCGGGCTTCTTCAGTAAGGATGAGATCCTCTGGAAAGCCTTTGCCGATGGAAGCATCGCACTCTGGATCATCGGCGCGCTCGCTGCTCTCATGACGGCGTTCTACATGTTCCGCATGGTGACGCTGACCTTCATGGGAAGTCCGCGATGGAGCCACGATAAACATCCTCACGAATCGCCTTCGACGATGACGATTCCACTCGTCATACTCGCTGCGTTAGCGATTGTCGGGGGGGTTGTCGGAGTTCCGGAAGCGCTTGGTGGCGGCAACGCAATACACCAGTGGCTGCATCCGGTCTTCGCAAATGCTGAGGCAGCGCTCGTCCATGGTCATCACTACAGTCATGCGACGGAATATGCACTCATGGGCATCAGTGTCGTTGTCGCGGTGACCGGTTTTTATTTCGGGCGAAAAATCTTCCTCGCCGATCCTCACGCGGACAAAGCTTTCGAGGCGAAAGCCGGATTTCTCTATCGGCTGCTCGGAAACAAATACTACATCGACGAAGGATACGACGCGACCATCGTCCGGCCGCTCGTTCGCGGTTCCGAATCTCTTCTTGCGCGCTTCATCGACATGGGCATAATCGACGGATTGGTCAACGGTTTAGCACGGGCGACCGGTCTCGTCAGTTCGCTCCTTCGCTACATGCAGACGGGAGTCGTCCAGAGCTATGCCTCGATGATCGTGTTTGGAATTCTCGTCGTTCTTGGATTGATCATTTTTGGATAACGTATGATCCCGAATCTTCTGACGTACCTCCTCTTTCTCCCACTCATCGGCGGGCTGATCGTTCTCTTGCTTCGTCGCAATGAATCACTCGTGAAGTGGGGCGGCGTCATCGTTTCAACGGCGGTGTTCCTCCTTTCCCTGCCGCTTTACTTCGCATACGATCCGGTGAATCCCGCAATGCAGTTCGTCGAGAAAGTGCTGTGGATACCGTCTCTGAATGCAAGCTACCACGTTGGGATCGACGGCATCTCTTTGTTGCTCGTTCTCCTCACGACGTTCATCACTCCGATCGTTCTCATATCGTCGTGGCGTTCGATTACGAAGAACGTCCCGATGTACGTCTTCCTCATGCTGCTTCTCGAAACGGGAATGATCGGCGTGTTCGTTTCGCTCGACACGTTTCTGTTCTACGTCTTCTGGGAAGTAATCCTCATCCCGATGTACTTCATCATCGGGATCTGGGGCGGGAAAGAACGGATTTATGCCGCGCTGAAGTTTTTCATCTTCACGATGGTCGGTTCGCTTCTCATGCTTGTCGCGATCATCTGGCTCAGTTGGTATGCGAGCGCACTGCCGGGCGGAACGTTTACAACGGACCTGCTGCGCCTGATGGAAATCGCGCCGTCCATTCCTCTTGAGATGCAAAGCTGGTTGTTCGCAGCCTTCGCGCTCAGCTTCCTCATCAAGGTGCCTGCCTTCCCGGTACACACCTGGCTTCCCGATGCACACGTGCAAGCTCCGACAGGCGGTTCCGTAATTCTTGCCGGTGTATTGCTGAAACTCGGAACGTACGGTTTGATCCGCTTCAACCTTCAGCTCTTCCCCCAAGCGTCGATCGAGTACGCCTCATTCATCTGCGTGCTCGGCATCATCGGAATCATTTATGGCGCGCTTGTCAGCATGGTGCAGAAGGACGTGAAGAAGCTCGTCGCATATTCGTCCGTGAGCCACATGGGCTTCATCCTTCTCGGCATCTTCGGCATGACGTTAGAAGGAATGCAGGGCGGTTTGATCCAGATGATCAATCACGGTCTTTCGACGGGGGCCTTGTTCCTTATTGTCGGAATGATTTACGATAGACGCCATACGCGCATGATCGAAGACTTCGGCGGATTGGCAAAGTGCATCCCAATTTTCTCAACGATATTTCTCATCGTTACACTTTCATCGATTGGGCTGCCGGGCTTGAATGGATTCATCGGGGAATTCCTGGTGCTCATCGGCTCGTTCAACTCCGGCGTCCTTGGTTCGCCGTGGTACGTCATCTTCGCCGCAACCGGCGTCGTTCTTTCTGCCGTCTATATGTTGTGGATGATTCAGCGCGTCGTCTTCGGCGAGATAAAGCACGATGAAAACAAAGCGTTGAAAGATCTCGACAAGCGTGAGCTTGGCCTCATGATCCCCATCATTCTGTTCATCGTGTGGATCGGCGTATATCCTTCCACCTTCCTTTCGAAATCGGAAGCCTCCATTCAGCGGGTCGTTCAAACCACGCTATCGTCGTCGCCCGTCATGACGGCTCAGGAACCGGCTTCAACACCAGCGTACTGAATCCTTTGAAAATGCTTCGATCCATTCTGACTCGGTCATCCGGCGTCTTCGCATTCCTATGCCTGATGACGCTTCCGGCCTTTGCAAGCGGCGATGCTCACATCGTCGAGCCGGCTCCTCTCATGATCGCACCGTTCCTCATCCTTCTGCTCGCGATAGCCGTTATGCCCTTCATCAACGGGAAATGGTGGCATCACTATTTCCCGCACGTCAGCATTGGACTCGGTCTCGTCACGGTCGTGTATTATCTCTTCTTCTTGGACAACGCCCATCGCATGCTGGAGTCGGGAATCGAGTACACGAGTTTTATCTGCTTGGTCGGATCACTTTTCGTAGTCGCCGGCGGAATCCATATCAAGTTGAAGGGCTATGCGACTCCGTTCAAGAACGTACTCATCCTCCTGTTCGGAGCGGTGATTTCAAACATCGTCGGGACCACCGGCGCGTCGATGATTCTCATTCGTCCCTATCTGCAAAACAACAAGAGCAGGCTTCACGCTTATCATATCGTGTTCTTCATCTTCATCGTAAGCAACATCGGCGGCGCGCTCACACCGATCGGAGACCCACCGTTGTTTCTCGGTTACCTTCAGGGAATTCCTTTCTTCTGGGTGCTTGACGAAGTCTGGCATATATGGCTCCTGCAAATAGGACTTATCCTCGCTGTTTTCATTGCACTCGATTGGTATTACTACCTGAAGGTTCCAAAATCCGTAAGGGAAAAACAGCATGCAGCTTCCGACTCCACGAAGTTTCAGGGTCTGCATAACCTCGGTTTCATCGCCATCATTCTTATTGCGGTCTTCATACAGAATCCGCCGTTCGTTCGCGAAGCGATCATGATCGCGGCGGCACTCGGTTCGTATTTCACGACGCGGGAAAGCATTCACAACGCGAATGACTTCACGTTCTTTCCTATCAAGGAAGTGGGATTTCTCTTTCTTGGATTGTTCGCGACGATGACTCCCGCGCTCGATTGGCTCGAGTTGAATGCTTCGTCACTCGGCATTCAGCACGTCGGGCAATTTTATTGGGGAACAGGAATACTCTCCTCATTTCTCGATAACGCTCCGACCTATCTCAATTTCTTAAGCACGGAGGTAGGATTGCTCGTAACTCCGGAGATCGTGAAAGGCGTGCAGAGTGTCGTTGCATCAGGCGGGGCAACATTAGCGAACCAGCCGATGGAAGTGCAGGCGACTTATGAAACGATAGTTCGATATCACAACGACATGATCACAAGCGGATTCGTGCCGACGAGCGTCATCAACGTCAGCTACCTCATCACTTCTCATTCGAGCTACGTCGTTGCAATCAGTATCGCTGCTGTTTTTTTCGGTGCGATGACGTACATCGGCAATGCACCGAACTTCATGGTGAAATCGATTGCCGAGCAATCCGGCGCGAAGATGCCTTCGTTCTTCGGTTTCCTTTTCAAATTTTCCATCCCCATCCTGCTGCCAATGTTCGCGCTTGTTTGGTATCTTTTCTTCCGGGGATAAATCACAGAGCCGTTTACGTCTATGGAAAACATCACACAAGACCTTTTACGCACTTCACCCATCGTGACAATGTCGGTGACGGGATTGATTGTCATTCTGATAAACGCGTTCAGGAAGAATTCCGAAAACGTCCAGTTTGTCGTTTCTCTATTGGGCATTGCTACGGGAATCGGATACGCCTGGTGGACGCTATCGATGACCGGTTCGGCTTTCAACGGAATGGTATTGACGGGCGGATACGCGAGTATCTTCTCCATGCTTTTTCTTGTCGCCGCTGGGTTGACTCTGTTTCTCGCGCGGGATTACATCAGGAAAGTCGGTACGAACTTCGGTGAGTTTTACATCATCATCATCTTCGCAACGGCCGGCATGATGACGTTCGCAACGTCGTTGGATTTGATTTCGATGTTCATCGGACTTGAGTTGATGTCCATCTGCCTTTACGTACTCGCCGGCTTCACGAGAAAGGAATTGAAGTCCAACGAAGCTGCGCTGAAGTATTTCCTTCTCGGCGCATTCGCTACCGGTTTCTTCCTGTATGGAGTTGCACTGATCTACGGAACCACCGGAACGACGAACATCGAAGAGATCACTGCTTCGATCAGCGTGTATGAATCCGATCTTCTCTTCCTCGTCGGCGTCGGATTACTCCTCATCGGATTCGGTTTTAAGATCGGTGCCGTACCGTTCCACATGTGGGTGCCTGACGTTTATGAAGGTTCGCCCTCGGTCGTTACAGCCTTCATGTCAACTGGTGCGAAGGCCGCTGCTTTCGGCGCGCTCGTGCTGGTGTTCACGGCAACGTTCAATTTCACGCACGGGTCGATCAACAACGCTCTCGCGATTCTCGCCGTAGCATCCATGGTCATCGGAAACGTCGTTGCCATCTCACAGAGCAACATCAAACGCATGCTCGCTTACTCGAGCATCGCTCACGCAGGATATATGTTGATCGGCATTACCGCCGGTTCGGACCTGAGCATCAACGGCGTCATCTTCTATCTCGTGTCCTATACGCTGACGAATCTCGGTGCGTTCGGAATAGTCTCTCTCGTCGAAAACGAGCAGCAGCAAAACACACAGATCAGCAGCTTCAACGGATTGGGTCAACGCAATCCCGTTCTCGCAGCGCTGATGTCGCTGTTTCTTTTCTCTCTCATCGGCATTCCACCGCTTTCCGGTTTCTTCGGCAAGTACTACATCTTCTATGCAGCAATTCAGCAAGGATTTACGTGGCTGACGGTGATCGGCGTACTCACGAGTATGGTGTCCGTGTATTACTATCTCCGTGTTATCGTCGCGATGTATTTCACGACGACGGAAGAAACGACTTCCATACGCTCGCATTCAACCTCGATGTTTTCCTTGCTCGTTTCTGCTTCTGGTATCGTGGTGATCGGCCTTCTTCCTCGTCTCATCTTAGACTGGACGGGCAAGCTCTTTTAGCGCATGATTCCCGTCTTCACATCGGAAGAGATACGAAGCTGCGACGTGCAGGCGATTCGATCGTACGGAGTCCCCGGTATCCTTCTGATGGAGAACGCTGCTCGCGGAGCGACGGAATTCTTTCTCGAACTGCTTACTCCACCCACGGATTCACTCGTCACGATCGTTTGCGGACGCGGCAACAATGGCGGCGATGGCTTTGCGATCGCCCGGCATCTTTTGAACCGCGGGTTTGCAGTCCGGGTCATTCTCCTCAGACATGATGATGTGATCACCGGCGATGCACGTGTGAATCTCGACATCCTGCGTGCGGTCGAGAGGGAAACCGAGCGCCTTACCATAAGCCTCCTCAATACGACCGATGAACTTTCACTCCTTGTCTCGGGCAGCTCGTTTCTCGTCGATGCGATACTTGGAACAGGATTATCCGCCTCGCTCAGTGACGAATATGCGCGTGCCGTCGAAGCGATGAACGTAAGCGGTATCCCTATCGCAGCAGTCGATGTACCGACCGGAATAGACAGCGATTCGGGTGAGATCATGGGAACGGCGATTCGCGCGTTCTGCACCGCAACGATGGGTGGATTGAAACGCGGCTTGCTGTTCGATGATGGCCGGGAATGTGCGGGCGTTGTGCGAGTGATCGATATCGGAATGCCGAAGCAGGGTTTTTATGAAGACGCAACGCGAACGTTCTTATTGGAGCGCTTCGATATTCGGCAGTGGCTACCGAACCGTCCAGCGAACGCGCACAAGTATTCCGTCGGCAGCGTTTTCGTTCTGGGAGGAAGCAGGGGATTGACGGGTGCCGCGGCGCTCTCTTCCGAAGCCGCTCTCCGTACGGGAGCCGGTATCGTGAAGCTTGGAATTCCTGCTTCGCTCAATGCGATCCTCGAGATGAAGCTGACGGAAGTGATGACCGTCCCGCTTGCTGATGACGGTGGTGGCACATTTGCCCTGCAAGCTCAGGTCGATGCGCTTCCGTACATGAACGCAGCGGATACGTGTGTCGTTGGCCCCGGCTTTTCGCGTCACGAGGAGGCACTTGAAGTTGCACGCGAAATCGTTGCCGCCGTCGAATCGCCTCTCATCATCGATGCGGATGCACTCTTTGCGCTTGCCGGGAATCAACGTCTTCTCAAAGTTCGTGAAAGTTCAACGGTGTTGACGCCGCATGAAGGGGAGTTCGCACGCATGTTGGGAACATCCCGTGATGACGTTCGGGCAAACCGCTTCGAGTACGTGCGCGCGTTCGCAGCAGAGTTTTCCGTGACCGTCGTGTTGAAAGGCGCACCGACAATTGTCGCCTGGCCGAACGGACCGATCTTCATCAACTCAACGGGCAATGCGGGAATGGCAACCGCCGGTTCCGGAGACGTCTTGAGTGGAATGATCGCCGCGTTAGTTTGTCAGGGTGTACCGTCTCAAGAAGCGGCCTGTGCGGGCGTCTATCTTCACGGGTTGGCAGGGGACTTTGCGAGGGGATCAAAGGGACAGTTCGCAATGATCGCCTCCGATATCCTCGCGAATCTGCCCGGTGCGTTCGCACATTGCGCTTCCGTTTGATTTCACCTTCAAGCCGAATGTGTGTACTCGAAATTCAAGGTCAATACATACATTTGGTCGAAATTTTTTCCTCATCTATTCAAGAAAGGATTCGATATGTCTTCCACAGAAAAGGAGCTTTTCCTCAAAGCCTTCAGGCGCGAGATCGCTACGACGATGCGCGTTCTCAATGCGTATCCGGAAGATAAACTCGACTTGCAGCCGTCTGAGAAATCCCGAAGCGCGCAGGATCTCATCGGGACATTCATCGGTGAGCAAGCCATCGCCGGCATGGCGATGAAGGGGAATATCGACTTCAGCCAGGAGCCTGCGCTTCCGAGCTCTCTCCATGAGTTGAAGGGGATGTACGAAACGATGGTCCGAAGTAACGCTGAAGCAGTCAGCAATCTCAACGACGAGCAATACAACGCTATGGTGATTTTCCCGACCGGACCGGATAGCGGCGAACCCCTTCGCGTCGCCGACACGCTCTGGCTCACGTTGTATGACATGGTTCACCATCGTGGACAGCTTTCGGTCTATCTGCGCATGGCCGGCGGGAAAGTCCCATCCATTTACGGCCCATCGGCTGATGAGATGGAAAACGTCTTTATCATCTGACGCTTCTCTCGGGCGGTTGCCGACAGGATAGCCGCCCATTCCTTTTTCACATCTTCGAAGTTCTTTGCCCGCACCATTCGATAAGCTCCCTACGTTTCGCAATACTCCCTACAAGAAACTCCCTTTTCTCTTCTGGTCGGTCGTCATGCTTGTAGTTCTCTTCATCCCGGGTGACTCATTGCCATCCGAGCCGTTTCTTCCACTTCCATTCAAAGCGGATAAGCTTGTACACGGTGTGTTATTCTTCGTTCAAGCATGGACTCTCTCGATCGCTTTCAGTAACACGGATCGACAGCATCTCTTCATACATCGAACGCTTTTCATTACAGGGCTTTTTGCGATCTCGACGGAAATCGGACAACTCTTTGTCCCAAACAGAACGGCAGATGTTCTGGACGTTCTCGCGGATATGATTGGAGTCGGTTGCTTCCTTGCTATGCAGGCGTTCGTGCAAACGAAACGAAAGCGCATCTCCTTAGCGGAAACTCCTTCAGGGCGTTAGTGACCCGAATTCATCCGTGCCTGATGATGAGGATGTCCCCGTCTTTGACGATGTATTCCTTTCCTTCGAGACGCCAGGCACCATGCTCTTTGCATGCCGCCATCGAACCGTGCTTTATGAAATCGTCGAAGTGCACGACTTCTGCACGGATGAACCTGTTTTGCAAGTCCGTGTGGATGACGCCGGCCGCTTCTTGTGCGTTGGTTCCCTCCCGTATCGTCCACGCGCGACACTCATCGTCGCCCGCTGTCAGGAATGATATCAGTCCCAACATGCGGTAAGCAGCGCTGATGATCCGATGAAGCGCTGATTCGGTAATTCCGTACTCCGACATGAAGACTTCAGCATCCTCTTCGGAAAGCTGTGCAAGCTCCATTTCCACCTTACCGGAAAATGCATCGACAGAGATAGCGCTCTCGCTGACTGTCTCCTGAAGCTCTGCGATCAGGGCATCCTTATTTCGCATCAGCGACTCTTCGAGGTTGAGCGCAACCAGCATCGGTTTCAGTGTCAGGAATTGATACCCCTTGATCGCGCGAAGCTCTGCCTGCTCCAAAGGCAACGTCCTCAATGGTTTCTCTTGCTCGATGTGATTCATGCATCGTTCGATGACCGCAAGTTCAAGCTTCGTCGCGTCGTCGTGGACTTTGAGCATTTGCTTTCGAAGCTTGTCGAGCCGGTTTTCCGCCATCGCCATATCCGCAAGGAGAAACTCCGTTTCAAGAATACGCACGTCCCGTAACGGATCGATGCTCCCTTCAGGGTGTGGGAAGAGGGGATCGTCAAATTGCCGCACGACGTGAATCAGTGCATCATTCGTCTTCACCGAGTTGAGAAATGCCCCGGTGAACTGCGTGGACTGATGATCGCCTTTCTTCAATCCGATGACATCGACAAACTCGATCGAGGTGAAGACTTGCTTCTTCGGATGGAAATATTCCGCAAGTTTTTCTACACGCGCATCCGGTACTTTCACCATAGCGCTATTGGACTGATGATGCAGTGAAGCTTCATCTAAGTGCGTTCCCGTCATCGTCTGGAAGAGCGTGGATTTCCCGCTGAAAGGAAGCCCGACAATACCTATTTGCATAGATCGATTCTTTCTGTTCGTGAAAAAGAAAAAGCCCTGATCCGCTCAGGGCTTGATTTACGTGAAAGCGTCATGCCTTCACTTTTGCTGCGAAATCCCTCAGCCAAGCGGTCGTACTCGACTTCGGACGCGTGATGGGATAGCCCATCGCGCGCGCCACCACGGCTTGCGCGCAGATCCCCATCGCGCGGCTGACGCTGAAGAGCACCGTATAGTACTGGAACTCCGTCAATCCGTAGTGATAAAGCAGCGCTCCGGAGCCTGCATCCACGTTTGGCCATGGGTCCTTGATTTTCTTGACTTGCTGCAAAACGTTCGGCACGACTTCGAATACGCGATCGACAATCTGGAAGACGGGATCATCCGGCATGTATTTCTTTCCGAATGCCCGGAATGCATCGAAGCGCGGGTCGGTGATACGCAGCACGGCATGACCATATCCTGGGACGACTTTGCCTGATTCAAGTGTCTCCCATGCGAACTTCTCGAGTTGTTCGTGTGTGGGTACGCCGTTGAACTGCGCCATCGTTTCGAGCACCCACTTGAGGCACTCCTGATTGGCGAGACCATGAAGCGGACCGGCAAGTCCATTCAGTCCGGCGGAAAGAGAATAGTAAAGATCAGAAAGTGCGGAGTTGACCGTTGCGGCCGAAAAGGCACTGACGTTTCCGCCCTCATGATCGCAATGGAGAACGAGGTACAGACGCATGAGCTTTGTGAATTCGCCATTCGGATCGCCGAGGCCGAGCATGTGCACGAAATTCATCGCCCAGTCCATTTGCGTATCCGGTTCGATGCGCGGGCCTTTGTTGAAACGCTTCCGGTAAATCCACGCGGCGATATTCGGGAGCTTTGCCAGAATATTCAACGTGTCCTCAAGTGTCGCATCCCAATACTCCTCTTTCTTCATCCCGGCGTTGTAGCGCTCGACGAAGACCGATTCGCGTTGCATCGTCAGGATGGCCGTATCGAACATCGTCATCGGATGGGAGTCAGCAGGCATTGCATCGAGCACATCCCATACGTAACCAGGGACTTGCGTTCGACTCGTGAACTCGTCGTGCAGTTCAGTGAGTTCTTCCTCGTTCGGTAACTCACCTGTTAGAAGCAGATAGAGTATTTCTTCCGGAAGTTTTTCCGTCAGTTCCTTCAATTCGATGCCCCGGATGATGAGACCTTTCTCCGGTGGAACGAGAGAGGTATCGCAGACAAGCCCGCGCACACCTCGCATACCTCCATAGACCTGATTAATAGTGACCTGTGATACGATCGTGTCGCCGTATTCGTGGAGAAGGGAACGGACGTCTTCCCGCTCCTTTTCGTATATCCGGCTTAATTTTTCTTTAAGCTTGATCATGATGTAAACCCTTTATGAAGAAGATAGAAGGACAGCATACTTTGTCGTTAGCAAGGTAATTCCTGATGTCGCAAAAAACAATGAGATGCATCACTTCACAGTGTACGCAATCACGATTTTACAGACCTTCCACACATCTTTCAATGAGTCGAGGCCTTGAGAACACGTGCGATTCCCCTATATTTCATCGCCGTTAATGCTCACCGCGTCAGGGTGTCAATGTTGGACGGCGATCAAGCAGACTCAAGCTATTTACAGAGCAGAGAAACGTCTATGTATGGAGAATCCGAAACTCCGGTTCGAGTAGCAGCCGGCCTCATTCAGAAAGGAAACCAAATTCTGATTTGTCAGCGAGGTATCAACCATCGCTATGGATTGAAATGGGAGTTCCCCGGTGGGAAGCTGTACCCCGGCGAGCGATCCGACGAGTGTTTGTCTCGTGAGCTTGAGGAGGAATTGGGAGTCGAACCTACCGAATACAAAGAGATCAAGACTTTGCAGACGAGCTACTCTGACGGCGGCAATTTTCAGGTCACGTTCTTTCACGTCACGAACTACACCGGAACGCTGAAGAACAACGTCTTCGAACAAATCGCATGGGTGGATATCGACCGGCTTGAGCAGTATGATTTGCTCGAAGGCTCCCTTGCAGTCATCCAATTTCTCCCACCGATCCCTTCTTCATAGTAACCTACCATCACCATTTATCGACAAGATATTCATCGTACGATTCTCCGATGGTATCACCGGCATAAGCGACGGTTGCCATGGAGAGAGAATCCACAGCCCTATTCCGTCCTTGTCAGTGAAATCATGCTCCAGCAAACTCAGGTCGATCGCGTCCTCGACGTGTTCCCGAGATGGATGGAACAGTTTCCGGACATCCGTTCACTTGCGCATGCATCGCGGCGTGACGTGATTCTTGCATGGAGCGGAATGGGATATAACCGGAGGGCGCTCTTTCTTCATGCGACGGCACAGCAACTTGTTACCGAGTTCAATGGAGACATTCCAAGCGATGTCAATCTTTTACAGGAGCTTCCCGGGATAGGTCGCTACACCGCGCGTGCGATCGCATGCTTCGGTTTTCACGAAAGGGTTGCGTTCGTAGAAACGAACATTGCACGTGTGCTCTCTCGCCTGACGAAGCGGTTGCAAAACACAAGCGATCGCCTCTCTTTGAAAGAGTGCTGGAAACTTGCGGATGAGTTCTTGCCTCAGAACTCATTCCTCGAATGGAACCATGCATTGATGGATTTCGGAGCAAGGATATGCACGGCGCGCGATCCGGCTTGTACTCGATGTCCCGTAGCGCACCACTGCAAGTCCGCCGGCAAGCTTATGAAGTCGCGTCCATCACAGCGTGTAACGAAGACAATACCACGAAGAATTTATCGCGGCAAGATTTTAGAAGCGCTTCGCAGCACACCGGGGCACTCGACTCAGGTACCAAGGATTGCAGAACGCTTCAAGCTGGAGATAGACGCTTATGGAATTTCATGGCTGATCGACATACTCGCTTCACTGGAACGTGACGGACTTATCGCGGGAACGAAGCTTCGACGCCCGTGCTCACTTCACTCTCTCTCGCATGTGAAAGGAGTGTCCGTCCATCTCCATGCGTAACGTAACTCCATCGAAGTCTCCGCGTGAACGCCGCAGCCTTTTCGAAGGCAGAGCCAAGCGATCATTAACGAAAAACTCCGAGACTCATCGAACTCCCGTCACTCAACTCCGCGATGAATGGCTTGCACATCGTACCGAAATTCTCGAACGACTCAAGGCATTCCAAGCTGTTCCGCCTTCACGATACTTCTACGAACTTTGCTACTGCATCATGACTCCACAATCCAGCGCAACGCAATGCAACGCTGTCGTGGATGAACTTCGCCGGAGAAAATTTCACAGAACCGATTTCGACGTTGAAACTCTATTGCGATCTCATAATGGAGGCTACGTACGATTTCACAAAACGAAAGCACTCCGGTTGCACGCGCTCAAGCATACGTTTCCACTCGTGAAGCGAGCGTTAAAAATTGAAGCGGATGATAAGCGATGCAGGAACGTGCTCACTACCATGGTATCAGGTCTTGGGTTCAAAGAAGCGAGTCACTTCCTGCGAAACATCGGCCGTTTCAACGTCGCCATTATCGACCGGCACATTCTCCGCAATCTCATTCGGTTCGGCCTCATTACGGAATGGCCGAAATCCCTCTCGCAACGACGCTACTTCGAACTGGAAGCGATCTACTTCGACTTTGCGGAACGATTGCGCATTCCCGCATCGGAGTTGGACCTTATTCTCTGGAAACGAGAGACAGGATTCTTATTCAAATAAACTCAGCACATTGTCCAAGCAATTCATAATTTGACCTTCAGGAATGCAAAACTTCACGTACCATAATCCAACAAAAATTATTTTCGGGATGGACACTGTACCGCGCCTTGGCAGAGAAGCACGTGAATATGGAGAAAGAGCGCTCGTCGTAACAGGCGTACGCAGCAGCAAGTCCTCCGGAATTCTCGACAAAGCACTTCATTCCCTCCATCAACAGAACCTCACAACCACTCTTATCGAAGGAGTCGTTTCGAATCCGTTGCTGTCAACGGTTCATCACGCGATCGACATCGGATGCAAAGAAAACGTGGACATGATCGTCGCAGTCGGCGGCGGTAGCGTGCTTGACAGCGCCAAAGCGATCGCCGCAGGGATACCGGTGAATCATGATGTGTGGGACTTCTTCATCAAGAAAGAAAAAATCCAGTCTGCTCTGCCCGTTTTGGATGTCCTGACCTTAGCAGCGACAGGTTCGGAAATGAATGGAAGTGCGGTGATCACCAATGACATCACCAAGCAGAAGTTCAGCTTCACATCGAGGGCCACGTATCCCAAAGTTTCCATCCTCGATCCATCGACGACGATCAGCGTCACACCGGCATACAGCGCGTATGGCGCCGTCGATGCCGTCGTTCATATTCTCGAACAATACTTCAACAATGAGAATCCGAATTCCATCCTGCAGGATGGTCTGTCGCTCTCGCTGATCCGAACGATTCACGAAGCGATTGCCGTCATCCTGACGAAAAGCGATGACTATGAATCCCGCGCGACGATGATGTGGGCTGCCACGCTCGCCCTCAACGGACTCATCTCGTCCGGGCATGGCCGCACGTCGTTTCCCATCCACATGATCGAGCACGCATTGTCTGCGCTTTACAACATCCCGCACGGCGCCGGGCTTGCGATCGTAACTCCCGGTTGGCTTCGATATAACCTTTCGAAATACACGGAGAAGCTCGCGCAACTCGGTCGAGTCGTTTATTCAATTTACGGGACGAAGGAAGAATCGATTGCGGAAGAAACCGTTTCTACGATAATGGAGTGGTTCAATTCCCTGAGTATTCCCTTCTCGCTTGGCGGTTGGAACATTCCCGAAGAAGCGATCCCTGCAATCGCTGCCAATGCCGCTGAGATTGCCGCACTGTGGGACTTACCGGAATACAGCGAGGAAGTCATTCATGATATCCTCCAACTCTGTCTCTGAAAAAACATTACGCTTCCTCGTTGACCGAGTGAGTTTTTCATACGGGTTGCACTCGGTGATCACGGAAGTCTCCGTTTCGATCGAGAGTCCCGGATTCATCGGAATATTAGGTCCGAACGGTTCAGGAAAAACGACCTTCATTCGATTGCTATCCGGGTACCTGCAACCGGTACGCGGCTCTGTTTTCCTCGATGACCGCGACCTCCATTCTTTTACCGCGAATGAACTTGCACGTTTGATCGCATTCGTCGGACAGACCGAGCATCCCTCGTTTCCATTCTCTGTGTTCGAAATGGTGATGCTCGGCAGACATCCCTATTCCGCGCCCATCGGTTTCGACAGTACGGAGGATAAAGCGTTCGTCGAATACATCCTCCGACTGATGGATATATCGCATCTGAAGAAACGCAACGTGATGGAGCTGTCGGGAGGCGAGTTCCATCGCGTGGTCGTAGCGCGCGCACTCGCTCAGGATACACCGTTCATCCTCCTCGATGAACCGACGGCACATCTCGACGTCAGGTACCAAATCGAGTTGTTCGATCTGCTCACCCATTTCCGGCGAGATCGCCAACGAACCGTTCTCTGCATTACGCACGATCTGAACCTTGCTGGACAATACTGTGACCGGGTGTTGTTGATGAATCAGGGAACGGTGGTCGCCGATGGAAAGCCGGCCGAGGTTCTTGTCGAAAGTGTCATCGAATCGGTGTATGGCATTCAGGTTGACCGCGTACAAAACGAATCCCGTTCCGTCCTGCTTCCGCTCAAAGGCGATCATTCCTTCGAACGCTTTCCTCCTTATCGCGGCGGTCGCGATTCTTCCCTGGCGTAGTTCACAGAACTTCACCGGCTATGCGTTAACTTGCGCACTATGAAATCCGAGAAAAACACTGATGTCATAACGCGCCGAGAAGCACGCGAGTACGCGATGCAGGTCCTCTACGCGTACGAGCTTTCGCAAGAACCGATCGAAATGCTCATGGAGACAATCGCCGCAGCAGAGATGAACACGGCTCCAGAGCATTTGTCTTTCACTCGCAATCTCGTCTATGCTGTACTCAATCATCGGCAGGAACTTGACACGATCATTATCGAACATGCGCGGAATTGGGAATTCGACCGGCTCGCTGTCATCGATAAAATTCTCCTTCGTCTCGGAATCACGGAGTTCCTCTATTTCCCTGATATCCCACCAAAGGTCACGATGAACGAATGTGTGGAAATCGCCAAGAAGTTCAGCACGGAAAAAAGCGGACACTTCATCAACGGACTGCTCGATACGATTCAACATGTACTGCTCGAACGCGGTCGCATGCAGAAAGCCGGTCGTGGATTGATAGACAGGTAATCATGGAAGCGCACGTCAAGCGAACGCGATTCGGTTGGTACATGTACGACTGGGCGAACAGCGCATACGCCGTGACAATCCTAGCGGCGCTGTTCGGCCCTTTTCTCGACAAGGTTGTCGTGCCGGATGAAGGTTATGTCCTCTGGGGCATCGGTCCCCTGAGTGCCACGTCGCTCTACGGATACACGCTGGGACTGTCGGCGTTGCTCGTGTTATTGACCGCACCACTGCTCGGCGCGATCGCCGATGCATCGTCTTCGAAGAAGAAATTCCTGATGTTCTTTTGCTATCTGGGTAGCGCGAGTTCGCTCGGTCTTTTCTTGATCGGCCCGGGCGATGTCGAACTGGCGCTGATACTCTTTTTTCTCGCAAACATAGGCTTCGTATCCGGCAACGTTTTTTACGATGCCTTCCTTCCGCATATCGCCTCACCGGAAGAACAAGACGTCGTTTCCGGGAAGGGATACGCATATGGCTATGCCGGAGGAGGGATTCTCTTCATTCTCCATCTCATCCTCGTACAGTTTCATGCGAGCTTCGGAATTGAAGATGTGACACTCGCGCTGCGCATCTCACTGGGAAGTGTCGGTGTGTGGTGGGGCGGCTTCGCAATCATCACATTTCGACGTTTGAGCGAACCACGAATAAGCGCGTTGCGAACAAAAGTGACTGCACACGTTCGAAACGGCTTCACGCAGTTGATCGTGACAACTCGCAAGATCGGCTCCCTGCGTAATCTCCTGATCTTCCTCGTCGCATTCATGATTTACAACGACGGGATTCAAACCATCATCGCAATGGCAACGATCTACGGATCGGAAGAGCTGAACTTCGACACATTGACCCTCATGGGCTGCCTGCTGATGGTGCAGGCCATCGGCATGTTCGGTGCGTTGTTGTTCGGGTGGCTCGCGGTTCGTTTCGGGACGAAGAACATGTTACTCGTTGCTCTCGCAACGTGGTCGGGCATCGTTCTCTATGCATACTTCATGACTCAACCGCTGGAGTTCTGGATTCTTGGAGGTATCGTCGGTCTCGTGCTCGGTGGAAGCCAGGCGTTATCCCGGTCACTCTACAGCAGCATCATTCCCGCCCGTGCCTCGGCGGAGTTCTTCGGATTCTTTTCCGTGTTCGAAAAATTCAGCGCGATATGGGGACCCATCGTGTTCGCATTTATCCGACAGACGACCGGAAGCGCCCGTCTCTCCATTCTTGCTCTGCTCGTTTTCTTTGTCGTTGGCTCATTGATCCTTTCGTTCATGAACGTTCGTCGCGCACAACAGGAGAAAGAGATTCTCGCGGAGCTTCCTGCCTGAAGTTGGAGAACGAACGCCTCAAACGTATTTTGGCACTGCCCTTTCGGGGTGTAGCGTAGCCCGGTATCGCGCCTGCTTTGGGAGCAGGAGGTCGTCGGTTCAAATCCGGCCACCCCGACAAAGAAGTCCGAGTCACATTCGGACTTTTCCTTTTTAGAAATACACGCCGATCAGAAAACCTAAATTCCAATTGCTGAACTCCACCTCGTGCGAAGGCATCGTCACCGATAACTGAACTTGCCTCGGGGGATTGGTAGAGTAATCCATTCGTGTCCCTAAATCAAACGTTCCTTCATCGATGGTGATCTTCGGTATGTACCGGTATTCGAAAGTGAAGCCGACAGCCATCGCGTAGCCGAAACGCCACTCATAGTTCATGTGTCCGAGTACTCCCATGCTTGAATGATTGTCGATGCGGATAACTCTCTTGTTCCCAAAAACCTCCCTATCGAACTTCACTTTCTCGGTTCCGAGCGCCAATCCGATCTGGAAATGAGCGCCTGATTTCGAGCGGGTCGTCGGCGTTACGAGGAAGGAAAGTCCGCCATAATATCCCAGCGACTTGTGTTCGGCTGCGTAAGAATAGTTCTCTGAATACGAATTCCCGTAATGGCTTCCTCGCACCCGTGCGCTGTTTCCAATGAGCCATCCGAGTGTGGAAACCGCAGCAGTTAGCGCATACCGTGGTGAGATTAAGTATTCGAAACGGATCGTCGTACCGAAACCTTGCCGCGAACCGGAATAACTGCTGCTCTCGTACACTTCGAAGTCATTGACTTTCAGATACTCTTCGATATCATTCTTCGCCTGTGAAGATGAGTATCCGAATAAGAAAGAAAAATGAAATTTATCCGGTTGCTCCGGCTGCTGAGCTAACGCGCATGTCGTGATGAAAGTTGTGGCAGCGAAAATGATTACCGATCTCATGATTCAAGCCTCAGAAATTGTATATGAAATTTCCAACGGGCCATCCGATAGGACTTAGGAATTCTTCACCGATTGGAAACATAAGCCCTATGTCGCCAGAGATTTGCGATCCGAAGAACCTAAATCCGAACATAAAAGGCAGCCAACCACCATTAATGGGAAACCATGCCTCACTGATAAATTTTACACTCTTCGATACTCTTCCATCGAAGCTCGCAACGATTATGGGTTCCGCCTCATTGCCATCTATAGGCATCGCCAAGCCTCCGCCAATACTGAATCTTGTATCTTTTGTACTGCCCGTCATAACTGCATAGGGTGCAAACATCCCTTCCGATCCGAGATTACCGAAATATTGCCCTCCGATCGCAACAGCGGGTTCCGAATCATCCGGCGTCAAACGAATTTTCAATCCAGCCTGCACTACTTGGTTCTCGATTGCAATCGGGAGGAGAAGTATGCCGAAGTTGACCATCACTGCATCGGAAAGACCGAGTGCAACCGTGAAGAAGAATAGTTCGAACGTTCCCAAATAACCGCCTCCTTGCTTCAACGTGAGCGCAGTCGGCATGAGAAATCCCCTCGTAACATTCGGATCGTCATACCACACGTCCTCCAACTCAAGGTCCTTGTCCCTAATCTGATAATCGATACGAAGCAGGTTCGCTTTTGCGAATCGCATCTCTCCTAAATCATCGGAATAAATGATAAGCGTGTCCGAATCATCCCGCAGGATAGTCCCTGGGATGATCGAGCCATTCTTCAAATGGACGCGCACGACTTTGACAGGTACCTCTTTCTCTGTACGCCTGAGATCACCGACATAGCGAATCTGTTCACGCAGTGCCGCAAGCGATCGATACCGCTCTATGACCGTGTCCTGCTCACTCCCACCACGAAGTATCGTTGCCACGACACGGAACGAGCTATCTGCGTTGAGATAGAAAACCGCGTGCTGAAAGCCCGAGATGGTTTGCAGTATTCCGTAAAAATCCCTCTCCTGTCGATCGAGCGTGTCGCCGATGATCGGATGGATTACGAATGGCCGCACCTCCTGCGCTCGCATCATCGAGATCGTAACCAATCCTAAGAGAAAACTGAGAATGATGGACTTCATGATTGCTTGCTCCGCATAAGTGATATCATTCAATCAAGGCAAACGCAACATTCCCTTTCTTTTTCTCAGAATCAAGTGCAAAATACCGGTAGCCTAATATCGAGTGAGAATTTATGCCGACAGAAGTTCGATCTGTTCGCCGATGATGTTGATGACGTCGAATTCCCGAACAACCTTTCCCCTGACTTTGAACGGCCCTGCACTGCGCAGCATATACGCATGTGCCTGATAGCATTTTGGGAACAGTACGACGTCGATCATCCCCGTCGAGTCGTCGAGATTCATGAACATCATCCTCTCTCCCTTTCGCGTTCGTGAGAGTTTCGCGGCGATCATCCAGCCGCCGACGGTCACATGCTTGCCGATGTGAGCGCTGAGTTCATTGGCGCGCACCGTTCCCGCAAGCTGCGAATGAAACGCATCGAGTACATGACTGGAGACGGTGAATGAAAAGGACTCCAGTTCGATTTGCGCAACCTCGACCGCGGAGTATGAACGAAGCGTTGAAAGAGAGTCGCTGAAGCGCTCGAACTTCAGCGGCAGTTCGGATTCAAGTCGGCGTTGTTTCTGATTCCTGAAATGCAGCTTCGCCTGAACGATCATCGCTGGGCGGTCTTCGCCGAGTGAATCACATGCTCCGCAGCGCACGAGCGTAATGGCGTCTTCGAGCGTGACGCGGCTCCTGCGAAAAAAGTCCTCGCAGTCGGTGAACGTACCTTCATCATTGCGGGAGTAAAGAATCGAATTCACCGATCTCTCACTCAGGTTTTTTACATGAAGGAAACCGAGCTGAATCGTTGTATCCGTTGGACAGATATTGAGATACTCACTCGTGTTGACATCGGGAAGAAGCACCATAATCCCCAAGCGTTTCGCCTCCTGCACATAGACTTCGGCCCGGTAGTATCCTCCCTGGTTGTTCAACACACTGCAAAGGAACAGCGCAGGATAGTGCGCCTTGAGATATGCTTCCTGAAACGAGAGCACGGCGTATGACGCCGAGTGCGCTTTGCAAAACGAATATCCCGCAAAGGATTCCATCTGCCGCCAGATCTCAGCCGTCACCTGATCGGATATACCCTGTGATCTGCAGCCATTGAAGAACGCGCCTTTCAGTTTTCTCATCGCTTCGTGCGAGCGCATCTTGCCGGACATCGCGCGACGCAACAGGTCGGCTTCACCGAGTGAAAGCTTTCCGATGAAGTGCGCGACCTTGATCACGTCTTCCTGATAGACCATCACGCCGAAGGTCGATTCCAGCAACTCCGCCATCATCGGATGCGGCGGTTTAATTTTTCGCGGATCGTGAAAACGCTCGATGAACGCCTGCATCATTCCCGATTGCGAAACGCCCGGACGGATGATCGAACTCGCCGCGGTGAGCATTTCGAAGCTGTCCGCTCGCAGCTTCTTGAGAAGTTGGATCATCGCGGGCGACTCGATGTAGAAGCACCCGATCGTTCGACCCATTCGGACGATCTCTTTCGTCTTCACATCTTCACACGCGAAACGATAATCGAGTATCGGAGGCATCGTGCCTGTTCGCAACTCGACCGCCTTCATCGTATCCTCGAACGTCCCCAACCCCCGCGTCGAAAGAATGTCGAGCTTCTCCAATCTCCAATCTTCCATCGCAAACATGTCCTGCTGTGTGATTCGAACGCCTTTCGGCGCGACTTGCGTCGGCGTATAACGCGTGATCGGATGCGGTGCGAGAATCACGCCTCCTGCATGAATGCCGTAATGGTTCGGAAAGTCGAGAATGCGCATCGCGATCTTCATCCAGTCCTTACCATAAGGCGAGCGGACGAACATTCCGCCATAGCGATGAAACGGACTCGACGGATCGCTCAAGTCACGCACGGAACCGTATGAGGGAAGAAGGCTCGTCACCTGTTTGATCTCCGCCTCGCTGTAGCCAAGCGCCTTCCCGACTTCACGAATCGCACCGCGCGGATTGAACGTCGAGAGCGTGCAAATCATCGCGGTGTTTTGCTCGTCGTATTTCTTCAAGACATAGTCGATCACTTCATCGCGGTTGCGCCACGAGAAGTCGATATCGAAATCCGGTGGAGATTTGCGCTCAGGGTTGAGGAAGCGCTCGAAGAAGAGGTTCAACTCGATGGGATCGACGTTCGTGATTTCGAGACAGTACGCGACGATGCTGTTCGCACCCGAGCCTCGCCCGACGTAGGGGATGTTCCCGTGCTTCGCATAACGAACGATGTCCCACGCCACGAGGAAATAATCCACGAATCCTAGTTCCCTGATGATTGAAAACTCTTTTTCTACCCGTTCATGATGTCGTGGACTCGGGCGCGCATAGCGACGGTGCAACCCTTCTTCCGTCAACGCTCGAAGCAGTTCAAGCTTCGCCGCACTGTCGCCATCGTTGAAAGGCGTGAACTTGCTGGTGTGGAAATCGAACTCGACGTTGCACTGCTCCGCGATGATTTCCCTGTTCATCAACGCCTCTGGATAATGTTGGAACCAACGCCGGTATTCGTCTTCCGAGCAGAAGTACTGCGTTTCGTTCGCCGCCTCATTCACCGGAATCGTTCCCATCGTCGTATTCGTCGCAATGGCGCGGAGAATCGTGTGGAGCGTTCTCCCTGCGGGTTTTCCGAAATAGACGTCATTCGTTGCGACAAGCGGCGATCCCGTCTCTTCCTTGAGCTTCAACACTTGCGGCCAGCGACCTTCGTCCGCTTTGGTGATTTCGATATAGAGATTGTTCGAGTGACTCTGAGAGAGCTTGCGAACGAGTCTTTCGCTTTTCGTGATGATGAAAACGTTTTCGGAATGGTTCGCAAGTAAATCGGAAAGCGTGATACTTCGTTCTGAAATGGACCGGTCTTCACCCTGATCGGACTTGAAGCCGTCATCGTTCTCCGTGTTTGAAATGCGCGCCGCGGGGAATGCATGGGAGAGCGATGTGATCGTACGACAGATCTCTTCGTAGCCGTCCCAGTTCTTCGCCAGAAGCACTGCACGGTCTCTTCCATCCCGCACTTCCGCGCCGAGTATCGGCTTTATACCCGCTTCGCGTGCACTTGAGTAAAACTCCGTCACGCCGGTAAGGTTGTTGGTGTCGGTCAGCGCGATCGCGCGACAATTCCCGCGCTGTGCTTCTTCAAGCAGATGTTGTATCGAGAGCGTTCCGGCAAGAAAGGAATAGTAACTGTGCACGTGGAGATGCACGGTTCGTACCTCGGTCTTTCATTTGAGCTTTGCAATCCGACCGATGTGTTCGACGGATTTATCCGCTCCTTTGAGAATGATCTTATAGAAATAAACGCCGTTCGCAAGCTCATCCCCTTCTTCATCGCGGCCATCCCATTTCACGGTGTTGTAGCCGATACGCAAGTCGGTCGGCGGGACGGTGAGTGTACGAATGAGCTTCCCGCTGACCGTGTAGATTTTCAGCTTCATCTCCTGCGGAGTTTGTGTTCCGGTGAGGATGAAAGTAAAAGTCGAAGCATCGGTGAACGGGTTGGGGAAGTTAAAGACTTCGCGTAATGACGATTCGAATTCGACGCGAACGAGAACCTCCAGCGGTTCCGTCAGTGCTTTATTCCCGCTTGCATCCGTCACGTTGAATTTAAAAATGTGGTCGCCGCCTGTAAGCTCCGGCCTGAAGGTAATCTGTGCATTGACGCCGTTCGCGGCAGGGACGAATTGAACTCGTGAATCCGTACCCGCAATGGTCGTGTCGTTGAGTGAGAGCGTGAAGTTATCCGGCGAGGTCACATGGAGCGGACTTGAATCGATGAGCGTCATCGTGACATCGGGCGTCGGGCGAACGAAGTCCCCGTTGACCGGCGTCAATCCGTCGATGAGGACATCCAGTTGTGGGCGCGTCGTATCGGTGAGCACGTGAAATGCCGTGACCGAGGAGTTGTTCGTTTCATACTGCTCTTCGATCGAGTCATCCCGATCGACAGTGACGATCACTTTATAGGCGCCGGCTAACAACGACGTATTGATTTTCACGTTCCGCTCGTCCCAGGTATCGCGTGCAAGCGGCCCTGCCTGATAATTCGCAACCGGTTGCCGCACGTTGTCCGGGCCGACGATATCCACGTGCACAGGGAACTGTCCTGATGGCGATTCGCCCGCGTTGAGAATGCCGATGGTTGCCTCGACGTCAGTTCCTTGCATCACGGTATCGCTTGCCACGAAGACAGACTGGTAGTTCAACGCAAGTTCAGGCATCAGTGTGAAATCCACGCTCCACGATTGCAGCACGGGAGTAGATCCGATATCCGGTATCAAGACCGCACGGAGTTGGATGTAAGGATATTGCGCGGCATCGATCGACGAGAGATCGATCGTTTCCGCATTCTCGATGGAGAGAAGCGGCGCAGCATTTCCATTCCCATCGATACCGCTGACGCGCACGTCGATTCGCGTCGTGTTCGTTGGACTGCGTTGGAGGGTAAGACTCTTCCAGCCGGCAGAAGGCCCGATGAGCGGTGATTCAATCCAACCGGTGTCGGGAACGACGGAATACTCTTTCTCGACGACCGCCTTGCCTTCTCCCGGTTTTGTCAATGCTTCCGGAACCGTACCGGGAGCCGCACCCTTGTGACCGATCAATGACCATGAACCGTTTCGTTGAACCGTAGTGAGAAGTTGACCGCCAAGAGCAGAGACGGATTCACTGATCGTTCCCGAACCCGAGCGTGGTTCATCTGCCGTTGCTATTGCTACGACTTCTCCTTGCTTGACGGTGTCCAAATGGTTTTTCATCGCAGTGCGATGGTCACCGTTTCCATAGAGATCGAACACCTCGATCGACTTGATCTTCAGCGTGAGGCTATCGAAAATGACTACGGAATACGACCGGAAGAACGTAGCAGGCAACACGTTGATCCCATCCACTTCAACGATACCGAAGTTTCCATCGAACCAACCGGCTGAAATGACACGGAGTTTTCTGATGGCAGGAAGCGTCGTAAGTCCGCTTCCATCATAGCGCAGGTTGCTGAGTGTACCCGACGAGAAATCGGACGAATCCTTTTGAACGAATGCCGCAGGACGATCAGCAGGCCAGATGCTGAATGGACCGGCAACCCTTTGGTCTGATGCATTGAATCGAGCGCGCCAATACACCTTGCCGTTTTGAAAACCGGATGGAAGCGATGTCAGCCGTGAGAGCGTCTTGCCATAGGGAGCGGCCGAACCGTTTGGCGATGAAAAGCTCTCGTCGCGACTGAATTCGAAGAGCACGGAACTGATCGGTCCCGGGTCGCTGATGGGATTCAGGACTTTCAATGAATTGACGCCACCCATCGGCTGACCGAAGCGGAAATCGACGGCTTTGAGGAACGTGCTCAATACGTCATAATCGTACAGTGCGACGTTATCCGTTTTGTCGGACTCGTCGATGCGATTGTCCGTATCGAGTGTCACGCGCAGCGTGCGCTTTCCCGCTTCGTTTCTCGTTGGGAGCGTGACGCTGAACGTGTGGTTCACGGTTGGGACTGGCAACTGAAAAGCCGCAGTCGCCTTGACGTTGCCTCCAACGACTTCTTCGACAAGCACTCGAATCGTATCGCTGAAGTACAAACCCTGATTCTGAAATGTGATCTGGAATGAAACGGAATCCATCGCATCGGTGAGGATATCCTTTTCAGGAACGATCCATTCCGTCTTCGCGACGAGGTTCGTTTTCCGCGGCAACGGAATCTCAACGATGGGATCGCCAATCACAACGTTCGATCTCATAGCAACCATATTCGTCGTCGAAGATCCATACCGGTCGATAAGCGCCTTTTTCGCAAGCCTGTGTGCATCGCCGACATTTCTGATGTTCTCGGTGATCAATCGTCCAATGAACTCTTTGGGCAACCGCGCAGATGTCGATTCATATCCCAGCGACGAATTGCCAACGTAAGCAATCGCCTGTCCGCCTTGATTCACGACGAAGTGTTCCGAAAAAGACGTAATGTCCGGCTCTGCGAACTTGGCCGTTGAACATCCGAAGTCCGATATCACCGGTGACCGATCGACGGTATTTGCCAATTGCGATGCATCGACAATCGAGTTATCCCATGTTTCCGTGCCGCTGTGTCCCACGTACGAAATCAGGATCGCGCCTTCGTTGATTGCCTGTTTGATGTACTTGGGAGAGTAAGGGCCGAAGTCCGTCAAAGGAGAGATCGTTTTGTAGAAATGGATTCCCGTACCTGAAAGCGGTGGCGGCGTAATGACTGTGCCAATCAGTTCCTGATTGATCGAACGGTAAAACGCAAGCTTTGCCTCTCCGTCTTTCGGGAATCCTCCGCTGAAATGCATGGAGGTCTTGTTCCATAAAGTCGGTTTGGCTGAGCGGTATTTCCGATGCCGTTCAAGATAGCGTTGGATGTCCCCGGATTGGCGCATCGGCAAGCGTCCGACGCTGAATACCGGATCGATGGCGCGTTCGTCGAAGCAGGCAAACCACATATCGCCCGATGGGAAACCGTACGTCGGCACGAAGTTTTTCGAATAGGCGCTGTTCGGTCTTTTGTAATTGTAGTTCGCATCGCCAAGAAGCAAGAGATACTTCAATGGTTTGCTCGTCCAGGAGTTGACGGCATCGTAAAGGAAGACTTTCAACGCCTCGGGATTGAAGATTCCGAAACTGTAGTTGTCATAGATATCCTCGACATAGAGAATCCGGGTAGCAACGCCATACTCACTTTCGATGAACGCGGCATACTCCTGCGGTGACGTACCGAATTCCTTCGTCGTGACGATGAGATAATCCGCCTCCTGCTGCGTCCTCGTGTTCATCACCTGCACGACAACGGGCGCCGGCGTTGGAAGAAGTGCAGACTTCGCCGCGAAGTGGTACTTGCTTCCCCAACGAATGCTGTCCGGCACGACGATACCATAAGGGCCGGAACCGGTCGCCGTGATCGATGTGAGTGCAGCCCACCCCGTCGGTGATTGCTTCAATACGAGGACTTCCTGGTTTTGAAAACCAGTGACATTCAAAAACTTCGGACCTTGTGACACAACCGAGTCGATCGGAAATGAGAGACGGTTACTTTGTGCCGACATCGATCGAGGATACTCGACGTCAAACCAATCGACGACGCAGTCGGTATCGCCGTAGCCCGGCGGTTGTGCAATCTCGCTTTGCAACCGAATCGTGTTTTGATCGGGACGCAAAGCCGTGTCAGGTACGACGCCTGAAAGAAGAGCCTGTTCGTTCACATTGAAGTAAAGGGAATCGACTATCGGACCGAAATTCATGCTCAGGGAGAGCTTGTGGTTCGGGCTGACGGCTGCGTTTCCGTACCAACTTGCTGCCTTGTACCATACGCGCGCCGGTTGGCCGGGCTTCAGGTTCGGCGTCGCGACATTGGTCACTGCTGCATTCGTTTGCCAAAGCCAACCGGAGATCCATGTGTCCTCGGATGTCCAATCGGAGAACTGTGCGCGATCGACATTCGACGTGAGATGAAAAAGATGTGCATCGTTTTCGGAATGGATGAGGTGGTAATACCAATCGAGAGTATCGACGGGTGGAGTCCCGGAATACGCCGTTGGAGCGATGCGTTGGCCGGGGGAATCGGAAAACACGAGCCAGTACGCCGTGGAGTCCGAGTACTTGTTGAGGAACTGCGGATGAGGCTCATCCCGCTCCGCGCCTTTTCGAATGAAACGGTATCCTGCTTCATCGTAATTCATCTCACCGACGAACACGAAGGAATCGCCGGGGTCGAGTGTCCCGTCTTCGGTCCCTTCCTGATACATCGGAATCTCCAAACCTTTGCGATAGAGCTTGAAGTTACGTGGATCGTAGGTATCGGGATTGAGACCCGATGCGCTGAACCAATTCCGGTCGATCTTATACATGCCATCTGTGCGAATGAAAAAGCGCAATGATGGACGGTCGAACAGAAGCCATGCACCGGACGTGTCGAGATCTTTCGACCGGCGAATGAATGGCTGCGAGATGTATTCCGCGCGTGCAGGAAGTTGTACTCGGTTCAAGAGGTTCTGCTCAGTCACAGGAACGAGATCGAACGATTCCACGAAGCGGACTGTGTTCGTCGCCCGGTCATACGAAAGGAGCGGCACTTCGACAACGACCGAGATGATGCGGCCATTTCTTTGGATGCTGTTTCGCGCGACGATATCGCTTTCATTCGGTGCGACGGATGCATCCAGCCACGGATGGACGGTTTCTAAAACGGCGGAGTCCTTCGTGAGCGAGTATTCAACGTAATAATACGGCGTGGCGGAAACGGGCAGTGCATACTTCACATTCTCGACGCGGTACGACGTACAGTTTCCATCATCACACGGAATCGTCATGCGACGGGATGGTATCCGCGAGCCGTCCGCTTTCGAATGATTGAAGCCATGAATGAAAAACACGGTAACGCCATCGCGTCCGAGTAATTCTGTTTCGTAAAACGAGTTGTCGAAAGCGCGTGTGGACTGCTGTGAATAGGAAACTGTTTGAAGGAGATGCCCGAGTATCGCAAGGAGGAAAAAGGAAAAAATGATTTTCATGTTCTTTCTCATGAGAGTGTGGCGAACTTTCAGCGTGTTACACGAACGTTCTTCTTTTTCAAATCGATGAAACTCAATTCAGCCTCGCACCTTCGATGCGGAAATCGAAGCACGAACCTAAATCCCGCAGGACAAGCATCACTTTCCCGACGATGCGAAAATCGTCATCGCGTGTCACGTCGGTCATTTTGTAAGAAGGATTCGCCGGCTTCAACTGAATCCTGCGTCCTTTGACGGAGAGCGTCTTTACCGTGAGACCGCCGTTGAGGTAAGCCACGACGGTGTCGCCGTTGTTCGCGACTTCCTGCTGTCTCAGAAGAATGATGTCGCCCGGGAGAATACCCGCATCTTTCATACTGTAACCGCTCACGCGCAACGCGACAGGTTCTGCGAACGGAATCAACTCGCGTTTGATCCTGAGATACTCGACTTCGCTCTCCTGGGCAAACACCGGTGAGCCTGCCTGCACTTCACCGAGAAGAGGAATGCGGGCCATCTCATGTTCGATGAGGCGTATGCCCCGGCTGATACCGGGAGTAATCGAGATGATTCCCATTTTCTCCAATCCTTTGAGAACGATCTCGACGCTGCGCTTCCACAATCCGGTTCCGTCAGCGATTTCATCGAGGCTTGGCGAACGCCCGTGTTGTGTGAAGTACCGTTCGAGGAAGTGGGCAACCTTTCTTCGATTCTCAGTCCATTGTGTGCTCATTGTCGTGTTCCTTTTTATCCGAATGTCTAACTCAAACCTATGGCGGGTAGCGCAGACATGCAAGCTGTGAATGAGCGGCCATGCAGGTTTTTCGTCGATTGGTTTTTCCCTGCTCCGAGATATGCTACTTTCGCACGCGATGATGGAATCCTCAAGAGCGCTTCGTTTCATGTTAAGTGTCACACTCGTTGTCATCGGAATGCGCGTCGTCGCTTCGTCGATAGATATCGGGAGAACATGGGGACTCGACTTTATCGAAGTCGGCGATAGTGTGTGGCTGCTTCTCGCATTCGTACCTTTTCTCCCTCCGGTAAATCGCGCGTTCGATGGACTTCTCAGAAGCGATAGGACTGCACGAACTTCAGTGTTCGTACTCGGCGCAATGCTGCTCGCTTCCATCGTTCTCTTCCCCATGCAAACTTTCTTTTACGGTGATGGCGGCTTGCTCATTCCACAAATCCATCGCATGAGTATCGATCCGAATCACGATCCTTCCCTCCTTCTGAATCTGAAGTCCTCTCCGTTGGCCGGGCTTCTTTTGGTCGCGTTGACGAAGAACATCCCTACCGCGTTCACCTGGCTTTCGATTCCTTTGCCGGGCACTGCGCTCTATCCGTTTCATGCGTTGAGCGTCATCGTGACCGTTGCAGTGTTGGCTTTCGCCGTGAGATGGAAGCCGCGAACAGAGGCTCTCCTCTTTCTCTTGCTTCTCTTTGGCAATGCCGGTGCATTGTTGTTCTTCGGCTACGTGGAATACTACCTCCTCGTCACATTTGCCTTCGGTGCGTATGCGTTCAGCGCGGAACGTTTCATGGGTGGTAAAGGCAAATTCACACCGGTCGTTTTCTGGTTCGTTATCGCCGGTCTTTCGCACTACATGGCAATCGCACTTCTTCCGTCGTTCCTTTATCTCATTGCAATTCGTCTCAACTATCGAGGATATGTGCGATCGAACAGAGTGATCGCCGGTGTATTTGCGGCGGTCGTTCTCACGGGGATTGCGATCTACTTTCTGGCGGGTCTTGCGTGGAGCGACAATCGTATCGTGATGCCGTTGACGGATATCGAATCGCCGGCAGGCACGCTTTCTTACACGCTGCTTTCTTCCTACCATCTCCTCGATCTTCTCAATCTCGTTCTCCTTCTTTCACCGCTCGGAGTCGCGGTCATTGCATGGAATCTGAAGAACCCAGACTGGCGTGACTCTCCGGCATTCCGCTTTCATCTTCTTTCGATCGGCTTCTTCTCACTATTTCTTTTTGCCGCGAACACGTCCTTAGGTCTCGCGCGTGACTGGGATATCGCTGCGCCGCTCGGTGTGCTCGTCAGTGTCGCAGCATGGAGCGCGCTGAGATTCTGTCATTCACCGAGTAACAGGAGTGTGCTCGTCTTCGCAAGTGTGTCCGTGTTTCTCACAGTGCCGTGGCTTGCTGAAAATATTCATCCCGTGCGCTCTGCCGAACGCTTCGCTTCTATTATGGAGCTTGATGCACGACACATGTACAAGGACTATGCACTCAGCGGATACGAATCTTTGCGTAAACACTATCTCACGATCGGCGACGAAGCTCATGCTCTGCACTTCATGAAAAAGAAGCTCGAGTTGATCGATTATCCTGATCACTATTCTTCGCTCATCGTGTATGCCGCCGATCGAGTGGAAAGCGAACCGACTCTGTACCGCGAGTTTCATTCGTTGATGCTTCAGCGGCTTGCGCATAAAGCGAAAGGGTTGCAAGCGTCCGGGCGTGATCGTGATTATGCCATCAGCTTGAAACAGATCGACAGCCTCGCCGAGGTAATTTCCTTTCAATCGTTCTTGTTGAAAGAGTTCAACGCCATCGAATCTGAACTGCGCCATCTGTCATCCACGCTTGGACAATCATTTCCGCCTTCAGCCGTTCGAGGTTTGCTTGCATACGAAAAGAAAGACTACACCGAGTCCGTTCGTGAACTCTCTCACGCGTTACACAAGAAGATCCTTCACTCACGTTTATTTCTCTTCCTCGGGAACGCACTCGCGCTCACCGGTGACTACAAGCGCTCGCTGGAAGTCCTGGAGGAAGGTTCCATACAATTTCCCGACGACGAACTGCTCGTTCTCACGTTTGCCAATTACGCGATCCAAAGCCGCTACAACCCTGAGACCGTCGCAAAGCTTCTTCTCCACCAACTGGATCGGCCGATTAGCGACGACCGGAAGCGCGAAACGGAACGCCTGCTTCAGCGCTTAGCCGAGTACCTCTGATGGGTATCATCTTCTTCCTTTGACTCACTTCGCTCCTGCGCTATCTTGCACACCGTTATGTGTGGTATCGCTGGCGTCTTCTCCTTTTCCCATCCACAGCCGGAAATCACGTTCGATCTGCTCAAGCGCATGAGCGACAGCATCGCGCACCGCGGCCCGGACGATGAAGGGCATTTCATCTCACCGCAAGGAACGTTAGGCTTCGCATTTCGACGGCTTTCCATCATCGACCTCTCGCCGGCGGGCCATCAACCGATGGCGACGCCGGACAAGTCGGTGTGGATCATATTCAACGGGGAGATTTACAACCACTTGAAGCTGCGCGCGGAATTAGTACGCGCAGGATATCGCTATCGCTCGCGCAGCGACACGGAGACTTTGCTCTACGCGTATCAACATTGGGGTGAGCACTTCGTCGAAAAACTGGAAGGCATGTTTGCCATCGCACTTTGGGATGAACGCAGCGATACGCTCCGGCTTTACCGCGACCGCATCGGCATCAAGCCATTGTACTATGCGCGGAAGAACGATCAACTCATCTTCGGCTCCGAGATCAAGGCGCTTCTCGAACATCCTTCGATGCGTGCGGAACTCGACGAGACTGCGCTCTTCCACTACCTCACATTCATCCACACGCCTGCACCGATGACGATGTTCAAAGGCGTTCGCAAGCTCGAAGCCGGACACTTCCTTCGAATCTCCAACACCGGTTCGATAGAGGACGTCGAGTACTGGGACGCAATCCCGAAACCGGAGGAGGGATTCGATTACGGCGATGAAAAGCTTGTCGCGAAAAAAATCGTGACGCTGTTCAGCGAGGCCGTCGAGAAGCGTATGATGTCGGACGTGCCATTCGGCGTGTTCCTCAGCGGCGGGATCGATTCGACCGCGAACGTCGCGTTCATGGCGAAGCTCATGGATCGGCCGGTGGATACGTTCACGGTTGCGATCAAAGGACAGGAAGACACGAACGAATTCCAGTGGGCGCGCAAAGTTTCCAAGCTCTTTCAAACGAACCACCATGAAATCATCATCGATGACGGCGGCTTTCTCGATCTGCTGCCGACGATCGTGCGCCACCAGGACGAACCGCTTGCCGACCCGGTGTGCTTCCCTCTTTATCACGTCTCGAAGCTCGCGCGCGACAACGGCACGATCGTGATTCAGGTTGGCGAAGGAAGTGATGAACAATTCGCCGGCTATCAAAGCTATCTCCGTGCACAGCGGCTCATCGATTCTTATGGCTGGGTGAAAGGAGTTCCCGCATTTCTTCGTACGACGGCATACGCGCTTGCGACGCCTTTCCTGAAATCCCGAAAGGTCGATTACCGGCAGAACGTCATCCGCAATCTCATGCACGGCTATCCCGTCTTCTGGGGAAACGCCATCGCCTTTTACGACGACAAGAAGCGCAGCGTCATCGCAGAATATCTCCGTCCGGAGTTCGACGGTCTCTCTTCTTACGAACTCGTGAAGTCGAAGATGGAAAAACTGCGCGCCGCGCGAAGCTCGGGAACGCTCAACGAAATGATTTACTGGGAGATCAAGAACCGACTTGCCGAACTTCTGCTCATGCGCGTGGACAAGATCACGATGGCAACGAGCATCGAAGCGCGCGTACCGTTCCTCGATCACAAGCTGGTGGAGTTCTCGATGAACATTCCTCCATCGCTCAAGACAAGGAACGGAACGACGAAATACATTCTCAAGAAAGCGCTACGCGGCATAATCCCGGATGAAATCATCGACAGGAGAAAGATCGGCTTTGCAGGTTCCGGCAAGAATATGCTCACTCCCGAAATCTTCGGCCACGCGAAATCGCTTCTGCTTTCTTCCAAACACAACTACTTCGACAAATCCTATCTCAAGAGTCTCTTCGCAGAGTACGAAACGAAGCGCATCAACTACACACCGCAAATCTGGACGCTCTACAACTTCGAACTCTGGCACCGGATGTGGATCGAGGGGAAGGGAATTTGAATTATCTATTGTGGATTTTGATTTACAAATGGAGGGTGAAATGAATCATAGAGTGCTGTCAAGAAAAACTGATGATGCGTATTCTTCCTCATGGCTGGGTTTGATCGGCTGTTGGCCACGAGACACGGTTGAAGGAGAGACCTCAGAGAAAATCAAAGAGCGCATCATTTCTTATCGGGAGGTTGTTGAACATCGATGAAGCCGGGTAGAAAACTTTTAGAACTGGGGTCACAGAGTTGCACGGACTCCGAGATAATTGCCATTCTCTTAGGCAGCGGCGGGAAGGGTTATTCCGCACTGGACTCAGCAAACTCTCTTCTTGATCGATACGGAACGCTGACTGGTTTGATGGACAGAGGCCTTGACGAAATCGCCACAATCCACGGGATCAGCACTGTGCGCGCAATTCGTTTAGCCGCCGCTTTCGAACTTTGCCAGCGCATTTTAAACGACATTTCCAGAGACTAAATCATGAAGAAGAATGAACTCTCAAAAATCAAAATGCCGACGGTTCAAAAACCGCGATTCGATCATATCAACAGACAAATACCGCCGGAACCTCATTCGGCTATGTACGTGTGGCATAAATACTGGTCGCGCAAAACATGGAACGTGGTTGGTGAACACATCAGAACGTACACGAAGGAGCAACAGATCGTATTCGATCCATTCGCAGGCAGTGGAGTTGTTGCGATAGAAGCAGCACGAAATAAACGTCGTGCAATCGTATGCGATCTGAATCCGATTGCGAGTCTTATCACGGAGTTGACGATACAATCCGTCAATACACTCAAGCTTCATGAGGCCTTCGAGCGTGTACGCGGACTGGTGGAAAAACGCATCACCGAACTTTATACAATCCATTGCTCGAACTGTGGTGAAACGTTCATTGCAGATTGCTTTGTCCGTGAAGGTGAGAAGTTAGTCGAAGTTCGATACAAGGGCTGTCCGCACTGTGAGCATCGATGTGAGACCGGCTGCAAACCACACCCAAGCGATATCGAAACACTTGAAAGCATTGAGGCAAAGCGAATCAAAGAGTGGTATCCAAAAAATCAGCTTTATTATAACGATGGAACAGCCTTCATGAAGAAGGAGCGATATGATTCACTCGATCAGCTTTTCACGAAACGGAATCTGCGCGCAGCAGCGATACTCTATGAAGCAATCGAAAAGGAGAAAAGCCCGCAGTTGAGGAAGTTTCTCAAGGGTGCATTCACGTCCATGATCCACCTCTGCACACGGATGTGCCCAGCACTCTCTCCGGGTGAAGGGAATCATCAGACAGCTTTCAGCTCAACGTGGACACAGCACAGCTACTGGTCAGCTCCGAGGTATCTCGAGCAAAATGTCTGGGACAAATTCGAAAGCTCAGTGACAGGGCATCAAGGATTGATTAAAGCAAAAAACGAATCCAATCAACTCCTCGGTAGCGTGAAAATCACGAGTGATTGGAGGAAAGTCCTCGCAGGCGATGCGGACATTGCAATCGTGACGGATGATTGCATTGAGTTGATGAAGGCGATGCCTGAGGAAAGTGTGGATTATATATTCACCGACCCGCCATACGATGCATCCATTCAATATGGAGAGCTTTCATTCCTATGGAACGCATGGCTTAAGGAAGATTTTCGATACACGGAAAAGATAGTGACTCATGAAATCGTTCGTAATGAGAGGCAGAAAAAAACATTCGATGTCTATAATTCCTTGCTGAATGCCAGTTTCGAAGGATTCTACAAAGTGCTTCGTTCTGAGAGTTGTCTGACTCTGACCTTCCATAATCCGACATTCAAGGTCCGCAATGCGACGGTACGTGCCGGGATTTATTCCGGATTCGATTATGAGCATATCCACCATCAACCGCTTGGACAAAAATCAGCGAAAGCTATGCTTCAACCCTTTGGTAGTGCTCAGGGTGATTTTTATCTGCGGTTCATGAAAACCTCCCATCCGTCTCGCCCGATGGAAGAAATAACCGAGGAACGGTTCAGGCGAATCGTCATTGAAACGTGCCGTGAAGTTATCGCTAGCCGCGCGGAGCCGACGCCTTATACGATTCTTATCAATCAAGTCGATCCGGTACTTGCAAAACAGGGTTTGTTCGGCACGCTCCACACAGGCCTTGATGTGAAATCTGTTCTTGAGGAAAGTATCGGAAGTGATTTTGAGTTGGTTGACGCCAAACTCGGAGGAGCGACAGGGAAACTCTGGTGGTTCGCGGACAAGGCTTTCGCCGCGCGTTTGGAAGCGATACCTCTCACCGAACGAGTCGAAGAAACCGTCTTTCGGTGTTTGCATTCGAAAGGCCGCGTGACCTTCACGGAAGTGTGGGACACTGTCGCTCGAGAATTTCCAAATTCGCTGACGTCAGATAGCACGAGCATCACTGAAGCTCTAGAAATCTATGGACGCAAAGTAGCCGATGGCGCATGGATGCTGAAAGATGAGATTCGACGACATTTCACATGGCACAGCGAATTGATCGCTTTGCTTGCAAAGATCGGCGAAGCTCGCGGTTACTCGATATGGATCGGGCAACGGGAGCAAAGAGAAAATGCGGGAGGTCTTGCAGGCTCGATTAAACTCAATGACTTGGTGACGGCGAAGCCAAAGGCATTGACCGGTGTGAGTAATCTCGATACCGTACTCAACATGGATTTGCTCTGGCTTCAAGGGAGCGAAGTTATCAGCGCTTTCGAAGTTGAAAGCACAACGACAATGACGAGCGGCCTACAACGGGGATCGAATCTCCCAGCCGGTATTCAGAAAGTCATGGTCATCCCTGAGGAACGCGAAAAGGATTTCGACCGCAAGATGAAATCGCCCTTGTTTCATGAACGCTTTATAAAGGACAATTGGAGACTGCTCTATTTCAACTATTTCCGTGATGCGTTCAGTAGATCAAAATCGAACACCGATCTCGAATCTCTTTTTGACAGAAAGAAGAATGCGACATCACATGTTTCACCGTTCAGTGTCAGAGAAGAACCCCAGGGCATCCTCTTCTTTGTCGAAGAACCGGAAAGCTGAACGACGCAGACGGTGTCAGTACAATCTTTTTCAATCCATCAGTGAGTTCTCTGGATCGAGGGGAAGGAGTTTTAGGTAACGTGTCTTACTTCACGAGCAGCATCTTTCGTGTTATAACTTTACCGACGCTTTCGAGGCGGTACGTATAAATTCCGCTTGGAAGATTGGATGCATTGAAATTCACTGAATGACGACCAGCCTCCTTGAGTCCGTTGATCAGCGTCGTTACTTCCTGACCGAGCAAGTTCATGACACGCAGCCTTACGCTCCCTGCTGTCGGAAGGGTAAAGCTGATTCGCGTTGTCGGATTGAATGGATTGGGATAGTTCTGCTCCAACACGAAAGCGTGTGGAAGTTCTGGTCCATTTGAGGACAGGGTTACCGGCAACACTGCATTTGTCATATACGTGATTTGTGCCTCCGTCGCATCGTTCGAACCTTTCATCGGAGCGCCGCTGAATTCCCCATCAGCCATAAGCGTATAGATCAGATGAATCCGTCCATCTTTGTCGATGATCGGCGCCATCTTCGTTTGAATCTCGTCCACTTTCGTGGTGTTGGTAAGGTTCGTTCGCTCAGTCCAACCGCGTCTTTCAGTGTTGACTCGGATGTCTTTCGCGCAGAGGAACACGTCGCGGGTCGAGTCAACAAGATTATTCAAATTGCTGCGGTCGATCCATTTGGCATACAGTTTCAATCCATCAGGTGATTTTGCAAACTGAGGTTCATTGTGAAGTTCGAACGTGTTTTGAGCAGGCGGATTCAATGGCGGGGAAGACAGCCATTTGCGCCCAACAGGATCGAGGACGGGAGCAATCGCAAAGAATTCGTAAGCCGTTCCATCAATAGTGGCTTCACCGATGTGGTTCTCGCTCAACGGATTGCCCGGATTGTTCATATCAACAAAGGAACACACGACGAGGATATGCTTGATACCGTGTGCATCTATTGCCAGGTCAAGCACGGGATTGAGGAGTTTTTCCGGAAAGCGTTTCGCGGTTTCCAAATTGCTGAACGTCCAATCCGTAGCTCGTTTCAGTATCGGTGCCGACCACGTGTTTCCACCGTCATTCGATTCGATATACCCGAGTCGATACTCATTGAAGTTTGCAGGTAATGAGGACGGTATTGCAATGTATGCGACTCCAATCACCATGCCGTCGGAGGAAATATCCATCGATGTTGAACGGACCGTGAATTCTTCCTGCGGAGGAATCAAAGGGATTGGAGTCTGAGAAATCGTCCAACTGCGTCCGATGTCCGATGACCGCGAAAGAAAATACCTACCGGTAGGCGCATTCGTCGAAGATTCGTAACTGCCAACCAGAGAGTACATGGACCCGTCGGTGTGATTCACTGCGATCTCGTCCGGGATTCCAAACACGTCACCCGACCCGAGTATCGGCCAGGTTCCATTGGTAAATGAGAAGCCCACACGGCCGGAAGAAAAACCGACAGCGTCGTATGTCTTTGCCTCCGTGAGATTCGACCAGACCGTTGCGACGTGAAGCTGTTGTCCGTCATGGTATAGGGTAACACTCGGGAAATGCGCCGCCATTTTTCCTGCTGAGTTCACAATCCCGGTATTCATGGGAGCGCTTTCGCCGCCCCAGGTCTTGCCGAAATCTGTCGATGTATTCATCACGACCACGTCCTGGTTTCCATGCAAGGTCCGGGAACCATTATATACGACTACGAGCTGCTGATTCACGGGATCGTAAGCGATCTGATTGGTTGATATCTGTTTTGACGTATGTGCATTCGGCGATGTCCCGACAACCTTGGTGGACGTTCCTGAAGATGTAATCTTCAATGTCGAATTGAAGTAATAGAGCTGTGCTTCACCGAGATCATCCGTATCCGGACCGTTTGGTCCATCCGCCATGATGGTATAGATAAGATGGATCGTCCCATCGTCTCCGACGGTGTGCGCTATTTTTGTCAACTTCTCGTCTATGGTCGGTGTATCCGTCAATTTTTCAGCTGGAAACTTCCATCCCTTCGTCCCAGATGTACTTCTGATATCTCTCGCAGTCATCCAGATATTGTGGACGGTATCTCTTGCATATGGCGAGGGATTTCCTCGGGGAGCAGTGACAAGGCTGGAGTCAGTATCGATCCATTTTGCGTAAATCTTGCTTCCATCAACCGACTTGGCAAGCTCATGTTCATTGAAAATGTTAAATACCGTTTGAGCCTGACCGAGAGCCCCCTCTGTCAGGAATCGCTTGAAATACGGATTGTTGATTTGTGCGAGGGGGAAAATCTCCCACTGATTGTTCACAAGACTGATTTCAGCTACGAACGTGCTGTCAATCGGATAAAAAAGATCACCGCTGACTGTCACAAGAAAATGAATATCATCGTTGACATCCACCACAATATCGAAGCTCGAAGACAGAATAGCTCTACTGAGGTCGATCTTTCCGCTGAACGATGCGAAACTGCTGACGTCTGCTACGGTCAGGTTTTGAAAGCCTATCAGAGTGGGACTGCTCCAGGTCGCACCGCTATCGATCGATTTCACGTATCCCAACTGCAAATCGGAACTCATCGGAAAGAAGGTCCCTGGATCATTGGGATCGGCGATGAAGCCGACGACCATCGTCTTCCCATCGGGAGAAATGTCCAACTGATGATGCAATGTCTGTTTGGACCCCGCGACAGGTTCGAAGATGATTGGATCGTTAACTCGAATGCTCCACGACCTGCCGTCGTCCTTCGATGAAGCCAGATAATACTCGCCGAGCTCCAGCCCGATGCTGGGATCGATAATTTCAACTACAGTAAACAACTCACCAGTTATGATATTTCGAACCGGAGTACATGGCACGCTGTAGTCCGGTGGTTGAGGGCCAAATTTCCCCTTGGTAAACGGTCCGTTCAAGCCGCCGCCGACATAGGGTACCTCGCTAAACCGGAAGCCCTGCTCGAATGGGATGACTTGTCCGAATAAAACTGAAAGACCGACCTGGCTTCTATTCGCTGACTGCGTCGGATTCGTCAGGAGAATACTTGGGTGCCTGGCTGCGAGTTGATCAGCGGAGTTTTCGGTTCCCACATTGATCGTTGGATGCTCTCCACTCCAGCTTGTCCCGCCGTCGGTAGAGAATTGATAGGTCAATTCCCCGCTGCGCACATTTTCTCTGTCGGGATAGGCTCGGCGGTATATTGCTATCAACGTATTGGAGTATGGATCGAAGTCGATCTGGCAGCTACTGGGATACAGGGACGTATATGCATTCCACATCCTTGCGAGAGGCATTGCTCCGGTCACGGCAGCTCCCTGCGTATGGACGCTTGGTTTTCTGTCGCCTGCAGAATTTCTTTCAGCCGAAAATCGTTCCGGTTGTGTTATTTGAAACCTTGTTGGGATCCGGTCGATTTTCTGTGTGAAAGCAGAATCACCGTGTATGATAAAACCGAATCCAAACGCTACTGCTACCCATATCCGTAATTCCATCTCTTCCTCCTGTGCTATAGTGAGGCGGTTCCGCCATCCTTCAATGAGACGTTTACCGCATTGTGAAAAGTGATAGACTGATAAAGAATCGAAACGCTCGTTTATTCATTTCTAACGCATAGATAAGACACCTGAGTCATTGTTTGGGTTACATAGTGCAGTGACGTTCAACGTGTGATCAATGACAACTCCTGCTGTTGACAACAGCGACCTGTTGAAGTGCCTTCGATGTTGTGCTAAACATGGCTTTGCGCTGGTTCGAAGCAGTCTCAAAACGCCCGTCCATGATATCCTGAGCGCCGTCGAAGAGTGAACACAGACGGCATTTCACTTTGAATTGACAAACAACTAATTAAGCGAGTGCAGTCAGGAATAAACGATGTCGTGAATCTAATGCAACTCACGCATTCCCGCTGTTCGTGTCTTGTCGGCATTGAGCGAAGAGGTCTGCTTCGTCTCTTCGCTCCTCACAGTGACTTCAAGAGTAACATCCTCAGCAGCTAATGCACAGAACGACACACACGACCTCTGACTTCCGACCTCCGACCTCCGTCCTTCGGCTTACCTTTTCGGCAACCGCCCCGGCGTCCAAGGGATTCCCACAGCGTCCATTTTCGATTCGAGATTCTTCAGGTCGGTTTCGACGAGCACGCGCAGTTGGTCGAGGACCGGTGCGAGTTGCTCGCGGATGATTTCATAGGCATCGAGCTGGGCTTTTCCGGAAGCGGAGGAGTTCGAAGCTTGCTGCCAGCTCAACGTTCCCATGCGCCCCATGATGGAAGGCGGTTGGTTCTCATTGCGTTTGCCGAGCGTATTGTCACCGTTGAGTACGCGCTGCATGTCGTCCACCTGCTTCATCATGCGTTTGCATTCCGCAAGGAGCGACACCTCGGCGTCGGGTGAGAATTCGAGAGCCACTTTGATGATTTCGAGACGCGACTTGAGTTCGTTCACCGCGCGATCCGTGGCAAGCGCGTGCCGTTGCAATTCGCTCACGTTCCTCTGAAATGCAACGAGTACAGCACGGTCACTCGCAGGAAGAGTCACGTTGTTGAGCACCTTCACGGTGAACTGCACCGGCCCGGCAAGCTTCGTTTCGACGCCGTTGTCGATCTTCGACAGAGCGACGGAGTAGCGTCCCGGCATCACAAGAAGTCCGGAGCTTTTATTGCCGGTTTCTTTCGTCACAGGTGCGGAGG
>CAYUWG010000022.1:0-53906 GCA_964448285.1 uncultured Chromatiales bacterium
TGATAGTTCAATCGCTGTATGGCATAGCGCAGATGCTGGTAAGACATGGTCGAGATCGGATAGTGGGATAATCGATACGATAGATCCTTCTCAAGAAGTCAACTTTATCACTGCTGTGAAACGCTCTCCTCACAAAAAGAACATCGTTGTCGCTCAACATAACGACGTAGCTCTCTATCGCTCATCCAATGGTGGCAACACATGGAGTTTACTGGTTGGGCGTAGAGGCATTCTTTCTAATTACGGTGCATTAAGGTGGCATCCCTATTCCGAGGGCGAATTGTGGATATGTGGAGCAAGAGCGGTTGGGATACAAACATTCACAGCCGTACTTACAGCATATGGCGATAGTGGGCGAAGTAATATTGGAATAAGTGATGTAGGTAGAGTTGCCTTCGATCCTTTCGATAGCGAACATGTCTATTATGCCGCGGGATATCTATACGAAAGCTTCGATGGAGGTCATACATGGAAAAAGACGCTGCTTCCACGGTATTCCGGTCAACAGCATATGCCATCTTACCTCATAGAGGAGAAATCACGCAACGGTATTATCTACGGAAGTACATGGACAGACCCACCTACCGACAGTTATCTTTTCGCATTCGATTCACGTGAAAGAGCATTCAGAGTAATAACGAAAGTAAAAAGAGAAGCAAGACATCTGGTTTTAGATAAACGAAAATATCTCTATTGGATTTCAAGAAATTCCATCTTCCGTATTTCTATTGAGGAGCGTGGATAATATTCTGTCTCCATCGAGTGATGGGAACGCATCGGCGAGGATGAGTCTGCTGTATTCTCCGGTTCGAAAGCCATTTGTCGGTTTTGCCATAGAGCAACCCTTTGTCGTTCCTTTCCTGCGCGGGGAAATAACGAAGCGTTGACATTAGGTCGTCATCGCACTGCACGCAGTCCCACCCTTGCCTCGATTTTCGTAACTTCCATGTGCCTTTGTGCACCTCACTCTTCGATTGAATCACAGAACTGAATCATGAAGCTCGTCACATTTCTCCATCAAAATCGCACACACTTAGGCTTGTTCGCTCACAGTCGCATCCTCCATCTGCAAGCCGCTCACACGATGCAGCGCTACGATCGAAAGCAAGGAGATGATCTCCTCCCGGATGACATCATCGCGTTTCTCGAGTGGGGCGAGCATGCACTCGAACTCGCCCGGAAGGTCGAAGCATGGTTCCATTCCGTCGGCGCACCGGAAGACTTCAAACACACGCGAATCTCATTCAGTGAAGATGAAGTCACTCTCCTCGCTCCGGTACCGAAACCCGTTTCCATGCGGGACGGCTATGCGTTTCGGCAGCACGTTGAAGCCGCGCGGCGCAATCGCGGTTTGGAGATGATCCCGGAATTCGACGACATCCCGATTTTCTATTTCACGAATCACAACGCAGTCACCGGCCCGGGCGATGTCGAGGTGATGGAGTCGCATCTCGACAAATTGGACTTCGAACTGGAGTGCGCCGTCGTGATCGGAAAGCAAGGTCGCAACATAAAGGCGCGCGAAGCCGACGCATATATCGCAGGCTACACGGTGATGAATGACTGGAGCGCTCGCGGTTTACAAATGCAGGAAATGAAACTGAATCTCGGTCCCGCGAAAGGGAAGGACTTTGCGACCTCGATCGGACCTTGGCTCGTCACACGGGACGAACTTGCATCGAAACGAATCGACAGCACGCACGGTGAGCGTTACGACCTCACGATGACGACGACGGTCAACGGGACCGAAGTCAGCAGAGGGAATCTCAAGGACATGTCATGGACGTTCGCGCAGATCATCGAACGCGCATCGTATGGAGTCACGCTCCATCCCGGTGACGTGATCGGTTCGGGAACCGTTGGAACGGGTTGTTTCCTCGAGCTCAATGGTTCGAAGGTTTTCGATCCGGCATGGTGGCTGAAACCGGGCGACGTCGTGACATGCGAAATCGAAATGCTCGGTGCATTGATGAACACGATAAAGCTCGTCTGATGTCTCGATGAAATCGTTCGACCCGAAAGACCATCCGATTCCCATCGTGCACCAGTTGCTGTTGAGCGGCGTGGCTCCGCGTCCGATCGCGTTCGTTTCATCGTTGGATAAAGACGGCAGAAGCAATCTCTCGCCGTTCAGCTACTTCAATGCGTTCGGCGCGAATCCTCCGGTCGTCGTCATTTCGCCGGCATATCGCGGGCACGATGGAACGCCAAAGCATACGTTCCTCAACATCGAAGACACGCATGAGTTCACGGTCAACATGGTGAGTTATGCGATGCTCGAACAGGCGAACCTCGCATCCAGCGATTACGCAAGCGGCGTTGATGAATTCGTGAAGGCGGGTTTTACGAAACGGCCGTCACACCGCGTCGCACCGCCGGGCGTCGCCGAATCGCCGTTCATCATGGAGTGCAAACTCCTCCATCATTTCGACACCGGCGGAAAACCGGGTGCAGGCAATCTCCTCATCGGTGAAGTCGTGATGTTTCATGTCTCGGAAGACGTGTACACCGATGAGCGGATCGATCCGCGCAAGCTCGATCTTGTCGCGCGCATGGGATACGATTGGTACTGCCGAGCAAACGGCGACGCCCTCTTTCATCTTCCGAAACCGAAAAGTGTCGGCATCGGCTTCGACAATCTCCCCGCTCATCTTCGTACGAGCACAGTTCTGACCGGCAGCGAACTCGCAAAACTCGCAGGCAGCGAAACGCTTCCAGTGTTGGACGTGGAGCGTGCGCTTTCTCATCCCTTCGCGCGAGAAGTGATGAACGATGACACGTACGGCATTGAGCGCCTTGCAATGCGGCTTCATGAGGAAGTTCGTCGTTTGCTTTCGGAGCGAGATACAGAAACGGCCTGGCAACTCGCGTTGCTTTCGGAACCGAAAACGCTCCGTTCACTCAGAAGGAATTCGTGATTACACGCGATCGATAAAAGAAGGGAACGCGGGCTGCGGCGATTCTCTCGTGAGAACGGGTTCAAGCCCGAGAAGGCGTTCGTAGATCGTAAGCTGTGCGCGATGGTATTGCTCATGCGCGATGGAGTCCCAGAAGAGCGAAAGGCGCGTTCCCTTCGTCCCGTCTTTCGTGTTGACAAGCTGGAGCATGGTTAACTCACCGAGTGCGCGCAGTCGGTCGTTTCCATCCTTGTACTGCTCGACGAGAAGATTGACGAGTTCTTCGTGCGTTTGCGCTCTCGTGATGTTCGGTGCGTAGATGTTCACGAGTTGGGCGTACGTGGCGCGATGGAAGTTCGAATCTTCACGCACAAGCTCCTCGACCGTTACGATCGAGTAGCCCAAGACGTGCTGGACAAGCTCCATGATGTTGCGCGTTTCCAGTGTGGGACGATAGGTGATTCTTCCTGCGGGAATGTTTTTCAATTCACGAATGAATCCGCGCCGGACTTCGTACCAATATTCGAGCGCTTCTTCGATGAGTGTGTGATGTGTGGTCATGCCGTCGTTCGCTTTCTCCGTTCAAACATAAAAACGATGGAGCTTTTATTTAAGCTGAGATGAGGAAATGCATCTGTCGAAGCCGTGCTTTTTCAGTTAGCAAGAAGGATCATGCTTTTCGTTCTTGTCGATGCACCGCTTGTGAGCCGATAATGATACACGCCCGATGGGAGGTTGACCGGTGCAAACGATACGCGATAATCACCTTCACCGAACGTGCCCTCTGCAAGTGTCGCAATGTGTCTTCCGAACATATCATAGACGGAAAGCCGAATGCGGGTATTTGCAGTCGAGATGGTGAAAGGGATGGTCGTTTCGGCGTTCGACTGTGCAATGGGATTCGGGTAGTTCTGTCCGAGTGCGAACGACGGCGATGCGGCAGCGACGCGATCGATCCCAAGGACGATCATCCCCTGGCCGCCGGCGTCACGATAGCGCTTGATCCATTCCTGGAGATATTGCCTCGCGATAATCGCACTGTGAATGCCGACGGTGTTTTCGTTGTTAGACGACTCAGCGGAGTTCGACCAGTTATGCGAGCCGGTGATGACGATCGGATTCGCATTCGGTGCGCTATCGTCACCGTCAATCACGGCATACTTATGATGAAGAAGTCCGGTCAATCCTTTCTTCAACCACACATCGACGCCTTCGGATTTCAATGCGTTGAAGCGAGTCCCTGAATCCGTGTCGTTATCCATGACTCCTCGAACCGTCTTTCCGCCTTTGTGCTTTTCGATGAGAAAGCCGGCGAGGTCGGTTCTTGTGAACGTGAGGAGAGCGAAATACGTCGATCGCTTCGCGTTGCGAATTGCCTTCCCGATAAAGTCGGTCGTGTTGTCGGTCGGGCTGAAGAACAGCTCGACGCGCGTGCCGTTCACATTGAATTGATGCGGCGTGTTGTTCGTCTTGCGCGCACCGAACCGCGAACCGCTGCTCTGCGGGGTGTCATTCGAGCCTCCCCACATCTCTTCGAACTCGCGGGTGTAAGTGAGAGCCAGTGCCTGATCCTGAATCTCGACGACGTTCTGCGCATCGTTCATCGTCCCCGGGTCTGTCGGATTCCATGAGCCGGTGATCACCCAATCATCGGCGTCGCTCGAATGGTCGCGCGCATCGATGATGAAGAACTTGTTGTGCTGCAAGCCTGCGCCCGCATTGACCGGATCGAAGTTATCGAGAATCGCGGGGACGTTTGCGCGCAGCGATTGAATGGCGGATGAATTCGCATTGTCGCTCTCGAAGATGGCTCGGATTTTCACGCCTCGTGCCTTCGCTGAAAGAAGAGCCGCGGCGATATCATCGCCGACCCCGCCGCTCAAGCTGTACAGACAGAAATCGATGCTGTGCTTGGCCGCGTCGATACGGTCGAGAAGTTTGTTCTTCAGATTGACGCCACCCATTGCCGGAACGCCCGGCGAGATGCTGTTATCCACACTCTGGTTGAAATAGATATTGACCGTACCGGATGACGTGGAGGAAGCGCTGGAGACGTACATCGGATGCGTGAAACTCGTGTCGCTTCCTGCGACGGAAAAAGCCTGCACGCGATAGATCGTCGCCGGATCGAGATTGCTCAGCGTGACAGCGTTCTCAACGGCATCTTTCGAACCTGTGATGATTCCCAAATCCGTTCCGTCGGTTTTCCATGAACGAATGAACGCGGACGCGGGAATTCCGGATGTCCATTCGAGCGTCACCGAGGTTGGCGTGATCACCGTTTCGAACGGGAAGCTTGTGATGCGCGGGCCTGTTGCCCGGATGTCCGACGCCATGCGCGGCATGAGTTGATAGCCGCCGATGAACGGTGCGTTTCGCTGGAATTGTCCGACGATGCCGAGAATGTCGAAGCTGCCTCCGGGTGCCGGCGTGTTCGCGAAGTCCACATTGTTATCGACGCGTACTTCCATTTGACTCGTCGCGTCACTGAGGAGATAATTCGTTCCCGAACCGCTGACCGTCCACGCCGCGGTGTTGACCGTCACGTTGCGAATCATGACGAAGCCGCCTTCATAAAATTCGATCCCGTTCTGGCCGTCGGCGAGCAAGTCCGCGATAGTGAGAACGTGCGGAACGACTTCGTTTCCCCCGCTCACTTTCCCGTCGATGGTCACCGCCTCCAATTCGGTGAGGCCGTTGAATTGCGTCACCTTTCCCGTGACCGTCACTTCATCGCCGATGCGCACGGAATCGACGAATGCGAAATCATAAATCGCGATGCCTGCGGTTGCATCCTGGATGTATGCGGGAGCGCCGAACTGCTTATCAACCGTAACGACGCCGTTGATGGTCACGAACTGATTCAGAAACTCGGGCACGCCGTTCTGATCGTTGAGACGCGCATCGAAGATCGGAATCGCTCCGCCCGATACGAGCAGTCCCGGTTGGCTGCGTATCTCACGAAAGGCACCGCCTTGTCCGCGCGTGAAGATCGCGTAGAAATACTGGTTGGTCTGCGAAGCAGTCGTTTGATTCTTCAACGTGATGAGCGCTGAGTCCGAAGTCATGACGACGCCTTCAAGAAACACGCTATCGATAAGCACGCGGATGGACGCAGTCATGCCGGTGATCGAAACATCGGATTCCGACCTTGGCCAGACGAAACCATCAGGTACGACGACCTTGATATCCTGAACGGCGAAAACGGGATCGGGATAAAAGACGATGGGAATATCGATTGTCGTCTTCGCCCTTACCGATGAAACGAGCAACCGCGCCTGTCCCGCGCCGTCGGAGCCTTTCGGTTCGACCGGGCTGGATGAGTTTTGCGGGCTGCGGTTTTTATTCTGCACGATGAAGTCAGCGGAGTTGTTGCCGCTGTTGTAACCGTTGCCTGCAAACTCCTCCGCTCCCCCGGCGCCAAGCGATTCCGCGGTGGACGATGCGCTCGCTTTTCGTTCGATGCTGTTGTCGTTCGCCGACGTGCCGTGATTCGGTGCGGGTGCGACCTTGGGATCGTTCCCTGTTCCGTAGCCGATGCGGTCGATCTCCGCATTGGTCGCATCGATGAGCCGGATGTTCCCGTCATCCGCAAGGCCGCCGCTCGCCCATCGCGCATCGGGAGTGACCGTGCCGGTCCAGGCTGAGCTTGCGATCAGGAAGAAGCCGTGTGCCTGTATGCTTGTCCCTGCCGGTATCGTGACCATCGATGAATACGACGAGCCTGACGCAGAGCGGTACTGCAACCGCCATCCGCCGATATCGATGGGATTATCCGTCGGATTGTACAGCTCGACGAACTCGCCTGCGGAGTTTCCCGAAGCGCCGCGCGTCGCAAACTCACTGATGACGACGTTCGTCGCCTGCTGCGCGATCAGGTTGGTTGAAGTGAGGAAAAGAAGAAAAAGGAAGCATCGCATGGTTTTGGCCTGTGGTGTTACATGCGTGCAATATAGGGGAGATGGGAATATGTTCTTGCTTGAGCATCACCCTTTCCAGCAAGCACTCAATTAAGACTATAGCCGGTCACACGTTAAATCATCTCACGTGCTTTGGTGAGCACGTCAAGAGCAAGCTTCAAGTTATCGAATGTCTTGTCCATATTGACAGTACCGTCATCATTGAACACGCGAAATTCTTTGCCTTCTTTATCGCTTCCATTTCGCCATTCAGCAACGGCCATATGTTTCCCATTTCCAAATCTATCTGGTTTGTCAATTCTTATCTTGAATTCATTCCCAGCGGCGACAAGCTTGTTATGCCATTGTAATCGTAAAGTGGAACGCAATTGTTTTTCCGGAACCATAATCTTGTAGCACAATCTCGTACCATTACCATCCTTAGCGTCAATCGAGACATGAGAATTTTGAGTTTGATCCTCGAAGCCAAAGTAAAAACCCATGTAACCGCCTGATGGATTTGCTATGTATCCCCACCCGCTCCAAATACCTATTTCGAGGAATCGCTTTTGTATGTTTTGGAAAAACCCCTTCCATGCATTAGAGTCCCATCTTCTCTCAAAGTTGAAAGAAAGGATCCTACTATGAAGCCATTTCAGATTGTGCCAGTACGAAACAACGAGTGAGTGTTTATGAAGCTCAGGTGCTAAGCGGTTTGCATACGGCTCCAAGATTGAAAGCATCTCTTCTCTGGTGAAGATAGAATACCCTGCCTTAATGACCTGACTCATATCGCTCTGTTCATCTGTCTTGAAATATATTCTCACTTGTTTCTCATCAGGGAATTCGCCTATGAAGGCATTCTTATACCGAGTAAGTTGCTCGCTATGCTCTCTTGTGTAGGTCTTATCCTCAATCATAACTGCGTATTCATCGTTTACACGAATAAAAACGTCTAAGTCATTTACTTGCTTCTGCGGAATGTCAACTGACGTTATTTCAATGTCTGGTCGTCCAGTTAGTTGAAAGCACTTTTTCAAAAAACGTGTACCAAGTTCCTGAAGGGCAGTGTCAACCTCCTTCAACTGAGGTCTTGCCCATTCCGCAAGCCAGCATAGAAACGCATCCTGTGACAATTCGCTTGTAGCGTAGTTGAAAATATTCGGGATTTTTTCACTCATCAGACTGCTCCTTGTTGATCTGTTGTTTCATTCCATTCACACCTGCTACGGCTTCCTTCAACCTTCTTCTGTACACTTTATCCTCCACGTCATCAGCCATTTGCGGGCGTGATCCGTAAAGGCGAATATACGTGCGTATCTGCTCTTTGTCAACGATTCGGTTGTCACTAAGGTGGTCGGCTAACATTAGAAGCAACCGCTTCTCTTTCCGTAATGTTTGCTCCGCCAATTCGAGACCGTGCGCAATAATCGCCTCGACTTCTTTGTTGGCAGAATCACTCGCGTAATTGAGATAAGTATTCGTCAATGGGCTTTTCCCGCTCAACTCTCCCGGGAAAGCCCCAAACCCACACTCTTTGATCAGTATCTCAGTAAACTCACGCACTTCTCTGATATCCGACCTTGAACCTCCGGTCAAGTACTCCCAGCCAAAGACGATTTCCTCAGCTTTGTATCCTGCAAGTTTGTGCGCTATACATGCGATGAGGGTTTTCCGAGTCAGAGGCCACTCCTGTGAATAAATCGTAAGACCGCCAATCAGAGGAGAGGCAGTGGACGAGAGAGAGTATTCCGGAAGTCTATTGAGAAGCACCGCTGCAACAACGATGTGCCCAGACTCATGGACCGCAGAAATCGCTTGGATGTCATTTCGTTTTGCTTCGCGAAGTTCCTTTAGTTGGGTTTCCTGCTTGAAGCGAATGCTGTGAACAACGCTCTCCCCGACCATGTAGTCCACGACGACAAATTCGTCCTTTAATCGCATAAGGATATTGGTCGGGCATAGACCTTGAAGGATTGCATCTCCAATTATCCTACTGAGTTTCGCACTCACCAGCAGATGAATCGTCGAAAATACAGGCCTCGTGCCTTGGGTCGGATAGACTCCCTCGTCGTAGAGTAAATCTTGAACAGAAGGATCAATCTCCAGATTGAATCCGGAATACTTCAGCACCTTTTTCGTTACAGTTTCCAACTCCATAGCAATGATTTTTCGAAAGCTCTCCGACGAAAAGGCGGGGTAGATTATGTGATTATTCCCGAGGCGAGCGATTTGTTCAGCTCGGAAGTGAGTCGAGAGAGCGCTCTTGATCATGGGTACAGTGATCTTCATTGACTCCGTGTGAAACTCATCCGCGCTCATATCAGGGTTGAAATCCTTAGCCATGGAGTATGCATCATCAAGGTTACCGAGAACGAACACACAAGCCTTTGTACAATCTATCGTTATCGGCCTGGAGGCGATCTTGCAAAACTCATGAAGGAAATCAATCGTTTCCTTCTCATTCATTCGATTGAGAATATCGGCTATCTCTTCAGGACACGAATAGTAATCCGAAGATTGATAGATTGATTGGATGATAGACCACTTGACGAAATAAACGACGCTTGAATCTGCAAGGTGGCTATCCTGACCATATACACGCCGGTAGAATTCCTCTGCGTTTGTAATGACTATCCCATTTTCAACGCGAATTCCCTTTTTCACATAGAAACGCAATTGTCCAAGGTAATAGGATATATCGTTGACTCTGTCGTAGTCGTCATGCTGAAGAATACCGTTGTCCAGCAATGTCCAAATGCTCCTATCCGTACTTTCGTCTGAAGCATATTGAAACTCATCAAGTGAAATGATGAAGGCCTTTCCGTTGTAGAACCTATGAATTGAAATGATACTCTCGTCTAAGGACCGGCGATATCTTCCTGAGCATTCACGAAGGTTTATCTGAAAGAAGCGATCCTGGCAAGAGAGAAGGTCAACTATTCGCGTAACGAGCGACGTTTTCCCTACTCCTGTCATTCCCCAAAGATTGATGATGAGAGGCTTTTCCTGAATATCGGGAAAGAAAAACCAGGGGCTGATGCTGTTCAATACTTCGTCGATGACTTTGTCAATTCCGACGAATTCCTTTCTCAATGCGTTTCTTGCCTGCTCGATAAGCGATTGCTTGTTGAGAATATCTTCACGCCTTGCGTGAATTGACTCATTCCCGGTATGTATGAGGTTCATGACGAGCACCTTGTGATTTGGCTGCACTAACATCATGGCATCTTGACTGCCATGAATGAGACAAATCTAATCTGTGACTACGCCAAACTCTGTCGTACCAGATCTTCGTATTGTAAAAAAGCTCTTTTCAACGATGTCGAGATCTCGTCAACCAGTGATTTCGGTTCGATGACTTTGACCAAATCTCCATGCATGAGGATTGCCTGACGAAGCTCGAAGTTTATCACCACATTCAGCCTCACGCGGAGTTCGTTCTCGTTTTCGATGAGTATCTCCTGCGAGTTATGAATAGGAAGGGACTTCACGTAGTCGCCTTGCTGAGGCTGGAAGGAGAGGATCACTTCCTGTTCTTTCCCGGAAGACTCTGACAATCCTATCACGGAGCGGAATAAAGTGTCTGGCATGATACCCGGGATTGGATCGAACGTTCTCGTCGTCAACTCAAGTTTATGAATACGGTCTAGACCAAATACGATAGGAAACGAATTGTTCAGCAATGTGCCGACAACATACCATCGGTTCTGATACTCCTTCAGAAAGAGCGGGTGCACGCTGTAGGTCTTTACATTCTTCGCTTGAAACTTCTGATGTGCAATTTTAATCACACGGCGGTTAAGAACTGCGAAAAGGATGTCTCTCAGATAGTCGGTCCCCCGGAACGATCCTGCCCCTTCGAATGAGATACATCGCAGAGTCTCACGGTTTTTCCTGACACTTTCGGACACTACATCTGTAGTCCGCACAACATCGAGAAAGCGGAAATACACGTCGAGGTTTATCGATTCGTCACGGTTAATGAAATAGCCTTTCTCATAGCGATCGTACTGGATGGCGACTTCGAACGTGTCGCGGATATACTCAATGTCACGTTGCACCGTTCGTGTTGATACTTCAAACCCATGTGAAACAAGGTAATCCACAATCTCCTGCAGCGTTGGGAAATGTCCATGGTTGGTTCTTTCCGTAATCAACATGTATCGTTTAAAGCTTGCGTGTCGCGACATGGTATCTCGTGGAAAATAAACTGCTCATGGTTCATATCAGACATTTGAAGTGCTACTCAAATCCCAATTGGCGAACATCGAAGACCATCGACACGAATGAAATTCTTCATGAAGGCGTCGCTGAATTTACCTTAACGACGGATGTCACGTTTCTTTGGTTTTACAATCGCCCGTTTCCCGAGTGAAGTTGATATCCATTCATGCGTGGACGCTTTGGCAATGCTTTTACCAGTGCTGGTGAGAGATAGAGCGATTCATATGTCATATCCGATCTTCCAAGAAGCGTGGCTTGCGTTGATCGTCCAGCCCTAATCTCAAGATGCTTCAGGCCCAGTGACTTTGGCAGTGGCTTTCCGAATACCTTACTTCCTGTCCGTCCATCATAGGATACGACGTAAAGAATATCTCGATCATTCAGCTTTTGAAGCTCGTCACAGAAGATCTCATGCTCGAATCGTGGAAGATAGCGCTGATCACGTTGTCCACAGACTCCCTGATACGGTGGATCCATATAGACGAGATCGCCGTGTTTGCATTGGGCAAGAACATTCTTATAGTCCAATGATGTCAAACGGGTTATCGGCATGAGAAGATTAGAGACGCCAACGATTCTTCGCTTCATCTCCAAGGGTTTCGCTCCTCGACGTCGATTGTCAGGAGTGTTATTGAACTCACCATTAGCATTGTAGCGAATCGCTGCCTTTACACACCGTGCGAGCAGATAGAGAAAGTCAGCAGGTGCACCTTCCTTATTGAAACGAGAGCGAACTTCGTCAAAGAACCTTCTTTCTCGTCCCGTTTGCTCATGCCAGAGTTCTGAGTAAGCACGGCTGATTTCTTTTGGATGAAAGATGATCTCTTTCCATAGATCAATGAGCGGAGCATGTGCATCATTGATCCAGATATGATTTGCCCTACCATGAGCGGCAACGGCAATGGAGATTGCGGCAGAACCGGCAAAGGGCTCGACAAGTCGTTCCACGTGCGAAGGGAAATGAATGAGTATTTCAGGAGCAAGCTGCCGTTTGCTTCCTTGATAGGGGATAGGTTGTGGTAAATCTGCGGGGCTAATCATGCAATGTTCATCTCACTGAAATCAACGATAGCCAGATGAGTAGAGAAAATCAACAACGCGGTTGCGTTGTAGAGCACATAGTTTCAAATCATCCCGGATTGCTTGCGCAAATACCACTCGATGGCAAAGAGCAAGACCGCGAGCGCGAGCAGCCAGACGAGATTCCAAAGCTGGATATCCGAGCGAAGGACTTGGGTGCGTGGCGTGAACGTCTCCTGCGCGGCAATCGCGTCTTCCAGTCTTCCGATGTCGCTGATTGTCATATATACGCCGCCGGACTTCGCTGCGATCTGTCGCAGGAGAATGTTGTTCATGCGCGTCTGCTGGAATTCGACGTTCAATTCGCCAACGTGAAAACGGCCGTTGTCCGAACCGATCTCGTTTCCGTTCATCGCCGCCGTGCCTTTGTACGAGTAATCGCCCTCGCCGGCGGGATCGAGCGCTCCCGCATATCGTCCGGCGCCTTGGGGTGAGAGAATCAATTCCTGCTCGCCTTGAGGTCCCTTTATCACGGCGCGCACGAGAGCGCCTTCGAGCGGTTCGTAATTTTCATTGTACACCTGTCCGGTGAATTCGATCTTCTCGTTCGTGTCGAAGAATTCCTTCACCGGTCGAATGCGCACGCGCTTCGCATCGTCACGCGTCGTGAGCCAGCGTACGGAGTTGCCGATCAATGCGGATGGAAGCTTTCCCTCCATGACGTCAAATGCCAATTGCCATCGCCAAAGTCCGTAGCCGGTGAATGCGATCACCTTGCTGCGATTGATGCGGCGGCTGAGAAGGAGCGGTTCATCGAGCGGGATGTTGTTGATCTTCATCGTCCCGAGCGTTTGGGCGCCGACGCGCGGTTTGAAACTCGACTCGGTGCGAAAGAGCGGCGGGAGCCTTCGCCATGCCTCTTCCGGAATGCCGGAGGTCACGATCGCGCTCTGCTTCGCTTCCGGGGTCAGTTCGATGAAGGCCTGAGTTTCTTCCATGCGCGTTTGCACGATGTCGAACGGAAGGTATGCATCGAGTGCGGATTTCAGCCGACCGAGATCCGTTTCGCGGCTCGGTAAAATGAAGAGCGGTACATCCTGCTTCTCGACTGCGGTCTTTACCAGCGACAGCACACCGCTGCCGGATTGCTTCAATGGATAGCCTACGAGGAAGATGCATTCGGCGTCCTGGAAAGCTTTGGCCGTCGGTTCGTTTCCGTACCACGTGTTGCCGAACTTCTGTATGAACTCCGTTACGGCTACGTTCTTGTCCTTTCGGAAAACCTGTTTGACTAATGCGACGTCCGGACTCGGCGCTCCGGCGATCAGCACGATCTTCATTTTCACTTTCAACACGCGAACGAAGACATCCTGCCGGTTATTCTTCCGCGTCAACTCGCCTGGCTGCGGCGTCACTTCTACGGACAGCTTCTTCATGCCGTCTGATGTAGCTGTATAAGAAAACGAAACCGGATATTCGTTGACACCGCTTTGAAGAGGAATAGACTTCCGGTCGAGCACGGTTGTGCCTTCACGAAACACGACTTCAACGGTTCCTCCGTCGAATCCGGCGCTGCGAACCGTCGCATCGACAGGTAAGACATTCTCGACATACGTAATCGAGTTCGCGAGTACACGACTCACGAGAAGATCTTTCTTTTCCGCGGAGTCGCCGACCGCAACGACGTGCACGGGTACACCAAGCGCTTCCGCAGAGTACAGAGGATTCTTCCCTGAGGTGAAATTTCCATCCGTCACAAGGACGACAGAGCGGAGATTCTTTTCCGCAAGATCCTCCTGTGCGCGAAGCAATGCAGCGCTGATGTCCGTCTCGCTGCCGTCGAATGTCAGCGAGTCGCTTTCGAGTGCGGCAAGCGGATAGGCATTTCGGTCGAATAGATACGGGACTGTTTCGCCGCGCGCGGATACGCTTTTCAATGCACCGGAGTGTACCGCATCGCGAACCGCATTCGCACGCGGCGTTCCTCCATCCTCAATCGTCATGCTTCGCGAGTTGTCGATGAGCACTGCGGCTTTCGGCGTCAATTGCTCGGTGCGTTCAAGGTTGAGTATCGGTTCGAAAAGGAGAAACAGGATGATGGCTAACCCGCTCGCGCGAAGAGCCGTCAGCGTAAGTCGGCGGCTTCGCGAGACTTCCGGGACCGTGTGCCGGTAAACCCAGATGCTTATACCGATTGCAACGAGAACGAACGCGATGAGGAGAACGATGCTCTCGGAAAAAGAAAGGGCGAACGATGCAAAACACAGAAGATGATATGAGAGCATTCGAATGGAAACCTATCGCACCACGATCATGCCGCGTGTGAGGAACTGCTTGTTCGCCGTCAGGACATAGACATAAGCGCCTGAAGCCAACAGACCGCTGAATCGCGCTTCGTGTGAGCCGCAGGATCGCCGCTCATTCACGAGCTCGGCAACGCGTCTTCCCGCCATGTCGTAGAGCGAAATGTTGACCATCGCATCGTCGGGGATGCTGTAGCGAATGATCGTTTCCTGAGTCGTTGTCGTGACAGGGTTCGGGTAGTTTTGCTCCAGGGATAACGATGGTGGAAACACATTCTCGGCACCGAGATTTCTCGTTTCACCGACGAAGAATTGATGGCGTGTTTCTTCGGGGCGAAAAGGCGACGTTCGCGTCTCGCGCGAGTCGTTCGCAGAAATATAGAATCGCACGATGGCGCTATGCGGCAAGGAGGGAAGAACTGCGGTGTATAATCCGGAGCCATTCCCAAGTCCCGGATATGGATTCACGAGATTCATGCCGATCGTTTGCTCGGCTCCGCTGCCGGCGGTGTAAATGAACCGGACAGACGCAGGATCGATCGGCGAGGGTGAGAGAACGTACACAGCAACACTGTTTCGCTGTCCGTCCCAGAAGATTTTCGGATTCGTGCTGATCACCATGCCGTGATACAGCAGCGCTGCCCACGCATCGATCTTTCCCCAACCGTGGCTGCTGTTGACCTGGTTCTTCTTGTCGGCTGTTTCGCGGATGGCTTCGCGAACCTGTACCGGTGTCAGTTCCGGTCGCGCACTTCGCACGAGCGCAGCGACACCGGCGGCAAGCGGTGTGGCCATCGATGTTCCGTTGGCGCGCGTGTAGGACGTGTCGTCCGTCTTCGTCGCAGCAAACACGCGAACTCCGGGTGCAACGACGTCGGGCTTGGTGCGACCGTCGTTCGTCGGGCCGTTGCTGCTGAATGACGCAACCTGATTGGCGTAATCGATCGCACCGATCGAAAGAATGCTGTCCGCATCGGACGGAGCGATGAGTGTCCCGGCGAAATTGCCTTCGTTGCCCATCGCCGTGACAACGACGACACCTAACTTCGCAGCACGTGCTGCAGCACGCGTCGTCACGGCTGTCTGCCCATCGAAATCACCATTCGCATAGGAATATCCTGTTCCGTCATCCCACGTGCTGTATCCAAGTGAAGAACTCGTGACGGTCGCTCCTCGTGACTCCAGCCACTCCATTCCTTGCGCGTAGTAGTCTTCTTCCACTTGCGTTTCCGTCGGAAGGAATTCCGTCTTCGCAAGGAAATACGAAGCGCCAAACGCCGAGCCGATCAATGTCCCCTGTTTGAATCCACCGACGACGGAGAAAGTCAGGGTGCCGTGTGAATCCTGGCCGTAGGAATCGACGGCCTCGTTCTGTGTGACACTGTCCTTGAAAATGAAATCGTACTCACCGAGAACGCGCGCGCCTTTCAGTGCCTCATGCGTGCGCCATCGGTAGCCGACATCCAGCATCCCGATCGTACTGCTCGTTCCGTCTATCCAAACGGCATGGACTTTCGGGACGTTGATCAGTTCCAACTGCTCAGCCGAAGCGCCGTAGTCCAAACCCCCTTCGCAAACGGTGCCTTTCTGCAGGGACAATCCGTCGGTGCCTTCCGGCAACGGCTGTGCTTTCCATCGACGGACCGGTTCGAGCCGCGTAACGAAAGAGAGCGATGTGATGCGGTTCAACTGTTCGCGCGTTGCCCGGACGCTGATCGCGTTCATCCATTTCGACTCAGCGCGAATGATCGCGCCGGTCTCTTTCACGAATTCGATGTAGGGTTTGTACACAGGCAGATCCTGCTCATCGATCAATGGTTCATTGCTGCCAGTTGCTTTTTTCAAGGCGTGAACGAGGTCATTCGTGGATGAAGGAAGATTATTGTCTCCGCGGGTAATAGCTCGGCGGAGCAATGCTTCTCTCGTTAAGCCCAACGCACCCGTATCTGCCGCTTCAAGTCGCTCGCGAATCATCGGGCCTTTGTCGCGAAAGAAAATCCACGTCGCTTGCTGCGTCCATACCGATGTATGGATGAGAAAAAGAAGTCCCCCTATCCACGACAGATGTCGCATTCTACGTTTTCCCATCCGTGAGAAGCTTATCGACGATCTCCACGGATGAAACACCTTCCGCTTCCGCGTTGAAATTCGTCACGAGGCGATGGCGCAGAACCGGTTTGGCAACTGCGCGTACGTCGTCCACGTCAGGTGTGTGACGACCGGACAACACGGCACGCGTCTTTGCACCGAGAATTAAAAACTGCGATGCGCGAGGACCTGCACCCCATCGGAGCCATTCGTTGATGAACGTCGGAGCGCCGTTTTGATTCGGTCGCGTGCGCGTCACGAGATTCACGGCATACCCCACGACGTGATCGGAAACAGGCACGCGCCTGACAAGCTCCTGGAAGAAACAGATGTCTTCAGCGTTGAGGACGGTTTTCAATTGAACGGTGCTTGGACTCGTTGTCGTCTTCACGATATCGATCTCTTCGTTCACTGAGGGATAGTTGAGCCAGAGGTTGAACATGAAGCGATCCAATTGCGCTTCGGGCAAAGGATAGGTCCCTTCCTGTTCGATTGGATTTTGTGTTGCGAGAACGAAGAACGGCTCCTGGAGCGTGTACTTGCTGCCCGCTGCGGTCACGCTGTGTTCCTGCATCGCTTCGAGAAGCGCAGCCTGTGTCTTCGGCGGTGTGCGGTTGATCTCATCGGCAAGCACGATGTTCGCGAAGACCGGCCCTTTGACGAAACGAAACGCTTTGTGTCCCGTGGTCATGTCCTCTTCGATGATCTCCGTGCCGGTGATGTCGCTCGGCATGAGGTCGGGCGTGAATTGAATCCGGTTGAATTGCAGCTCGACAGCCTCTGCGAGCGTCTTGATCAGCAACGTTTTCGCAAGGCCGGGAACGCCGACGAGAAGGCAATGCCCCTTCGCAAGGAGCGCGACGAGCAACTGCTCGATGATCTCCGTCTGTCCGATGATGACTTTCCCGATTTCGTTTCGCAGCGCTTCATAGCGTTCATGGAGTGCGGCAACCGCTTGTACGTCGTCTAATTTCTGAAGTGAAGAAGTCATTGTTATCCGTTTGATGGTTGTGTGTGTTCTCGCGGGACACCGTCTGCATCGGTTATCGTCACAGAGCCGAAAGGACTAAGTGTGTCCGCGAGTTCTTCCGCGTTTCCCGAGAGGGCAATCACCGTTCGCTCGGGATGAAAGTATCGCCGTGCAGCGTGCAGAATATCGTCCGGTGTCAGCGATAGTATTCTGCTCGTGAACGAGGCGTAATATGATTTCCCCAATCCATACAGTTCAATGCCAATAATTCTCTGCGCCACTTGGTTCGCCGTTTCGATCTGCATGGGGAAGTTTCCCGCGATGTAGTTCTTCGCCACCCGTAGCTCTTCTTCTCCCACGCGCTCCGACCTGATTCGCTCCATCTCATCCAGGATAATCCGAATTGTCTCGGCAGTGACGTCGGTACGAACGTCCACTGATGCGGTAAACGGTCCTTCGAACGAGCGGGCGTCAAATCGCGAGTGCGCGCCGTAGGTGAATCCTTTCTGTTCGCGTAAAACCTGATTCAAACGGGAACCGAAGTATCCACCGAATATCGTGTTGAGCATCGATGCGGCATAGTAATCTTCGACGTTACGCCTGATGCCTGCGTGTCCGACCGCGATCGATGACTGCACGGCAGTCGGTCGATGAACGACATGCACCTTCCGTTCGCCGGGAGATATCGGAGCCGCGTTCGAACGCCACTCATCGCCTCTTTCAAGATCACCGAAATGATTAAGTGCGAGACGGTGAATGTCATCCGGCTTCACATCGCCGACTGCAATGAGAAATGCGTTTGCAGGTGTGCATGACCGACGATGAAATTCTGCCAACCGTTCGCGGGTGATTTCGGAAATCGTCTGCTCCGTTCCTTCAAGTGGTTGTCCATAGGGATGAGAGTCATATACCGCGTGTTGAAGTGCAAGGAACGCTTGGAAGGACGGATCGGAGTTCCGCTGGAGTATGTGCGCTACGTGCTGTTCCCTCACCCGCTCGCACTCTTCTTCAGCGAAGGTCGGATTACGAAAGACATCCGCGAGCACTTCGATGGCGGTATCGAGATAGCGGCTGAGTATCGAGACACCGACGCTCATGCTGTCCCATCCGGCGTTTGCACCGATGGATCCGCCTAAGGACTCGATTTCCTCTACAATCTGAACCGCACTTCGCGTGGTCGTTCCTTTGATCAACAGTTCCGCGGTCATCGATGCGAGGCCGGGGAGTGATCCATCGAACATCGCGCCGCTGCGAGTAACGACATTCACGGAAACGAGCGGGAGGTCATGCTTTTCATAGACGATAAGCTTCAGGCCGTTCGGAAGTACTTCCTCATAGTACTCGGGAAACGCCACGTCGCGCGGTATCCCGGCGGGTGGTGGTATGGAACGGTCAATGTGTGATTTCGTCATGTCGTTTCGGAGTCTCAATTGAAAGGCAGATAGTACAGTGTTGCCGCGGAATCCGCCGAAAGATACGCATGACCCGCCTGAAGAACAGTACCTTCGTCGCACTGTGCATAGCGTGAAAGCAACGTGCTGGCAAGAGCGGGATCGTCATAGAACAGTGCATAGTGACTCAGCTTGTCCGCACGCGCACTGTTCGTCGCAATGGTTTGGTAAAACCGCGTTTCAACGTGGTTGATCGCTCGTTGCACTTCATCGGATGGAAGCCCGTTTGAAAAGAGCTTCCCAAGTTCGGAGTTGATCGCGTCGTGCAATTCTTCTGCGGTGTGCCCGGGATTTGCAACCGCGTAAATGACGAACGGGCTGTACTCCTGCCGTGGATCGATATACGCGGACGCTTGACTCGCAATCTGTTTCTCGTACACGAGCGCGTGGTGTAATCGTGAACGCTCTCCGCAGCCAAGGATCTCCGTTAACACGTCCAGGTCATAGAACTCGTTCTCCACTTCGGAAGGAGCGCGAAAGCCAACGAAGACCGCGGGAAGCGGAACGTCGTCGTGAATCCTGAGAGGTTCGGATGTCTGGAAAGCAGGGAGTTCGTGTTTCGAAGAGGTGATCCGTGGTTGCGAGGGAAGCGTTCCGAAGTACGTTTCGACCATCGTCATCGCCTGATCCGTTTCGAAGTCACCTGCAAGAGTTAAGACGGCATTCGCCGGATGATAGAACGTGTGATGGAAATCCTCGACGTCTTCCATACGCGCCGTTACGATATCTTCGAATGAACCAAGCACGGAATGCTCATAAGGATGTCCCCGAAAAAGGCACTCGTTCATACGCAGTTCGACGGAGCCGTAAGGTTGGTTTACTTCCCGCTGCTTCTTCTCCTCCGTCACGACCTGACGCTGCGTTTCAAGGCTTTCGTTCGTCAATGCAAGCCCGGCAAGACGATCCGACTCCAACCATAACCCGAGTTCCATCTGATGCGCGGGAAGTACGATGTGGTAATTGGTTTTGTCCTCGTTCGTGTAAGCATTGTTGTATCCGCCGGCAGCTTCGCAGAGGTGGTCGTACATTCCTCGTGGTACGTTCAATGAGCCGCTGAACATGAGGTGTTCGAACAAATGTGCGAAGCCGGTCCTTCCCGGAGCTTCATCGCGTGAGCCGACCTGGTACGCGACGTTGATGCAGACTATCGGACTGCTGGAATTGCGATGCAGAACGACACGCAAACCGTTCGCAAGTGTGAAGAATTCGGAGTCCATCATCATGCGTCGTTTCCTTCACCACGCTTAGGAAGGCAATACAGGACCGTCGATGTTCTCTCATGCATGTAGGTCTTTGCTACGCGATGCACGTCCTCTATCGTGACGGAGCGGATCAAATCCAATTCGTGATTGATGCGCTCGATGTCTCCGTGCAGAACATGATACATGTTCAGGAGGTCGGCTCGCGAGTGAACGGTCGAAACGTCGCGAAGGAAGGAGGCTTCGATCTGGTTCTTCGCCTTCTCGAGCTCTGCAGGTGTGATTCCGCGTTCTCGTACCGCTCGGATCTCTTCCCAAAACCGTTCTTCGATTTCTTCGGGAGTCTTCTCCTTCTGTGCCGTCGAACGAAAGACGAACAGTCCCGTCAGCTCCAGGGCGAACGCGAATGTGATCACGCCTTTCGCAACGCGATCACGATACACCAACCGCTGATACAAACGCGAGCTGTCGCCTGAGGAGAGTACCAGTGAAAGCAACTCCAGAGGAATGCTGTCCGGGTGGTTCATGTCGGGAATGGGCATGCTGATGACAATCGCCGGAAGCGGCACCGCATCATACACGATTTCACGGGCTTGCTGCGTTTGCTCTCCAATACCGGCAGATGGTCGATCGATAGAATGGTTCGAGTCAGGAATCTCGTCGAAATACAATCTCACCAAACGCTCAGCTTCATTTCGCTCGAAATCACCCGAGATGCACAGACTTGCATTCGAGGGACGGTAGAACCGACGATGAAATGCGCGAACGTCTTCCAGCGTCATCGACCGAATGTCCTCCATCGTTCCAATCACCGGCCACTGATAGGGTTGCCCGGCAAACGCCGTGCGAAACAAATCCTCGTAGAGCGTGCCGTACGGCTGATTGTCGTAACGGGAACGACGTTCTTCCATGACCACGCTGCGCTGCAGTTCGAGTGTTTCTTCCGTGACGTTCAGACTCAACATGCGATCCGATTCAAGCCACAATCCCAGCTCAAGCCTGTGCGAAGGGAGCGTCTCGAAGTAATTCGTGCGGTCGAACGAAGTCGATGCATTCAATGAACCGCCTGCTTCCTGAACGAAGTGAAAGTGTTGGTTCGGTCCGACGTTCGCAGAGCCTTGAAACATCATGTGCTCGAAGAGATGTGCGAATCCGGTTTTGCCTGGCGCTTCATTCTTGGAACCGACATGATACCAGAGATTGACGGAGACGATCGGAAGGTCATGATTCTCGTGGAGGATGACATGAAGTCCGTTTGAAAGCCGAAAGGATTCGAATTCGATTCTGGTACCGTTGGGTGCGATGGATTTCAATTGCGACGGCGTCGTTGTCTGCGATGAAAGTTTACTGTCTGGCGATGATTCAGAGAAGGACGTTCCAATACACACTCTTTCGCAGGCTCTGAAGCCATTCGGTGTAGAGGTCATTCTGTTTGAAGATGCGCGCGAAATTCATGATGCGCTGATAGTCGTCTTTGAGATTCGGTGCATGAGGGGGAATGCGTTTCTCCAACTTCACGATTGCAATGGCATAGTCGCGATCCATCGTGATTTTCTCCGGCTGTGATATTTCACCTTCAGCGAGTTTCTGTTGGATCAACCGCAAGTCAGCGGAAAGCTGCGCGACTTCGACTAACTGCATGTCGCCTCCCAACTGCTTCGTCAGGGGATCTTCCGAGTGTTCGCGTGCAAGAGCGGCAAAAACCTCTCCCGCGAGAATACGCTCCCGCAAGTGTTTCAAGCGCTCTATCACGATGGCATCGCTCTCGGCTGTCTTCTCAATGCGCAGCAGGATGTGCGATGTGCGTATCGCTTCGCCCTTTTTTTCATTGAGCTTGATGATGTGAAATCCAAACTGTGTCTCGATCACGTCGGAGAGTTCCCCCGGTTGAAGATTGAATGCGGCCTCCTCGAATTCCTTCACGAACACACCGCGCCGTGCTAATCCCAGGTCACCACCGTTGCGTGCAGAACCCACGTCGTCCGAATGCCTGCGTGCAAGCTCCGCGAAATCGCTTCCGTCGCGGAGACTGTCGAGAAGCGCCAATGCTTTCTTGCGAGTTGCTTCTTTCAGGTCATCGGTCACGCGAGGGTATTGCGCAATGATGCGAAGATGCACCTGCTCCGGGATTTGCGGAAGGCTGTCACGAAAAGCCTGGAAGAATTCCTCGACCTCGCGATTGGTCACCGTAACGGTTCCGAACTTCTCTCGCTGAAGCGATTCGATCATGAGCTTCTTCCGCACGTCCTCCCGGTACTCGCGTTTCAATTGCGCGACCGTCATCCCTGCTGTCTGTTCCAACTGCGACGTTCCGCCATAGGTCTGCTCGAGGTTTCTAATCTGTTCATTCACCTGAGCCGTGACCATTTCCTCCGACACAGCTACGCTATCGAGCACCGCCTGGGCAAGCATCAATTTCGTGTTGATCAGTTCGTCGAGAACACGACGACGCAAGGCAGGGTCCTGGCTGTCGATCTTACTGCGCATTCCCAATCTCAAAATCTGAATCTCGAGTTCGGAGAGTGTGATGATTTCATTGCCGACAACGGCAACGATTTTATCGATATGTTTTGCCACTTGTGCGTGAATCGTTCCGAACGGAATGACAACAGGGAAGAGGAGGAGGACAGTTAGAATTTTCATGATTCTCATGGTTTCAATCGGGAAGCATTATATCCCGGTTCGTTCATACCGGACAAGGCGAAATCACTTGCCCGAAACGGTTGCCGTGGAGATGGGTTTTGTGAATGCGTTCCTGAGATTCTCGGGGAACGTGACGACACGGTGCTTTTCCCGCAAGCGCCCAATCCAATTCTTCGTTTCACTTTTGATCTTCTCCTGCTTCGCTCTGCCAATCACTTCCATGCGCGCTTCCTCGAACGTTTTCACCCTGGCCGTATCTCTACCGTCCAGCTTGAGAATCGAGAATCCGATATCGTGTGCAATGATCTCTGAAATTTGTCCGATCTGCATTTCGTTCGCTGCGCGTGAGAGCTCGTTCTTATCAATTGGGAGGAATCCCCAGGCACCGCCTTTTTCGAAGTATCCCGGTCTTCGCGTGTTGCGGCTTGCCAGATCGTTGAAATCCGCACCTGCTTTCAAGCTATCGATAAGCGCTTGCGCTTGAGTTCTTCCGTAAACGTAGATTTCTGAAAAACTCACACGGTCAGGGAAACGGAACTCCTCGCGGTGCTGCTCCCAATACTGTCTCTCTTCCGCTTCGGTCAACTCAACTTTCGAGAGGATATCTTCTTCTTCGAGTCTCCCGATGATCGAACTTTCTTCGTACTCGCGAACCAGTCGCGCGAACTCCGGATACTTCTCCTCAAATCCTTTGGTCATCTCTAAAAGAAGAAGCTGATCCGCAATGTTGATCGCGATCGTATCGATGTTTTCTTTCGTGAAGCGCTTCATCTGCACGGAGGGATTCTGCTTTATTTCGGGAATCGCTTGTCGAACGGTAAAGGGCTTTCCGTTCAGCCGAAACAAAAAGGCGTCCTTCTCTCTATCCGTCAACTTCAGGTCCCAGTTCGGTGTCGAAGTTGTCACGGACGAATCGAACTTCGAAGCGATCATACGCACGACGTCAGAACTGATCGTGAACTCGTTCTTCTCTCGGAGCGCTTTCGTGAGATTGCGATAGTCAATCCAGAAACGTTCTTTCTGATAGACTTGCTTGAGATGTTCTTTGCTGTCTTCGAACGGTTTGTGTTCCGCGCCTTCGTTGAGACGGATGATGTGCATCCCGAAAGCGGACCGAACGACGGGAGATGTTTCCCCGACTTTGAGGTTGAACAACGCTTCCTCGAACCGCGGTTCGAGGTATGTTCCGCGATCGACCCAACCTAATTCGCCGCCCTTCGCTCCCGAGACCGGATCCTGAGAATTACGCATCGCCAATTGTTCGAATGTCGCAAGTCCGCGCTTGAGTGAATCGAGTATGAGCGAGAGGTGTGCGTAGGCAGCGGCTGTATCGCTCGGATCGTCGATATTCAGCCGATAGAGAATCTGGCTTGCGTGAACCCGAGTCCGTGAGCTTTTTCTGCCGGTAAATTTGATGATGTGATATCCGTATGGCGAGCGCAGAGGCTGCGGATGGACCTCACCCGGCTTCATCGAAAAAAGCATATCGTCGAGCATCGGAAGCGTCGTTCCCGCAAGAACCCAACCGATATCTCCGCGCGTCTCTTCCTTCGTCGTTTCATCGCTGAAATGCATGACGAGTGAGTCGAAAGGCAACGGGCTGTTCCGAACGGTATCGAGAATCCTCAATGCTTTCTTCAACGTCGCGAGGGTGTCGCGCTGCTCGAATACATCTCTTTCCCACTTCACGATGATATGAGAGCATCGGACTTCCTCTTTTCTCCTTTCATAGAGTTGCCATGCACCCGGTTCGATCAATTCCTTATCGAAGAGATAGCTGAACGCGAGTTGGTCTCTGTAATTCCGGATTTCCTTGCGCAACGCCGGATCGGAGTCAAAGCCTCGCTCGTGCGCTTCTTTGCGCTTGACCTTGAAGTCCACGAGCAAATCGAGGAACTCCCGTTTCTGCTGTTCAGAGCTTGGTGAATCGACGCGTGTGCGAAGATACATTTCCTCGAACTCCGGAACAGCGAGCGAATCGCTGCCGATGACCGCGAGTGTGTTCTTCTGTGACGAACATCCGATAAGTGCAACGAGGAGGATCGCGCCGATCCATCCGGCAATCCCGACTGAACGCATAATCATCAATGGCGATGTGAGGCTTCGTGAGTAGAACCGGTGCCGAAGGCCGAAGTTAAAAGCTCCTCTTTCACTTCAACGCCATATTTCTTCATCAGCGATTCAATCCATTCGCGCTCGAGACGTTTCGATTCGATCTCCTGAAATTTGCTGCTGACTTCTGATTGGGCTTCTTCGAACGTCTTTTCACGCGCCTTCTGCTTCTCATCCACTTTTATGATGGAGTAGCCGTATTGGAATTTCATCGGGCCTTCAACCCAGCCGACTTCCATCGTCATCGCTTTCTTCGAGAGTTCGTTGGCGCTTTCCGTTTGCAAGCCCCAGTCGCCCTGTTTCTCTTTGTATCCGACGCGCTGCGTATGTCGTGCAGCCAACTCGCCGAAATCGACACCGGTATTGAGGCTGTCGCGAAGAACGTTTGCGATGCTGTCGTTCGCAACGAAAATTTCCCGGAAGCGCACTCTGTCCGGCCATCGGTATTCCGGCTTATGCTCTTCCCAATATGCACGGAGAGCTTCCTCTTTGATGGCAACGCGGTTCCACACCGCATCCTGTTCGGTTCGGAAGAGCAGGACTCCTTCCTTGTATTCCTGCATCAGTTCGGCAAACTCCGGATAGCGTGTTTCAAGATCAGCCGTTTCCTGCTCGAGCGCTTCTTTCTGACCGATAGCCAGAGCGACTTCATGGAGTGAACGAGGGTTGAGCGGCTTCCCCTGCAGGTCTTTGTTTCTCTCGATCGTTGTGATGGCATCCATGACGCTGATGGATTTCTTCGCGACAGTCACGAACGGGAGACTTCGTACCGTCTCTGGAACGTTGTTATACCATCCTGCGACTGCTGTCGTGGAAACGGTGTCAACGTGTGGAATGATTTGATCGATAGTCGATTGGATTACGTTGACTCCTTGTTTTCGCAAAATGGATTCAACGAAGGCGGCGTTGTCTTCTTCGTAGCCATAGCGACGATAAAGATCTTTCAACTCTTGTCGGGATTCTTCGAAAGGTTTCTGCGGGCGCTCGTCGAGCAGCTTGATAATGTGATAACCGAACGGTGTGCGAACGATGTCTGAGACTTCCCCGACTTTCAACTCGAAAGCGACGAGGTCGAACTCCGGAACGAATCGTCTGCGGGTTACCCAATCGAGATCGCCTCCCTTCGCTCCTGACTGTGGATCTTCGGAATTCCGCATCGCCAATGCGGCAAAGTCATGCCCCTTATTGATGGAGTCTTTGATCGCAATGATTTTGGCGTAGCTGGCTGCGGTGTCCTGAGGATTCTCGGCAGGGATACGAGTGAGAATGTGAGCACATCGAATCTCACCGCGCGTTGGACGCCGATCGATAACCTTGATCACGTGAAAACCGAACATCGTTTGCACGGGCTTCGCTGTGATTTCACCTTTCTTCAAAGAGTAGATTGCCTCATCGAATACCGGTGCGGTCATGCCTGCGGTGAAATACATCAGGTCGCCTCCGTTTTGTGCTGAACCCGGATCTTCGGATTCAGCTCGAGCGAGTGAATCGAAACTTGCCCCTGCTTTCGCGAGCGCCGTTACCTTCATAGCCTTGTTCAGTGCAGCGGTGGTATCCACAAGACCCGTAGAATCGGGCATAGTTCGAATGAGAATGTGTGCGGCACGCACCTCATCCTTGCGACGGTTGTAAAGTGTTTCGATCTTCGGATCGATGAGCGCCCGTTCGGTGAGATACGGTATGGCGAGACTGTTTCGATACTCATTCAGTTCTTTCAGGATTTCAGGGTCTTTGTCATATCCCCGTTCCTTCGCTTCAAGAACCTTGAGTCGGTACTTGACCAGAAGGTTGAGGAAATCCTTTCGCTCCTGCAATGTCGATCTCTGGGCGGCCGCGATGCCGCCATTGTTCCTTATGTATTGTCGCTCGTACTCACCGATTGTGAGTTTGTATGGGCCGATCTTTGCGACCACGTTTTCCGAAGAACTGCATCCTCCAAATACGAGAACGAGGGTGAGGATGGAGAGAAGGATTGCATGTTTCATCGTTGTGCTTTGAAAACCCGAGTAAGTCATAGGATAAGAGTTAGGATTAGTTTTACAAGCCACTCAAGCCATGAAATTATCACCAACGAGGCCGAAAAACAAGGTAAGTCAGGGGTTCTTCACTCGACGTCCCTTGGAATCAATGAAAAACGTTGATTTTCACGGAGACCGAATTTGGGTTTGGCGAGAGGAAAAGAAGGAATACCCTGTCTCCCGGCTTGAACAATCACCAACGAGGATTGTTATTTCACGACACAGGTATCAGGCGGCTGAACGATTTCCAGACCGATGACTTCCTGGTGAATACGCCTTTGCAGAATGCCTGTGGGAATGCGTCCATTGAGAAGTGTAAAGATTGCCTCATTCCCATCGCCGACCACCAAGCCAAGAGGCTGGGCAAACCAGAAGCTCGCGTTTTCCCTGATGATCAATGGATTGAAGATATCCTGTGGATTTGCCGGATTGGGTAAACGAGCATCGATATCGATTTTCACGCGGGCACAGTTCTTAAATGTTCTGAAATCCGTTTGTATCGTTTCACGTCCGAGGTAGCTTGCCGTTACACGGAAGTAGATCGGGAAGAAAGGTATTTGATTGAATTCGAAATTGATCAGCACCCAATTCGGCCTTGCGGAAGGATCCTTCGGGAGGATCAGGTATTCTTTCGGAAAGCCGCTGAATCCGGGAAGTCCCGGAAAGAGTGAAAACGATCGAAGAGTAGGACTGGAGAAAAACACCCCCTGATCATCCTTCCTCACGAAGACTGTATCGATCGTGGAAGAAATCCCCATCACGGTCTCGTTTGTCTGAACCGAGTACACGAGTGAATCGAAAGTGATCCGACCCATGATCCTTGATGTGACACGGCCAACATCACGTACCGTTGGACCGGTCACACCGGTCGTATCGATGCGATAACGCCAGAACGTCCCTTCCTCCATCGGGTAAAACTGTTGGTCGGCATAGAGCGGTTGTGCGTTAGAAGTAACAACCGTTGTCGAATCGTCGCACGAGATGATGAGAAACGGGATGGAAAGAAGCAACGCTACAGTGAAGTGATGCATGGGGATCCTATGATGAGAGGTATTCGAGCAATGCCTGAACTGCCTTTGCCCGATGACTGATCACATTTTTTTCTTCAAGCTCAAGTTCGGCAAGTGTCTTTTCGCATCCTGTCGGTTTGAAAATCGGATCGTATCCGAATCCATTCTCACCGGATGGAGCCAACGTAATCACTCCATCGATACGGCCTTCGAACACGCTTTCAGGTCCGTTCCATACGAACGATAACGCTGTCCTGAACCGTGCCTGCCTTTTTCTTGCCGGCACTTGCGTCAACCGTCTCAGCAGCTTCCGGACGTTATCATCGTAGGTCGCATTCTCTCCGGCATATCGAGCAGAGCGTACGCCCGGTTCTCCGAGAAGGTAATGGACTTCGAGTCCGGTGTCGTCCGAAATGGAAGGCAAGCCTGTACATGCAAAAGCGGAGCGGGCTTTCTTCAGCGCATTCTCTTCGAGCGTCTCACCGTCCTCCTCGACATCGGGACAACCGGGAAAATCGCGGAGGTCCTTCAATGTCAGATCCGCTCCCTTGAACAACGATTTGAACTCTTCAACCTTGTGTGGATTTCTTGTTGCAATGACGAGAGTATGGACGCGCATGGACATCAGAGTGGTTAATCAAACTTCCACGGAAATATGTGAATGTTCGCTGAATTTCATTGCCAGAGGATCTCCAACTTGCACACGATCAGATCAAGATTGTCTTGCTGGTTACTCATCAATAAACGGGATATCCGCTTGCCCTCAGCGGAAGCATGAGCACGGTTCATCGCATCTTCATCCTCAAAGAATATCTCGAGCATCATGTGAATCGTCCGTGTTCCGCCAAGCTGCTGCAAGGGCTTTCCGATTTCGATTCGAATCACATGGGGGAGGTCCCTGACCAGCGGGAGAAAGGCTCCATGAAGGAACGAGTCGAACGCTTCTCCATCCTCAGGCTTCGTAAAGACATATGTCAGGCGAATCATCTCTGAACTCTTTCTTCCTTCTCCGGCAAAATGGGTGAAGAAGTCCTTCCAATCAAAGCCGTCGGATTTCTTTAATAGTGCAGAATGCTTCGTCTGCTCTATTCATTTGTCCATTCATTTCGATCATAGTAGCTTGCTCAAGCCTGTCTTACGATGGGCAGTTAGCTCAGCCGGTTCAGAGCGTCTGGTTTACACCCAGAAGGTCGGGGGTTCGAATCCCTCACTGCCCACCCACCACATCTCTCAGCAATCCCGAGTTTCCCGTGAATCCATCAATCGCTCTCCTTTTCTTCGCAATCGCATTCACCGTATTCTCCGGTTGTGAGAAAAGCCCTCCTCCATTGAAAGACACGCCACCGGAGATAAAATTCTATGGCGAAAAATCCGCTATGATCGAATACGAATACTCCGACGACGCAAGCGGTTACAAAAAGCAGTACATCGGGAACTACGGTATGTACCAGCGAGAGGAAGACAACTTCTCCGTCAAAGCGGGCGAGCGAACGAACACCATCAACACGTTGACGCTGCGCAATGACACGATTCAATACTCCATCGACATGTCGAAGAAGAAAGGTACGTCCTCCGCGTGGGATCTTGAAGAAATCAAGACGCTCACGAAGTCGCTTACAGCCGAGCAGAAGGAGAACATTAACGCTGTTCTGCTAACGCAAATGGGTGCGATACGGCAGGGTACGGAAGTGATCTTAGGAAAAACCTGTGAGGTTTACGACATGATAGGTACGATGCGCGTCTCACTCTGGAAGGGGATTGTCATGAAATCGGAAATGACGATGGGCAAACTCAGGATGACGATGACGGCAACCAAAATTGAAACGGACATTTCGCTTGAACCTGAACTCTTCCTGCCTCCGGAAGACGTGACGTTCACAACAGGAAAACCGATGTGAGGACGGTTCGTGGAGGTCGTATGCGATTAGGTATCTTCATCGCTCCATTCTTTCTTTTCGTCACGAGCTCCATCGCACAGCAAGACTGGCGGACGGACTACGAGAAGTCCGGCTTCACGAGAAGCCCGCGCTACTCCGAAACGCATGAGTATCTCAAACGACTCGATCGAGCGTCACCCTGGGTGCAACTGACCTCGTTCGGCAAAACGCCTCAGGGACGGGACTTGCCGTTGGTTATTCTCAGTAAGGACAGAGCGTTCACACCTGCGAAAGCAAGAAGCTCCGGCAAGCCCGTCGTGTTGATTCAAAGCGGCATACACGCCGGCGAGATCGATGGAAAAGACGCAAGCCTCATGCTGATCCGTGAGATCGCCATAACGAAATCACTCAGCTATCTCGCCGACAACGCGATTGTTCTTTTCATGCCCATCTTCAATCTGGACGGACACGAGCGACAGAGTAAGTTCAACCGCATAAATCAGAACGGGCCTGAAGAAATGGGCTGGCGTACGACCGCGCAGAATTACAACCTCAATCGTGATTATCTGAAGGCTGACGCGCCGGAAATGCGCGCGTGGCTAAGCGTGTTCAACGAGTGGCTCCCTGAATTGCTCATCGATTGCCATGTGACGAACGGCATCGACTTCCAGTACAATCTGACCTATGCGATGGAGATGTATGGGAACGCAGCTCCGTCGGTTGTGTCGTGGCAGAAGGAGTTGGTACAGAGCTTCACTGCCGGAATGGCTTCGCAGAATGATCCGGTGTTTCCGTACGTCTTCCCGAGAGAGGACAGTGATCTTTCGAAGGGACTGCTGAGCTATGCTGCGCCGCCGCGCTTCAGTACCGGCTATGCCGCCGTTCGAAACAGAGCAGCTTTACTCGTTGAAACACATATGCTCAAATCCTATCGAGACCGGGTTACGGCAACGTATCGTTTGCTCGTTGAAGTCCTTTCATTCATTGGGAAAAATCCACTCGCGCTCGTCGAAGCCGTGAAACAAGCGGATGCAGAGACAGTGCGATTCTTCTCGTCGTCGAATCCGGTGCAATACCCGATTCAATTTCAGGGTAGCGATAAAGCGACGATGCGTGAGTTTCTCGGGTACGAAGCGATAACGAAAAGAAGTGTCGTGACGGGAAGGGAATACCACGCCAGGGATCGGACAAAGCCTGAAAGAGTGTCGATTCCTTTCTTCGATGACGTGAAACCTTCGCTTTCCATCACACCTCCACGTATGTACTTCATCCCGCAGGAATGGAACCGCGTGATCGAGGTGCTTCAAGCTCACGGTATCAGGCTCGAAACGCTTGCGAAACCTCACGAGGTTGAAGTGGAAACCTACGTTTTCTCGCAGGCAAAATGGAGATCGGCGCCTTTCGAAAATCATCACACATTGGAGAGCGTCAAGCATACCACTCGCATCGAATCAATCACCTATCCAGCCGGGACGTATGTCGTTCGGTTGAATCAAACGGCAGCGAAAGTGGCCATTCATCTTCTTGAACCGGACGCTCCCGATTCGTTTGTCTCGTGGGGCTTCTTCGATTCAATTTTCGAGCAAAAGGAATATTTCGAAGGATACGTCATGGAGGAAATCGCTGCCCAAATGATGGCGTCCGATTTGAAACTCAAAGCAGAGTACGAAGCAAGGATAGCGGAGGACAGCGTGTTTGCAGCGAACGCGCGCGCGCGGCTTTCGTTTTTCTATCAACGTTCGCCGTATTACGATCAGAAAATGAATGTCTATCCGGTAGGGAGGCTCATGAAGGATGTCAGCATAGAAACGAGAAAGAAAACGCGCAAGGGTTCGACGAATCAATATGCGCACTGATATCGGTAGTATTTGTCAACCTCTCGCACGAGTGAGATTTATTCTCTCGAACCCTTATCTTTAAGCCGATTGAGTCTGTGCCTTGCATCACAGCACTGCACGACTCTAAGGATCATCGTGAAAGACTTCCGTACAAATGGCACCACCGAGCGAGGTGGAAAGCTTGGGTTGAATTCCATCGCAAGGATGTATCGGGAACCGCAATCGGTTGCCTCATCATTCGCTGCTGTCTATTACGATATTGACCCACTCGATTTGAAAGAGTGAACATAGCTCAACGTGATTTGATCATACCCCGACGTTTTGGTCGATGAAAAAAAAGAGTGCCCAAGGTCCGAGTCCGAACGGATTGACATGAATAGAACCATTGATTCCGAACATCCCCAACCATCGACTGAAGTCTTTTCCGGCGTTTTCATCCGTTCCTGGATGCTCGCAGCGCTGATTTTCTTTTTTGTCGCGGCATTATTCGGCACGCTGATGCGCTACTTCTTCATCGAGCCGATCCCCTTTCTCGAATACAAGCATCTTCTTCATGCACATTCGCATACGGCGCTTCTCAGTTGGGCATTCATGCTTGTGAGCGGAGGGATTCTCTTTCTTATCGTCCCGCAAAGTCCGCATAGAAGGCAGTATCGGATTCTGTTCGTGGTAAACGTTGCCGTCGGTGCGGGATTGGCGGGAAGTTTCCTCATTCAGGGTTATGGAGCTTTCAGCATCGTGTTCTCTTCTTTGCATCTGCTCGCAGTGTATGGCTTCGCGATGTACATCCTCAAGGACCTGCGGCGATGCGAACAAACGAACGCGATACGATTCATTCGTTGGGGCGTGTACTGGTTGCTGATCTCGACACTCGGCGTCTGGGCTGCCGGACCGGTGAAGATCTATCTGGGAAAACTGCATCCTTTGTACTACGCAAGCATTCAGTTTTTCCTCCACTTCCAGTTCAATGGATGGTTTACCTACGCGATCCTTGGAATGATGACCTTCTTCCTCCATCGTAAGGGAATAGATGTCCCTTTGCCGAATCATGGATTTCGCCTGCTCCACGTATCCCTGATCTTCACCTACGCATTGAGTATTACTTGGAGCACTCCCGTTTCTGTCCTCTTCTATTTGAACTCACTCGGTGTGCTTCTTCAGGTCGTCGCGTTCTACCTTCTCGTGATCCCGTTGATGAAAGCGTACCATCCCATGATTAAAAAAGCTGTGTGGACCGACCGCTTCCTGCAACTTGGACTTGCCTGTTTCATCATCAAGGTGTTGACGCAGTTAGCGGTTGCATTACCCATCGTTGCGACAATCTCGTACACGATCCACAACTACGTGATCGGATTCATCCACCTCATCATGCTTGGCTCAATCTCGCTCACCGGTGCTGGAATACTCCTGAAGGCGGGCATCTTTCCCATCAACAAGCGATCACAAGCCGGGTGGTACCTCCTTCTCTCGTCATTCGTGTTGACGGAGGTTATTCTCTTCGGACAAGGAACGCTCCTCTGGCTTGAATGGGGCTTCGTGAAGTGGTATTACGAGATACTCTTTAGCGCAACAGCTCTGCTTCCCGTTTCGATTCTCATCATTCTTTCCGGATTCACGACAAGACCCGGGAGTTATTCTCAAGACTTTTCGCAATCACATCCATCACTCACCACCATGTAAGGAATTCTATGAACAGATCGATCTCATTTTTTTCAACACTGCTCCTCCTCATCCTTTGCTCCTGCGGAGGCGGAGAGCAAAAGCCCGCAGACCAAAACACAGGTTCCGGCGAAATAAAAGCCGCTCCGATGAAAGGTATCGGAGAAGTCAAGAATGTGACGCTCACCGATCCAATAGACGAAGTGATGATTAAAAGCGGACGTGCGATCTACGAAATGAAGTGCGCCGCTTGCCATAAACTCACCGACCAACGGGTTGTTGGCCCCGGATGGGCCGGCGTAACGAATCGGCGTCGTCCCGAGTGGATCATGAATATGATCACGAACGTCGACGTCATGCTTGAACAAGATCCTGCGGCACAGAAACTTCTCGAAGAGTGTCTCACCCGTATGCCGAATCAAGGCGTATCCATTGGAGATGCTCGCGATATTCTCGAGTTCATGAGATTGAACGATACGGAACAAGTCGGGAAGAAAGACAAAGCCGTTACACAGAACTGATTATCCACCAAACAATCTGAGGAGAAACACCATGAATAAAAGCCGCACGAATTTGCTGTTCGTTGCCGTCGCCCTTTCCGCGATACTCATTCCATCCTGCTCCCAGCGTGATTCGAAAGCCGTTGTCGAAGGCGATGCAGCGCAACGGGCGTACGTTGCGCCCGGCGAGTACGATGAATTCTATTGCTTCATGTCCGGCGGTTTCAGCGGACAGATTACCGCATACGGCCTCCCATCTGGCCGTTTGCTTAAGGAAATACCGGTCTTCTCACAATGCCCGGAGAACGGGTATGGGTACAGCGAAGAAACGAAAGCCCTGCTCAATACATCGTTTGGTTTCGTCCCATGGGACGATTCCCATCATATCGAACTTTCGCAAACCGACGGTGAGTTCGATGGTCGTTGGCTTTTTGTCAACGGCAACAACACGCCGCGCATCGCTCGCATCGATCTGACGACCTTTGAGACAGTCGAGATCATCGAGATTCCGGAGGTAGCGGGATTGCACTGCGCGCCATTCATTACAGAAAATTCCGAGTATCTCGTTTCCGGGACCCGCTTCAGCGTCCCTGTTCCGCAGCGGGATGTCCCGATTACGACATACAAGGAAAATTTCAAAGGACTGATCAATTATGTATCGGTCGATCCAAAGAAAGGTCACATGAATCTGGAGTTCCAGATCGAGATGCCGGGATTCAACTACGACCTTGCTCGAAACGGGAAAGGGAAATCCCATGGATGGAGTTTTCTGACGACATACAACACGGAGCAGGCGTACACGCTTCTCGAAGTCAACGCCTCGCAAAAGGATAAAGACTTGCTCGCGATCGTCAATTGGAAAAAAGCAGAAGAGTATTTGAAGCAGGGCAAAGCGGAAACCCGCACAGTATCCTTCATGCATAACATTGTCGATGAGAAAACGAGTATCGCGAATTCGCGCGAAATGAAGAGCACGAAAATTCTCAAGCCGAAGGATTGCCCAGATATGGTGTACTTCATTCCCGTTCCAAAATCTCCACACGGCTGTGACGTCGATCCCACCGGCGAGTATATCGTCGGCAACGGAAAGCTCTCAGCGGACATGTCCATTTTCTCGTTCGACAAGCTGATGAAAGCGATCGAGAACAAAGACTTCACCGGAGACATCGATGGCATTCCTATCATCAATTATGAATCCGGCGTGGATGGTATCCTGCAAAAGCCAGGCCTTGGTCCGCTCCATACGGAATTCGATGGACAGGGAAATGCCTATACGACATTCTTCATTTCCTCCGAGGTCGTGAAGTGGGACGTGAAGACGAGAGAAATCCTCGACCGTCAACCGACGTATTACTCACCGGGGCACCTTGTCATTCCCGGCGGCGAGACGAAGAAGCCGTGGGGCAAATACCTTGTCGCGATGAACAAAATCACGAAGGATCGCTATCTGCCCACTGGGCCGGAGTTGTGTCAAAGCGCGCAACTCTTCGACATAAGCGGAGACAAGATGAAACTGTTGCTGGACTTCCCGACGAAAGGAGAGCCGCACTACGCACAGTCGATCATCGCAACGAAGCTCCAGGCGAATTCCAAGAAGTTCTATCGCATTGAAGACAACGAACATCCCTATGCCGCAAAAGGCGAAGGGAAAGCCCGCATCGAGCGCAAAGGCAATGAAGTGCATGTCTATATGACTGCAATCAGAAGCCATCTTGCGCCCGACAACATCGAAGGCATAAAGGTTGGTGATGTCGTGTATTTCCATGTCACGAATCTTGAACAGGATTGGGATGTCCCGCACGGTTTCGCAGTGCAGGGTGCAACGAACGCCGAAATTCTCATCATGCCCGGCCAGACGCGAACGTTGAAATGGGAACCGAAAAGACAGGGCGTGTTCGCATTCTACTGCACGGACTTTTGTTCGGCACTGCATCAGGAAATGTCCGGTTATGCCCGTGTTTCACCGGCCGCATCGAACGTCAAGCTCTCCTGGGGCTTGAATAACGAAAACCAAAGTGAGGAGACCCTAAGAGATCTGCTGAAAAAGAAATAGACTCTCGAAGCGTGTGTCAAGGGCATCCCGATGTTCGGGGTGTCCTTGCACACATCGCCTCTGCTTGGATCTTCAGAAAGGTATTTACGATATGTCTCTTTACAAACGACGGCGGTTCGTCATGACCGTCGGATTGATTTTGCTCGTGGGAGTCTATTTCTTTCCGCTCTGGCGCATTACGTTGGACGCGCCGCAATTTCCCGGTGGATTGAGAATGGATATCTGGATAAACCAGATCTCGGGAGACTCCGAGAGCGGTGATATCATCCAAAACATTAACATTCTCAATCACTATGTCGGAATGAAGTATATCGAACCGGATTCCATTCCGGAATTGAAGTATTTCCCATACATCATCGCTGGAATGCTTGTTTTCGGTGTTGGAGCGATTCTCTTTCAAAGACGCTGGGTATTTCTCACGTGGGGTATCGTCATGGCATGTCTTGGCATACTCGGAATATATGACTTCTACCTTTGGATGTACGATTATGGGCACAACCTCGATCCTTCTGCACCGATCAAGCTTCCCGGCATGACATACATGCCGCCGCTTTTCGGCGAGAAAGACTTGCTCAATTTCTATGTCACTTCCTATCCGCATTATGGAACAATCCTTCTCGTCCTTTCCATCATGCTGGCTTTCCTTGCCGCGTGGAAGTGGAAGTCGCCACTCACTGAAAATACTGTTCGGTATGCACGATGAGAACCATCGTGGTTTTTTTAATGTGCTCTCTATTCATTGCCATTCAAGGATGCAGCAGGCAACCCGAGCCTATAACGTTCGGAACCGACCAGTGTGTGTATTGCAAGATGATCATCTCGAATCCGCAATATGGCGCTGAAATGATAACGCAGAAGGGACGCATCCTGAAATATGATGCGATCGAATGCCTCATCAATCACATTGAGGAGGGTGCACCCGAATATTCTACGCTACTCGCAATTGCATACGATGAGCCTGAGGTGCTTCATCCGGTCAATATTCTTTTCTTTGCCGTTTCGCCTCGCTACCGAAGCCCGATGGGTGCGAACCTTGCGGGATTCGTTGATAAGAACAAGATTGAAACCGACACCAGTACGATGACGCTTTCGTGGGAGCAAGTACAAGATCGACTACGTGCCCAGTGAACGTCATTCAGGTTCGATGTTAATAGATCGAGTACGTTTTCCTGTATTCGTCGTATCGAGACTTCGATTTCATTCCCTTTTGTTGGGTTTGTTTCTTTTGTATCCAAGTATTGTAATAGAAGGAGCGACTCGATCGGTCGGGAAGACTAAGCAGTATGAAACCATTCGCACTGCAGTTGTGGCTTCAATGCCTTACGATACCGTACTGGTCTATCCGGGTGTTTATGAAGAACACTCGATTGTTATTGGCAAGCCGATAACGATCCGAGGGTTGAACTCTCCGACAATCGATGCGAAGGACACTCCAGCCGAGATATTCGTCATAGCTGCCAATAGGGTGCGAATCGAAGGCTGCGTCCTTGCGAATGTCGGTATGAGCTATCTTCATGAGTATGCTGCGATAAAGGTTCTTAGCAGCCGAAACATAGCGATCACCCATAATAGAATCACAAACTGCTTCTTTGGAATATATCTGGAGAACGCGACGAACGTCGTTATCAGCAATAATCACATTACCGGCACTGCGACGAATGAAGCTTCCGCCGGAAACGGCATACATCTCTGGAAGTCGAAAGCGATTACGATTTCACGCAACGAAGTGATTGGCCATCGGGATGGCATCTATCTGGAATTTGTCGATAGCAGTTCCATCGAATCCAATGCAGCGAGAAATAATCTTCGGTACGGACTGCATTTCATGTTTTCGAATAACGATCGATACATCGCAAATGAGTTCCGAAACAACGGCACCGGAGTCGCGGTGATGTTTTCGCGTAACATCGTGATGAAGCGAAATACGTTTGCCGACAACTGGGGGCAGGCGACATACGGCTTGCTTCTGAAAGAAATCAGTGACGGGGAGATTTTCGGTAACACATTCCATCACAACACTACCGGCATACTTGCAGAGGGTGCCAACCGACTAACGATTCGACACAATCGCTATTCCGAAAACGGGACTGCAATGGATATAAAGGGGAACTGCATGGACAATCTTATCGCCGGAAATACTTTTCTCAGCAATACTTTCGAGGTAGTGACGAATACACGACATAACAGAAACAGATACCGTGAGAATTACTGGAGCCAGTATAACGGTTACGATTTGAACCGGGACGGATTTGGAGATACGCCATATCGGCCGGTCAACGTTATGGCGAAGATCACGGATCAGGTTCCTTCGGCGACGATATTGATGCACAGTCTGCTTGCCGACCTGCTCACTCTCGTTGAACGCATGTTCCCGACGCTGATACCTGAACAATTGATCGATGAGCGTCCGAGAATGAAACCGCATAAAGATGATCACTATTCAACACGTCAGTAAATCGTTCGGACGACTGAAGGTCCTCAATGGTGTTTCCCTGAAGTTCCATTCCGGGCAAAGCGTAGCTCTTGTAGGTCCGAATGGGTCGGGAAAGACGACGCTTATCAAAGCAATTCTTGGTCTAACTAATTCAGACGAGGGTTCGATATTCGTGAACGGAATAAACGTTGCACAAGATTATCAGTATCGAACGAACGTCGGATATATGCCGCAGATCAACAGATTCCCCGATAACATGACTGTTGCACAGCTATTCGGTATGATGAAAAACCTGCGCGCAGAGTGTCCGCGTGAACGCTATGATTCGGATCTTTATACAGCATTTCATATCGATGCGCTATCAAGAAAACCTTTGGGGACGCTTTCGGGTGGGATGAGGCAAAAGGTAAGCGCTGCTCTTGCATTTCTTTTCCGTCCCAAGATTCTCATTCTCGACGAACCGACAGCCGCTCTTGATCCGGTTTCCAACGAGCAATTGAAATCGAAGATCATACAGTGCATGCATGAGGGAAGACTCGCACTCATTTCATCACACATTCTCAATGAGTTGAATGACATGGTCAATCACGTCGTCTATCTCATGGACGGCGAGGTACTATTTCATGACAGCATGAGCAATCTCCGTGAAGAGACGCAGGAAACTCAACTCAATAAAATCATCGTCACGTTGATCGAGCGCCATGAAGACGGCGTTTAAGATTACGAACTACATCCTTCGCGACTTGCTAAAAAGCTATGCCATCGTGGGATACATCATCGTGATGATGCTTGCCGGATGGGGTGTTTTTCTCGTCGAGAGCCAGCCGGAGAAAGCAGTACTCATCCTTCTGCAAATCAATCTCCTCGCCATACCGCTTCTCACGCTTGTCTTTTCGACGATCTATTACTATCACTCGCTGGAATTCATTTCGTTACTGATGGTTCAGCCGGTCGAGCGAAAAACGATCATCAATGGTTTGTTTTCGGGCTTATCGATTTCATTCTTGTTCGGATTTCTTGCCGGGGTCGGTTTCCCATTGCTTGTCCATTACCCCACAGATGAAAGCACGGTATTCTTGCTTTGCGGCGGTTTGTTGATCGTCATCTGCACTGCAATAGCGCTTTTCGTCTGTTCGATGACGAACGACAAGGCGCGGGCGATGGGTATCGTGCTCATGCTGTTCGTCTTCTTCGCTTTTCTGTTCGATGGAATTCTCCTGTACCTCATGTATCAGTTTTCAGACTATCCGATCGAAACGGTAATTCTTGCGATTACCTTTTTCAATCCTATTGTCATTGCCCGAACGACCGTGATCATGGGAACGGAAGCGTCTGCAATGTTAGGTCTGAGTGGCGCGGTGTTCTCGAATTTCTTTGGCAGCGTCCTTGGAATCATCGTCTCTCTCGCGACGCTCATTCTGTGGGGAGTCTTTCCGTATAGCTTTGCCCGGCGGCGTTTCGATAGAAAAGATATGTAGCGCTCCTCGCGCTTTCTTATCGAATTGTCACCATTACCCTTTCACTCATCTTCGACTCCGCACCGCTTTTCGTCACAACCTTGACGGCGTATTCGAAGCTGTCGGAGCCGCGGAGTTGCGTATCGATGAATTGTTGTCCGACTCCATCCGATACGCCGTATCGTTTCATACCAGAGCCACGAGTGCTTCGATATATCTCATAGCGAAACTCCTCCTGTATCATCGGCGGAGTCCAGGAGAGAACGACCTGTTTCTTCGTCGAATCATATACGGCTGTCAAAGCGGTGACACCGGGACGCACGCCGGTATCGTACGAACGCGCCTGAACGCTTACAGAGAGTTCCGATGCATTGTCTGCACTGTCCACTGCCTGAACGGCGTATTCATACAGAACATTTTTTCGAACACTCACATCCATTGCTTGGCCATCCATCGCGCGAAGGACGGTCGGCTTCATCCACGCTTCCGAACTTGCTTCTTTTTTATAGAGAAGATGATGAGAGACATCATCGCTCGTGCTCGGTTGAAAGATGACAGTTACAGAGGAATCGGTTACTTCGACGTCCGTGATGATGGGCGCTACGGGTGCAACCTTATCCGGGCGCTTGACGATGAGAATCTCCGACATCTCTGATTCGTTGTAACGGAAATCCAACGCGGTAGCCCTGTAGTACACATTTTTAGTAAGGGACATGACTGTGACGGAATCGACGATGACGGTATCGCGCGCGAATGAGCGATCATCAGCATACCATTCGATGACGGATGAGAACTCATGATCGACGGCATTCGAACGAAGGATGCGATAGCCCATTACGTCACGTTCGGAATTCATGCGCAACGTTAGCGTTACGACGCCGAGCGAATCCATTTCACCTTTGAACCAGCGCGGAATGGATGGCGGCGTCGAGTCCGAAATTGCGACGAAGGATGGCAATGAGCGCGCAACGTTTCCGGCAGTATCCACAGCAGCGACGATATAGTAATTCGGTTTGTGATCGAAGAATGTCGTATCAATGAACTCACGTGCAGCCGGTGGAAGCGTGCGCGTTGTTAGAGATGAGTATGCGCCATCTTCGAGCGTATCGCGGAGGACAGTGAATCCCTTCAGGTCTGATGCAACCGGCTCATCCATCGACCATGATATGCGGACCGTGCGCGGCGAGACGTGCTTCGGATTCGGGACAAAGGGTTGGCCCGGCGGCGTGCGGTCGCGTCCCATCGCTCTCACTTCACCGACCCGCTCTTCATCGCCGAAAGGGGTATCGCCGAGTACGCGATAGACGTATGGTTTGTCGTTCGTCACCAACGTGTCCAAGAAACTTTCGACAGAATCGGATACGTCATCAGCTCGGATAGTCATGATCGGCGCGCGGGTGAGTTCCTTGAAGTTCTTACCGCCATCCTCGGAGCGCATCACGCGATAGGATGAGTAACGCAACTGAGGCCACGTTAGAAGAATCAGCCCGTCGCCTTCTTCGGCACGAAGCAAGTGAAGCACAGCCGGCTCGTGTAGGGAATTCATCACCGACACGTATCCCGTATCGACACGATAGACAGGAGAGATACCGGCAAAGCGCACGCGATAGACATAGCGTTTTCCCCGCGCAGCATTGTTATCGACGAACCGCAATCCCAAGCCATCAGCGGCGGCGGCGCTGCGGTCCGCGGCATAGAGCGCATAGCCGTAACGCATCTCGAATCGCGCGCGTTGTTCACGAAGCGCAGCAAGGTTGTCGAGATCTGCTTCATGCGCGTCGGTCTCTTCGCCTTCGAGAAGGGCTGCGGCGATCATTGCGTAGTCCGGTTTGCTTTCATCGAGCGGATTGATTGCGAAATACGCTTCCCACTGTTCGTTCGTCCAGGGGAGAACAGCGCCGGTGCCCAATCGTGCGAATGCATTCTCCGGCGGCAACTTCTCATCACGCGCCTCTGCTCGTTCAACGATGAATCCGGAATTCTTTGCGAGCCGCCACACAGCAGGTTTATCGACTGCCCAGCGCAAAACTATTCCTTCGGTCGTTGGCCGGGCAAGAACGTGAATCCGTGTCTGCAGCGATGCATTGAGTTCGTTTTGTGAAATGGTTTGAGAGAATGCGTGTGAGGCGGAAATCACTGCGAACGAAAAAGAGATCAGAATCAGACGTGATGCCGATCTCGCCGCAAGAGATGGATTCCACTTCTGCGAATGACGCTTGAGTCTCATCGACTGCGCGAAAAATTTTCTATAAGAATGAGAATTGGTGCGTGTCATGATCGTCTCCCTAATTCTTGATCGTGTTGATGTTCTGCGTCTTCTTCGTTACCGAGATCAATTCTGCGACTGTGCGGAATTGCGTCGCCACCGTCTCGGTTACGTTCTGGTTACTCTTGTTCTTTGCGATCACCCACGAACCGTTCTTCAATTCATAGAGTGTCCCGACGACGGTCAGCTTATACGTTGTTGACGAATCGAGGTTCGGACCCAAATCGATTGGGGCAGGCGTGTTGTCATCCTTCGTTTGGGAAATGTTGGTATTCGCTTTAATCGCCATGTTCGTTTGTACGAGGCTCTTAAGAAGAACGAGATACTCACCAAGGGAATTGACGGTAGTCTTGAACTGCACGGGCGTCGAGGTATTCCCATCTTTCTTTTCGAACGTCACCGTGTACTTCGCCTGAAACGTTCTATTCACGGTCGCTCCTGCTGAGCCACCCTGGCTTTCGATCACGTCGAAGGACACGTTTGGCGTGAAGCCGTAAAGAATGCGCGCCCGATCGGTAATGGCGAATCCATGCGTGTTATTCTTCGGATAGAGCGACTTGACGAGATCGTCCTTCTGCTCCGCTGCGGCATCCTGCGCTTGTGCGGCCTGCGTCGTTTCAGGTGATGACGCCGGCGTACACTTGGAACCATAATCGATATTGACATGAAATGAACCTTTCACAAGTCCTTCCAACAGGTTGAACGATCCGCCTGCTTCACCCTGAAGCCACGTGGGTTTCGGAAAACCGCCCGTGAGGTATGCACCGAGCCTCACGTCGGCAAGGGTAAAGTCACATCCGTTCGGATGTTTTTTCTTACAACAGAATAAACACGGAGCGCTTTTCGGCTCGATATGAATTTTGACATAGAAGATTGCATACGCCGCGACGCTTCCCTGTGCATACCATTTATTCAAGCCGGTGAGCGAACCACCACTCGCACACACGGCATTGTCTGGATACTTCAACAAAGAGAGATTCACTTCGAACCCGCCTCCGACGCGATACCGAAGATAGACACGGTCGAATAGGTGCTTATCCCGGTCACCGGTGTCGTAGTTCACACCAACGCCTGCCGCGAATCCGTTTCCCGCGATCGCATCATTCGTCGCCGTCGCTGATGGGACGAGGTTGAACACACCGACGGAATTCAACCCGTTCACGATTGTCTGACTGAAGCCCGAAGGCGCGGTGATGTTCTTCCCGAACATGAAGTACGACTCCGTGTTCACACCGAGCACTTTGATGATGTTGCGATTCGTCGGTTCGCCGATCTTCACGTACCAGTTCCCGGTCTTGCCTTCGAGGTGCATGACCATGTTCACGCCGTTCGGTGTGCTGATCGGATCTTTGTTGATATCGACTTTCGCCTGCATATGGAAGATGCGGTTCGGATGGTCGTAGTTGATGTCGATAAGTCCTTTGACGGGTGCACTGCTCCGCTCGGTGAGCTTTGCCATCGCCCAGAGCTCGCCTTTGATGCTGATGCTGACAAGACCGCCGTTCGTCGAGAATTGCCCACCAAGCGTTATGTCGGCGTTGAATTTTTTCGGATCGGGTGATGTCCCCAACACTGCGATGAGTTTGAAACCGAATCCGATGTTGTTGTCCGGTGTGAACGTAGCGCCGGAAGAAGCGCTGCCGGACGTTGAGCTTGCATTCGCAACTTGCGCTGCATCCGGTTTGGGCATACTCGTAACGTTCATGCGTTGCCACGCGCCGACGCCGAAACCGTAGAACGCATATCCGGGAAGGAACACGACGCCCGGCGGCGGAAGGATGATCTTTGCATCGACGTACCAGTAGCGATAGGGACTCGTGCTGTTGTAGGACGTCGTGCCGAAGCGCGCCGAAGCGCTGATCTCCATCTGTGCCGTTGTGAACGTCGCTTTGATCGCTCCCTTGAATCCGTTCCCATACATCGGGTCGTCCTGATAGAACTTCACGTAACCGTCCATGACGACGGCGGCTGTTTTCACATAGAGGCTGATCGAATCGACGCGCGCGTCGATGTACTTCGGGCGGAATTTCCCGGCGGGCTTTTCCACCGCACCGATCACTTCCAACCTAGTCCGACCTCCGATTTTCTCGACGAGATTGACAACGACTTCGAACGATACAGCGCCGCGAAGGACTTCACTGCCCTGAGCCGTTTGCGTTGCGAACTTCACGTTCTCGACCGTGACGGGAAACTTCGCGATCGACTTCTGCGGGCTTGCGAAACTCCACGTTCCGATGTTGAAGGCGAGCTTCCCGCCTTCCGTGTACGACATCTGCATGTTCTCGAACTTCGTCTTGATCTTCACATTCTTGATCGGCCCCACGGTCACGTCGGCCCACTCGAAATCTCCGCTAAGTTTGCAATCGAAAGAAGACTTTTGCTTGAGTTCGATCTTCAGATAAGAACTTTGCGCAAGCGTGAATTTTCCTTTCGCGAAGAAAGATGAGGTGATCGGTCCTTTCGGTGTTAGCGTGAATTGAAATCCGTTTCCGTTTTGAAAGAGCGCTTTGTAATCGAGCGCGTTCGTCTTCGTCGAATCTGCGATTGGAAGCGTCACGACGCCGCGCATGTACGCGGTCTTTACGGAACTATTGAGCACGGAGATCTTCACCGAATCGATGCTTGCGCCAAGCGATGCAACGTTCGCCTTTGGATAGTTCAACACGTTCGCCGCTTCAATCTCGCACGTGATGCCGGTCTTGTTGATGATGAGGTTGTTGACGAAGATCGTCACACGCTTCGATGGGTCGTCGTAGCTGCTGAGGTGTTCCGGAAGGATGAGTTTCGCCTGTTTGAGGAAGAAGCCTTGAAACGTCAGCGTGCTGTCGCCCTGATATCCTTTCGGGAATTTGATGCCGCCCGGATTGCGAAGATCGGAGTGATCGTACGCCATGTTCGTCACTTCGAGATCGGTGCCGTTCGTTCCGACTATCGTGCATTTCGGAAGGTTGGCGTTGATGATCCAATCGTCCCAATCGGTGATCCACGTCTTGAGATTGCTCTTCACCTTGTTGTTGTCGTCCGGGCTTGGAACGACCCATGTGCGCGGCAACGCGATGTCGATATCGATTTGTGCCTGACGAAATCCGTCGCAATCCCAGTCGATGAACGTTCCGTTGAGGCTGTCGGTCGGAGCCTTGAATGTTACGCTGTAGGTATCGTTGCTCGGCGCGAACGTCACGTCCTCCAACAAACCGAATGACCCCGCTTTGAACGACGGTCCCGATGGCGTGAAGAACAAGCCCGACACCTTGAATCCGAGGTCGGCATTGTGTTCGAGGACGGGCAACGACATGACGGCGACCAACTGCGCGCCTCCCGATTCGAACTTCATCTCCGCGATCGCGATGGTGTAGCCCTTGATGTCGTTGATGCCCAACGGCAATTTCACCGGCGTGTTGATGGCGTTGTTGACCTGCGTTTGGAGATCGAGGTCGTTCGCGAGCTTACCGAAGTTCGATTTCAACCAGGTATCGAGGCTTTTGATGCGTTGTGTCGTCCACGGAAGACCGCCGAAGATGTTCGCAGCCCACTGTGTCTGGTATGGATCGGGAGTCTGGTCGATTTCCGTAACGACGCTTCCATTGAACACTTCGTCGTTCGCGTTGACTTTGATGTTGCTGAACTCCACTGCAATCGGTGTGCGAAGCCACGGAATCACGATGGAGCCTTTCCCAGAGAGTGCGCTTGCAGAGCCGGTCGCTGAGAGCACCTTCATATCGAAGAATCCGACTTTGATGGAATCATTGACATAATCGTTCGCCACTTTCGATCCGGGTGTCGTGCTTACGGTCGGAGGGATCGTGTTCGAAGGCTGGCAGCCGCTTGGAAGTACGTTCCCGTTGCCGCCGCCATAGTTCGTCGTGTCAACCGGTTGCTGATTGTTGTTCCCGTTCTTGCTGACGATCTCGCCGGTCAGAATGGGTGTTTGAACACTCTTCTTCTCCGTGCCTGTTTGTCCTCCGGCAAGCTTCAATTGTTGTGTTGCGGTTTTGAAGGTGAACGTTTCCGACGTGCCGTCCGGTTCGCCATAGGGATTCCCTTTCTCATCGGTCGCACGCACGTTCCAGCCGAATGTCGCTTCTTTTACTGGCATCTGAATATCGACCGGCCAGACGAGCTGCGTGAGATTCGTGACTTCGCGGCTGAGAAGCATCGGATTGGTTTTCATCGCGGAAGATGGCGATTGGCCTTCGAGTACTTCGAAGATGCGCACGGTGTATTTGATGATGCCACCCGGAGCGGGCGTGACGGGCGTCCACCGAAACGTCGGTTTCACGCCGGTCGCGAGAAAGGAAGCGCCGTTCTCCGGCTCGACGAGAGACGGCGGTTGATAGGACGTGAGAAAGAACGTGCGGCATACCGGCTCACTCAGGACGCTGCGGTTCGTTTGTGGATTGATGAGGTCGATGCAGAACTCGTAATCACCCGCGGGCAGCATGCCTGTTTTGACTGCCGTCCTTTCCGCGCCTCCAACGAACTGCACGGCACCGAACGGGATCATCTGATCCGCAAAGAAAGTCGAGGCGCCTGCGGGTATGTTTTGTACCGACATTTGTTCGAGCTTCGTCTTCGCTTGAAGCGTGCCTTCGCGTTTCACCTCGACGTAGAGTTTCACCTGAAGGGGTTGCGGAGTCGTGACCGTGAGGATGGCCGTCTCCTTTTTCGACGCCCACTCCGAGACATAAGGATTCGGTCGCGAAGAAACGTTCAGCGAAACGCGAATCTGCGCATGGCTCGCTGCCATTGCGAAGCATGCGATGAAAAGGACGGTCCGCGATACAGATGCAATGTTCATGATTGACCTCCGATGTCTATCTCAATCAGCGGATGTTGCTGATGGAGTTCTTTACTGTGTCGTGTTTCGTCTTGGTTACCGTGTAATCCGAACCGCTTCTCCCGTCGAGCACTATGTCGAAAGTCCAGACTTTTTTCCCATCCTTCCCGGTCACATGCGGATCGCCGAAACGCCGTTGAAGCTCATCAGATGGATTGGACGATCCGCCGGTGCGGACTTGTTGTTGCATCGTTTGTTTTACACCGCCGACCGTTTCTCGTATCACCATGGTGAACTCATCACAGGTGATGCTCGAATTTCCTCCCACTCCGCGTGTTGAACCCGGATGCCACGGGAAATCGGGATGCTGTTCGCGCGAACAGATGCGGACATTGCCCATGAGTGTCATTGATCCACTCGTCCCGTCGTGAACCATCGAACCGGTGAACTCTCCAAGCTCGCCTTCAACAAGGAAAAGACTGTCGTCAGATCCAGAAGGTGCGCCGGAGGTTGGCAAGAGGATGAATATCCTCGGTGGTCCGGAAAGAGGCGACCCGGTTGGTGGTCGCGGCTTTCCCTGCTGTACGACGTGTGTAAGTTCATGCGTTGATTTACTCCGCAGCGATCGAAGTTCGTCCAGCAATCGCTTTTCCAACGAAGCTTCATGTTCGAACACCACCAGCACCTCATCACCGACTTCCGGGACAAGCCCGACTGGATTCACGACCTCGATGTTCGACGGTCCCGACTTGCCCGAAGTGGTAACCGATGGAATCAGCACGTAGATTTTCTCCGGCATCGCAAATGAAACGGGATACCGCTTCCCCTGTGGATCCGTGAGCAATGCAGAAACATTCGTTGCCTGAGAAGAGGAAAGACACGGGCCCCAGAACACACCGTCATCGCGCATTCTCGTTCCGAAATCCGTCTTGGGCGTTTGCCTTTCGGCTGAATTCACAGAAGTGCCATTGTCCGAATCCGATTGCTGCCTCGTTCCGAAATCCGTCTTGGGCGTTTGCCTTTCGGCTGAATTCACAGAAGTGCCATTGTCCGAATCCAATTGCTGCCTCGTTCCGAAATCCGTCTTGGGCGTTTGCCTTTCGGCCGATGTCGGGGCGATAATCACACCGACGGGTTCGACGAAAAAAGTCAACTCTGCGCTTGCATCGTGTTCGCCGATGATGAACGTTGCGGGGGGTGCGTAGCCATCGTTCTCTCCAATGGGATTCCCTTTTTCATCGAGTGCACGCACCGTCCAAACGTATTTCCGCACACGACCGGGAAGCTGAAAATCAGCCGGCCAGATCAGTTGGGTCATTCCAACAATCTCGCGATCGAGGATCGGTTGATTTACGCGAAACGCCTGCGGCGGTCTCTGGCCTTCGAGCACTTCGAACACCATCAGTCGATAGCGCACGAGACCCGGGTATGGTGGCGTTACGGGCGTCCATCGGAACAGCGGCCGCACGCTTTCGCCAACCGTTGCGTCGTTGTCGGGGGAAAGCAGCGCTGGAGCCTGATACGTCGTGAGAAAGAACGAGCGGCACTGAGGCTGCGGCAACAAACTTCTCATGTCCTCCGGGTCGCGCAGGTCGATGCAGAGTTCGTAATCACCCGAGGGCAGCATCCCGGTCTTCGCCGCGATTTTGTCCGCGTCACCGAAGAACTCCACCGCGCGGAAAGGAATGAGTTGCTCCGCGTAATAGACAGACGTTCCGGTTGGAATATTCACAACGAGCATCTCGGCTGTTTTTGTCCTTGCCTGAAGGACGCCATCCTTCTTTATCTCGACGAGAAACTTCGCTGCGAAACCTGGTTGACCCGTTGGAACGGTAAGCGTGAAGATTACGGTTTCTCTCCGCGATGCCCATTCCGAGAGATAGGTATTCGGTCGCGTCGCGACATTCAGAGTAACGGTGACCTGCGCCGTGAGAGATGACGCAAAGCAGAACAAGACGGCGATGATGGGTTTTACGATCATGAGACCTCGATTCTATATCGCTGCAAACATGCCAATAAAAAATTCTCAAAGCTACTGGCAACTCGAAGAAAATGTCAATAGGGGTTTCCCTTCATTTTTGATGCAGAAATATCCGACTTTCGTCGGATTATCTCTCCGTTGTAATCTTGCGTTGGAAATCCAAATCTGCGTGAGGCCTGTAGTCCGCTGTAAACGCAGATGAAGTTACAAACACAGTTCACGGAGGTTTTATGGCTTGCACTTGTTCAAACAATGGTTCTCAGGTCGAATTCAGCGGTTCTTACATGAACGGTTACCATGGGGGTGTAGATTCGTGGATCGGCCTCTCACAGATCTGTCCGAGAAATCCACTCGATTTGATCGCCTATGCGAAGTTCGGGAATACGGTTGGCGCTTTCAAGAACAGCTCTACTTACGTAAATCCCTCGAGCGGGTGGATTGGGGATGGATGCTCCATACAAAGCGAGCCATACTGTGTCGCACTCGGATCGGACAACAAACAGATGGAGGCAGATGCCGATCAATGGAACTTTTCTCACAGGACGAATTCCGATAACGCCAATATCGCACTTCCGCTGAAAAAGCTGATCTTCCTTCGCACCGGGCGAGAATGGAAGATGGTTGTACCCATTACCTTAGGCCAAAGCGCAGCGGATGTCCAGCTTTCCTTTCTCAACAACGCAGCGACGAGAGGAGATTCACAGGGTACGATTCCGGTTATTGAATTCGCAGCTTCCTACGATGCCGGTACGACATACAATCTTGAGGTGACATTGAATAGTTTCGGACAAGTGACAATGGGAATGAGGCTGAACATCAATGGGTCGCAGTACGCGATGTATGAGATGGATTGGGTAGGCGTCAGGTAAATAAGGGTATTTACAAATGGCAAGAGAAAAGTGTTACAAGGAGTATTGCTGGGATTATGACGAGTTAATTCGTTATGAACCATTGGACGACAAAAAGTTGCTAGCGTGGCTTCCGGCATCTTGTTATGAAGGATCAGATTACCCATGCAGCGATGAAAGAAAGAACAAGATAATGGTTGAAAGGTTAAAGAAGCTTAGAGAATACTATGGTTTCTCTCTTTTGCTTCTATGGCCTGATTACTGTGCAAATTACTGGGCGCATCTTGCAGGATGGAAGAAGGATCAAATAGTGCTCAATATCTCAACGGATGGACATGGTCTCGATACATTAGCTGCAATTTCCGACCAGTGGAGAAACTACGGAGATAATGCAAATAGGATTTTTCATTCTATTTTTCTCGATGAACCCCATGACACAAGTAAATACGTTAACCAGCCCATTATCACTTGGGATTACGTTGAATTTTTTCCTACAGGCTGGAATACACTTCCATTAGGACTGGATATATTTCTTCCGAGAGTTATCAAGAGATCAGAGTTAGTTGATCTTTGCAATGGCCCTGATTTCAGTAAGTATTTGGACTTTTTCAAGGCATCTCACAGAGAGAGATTTTATTTGCTATCTCTGTATATACATGAATGTATGAAAAGTAAACTTGTCGTTGGCGAGTACAATACAATTATCAATAACTGGTGGCGTGATATTCATTCGCTTAACGACAGTTCATATACAATTGAAGGAGATTCGACTCATAATAACTGGGTGGACAGTATTATTTATGTAGGTTATGATGCAGATCAATTTGACGAGTGGCGAGATATAAGAAATGCAGGCATCAGCGGCGGGATGACTGTGATCAATTCAAGGCAGAATCTGTATGAACCCGGGCGACATAATCAAAGACCTTACGATGTTGCTTTGCATGAAGCAATGTTAGGCGGTTACAATGAGGTGTGGTTTTTCCCTAGTCCGAAGGAGCATAATTGTGACGAATTTGAACGTAAGATGAAATTGTTCTGCGATGCTGCAGCAACAAAAGGTTTTCTTAAACCGATTTACGAAAGGAAACGAAAGTGTGAATTGTACGAGATACCGGGATGCAAGGAGGGAATATTTTACCCGTTTGAAATAAATACGCCATTTATGATCTCATAGACTGATAGCAAATGGTTTAGTACTCTTGAAAATGCTGTTCCTTCTAATTGTTATCCTCAATCCCATTGATCTTTGCTTCAGTTCGTGCACTCATTCATCGTCTTTATACGAACAAACGAGCTACAGAGAGGTCGCTTTACTTAGGATCGATGCAATAAGTGATACGGTTACAATTCGGCATTCATTGGGTATCGTGTGGCGTGTTATCACAGTAGATGCTTATGATAGTTGGTCGTTTAATTATTTGTATAAAACTAAGATTAAAATATCGAATGATTATGGGATATTTGCAGCCGCGGAATTTGGACCCCTTATCCCCCCGTCCAATCCACCTTCAATTACACTCGCACTTCGGTTGTTTATTCAGCCCGGCGGTTTTCCAATTTATCCATTTGCCGGAGTTGTGTTTCATAAGTTCCTAGACGAACAAGTAGCTGAGACTAAAACACTCTTCGTGAACTCGCAGAGCCTCAAACAAATGTTTCACATATCGTTTGGTTTTGTCATTGAGGGTTCGTGGCTTTCTGGTTTTATATTTGTGGATATTCCAACGACAAGAATCGTACGAAGTTACATAAGGACTGAGTCACTTTTCAGTCACCACTTCGCTGGGTTCGGTTTAGTGTATATGTTTTGATAGAGGTGAGCGCATACACACAAAATACCAAGATCGTAGATAGTATATTCTATCCATATAAATTACTCCCCCTTATAATTCCACGGTATCAAAGCTCGTAATGGAGTGTTTAGATTGCTAAGAAAGCGATACGCGTAGTCAACAAACAGATTACTTTAAAGCACGTACAATATGGTGAAGGTAAGATAATTGTGGTGCTTATGAAGCAGGGTATAGATACAAAAGAAGGACCGGTGGCGTCATAGTTAAACTCACTGTGGGAACGGTAATTGATGAAACATATCTCTTTAGTAATGTGGGTATTGGATAGGTGGTTCATGGATGATTGGCGTACAATCTTTGAATAATAATGAGTAAGAGCAGAGATATCTTTCAAAACCTCCATGACACGGAAGATTCGAGGAACGATTCTTCGAACATGACTCCCGGTCTCGATGAACCATACCGGTAATCATTGCGCGATACTGCGAGATTGACGGCAATGGCGCTCGTCACATTCCATTGCAATGAAAGGCGAAGGAGCAACTGCCTGTCAGCCGTGAAATCCCCGAGTGCGTTGTTCGACCACGTCGCGAGCAGCGACGGGACGAGCGCGCCTTCGAACAATCGGTACGAAGCGCTAAGCGACGCACTGTAAAGAAGGAGTTTGCTCAGCGGCAAATCGTTCGTCATCCTGCTTCCCGTTACGGAGAACGAGAAGGGATTCGTCGTGAACGACGTTGCATACACGAGCATGTAGGTCTGCGTATTGTTGCTGCTCTGCGCGCCGCTTATGACGTTCAAATCGTCGAACACGTCGATCGAGTAGCTTGCCGTGAAAGAATGCACGGCCGATTCCGTCATGAGGGTGTAAGATGGCGAGAGGGAGAGCGAGTTGGAGACGGTTTCAAGCTTGAGCGTGTCGTTCGTGAGATTGTTTCTGATGCCGAAGTTCGCGTAGCGTGCCGTGACGGTGAACGCATCGCTGAACACTGCGAGTATGTTTGCGGAGCCGATGAACTGTGTCGTTGTCGCGCCGCTCGTGTTCGAAAGATTGTTCACGCGCTGGCCGACCGAGCCGCTGAGATTCAGCATTCTATCGAACAACTTGATGCGCGGAGCGAGTTGGAAATCCAAGCGGTCCGGCTGGAGGTAGGGGAATGCAAGCGTCGCGTATCCCGCGCCGATGTACCTGCTGCTGAGCTTGATGCCCCAGAGCGATTCCGCGTATTCTAACGCGAGTGAGCCAGCGTAATCGGTTCGAGTAGAAACGCGTTGGCGAAAGAGTGATGAAGGAACCGGACTGTCGCTCGTGACGTCGTCAGCGGACATGTCGCGAGTGAACGCGGAGCCTGCCGCTTCGCCCGTTACGGATAAAGCATCCGTGACGGCAACGCGGAAATTCGTGGAGAAGACCAATCCCTCCTGCGGCTTCACTCCCTCAGGGACGCGAACGACTGAGGATGGACTGTCCTTCGCTCGTACGAGATTCAGGTGAATGAACGATTGCTCCGTACCGTACCCGATCTTCGCTGCATACATGTGCCGTGCGTACGCGCCGCGAATGCCGTTCACGGAATCCGGTTCGATCGCGCGCTGTGACGTTCCCGCTGAAACGGCGAAGCGGAATTTCCCCGGCGTCAGATCGATGCCGAGTCCGAACACCTGTTCGTCGCCCGTCGAAAGTTCGGAGTACATGGGCACATGCGTTCCAATGTAGGCCTGCGCCCCATCGATCTTCGGTGAGAAGCTCAGGAAACCGATGTTGTTCATCGGATTCTGAATGAACTGCAGGAAACTCGAGTTCTTCGCGTTCGGCGTCACGACGTTCGTCTCACGACTGGAAAGCATGATGTTGAACGGCAACGTCACTTTGTCTCCGATGATGATCGTGGGATTGAATATCAGGCGAAAGAGCGAAGCCGGTCTGCGCGGGCGCTCAGCACCGTCAGGCGTCGAGGTAAATTCATAGACATCGCCCGTGAGCGTTACGCCGCCCGAAAGACGAAAAGCCTGCGGGGAATCCTGTTGAGCAGAAGCAATCGCAAAAGGAAAGATCAAGCAAACGAACAGGAGCCGTTCTGCGTGTTTCATGTTGAGTGATTTCGATGTTGTGCGAACCGTTAGAGGGTTGCTGAAAAACGGACTGGGAAAAGCCCCACAAACAGATGGCCGATAATACGATGAGGAATCAACAAAGCAAAGACGAGCTTTTCTCTCCTGCGTTTCTGTTTGATCGATCACAACAGTTCGCATCTATCAAAGACTCCGTGCTTTCGCGATGTCGTCACGAACGATGCTCCAATGACAAGTGTCATGGTTTCCCTCTCGGCAGACAAGGAAGTTTCCAGTGTAGGGTAGGAGAAATACATGACAACAACCAACGGTCAATCTTCAGCGAGCTTTCTGCCGGTAGAAACTGTTGATGCACTGATTCAGACGCTCAGAAAGAGGGGATACGAAATCATCGGGCCGAAAGTCGCAGACGCTGCGATCGTGTTTGACTCTATCGACACCGCTGCCGATTTACCGACCGGCGTTTCGGATTCACAGGACAAGAGCACATACCGCTTACACAAAGAAGGC
>CAYUWG010000023.1:0-53523 GCA_964448285.1 uncultured Chromatiales bacterium
CGGGTTTGGCGAGCGGTTCGTACGTCTATCGCCTGACCGCGACAACGCAATCGGGCGAGAAGCTCACGGCTTCGAAGACGTTGGTAGTCGCCAAGTAACCGAACTTAACTTCCGTCAACCGAAAGCCCCGGCATCCGTCGGGGCTTTTTCTTTCATTCTGGTGAATAGCGTTTATAGGCGGAGAACTCAGTTCTGTGAAATGAAACCATACCACCCAATCTCAAATGAATAGCGAGCCTGCATTTGGTATTCGAAGCGAGAGAGTGCGATATTTTCCGGGGATGCGAAGCAGGCGATTGCTCCGCAGAATAGACTTCCACACAAACACATAGAACATTCAGGAGGGTTGAATGGGAACGAGGGTTGGAATAGGGAGCAGCACGAATAACATTTCCTATGATGCCGGCGTTGACGCTGCCCGGTTTGCAATGAGTTCAGGCGGCCTCGATCGGTGTGACTTCGTTTTTCTTTTTTCTGCTGCAAGACACAACCAGGAAGAAGTCTTGAGAGGAGTGCGTTCGATTACCAAAGATGCACCGCTCATCGGCGGTTCGACTTATGGTATCATAAGTGCCGATACGCTTGGGTATGAAGGCCATGAAGTCGGCGTCGCGGTATTCCAATCGGACTCGCTTTCCTTCCGCACATTTACAGTGGGGGATTTGAACAGGGACGAAAGCGAAGCAGGGCGGAGATTGGGACAGATCATTCAAAATGCTCGAACACCGGAGGATAAGGTGCTTCTCGTGTTTTATGATTCCGTGAGAAGCGCTTCGCCTCCGGCTTTCAACTTTGCGACGCTGCTCTTCGAAGGAATGGAGGAAACACTCCACCCCTTTCCGATTGCGGCCGGGGGCGGAATTCTTGAGGACGATTTCCTCTCACGCTCCTTTCAGTTCATCGACGATCGTGTCGTGCAACAGCACGTGGTTGCCGTAATGATCGGCGGGAGGGGCACACTCGATACGAGCATCGTGCATGGATGCAAACCCGCCGGTTCATACCGAACCATCACGCGCGCCGAAGGGCCGGTGATTTACGAGATCGACGGCAAGCCCGCGCTCGATATGATCCATGAAATGCTTGGCCCAGGCAGTACGCTCGAGTGGAAGGATTTCCCGCTCTTCGTTACCCTTGGTGTAAACAATGGTGAAAAGTTCGGGCCTTTTCGCGAAGAGGATTATGCGAATCGCCTGACTCTCGCCGTCGATCCGGAAAGGAAGGCGCTCATCATGTTCGAACCGGATTTGAAAGAGGGGATGCAGGTGCAGCTCATGCGGCGAAGCATCGATCATCAGTACGTCGATCACGCTGTTGCATCGCTCGAGAAGAGGTTGGCCGGGAAGCGGCCTCTCTTCAGTTTGTATATCGATTGTGCGGGAAGACGGAAAGCATCTGCGGGAGGAACTGAGGAGGAAGCCGCCGCAATTCAGCGGGCTATCGGAGGGAGAATTCCGTTGCTCGGATTCTATTCCGGTGTCGAAGTAGCGCAACTCGGCGGTCGCATGAGGCCTCTCGACTGGACGGGAGTGCTGTGCATGCTCAGTGAGGAATGAGCCCTCGTGAGTGACGGCATATCGAACGACGCCTGCCGCGAGGAGAGAGATTACTATAAACGCCTCGTTGATGAATTAGCCGCACAGGTCATGACGCTCGACTATCGCGCATGGGGAGCGACGGAGCGCCTGTCGGACTTGCGAAAGGCGTTCTCGCTTATCGCGGAGTTGCAAAGTGATGGCGCATCGATGGTTGATGGTTCTGTTCTTCGGAAAAAACTTGTCGTTGCAATCGCCCAACGGATGAGACTCGATTGTGTCGTCGTCCTCGAACCGGGATCGAACGCCTTCCAGTTTCAACCGGTCGCCTGGTCCGGCCTTCCATCTGCGCGGTGCGAGAGAATAGGACAAGCGTGCATCGAGCTCCCGACCGATTTCCTTCAAGCGAAAAAAACGCTGCTCGTCAATTCGAAAACATCCGACGATCCGTTGATAACAGCCCTGAGATCATTTCTCGCCTTGCCGTATTTCATCTGCATTCCGATCGAAGCCGCCGAGCGTGTGCATGCGGTTCTGATCGTCGGGCGCGAACGGGAGAGATTACCGGATTATCCACAATTCGATGAATCGGATGTCGATACGTATGAAGCGATTGCCGGCCTCCTTCGTACGGCACATTTATACCAGAGAGAACTGATGCGGCAACTCGAATTCGAACGCGAACGCGTACGCATTGCCGGAGACATGCACGATGAAATCGGATCGAGCTTGACCAAGATCGTCATCGCAAGCGAATTGGCGTTGAAAACAGAACTCCCTGATGAGACGAAGTCGCTTCTCGACCGCATCACCCGGACATCACGCGAAGTGATCGACAGTATCGGGAATATCATTTGGGCAATCAATCCGCGAAACGACAGGCTGGACAATCTCGCCGGTTACATGCGTGAGTTCGCTTCTGATTTCTTCGAACTGAGCGCGGTGCGTTGTCATTTCGTTTTTCCCGATGCACTTCCTGACGTTCCGTTTTCCGCTGAGACGCGACGAAATATCTTCCTCGTGTTCAAAGAAGCATTGAACAACGTTCTCAAACATGCAAATGCGAGCGAAGTATCGATTCGGCTTCTGGTTTCCGAGCAGCACATCGAATTCATTGTCGAGGACAATGGCGTTGGATTCACATCCTGTGAGAGGCGGACGTTCGGGAATGGATTGCTGAATATGGGTAAACGGATGGAGTCCATCGGCGGTGCGTGTGAAATCATGTCCCGGCAACAGGGTGGGACAAAAGTAGTCATCGGGATGCCGGTTTAGAACTTTACTACTTTCGTAGTATTCATTTTGAAGCACGCGCCGCATACTTTGAGGACATGAACAACCCGATCGTTACCGTTGCACTCGTCGAAGATATCGATGACATCCGCGACGGATTAGCAGCTCTCATCAACGGTTCGCACGGCTTTCGCTGCCTTGAAACATACGCGAACGCCGAAGACGCGCTTCGATGCATTCCGTTGCTGAAGCCGGATGTCACTCTTATGGACATCAACCTCCCCGGAATGTCCGGCATCGCGTGTACGCGTGCGTTGAAAAGCAAAATTCCGGACATGCAGATCGTCGTTCTCACAGCATACGAAAATGATACGCAGGTTTTTGAGTCGCTCAAAGCGGGTGCAAGCGGCTATCTGTTAAAAAAAACTCCTCCGGTAAAATTGCTTGAAGCGATAGAGGACGTCGTGAAAGGCGGGTCGCCGATGTCGAGCCAGATTGCGAGGAAAGTCGTACAAACATTCCATTCTGCGGGCGCTTTTTCGAAAGAAGTTGAAACCCTCACGATCCGTGAGCAGGAAATTCTCTCGTATCTCGCAAAGGGGTATCGCTATAAAGAAATAGCAGATACACTCTTTATCAGTGTTGAAACCGTCCGAACACACCTCAGGAATATCTACGAAAAGCTCCACGTGCGTTCGCGTACCGAAGCCGTCTTGAAAGTATTCCCGAAGTAGGCGAACCGACGCCTATCGGGAAAACTCCTTAAAACCGAGACTACAGCATATCGAATTATGACAACCGGTCGTTTGTGCCATTCGAACCGCTCGACACTTGTCCTTACCGTGCTCTCTCCATCCTTCCTATCAGCGCTATGCTCCCACAAATGTAGTACACATTCACCGCGCATGAATGTGAAATACCACTTTTGTGCGATAGTGATGAGGTATGCATTCCCATAATTTTGTAATGGTATTCATTGTTCATCACAAATATGAAAGGCGCTATGAGACAACTCCATCTTACTCCAGAATCTCTCATCCTGAGTTCACTGATCCTTCTATGCCTCATTACCGGCTGCGCAAAGGATGCCGGTAATCCATCGGATAACGACAACGGTAACGGGAATTGGAAGCCCCCGACGTCAGTGTATTACAAAATAGATAACGTCTCCAACACGGCCAGCATGGACGCCGTACAATGCTCTCAGAACGGAGGGAATGTATCGCTCGTGAAACGGTTTGAAAACCTCTCCGGTGCAACGGGACAGCTTCGCGTCACATTCAAGGAAGCGCCGCCAAGTCCGACGGGATACAGGAACATCGATGCAGAGATAAGCGAGGGAACCTGGAAGTCCTACGCGATATCGCCCAACCTCATTTGCCGTGCTGTGGATTCCGTCAACGTCGAAGTGGACTTCGAATTCGGCGGAGAATACTATTACCTGAAGGGAACTTCAGGAAAGGTGATCGTCAGTAAATCGAGTGGAAAGCTACGCTACACAACGGACGGCGTGATAGTCGTCACCGGGCCGAAATATGCAGCACCCGGATTCGTCGGTTCGTTCTCAAGAAATCTCGAGTTCAGCATCGAGTGCGGTGCACAATTCTGATTGTATTTTCTAAGCGAAAATATCATCAAATGCCACCTTTCTTCCAGCGAAACTCAGAAGACTCACTTACAACCATTCATACACAAAGGAACCGCTCGATGAGAAATACTCACATTGTCGTATCAGTTATAATGTTCTATACCCTTTCCGTAGCTCCATTCATGAAGGCGCAGAGCATTTGGGAGCCTATCGCTGTACCCGGTCAAATGAACGCTATCGGGATCACATCCACCGGCTCTATCTTTGCCACGACGACGAACAGAGTCGTATTTCGCTCAGACAACAATGGAGCGACATGGGTGAGCCTCTACACGCTGAGCGCTACTCCATCGATGTTCGCATGTGCTTCCAATGGCAATGTCTTCCTCGGAACTCAGGGACAGGGTTTGCTCCGTTCTACGGATAACGGATCGACGTGGACTATGATCAGCGGTGGAATCCCTGATAGAGAGGTACGCGACGTTGCGCTCGGTGCGGGTGGAATCATCTATGCCGGAACGTTCACCGCAGGCATATTTCGTTCAACGGACGATGGCGTAACCTGGACCGCAATGAATAACGGCCTGGCGGAGAAGGATATTGCTTCTATCACCGTTACGTCAACGGGTCGCGTCCTTGTGGGAGTGAAGGGGGTGAATGGATTATATAAATCCGATGACCATGGCAATACCTGGTCTCCGACAGGGATGCCGCGAACGACGCGTGTTTTTCATATCGCAGAAAAAGCGAATGGCATTCTCTTCGCAGATTCCGACGAACCGGCTGATGGCATCTACCGCTCAACCGACAACGGCGATACCTGGTTGCGAATAGCGTTTGCCGGACAAAACACAGGGCTTCACCCACAGTCGATCGATGCGTATGGAAATGTTTATGTCGGCGTTCGTGCCGACGGGCACCTTTACCGTTCGACGGATAACGGCGACTCGTGGAATATATTCGATAGCGGTATGACCGGAACACCCATCGGTGCGTTGATAAGTCCGAACGGTTATGGTTTTGCGGCAAGCAGCACAGGGTTCTTCCGCTCGTCGTCCACGCTCACATCGGTTGAGCGCTTCCAAGAACGTTCCCCTTTCGAATTCGAACTTTCACAGAACTACCCGAATCCGTTCAACCCCTCGACGATGATCCGCTATGCGGTCCCTGAGGATGCGACGGTCACCTTGCAGGTGTACAACATGCTCGGAGAAGCAGTGGCCGAGTTGGTGAGCGGCGAAGTCAAAGCCGGCTACCACGAAGCGCTGTTCGACGCGACGGGTTTGGCGAGCGGTTCGTACGTTTATCGCCTGACCGCGACAACGCAGTCGGGCGAGAAGCTTACGGCTTCGAAGACGTTGGTAGTCGCCAAGTAACCGAACACAACTTCCGTCAACCGAAAGCCCCGGCATCCGCCGGGGCTTTTTTTTTGTTCAGGCACACGCTTCATTCCTTGCCTGAGTGTCAGAGCCTGGATTTATGGGATCAAGCTGAACACACGAGAATGAATCCTGTTAATCCTTTCATCCCAGAAATCCTAGTTCAGACAAAGGGATGGTTGGATCAAGTTGGACACACGAGAATGAATCCTGCCAATCTTTCCAATCCCAGAAATCACAGTTCAGACAATTGAGTTTTCAGTTTGCCGAAGCGCAGAACGATCGCAGGTATCACGATCATGTTCAGAGCGGTAGAGGTTAAAAGGCCGCCGAGAATGACGATTGCCATGGGCGACTGAATTTCATTCCCCGGTTTATCGGCGGCAATCACGAGCGGGATCAATGCAAGCCCGGCTGAAAGCGCGGTCATGAGAACGGGACTCAATCGCTCCAAGGATCCTTGCCGTATCGCTTCCGGCAGCGATTTTCCTTCGGCGAGTAATGTATTGTAGTGCGAGACTAAGAGAATCCCGTTTCGTGTCGCAATACCGAAGAGCGTAATGAATCCGATAAGCGAAGCGACGCTCACGATACCGCTCGAAATGAATACCGCGATGATACCGCCGATGAGCGCTAAGGGAAGGTTCACCATTACGAGCAACGCAGTGCGTACCGACTTGAATTCGAAATAGAGAAGAAGGAAGATCGTCAGAATCGCAGCGACGCTGAGAAGCGAGATGATTCGTGTCGCTTCCTGTTCGCTTTCGAATTGCCCTCCGTATTCGATGTGATAGCCTTCAGGAAGCGCGACGTCCTTCTCGATTCCTGTCCTGATGTCTTCGATGACGCTGCGTAAATCCCGGTTCGAGACGTTTGCCTGAACGACAATCTTTCTCTGGACGTTCTCGCGGCTGATCATATTCACTCCCTTTTCCGAAACGATCGTTGCCAATTCGGTTATAGGAACCTTCACACCCACCGGAGTATCGAAGAGAGCCTGACGGACTTTTTCGATACTTCCACGATGATCCTCGTTGTAGCGCACGAGAAGGTCGAAATATTGTTGTCCTTCCAGGACTTGCGAAACGACTTCTCCGTTGAACGCAACGTCGATGGCCTCCGATAAATCCGCGACGGTCATCCCGTACTTTGCCATTTGCAGTCTGTGAGCTTTGATGCGAATCTGCGGAACGTTCATCTGTTGTTCGACAGCGAGATCGACAACGCCCTCGACAGATCCCATCGTTTTTCGCACGCCTTCCGCTATCGCACGGAGTCGAAAGATATCCGGACCGAAGACCTTCACTGCGATATTCGCTCTCGTGCCGGAAAGCATATGGTCTATCCTATGGCCGAGAGGTTGACCGATCGTGATGTTCGTCCCGGGAACGACAGAGAGCATGTTTCGAAGTTCTGAAAGCATCTCCTCTTTGGACTGACCTTGCAATTCGAAACGCGCATCGATCTCGGAGGAGTTCACGCCTTGTGCATGTTCATCAAGTTCGGCCCTGCCCGTTCGTCGCGCTGTCGATCGTATCGATTCATGATTCAGAAGAATCTGCTCGACGAGATTGCCGATCTTATTCGATTCCTCAAGAGAGGTGCCCGGCAACGTGACGACGCTGAGCGTGAGCGAACCCTCATTGAATTCGGGTAAGAATGCACGTCCCAGGAAAGGAAGCATCGCGAGTACTGCTGCCAGGGCAATACACGATGAAACAAGAACGAGAATCGGTTTGCGAAGGACCACGTCGAGTGTTTGGGAATATGCCGACTTCAACATTCGAACGAAGGGATTATCGCCTTTTCGCTCGAGGAAACTGGTGCGAGAGAGAAGGAGCGCGCAAAGCGCCGGAGTGACGGTGAGGGCAACGATCAGCGACGCACCGATCGATGCGATGTACGCAATACCCAACGGTCGCAGAAGTCTCCCTTCCACACCGCTTAGAAAGAACAGCGGAAGAAAGACGACGATGATAATGAGCGTCGCATTCACGATGGATGAGCGAATCTCCCTCGATGCTTCGAACACCACGTCGATGACCGGACGGGGATGCTCGGCGTGCGTGTTTTCCTTCAACCGGCGAAAAACATTCTCGACATCGATTATTGCATCGTCCACGATCGCGCCGATCGCTATCGCCATCCCTCCAAGAGTCATCGTGTTTATCGTGATGTCGAAGAGCTTCATGACGAAGATTGCGAAAATCAAAGAGAGAGGCATTGCTGTCAGGGAGATGAACGTCGTGCGTCCATTCGCAAGAAAGAGTATCAGCACGAGAATGACGAGTATCGCGCCGTCACGCAACGCCGTGGTGACATTCTCGATAGCCGTCTGAATGAAGTCCGCCTGCCGAAAGACGTGCGAATTGATTTCCATTCCCGATGGAAGTGTTTTCTGAATCTCATCGAGCGTGTGCTCAATTCTTTCGGTAAGCTCCAGAGTGTTCGCACCCGGCTGTTTCTGAATGGAAATGATGACGGCGGGTTTCATGTTCACGGAAGCGTCGCCAATCTTCACTGCCGCGTCGATCTTTACCTCTGCGACGTCACGCACGAGGATTGGAATGCGGTCATTCACGGCAACGACGGTGTTGGCGATATCATCCATCGAGTACACGCGGCCAAGCCCGCGGATGAGATATTCCTGGCCTTTCTCCATAAAGACGCCGCCGGTTGAATTCTGATTCGATTCGGAAACCGCATGGAGTACTTCCGGAAGCGAGAGGTTGAAGGCTCGAAGTTTATCCGGATCGACGAGCACCTGATACTGTTTCTTGCCGCCGCCGATCGGAACGACTTGTGAAACGCCCGGAACGGCAAGAAGTCTTCTGCGAATAGACCAGTCGGCAACCGACCGAACATCGATTTCACCGTGGTAATCGCTTGAGACGCTCACGAGCATGATTTCACCCATGATCGATGAGATCGGAGCAAGTACGGGTCGTTCAACTCCGGGGGGAAGCTGTGCGTTGACAAGCTGCAGTTTTTCGTTTACGATCTGTCGCGCAATGAAGATGTCCGTACCCCAATCGAATTCAACCCAGATGATCGATATCCCCATCGCAGATGAAGAACGGACCCGGCGAACGCCCGTCGCTCCGTTTACCGCAGTTTCGATTGGAAACGTTACCATCGTTTCGACTTCTTCGGAAGCGAGGCCGTGCGCCTCCGTCAGAATAACCACCGTTGGAGCGGTGAGGTCAGGAAAAACATCCACCGGAATCTTTGTGACCGTGACGATTCCGGCGGCTAATACGACTATCGATGCAAAAATCACGAGGAGTTTGTTCTGCAACGACCATTTGATGATTCGATCAAGCATACTCATTTCACCCTTCAATGCGCGTGACCGTGTGCAGGCAGCTGCGTTGAAAGTGCCGCAAGTTTCACCTGATATGCACCGACAGTAACGATGCGTTCACCTTCTGAAAGGCCGTTGAGAACTTCGACAAGCTGACCATTGCGAACACCGATCGTAACCTCGCGTTTTGCAAATGCCTCGCCTTCGACGTGAACGAAGACGCTGTAACTTCCTTCCTCCTCGATAAGAGCGGATTCAGAAATGACAATCGCTTCCCGTTCCTCGCCCGTTTCGATTGTGATTTCTCCGAACATTCCTATGCGGTAGTTCTCTTCTGAATTTCGTACTTCAAAGACTACAGGGAAGACGCGCGTGAGACGATCAATTGCCGGAGCAACGGAAATGAGTCTTCCGTTCTTCTCGTCGATCTCGAACAGCTTGCTTATGCCGGGGAATTTTACCCATGCACGCTTGGGTGCCTTCAACGCTCCTATTTCAGTTGATGCAACGCTGGCGCGAACCCAAACTGTTCGGGTATCAATGATACGATATAACGTTTCGCCCGCTACAACATGCTTTCCCGGGACGACATTCGCTTCGATGATCTTACCCGCGAGCGGTGCCCGTAGAGTGAAATCATCAATAGACGCTTCGTCCGAGTGCAGTCGAATGTTCTTTCTCATCAGGGTATAGCTTGCATCAACGCGTTTGAAAGCAGCTTCGACCTCGAGATACTCCTTTTCGGATATCAGTTGCTTTTTGAACAACTGCGACGCTCGCGCAAGCTCTTCCTTCGCTAACGCCCATTCAGTTTTAACTTCGACGAAACGTGAAGTGAAATTTTCATGGCCGCCAGGCGTTTCGATTGCAGGAAGCATACTTACGAGGCGTCCATTATGACTTATCGAACTGCCGACTACCGGCAGATTCTGATTTTCTTCCACGGGAATGGTCCCGGTGAATGGTGCTGTGACGAACGCTTCACTTTTAAGTCTTGGGACGATCTCGCATGCAGCTCTCACAGTACCGCTTATCGACCGACTATGGACGGTTTCCGTACGGAAATCGATCTTCCATTGCTGTTCCTTGAGAAAGGGAACGAGATGTTCCCCGGGCGGCGAAACCTCTTCGTGAGAGACGTCGGAAATGGATGCAAAGACAGGAATATCTTCGATGTGTAAAGTGTCCTTCAGCTTACCATCGATGAAAATCCTCAGGTCATAACTGCCGGCTCGATCGAACTTCACCGTAGGGCGATAGATGCCCGGTGATGTCGGCTTCCCCGATGACGTAACAACTTGAATCCCATCGGTCGAATGAAATTCGAGGGTGAGCTTTCCTTCGCTCACCGGTTTGAAATCTGCAAGCCATGTAAGATGAACCGCGAACGAATGCATCTTTCCCACGATGAGCGCCGGGTATTCCATGAACAACTCCGTCTTGGAAGACCAGAAGGTAATCGACCCACCCGGAACATCCTCCGATGGTTTTTCATCGCGCTGTGTATTGCAACTGATGTTAATGAAGGTAATGATGACAATGAAGCAAATACGATGCCTCGCCATAGTGAATCCTCAGGAAAGTTTGGTTGAGTTCGGTGAGAGGAGAATCGTGAGGTATCATCCTGTTCTCAGGAATGATACTTCTGCTTGAGCGATGGTTCTACGCGATAGGTGGGGCGCGGTCAGACTCGGGAAAAACTTCTCCCAATGGAAGTCGGAGAGTTAAGGGATCCAAGGGAAAATCCGAATGCATAAGCTCCGGTATTCCCGCGAGAAAGGTCTCGACTGCGTTTTCACGATCGAGATGGATTTCTCTCGTGCGTTCTAATCGTAAAGAGATTGTTGCGAGAAGGGCAACGTGATATACCGAATGGTGATGTCCGCTTTCGTGCTCGGTAATCGTCGTTCGCGAGGTCTGTAGCTGTGGAATCAGTGTGTGGACGTGTACGACGAACCCAGATAAGTGATGATGCTCTTCCCCGTGCTCATGCGTATCGTGCATATGCATATGAAGACCGCCGCTGAATACGACACTGGTCAGATAGCATGAAAGGAGTACGACTCGAGGGAAGGATGATATGAGAAGCGGTTGACGATGCATTTCTGCGGGTTGCAATATAGAGCTATCGAGTCAGATGTCTGAGCCTGGATAGTCTGAATTTGGATTTATGGGATTACAATGCTTACCAGAATGAGTGGCTGTTTACGCTGAACACTTAATAAGGAATCCTGCTAATCCTTCCATCCCTGAAATCACAGTTCAGACTTCATCACGACAAACTTTGCCGCTCTTTCTCCTATCGCTGTTTTGATCACGAGAAGATATCCTCCTGTGCTGAGGTCGATGCGTAGCTGGTTGAGACCTCGCCGTGCTGCGTGCTGCTCTGTTCCGATCAAGCGGCCTGCGAGGTTGTATAGGGATATGCTCGCTTCGCTGAGATCATCCATTCCTTCGAGCATGAACCTGACGTTCCCGTCTCTGTAATCAGTCCATGCAATGCGCCATGCCTGGGGTGCAATAAGTTGTTCGATGTCTGTCTGAGGATTTCCGTTGTACGGGATGAAATACTTCTTGTCCGGTTCGAGTGTAGTGAGATAGCGATGGACTCCGTTGGGATAAATCACGACGACGCTGTCGATCTTCACGGCATTGCCAAGTCCGAAGTGCAGTTCGCTTGAATGCTGCGCACCCCGTGAACCGGCGCTGTTGGTCGAAAGCGTTCTCAGGAATTGCCTGCCGTCTGCATACACGCGCACGATCGTCCCGAACGCATCCATGTTCACCCGGTCAGAAGGACTTCCTTTCAAGCGAATGGTCAACGCACGGCCACGCTTTGCAACGTCGTTGCGGAAGAGCTTGGCGCCTTCCGTTGGACTGGAGACGATCAGGTCTGCGTCGCCGTCGTTATCGAAGTCGATACGCGACACCGTCCAAGCACCGTGACTGAGCGAACCGAGAAGCCATGTGCGGTCGCGTATACTGAAATTCGGCGGGCCGTCGTTGATATAAACACGTGAGAGACGTCGCGGTTCATTGTTCGTGCCCTCGGCATTGTACGCATACTGGCAGGACCACAGATCGAGAAAGCCATCATGATCGAGATCTACCCAGGCTGGCCCGGCGTTCATTTCGAAGAACTTCAATCCCGCCTGCGGTGTGACGTTCGTGAAGTTGAATGCCTGCGGTCCATTGTTTCGAAAGACAAGCGAAGGATTCGATACGGCTCCACGCCAATCGGGATGGCCGAGGTTTCCCACGGCAACATCGAGGTCGCCGTCGTTGTCGAAGTCGCCCCAGTCACTTCCCATCCCGTGTCCGAAGTACTGCGGCGACTGAGTGAGAACTCCGCGCACACCCGTTGCCGCGCCGACTTCCGTGAACGTGCCGTTGCCATTGTTGCGATAGAGCAAATCCGGTGCGAGCCGGTAGGTGTTGACGAAGATGTCCGTCAGTCCATCGTTGTCGAAGTCGCACGCGCTGGCTCCCCAACAATCGTAGTAGGGCGACGGCTCTCCCGCCGCAATGCCGCTCGATGCCGTGACGTTCGTGAAAGTGCCACTGCCTTCGTTGCGCCAGAGTTGGTCGGGATAATAGACCTCCTGGTTGCCGACCGTGCGCCTTCCGTTCGCGATGAAGAGATCGAGCCGTCCGTCGTTGTTGTAATCAAGCCATATCGGTGTAACGGTCGGATACGCGTTCGTGATCTTCGATGAAGCGGTTACGTCCGAGAAGGTGCCGTTGCCGTTGTTGCGAAAGAGCTTGTCGTTATCCCCGCCGTTGATGAGATAAGCGTCGATAAAACCGTCGTTGTCGTAGTCCGCCCATATGGGACTTCCTGCACCGATTCCAAGCGATGTTGTGACGTTCGAGAAAGTACCGTTCCCGTTATTCTGAAAATACGTCCCACCTATCGCGACATCGTCGAAGCCGTCGTTATTCCAATCCGCCACCGCGCTGTTGACGGACTTGATCAACTCGTTGCTCGCATTCACGAGGCCTGCGGACTTCGTCACATCGACAAGCGTCGGTGAAGGCGGCGACTGCGAACCATTGCCTTGCGGAAAATCATACTGCACGAGCAGGCGCACCATGAAGCGTCCTTGTGTGACGTAATAAACACCCGGGCCTCCGAGTGGATTCGTTTCCGTTGGGTTCATGAGGAAAGAATTGTACACGCCGCCTTGCGACGTTCCGTTATCGACAACCCACCATGGTCCGCTCGGTTTCACGCGATGCTGAATGACGATGCGGTCGTAACCATCGGACCGAAGATTTGCGCTGCGGACATCGATCGTTCTCCAGCCGGGTAGTCCGTTGTACTGCACGATGACCGGATTGATCTTGGTATTGTAGGACCACACCCAGCCGGTTGGCGGTACCGCACCTTCAGACGGATCGCCGACAATCCATACCGTGTCAGTCGATGCACTGCCGCCGCCATAGTAAATGCGAATTTCTAAAACCTTGCATGGACCAACGGGCGTCAGCAGTACCGACTCTTCGCTGAATGACGGGAGATTCGAATAGATGCCGCCGGGATTTCCGTTATCCTGTTGGACTAAAACCTCCTGTGCATGTAGGGAGAGCGTTAGTGGAATGACAAGAAGGAAGAACTGTTTCATAAGCGCCTCGGGATTGAATGAGTAAAACCTCGCGTGAAACTATGAAGCGCAGGAAAGGGATGCAACGGGGTCAGGAGAGAGAATCGAAGCCTGGCGGTGTTCACAAGGAATGAAAAGGAGGCTGTCCCAAAAAGCTTGTTCAGCATCATCCTGAGCGTAGCCGAAGGATGATGAAGCGCGGTAGGTCACGGCTCGACTGAGTTCACCGTGACAGATACTGTTTAGGACAGCCTCCCTATGAGAATGACAAGAAAGGGTATTACTGCTGCGGAGGAACTTCGCCTGGCGGCATTTCGCCCATCGCCGGCATCATGCCAAGCTGCTCCATCATCTTTTGCATATCGAAATATCCCCAGTGCTCGACGCCTTTTCCGTCCTTGAAGCGAGCGATATCGACGCCATCGACGTTGACTGCTTTGCCGGTTGCCGGCATGGGACCCATCGCGCCGGTGTTCGTTCCGCTCCACGTGTAGTGCGCAACGACCATATCGCCTTCAGCCACCATCCAGTTGACGGTGATTTTCAGATCCGGGTATGCTTGGTGGTACATCGCGAAGGCTTTCTTCAACGCATCGAGACCGGTTCCTTCCACCATGGGATCAGGCGTGTGTTCGATGAAATCTGTGACGATGAGGTTATCGAGTGCGTCAGGGGTATTCCCGTTGAGCGCGTCGAAGATTTTCTGCATGGTTTCCTTGTTGGCCTTTTCCATTGCAGCATTCGGATCCTCCTTCTGGCAGGCGGAAAAGATGAACAGTAGTCCAAGGGCAAACAGAACGGAATATGTTTTCATGGCATGGCCTTTTTAAATGATGGAAAAACTCTTTGCGGGATAAACGTACTTCGTCTTTTCGGAAGTGCAAAAACAGGAATCACTCTCGCACGGGTATGCGGCTTCCTACGACGAAGAATCGCCGGACGATAAACGCCGGGTCTGTAAGCGAGGCATTACCCGATGGGTTGCCGCCACTGACGTGAAAATCACTGAATGTCGCTGATTGGTTGACCCATATCGGGCCGGTAAGATTGAACGAAATCGCAGCGCCGGCGAGCGCCATTGTGTCTTCGATCGACTCTCGAACCGCCGCATCGGTGCAATAAGCGCTGAAGGTGATTGCCCCTGCTTCCCGCGCGGTCTTCGATGCAAGTTCGACGCTCTGCTGCGTGCTATCGGTCGGAACGATCAGGGCGATCGGGCCAAAGAGTTCCTTCGTAAGGATATCCACGCGCCCAGCAGGCACTTCCAAAAGCGCGGGCGAAAAGCTTCGCGCGTTTTCAAACCCGACTTGGATAACCGGCTTTGCATCACGCAGTACCGGGCAGCCGAAGGCGTGCACGGACTCCACGCGTTGTGTCGTTGCGTCATTTTGAATGGCGCCAAGCGTCGATGGTCCAAGCTTTTCATTACCAGCAAGTCCATCGAGCGAAGCCGTTAGGCGCCTCACGACTTCCTCGTAGGGGATCGTTGCATCACCTTCCTTCACTCCGCCTTTCGGAATGAAAATGTTTTGCGGCGTCGTGCACATTTGTCCGCTGTAAAGGCACAGGCTCATCGTGATGTTCTCGATAGCTGCATCGAGGTTTTCGACCGAGTCAAGCAGGAGGGAGTTGACGCCAGCCTTTTCGGTGAACACGATTTTCCCGCGCAGCCCTTCGAGGTAATCGCCGAACGCAGTTCCGCCCGTGTAATCGATCAGTCTTACGTCGGGATGTTCGGCAAGCTGCTTTGCGATAAGCGATTCACCATCGACGGCGAGTTGAACGACGTCGGGATCGATGCTGTTATCCGTAAGCACACGCCGGAGATCGGCAACCACGATAGCGAGAGGGAGAATGACTTTCTGGTGCGGCTTTACGATGACGGTGTTGCCGGTGACAAGATCGGCGAACATGCCGGGCAAGGAATTCCACGTTGGGAATGTGGAACAGGCGATCACCAATCCGACACCGCGCGGGACACTGTGAAAGCGCTTCTCAAGGGAGATCGTCATCTTTCCCATCGGCTTGTCCCAACGAACGCTTTCCGGAAAGCGCATGAGTTCGTGATGGCCGAGCGCGACCGCTTCCAACGCACGGTCGTATCCATGCGGTCCGGATGCCTGAAACGCCATCATGAATCCCTGCCCGGTCGTGTGCATGGTCGCGTATGCGAGGGTGAAAAAATTCTTCGACGATTGCTCGAGCGCTTCAATCAGAATTCCCGTGCGTTCGTTTGCGGTGAGCTTTCGCCATTGGTGAAAGGCTTTCTTCGAACGCTCGACAAGCGCCTCCGGTGCGAACACCGGATACTCGATTCCCAGTGGAAATCCATACGGCGATTCTTCGCTGCCATGCCATGATAATGGTTCCGGTTGGCCGAGCGCTTCGAAACGCTTGTTGAGCACTGCCTTGAAGGCGGCCTCTCCATCGGCGTTGGCGGTTTCCCCGTAAATCTTTCCGCTTGGTATTTCCGGCCAATGCGCATGAAACGTACGCGCGTGAATCGCTGCAACGGCTTTGTCGAGCGTGTCTTTGTGTTTTTCAAAAAGTGATTGCAAACCGGTCATGAAGTTTCCTTTCGTGTTCGAATTGGGAACGGAAGATAAAGAATTGATTCGTGAAGGAGTATCGCAAGACAGGGCTTCACAATGAATGGAAAAACGCACACGCGTCATACTGCTTCAGTTTTCCCTTTCCCCGTCGCATTGCATTTTCCATTGTAAGCGATTGAATACTTGAACCTATCATCGACGAATTGCCATGGCACAATACACGAATCCCTTTCACGACGACCTTCCGCCTTTCGCGGGTTTCTCGGAAGACGCGCTGAAATTCCTGCGGCAACTCAGGCGCAACAACAACCGCGAGTGGTTCATGAAGCACAAGCTCCGCTACGAGCAATCCATCAAAGAACCGATGGAGGCCCTGCTTGGCACGCTGGCCATTCGCTTGCAAGCTATCGATCCCGACATCGTGCTCGAACCGAGAAAGGCGATGTACCGCATCTATCGGGACGTGCGCTTCAGTGCTGACAAGACGCCGTACAAAACGCATGTCGCTGCTGCATTCACGTTTCGCGGTTTTGACCGGAAGTTCGATTCCGCGTTCTATTTTCATTTTTCACCGGATGAACTCGGTATCGGTGGAGGACTCTATATGCCGACAGGGCAAGCGCTCAAAAACATCCGTAACGCTATTGACCGAAAGCCGGGCGAACTCCGCAGGATTCTTTCCGCGAAGCTGTTCCGTGACCTGTACAATGAGATGGAAGGCGAGCGACTCACTCGCGTACCCCAAGGATTCGACCGTGACCATCCCGAAGCAGACCTGCTGAGGATGAAGCAATTCCTTTGCTGGAAAACGATGCCGCCAGAGACGATCTTCGAAGAGAATTTCTCGGACGTGCTTGTTCAACACATCAAAGCGATGTGTCCATTCGTCAAGTGGCTTGCGATGAACAGTATATAGTCGAGGTTTGAGAAGAAAGGCGGTTATTCGCCAAACACTTTCCGAGCGCGCTCGACGGTATTTCTGTATTCATCCACGATGGGATGATCCCAGTTTTCCGCTATCGCATCGAGCGCTGTGAAGTAAAACCATAACGTCCTGTCCTTTCCTCTACGAAAGACGCTCCACACTTCATCACCCGATCGTTCGTAGCGGTCGATCAGTGATGAGAGGTTATGAATTTTATCGGCACAGCAAACCGCTTTCGCCTGACGTGAGCCGCTCCGGATTCGTTCGAGATAATGCTGCTTGCGCTCTTCCCACTGCAACGATTTATCCTCGGTGACTGCGCGGACGATTTCGCAAACGTCAAGCCCAAAGTCCGCTTCAAGTTTCTCAGCGTCATAGTTCGTGTCTTCCAACGTGTCATGCAACAAACCAGCGCTTATCACTTCGTCGTCGAATCCATAGGCGGCAAGCAGAAGCGCGACGCTCACGAGATGAGAGACGTAGGGCTGCGTCGGGTCGGACTTGCGTACCTGCGAACCGTGCAACCGCAGTGCAGCGAGGATAGCACGTTCAACGAGTGCAGAGTAACTCATCGAGAATGATGAAGGTGTGATGAATGAAGCTTCATTGTATCGTTCGCTCAGCGGATTTCCGTTTCTGATAACGCCAATCGTCCGGTGTGAAGACCGGCGAGCATGAGTCCTGCAATCGTTTTGCTGTCTTCAATTTCACGGGATACGCACATGGCTATTGCCTTGTGTAAAGGAAGACGAATGACCTCGATGCTTTCTTCGCCTTGCTCCAGATGCCGCGTTCCCTCTGTCAAACCGGTCGCGAGAAAGATGTGCAGCACTTCGCTGCAGAAACCCGGCGTCGTCATCATCGACGAAAGCGGATGAAGGGATTCCGCATGCCAGCCGGTTTCTTCTTCCAACTCCCGTTGAGCGCAGAGCAGGGGATCTTCCTCTGGATGAAGTTTCCCTGCCGGGAGTTCCAAAATCTCGCGTTGCATTGGATAGCGGAATTGCCGGATGAGCAGCGTGTTGCCATTCGGAAAAAGAGCAACCGCCACGGCGCCTCCATGATGTTCGACGACCTCGCGCACGGAGCGATAACCCGACTCATGTTCCACTTCATCACGAAGAATGGTAAAGACACGTCCCGTATAGATGGTCTCACGCGCAGTAATTGAGAACGGCGGCGTCATGATTCCTTTGTCCCTGCGATTGCTTTTTCGGCGGATGGAGCGAGATGCAGGACACGTTGTGGAAAGGGAATCTCGATTTTGTTTTTCCGCAGCGTTTCATAGACGAGCTGGAGTAATTCCGCTCGCCGTGGATTGATGCGATTGGGATCGTTGATTTTGCAAATCACCTCGGCATCGACTGACGACGAACCGAGTGCCAACACGCGCACTTCGCTCGTCTCCGGTTCGATGATATCCGGTTCGGCATTCACTGCCTCGAGTATCACTTTTCGCATGAAGGAAATATCCGTTCCGTATGCGACGCTGAACGGCATACGGAAGCGCACGATGTCATTCGGGTAGGAGAGGTTCCAAATTTGGCTTTTCACGATCTCTGCGTTCGGTGTGATGATCATGATGTTGTTGTCGTCGATCACTTTCGTGGAGCGGATTCCGATCTCCGCCACGTTGCCGAAGGTTCCATCGCCCAACCGCACGCGGTCGCCGACGCGAAACGGCCGGTCGATCATCAGGACGAAGCCGGCTATCATGTTCGCAAGCGTCTCTTGGGCGGCCAGGGCAATGGCAAGCGACCCGACGCCCAACGAAACGACGAGTGTTGAGACGTTCTGGTTGAAATGATCGAGTATGATGATGATCGCAATGACGAAGACGAGGATTTTCAATATCCGGTTGATGAGCGGTGCAAGCTCGTCGTCGAGTTTCGTGTCGGTTCGCGATGCAACGGCTTTGAGATACCACAGGATGACGGTATCGATCATGCGGGAAATCACGAACGCGGCGTAGAGCATCATCATCACGTAAAAGGCGGCGTTGATTCCCATCCCTAAGCGTTGGATGAGGTCCGTTTCTTCCGAAAGGTTGAGCGCGCTCGTCGTCCAGTACGCGGTGAAAAGAAGCGCAAAAGCACCGATGGAGTTCGCGAGTACGTTCAGCAGTTGGTCGTCGAGCGCGTTCTTCGTTCGTTTTGCAAGACGCATTTGAATCAGGACGAGGAGAAGCTTGAGGAGCTTCCCGACGAGATACCCGCAGACAATGATGATGAAGGCTGAGAGCACGTGCGCCCAGAGACTATCGCCCAAAAGGAATTCAAGTATATTCATGGAGTTTCCTTCAGATGAGAAAAACCGAAAAAATATAGACCCACTCAATGGCAATTACAATGAAGCAGGCTCGTGATAATACTGATATTCCATTGATCCCGATTCCTGAAACGGATCGCGATCTGTTGCTTGAGTGCGACGTGGAGACGTTTCGTTCATCGGGTAAAGGCGGGCAACACGTCAATAAGACGGAGTCGGGAGTGCGATTGCGGCACCGGCCCACGGGCGTCGTTGCCATCGCACAGGATGAGCGAAGCCAGTTTCAAAACCGGCGGATAGCTCTTGCGCGGCTGCGAAAAAAACTTGAAGCGAACAACAGGAGAAAGAAAAAACGAATCCCCACGAAGAAGCCGGGAGCGGTTCGATCGACGGAACGGGAGGTGAAGCAACGGCTCTCTGCGAAGAAGCGCCTTCGGAAACCTCCATCGGAGGAATAGCGGGAAACGCAAGCTCGTTACTCTGCTCGTTCGCTATCTCATTTCCACTTGATGCTGCAGCCCACGGAAGGGATCGGAGCGATGGTGATTTCCCTTCCGGCGAGGAGATCCTCCAGTACTGTTGCGAGGTCATGACGCGTTACCATCGTCGGGTTTTGCCAGTTATCATCGATGCGTCCGTTGTAACGCAAGCGACGATCACGGTCGAATACGAATACATCCGGCGTGCAAGCGGCATTGTAAGCGCGGGCAATTTCCTGTGATTCATCGCGAAGGTAAGGGAAGGGGAAATTCTTTGCCTTTGCGCGAACAACCATTTCCGCAAACGAATCCTCCGGGTACGCTTCGTCATCGTTCGGATTGATGAGCACGAATTCCACGCTCCGCGGTCGATAACGTCGTTGCAAATCGATCAGCCGGTCTTCACTTGCAATTGCGTACGGACAGTGATTGCAGGTGAAGACAACGACAAGGATTTCTGCCGAAGCAAAAGAATCGAGCGCGGTGATTTTTCCATCGACTCCAGGAAGGGCAAACGACGGAGCTTTCGTTCCAAGAGGCATGAGGTTCGAATATGTGAGAGCCATTTCTTTTCTGAACGTTGTGAAGATAGGGAGACAGTCTCATCCCATGAAAAAATCCTGAATTCGTAAGTTGAAATCAACATGAACGCGATTACGCCATCAATCGATACTGTTTCTGCTGTCAAATGAGTGGTATGCGGATGTTCAAACCGGGATCGTTTCTGTTTCGAGTCCTGCGCAGAATCGCATTTGAAATCAATCTTCTGTGCTACCGATTTGGTTTTCGTTATGTACCCGTGTTGCCGTACTGGTTGGACGTCGAACCGATCAACATCTGCAATCTTGCCTGTAACCACTGTCAGGTAACGCACTGGTCGAAACCGAAAGCCGTATTGAGTATCGAAAGCTTCAAGTCCCTGCTGTCGCAATTTCGGTTTCTCCGGACGATCAAGCTGCAGGGAATGGGAGAGCCGTTTCTGAACAAAGACATATGGCAAATGCTCCGGCTTGGTGAACGACGAGGAATCGAAATGTTCACCATTACGAACGCGACCGTGCTGACCGAAAAGATCATTGGCGAACTCAAAACACTTTCGAAAACCGGCATCATGTTCAGCATCGACGCGGGAAAGAAAGATTCGTTCGAGTCGATCAGGGAGGGAAGTCATTTCGAGACGATCCTTGCGAACATCCGTCGTATCGTTGCCGAGGTCGGCTCTACGCTGACTCTCGAGTTCAACACACTCCTTCTCAAGCAAAATATCTCGGAAGCTCTTGCCATCGTTCAACTGGCGAAAGAGTTGAAAATCGAACGGATCGTTGTTCGCGTTTCTGTTTGGGATTGGGCAAAGCCGAATACGATGGCACACACACACGACATGCAGATCGACATCCGCAGTCAAGATGCTTCGAAGGAAATAGAAAGGATGAAAGCTCTTGCCAAGGAGTGCGGAATAGAATTGCTGATCCACGAACACAACTCTCTGTCGAAGAAGAACAAGTGCACTCAGCCATTCACTGCAGCGTATATCACAGCCGTCGGAGATGTGACGCCATGCTGCGTTCTCGCTGATTCAGATATCATAACATTTGGAAATGTCCATGAGCAGCCGTTCAGAAAGATATGGAACTCGAAGGCGTACCGTGATTTTCGCAAGAGCATTTCGACGCACAATCTCCGTGAGTACTGCAAGGGGTGTTATATTCACTCGACTGAATGAGCGTCGAACACATGATTACCACTCATCCCTTTCTTGAAGCACTCAAACACCGCATTCTCGTTTTCGATGGCGCAACCGGCACGAGCTTTCAGTCCATGGACCTCACCGAAGGAGATTTCGGCGGCGCAGAGCTTGAGGGATGCAACGAGCATCTCAGCGTATCGAAGCCTTCCGCCGTGGAAGCGGTTCATCGTGGTTTCCTCGAGGCAGGCGCGGATATCATTGAGACGAATACGTTCGGAGCGACGAGTATTGTCCTCGAAGAGTATGGTATTGCGCATCGTGCCTACGAACTGAATCTCAGCGCTGCGCGCATTGCCCGCCGGATGGCAGCGCAATTCTCTACACCGGAGAAGCCGCGATTCGTTGCAGGTTCAATCGGACCAACGACCAAATTGCCATCGCTCGGACACATTTCATTCGACGCGATGCGTGATTCATACCACGAACAAATGCGTGGCTTGCTCGATGGCGGCGTCGATCTCTTTTGCATCGAGACATGCCAGGATTTACTTCAAGCGAAATCCGCCCTTGCTGCAGCGCGCGATTTGTTCGACCAGCGTCAGATGCGCATTCCCATCATCGTTTCCGTCACCATCGAGGCCGTTGGTACGATGCTGATGGGAACGGACATCATGGCGGCAATCACAGCGATCGAGCCGTACGATATCGTCGATGTTTTCGGGATGAACTGTGCGACCGGTCCGAAGGAAATGGAAGAGAGTCTTCGCACGATTTGTGAGCAATCGGCCAAGCCTGTCTTCCTGATGCCGAACGCAGGGATTCCGGAAAACATCGGAGGTAAAACCTGCTACAAACTCACGCCGGACGAACTCGAGTATTGGGTTGGTGATTATGTGCGTCGTTTCGGCGTCAATATCATCGGTGGATGCTGCGGGACGACACCGGAACATATCACACGGCTTGTCGGGCTTGCCGGGACGAATGCACCGAAATCGCGCACGGTTTCCTTCGCGCCGTCGGTCGCTTCGATCTATTCTGTAACTCCGCTCCATCTTGACCCGCCGCCGCTGCTTATCGGCGAGCGATGCAACGCGAACGGCTCGAAACGCTTTCGCGAGTATTTGCTGAAGGACGATTTCGATGGAATGGTAATGATGGCTAAGGAGCAGCAGAAGGAAGGCGCGCACGTCCTCGACGTCTGTACGGCGTACGTCGGCAGGGATGAAGTTCGCGATATGACCGAACTCGTCAAGCGGCTGAATTCCGCAGTGCATATTCCGCTGATGATCGATTCCACGGAAGTGTCCGTCATCGAAGCTGCATTGAAGCATATCGCCGGACGCGGCATCGTGAACTCCATCAATCTCGAAGACGGCGATGAGAAAGCGCTTCACATTCTTTCGCTATGCCGTAAATACGGCGCAGCCGTTGTCGCACTGACAATCGATGAGAGCGGCATGGCAAAGTCCGCTGAGAAAAAATTCGATATCGCGTCGCGCATACGGACATTGGCGCATGCGGAAGGCCTGCGCGATCAGGACCTGATTTTCGACACGCTTACGTTCACGCTCGGCAGCGGTGATGAAGAATTTCGCGCCTCTGCCACGGAAACCGTCCGCGCGATCCGAATGATCAAGAGAGAGTTCCCCGCATGCTACACGAGTCTCGGCGTATCGAATGTCTCCTTCGGTTTGAATCCTCATGCACGCCACGTTTTGAACAGTGTCTTTCTCCACTACGCTTGTGAAGCCGGGCTCGATATGGCAATCGTCCACGCAAGCAAGATCACGCCGCTTTACAAGATCGATGAGCGCGGACGCGAACTTGCGCTTGCATTGATCGAGGACAGACGAGTCTGGGAAGAGGTCTGATTCTATCGGTCACTGACGCACTTTTCGCTTCATGAATAGGGAGCGATCGAACACTCAACAGAGATGAGAACGCCTTTCGAAGTATTCATTTTCATCAGGGAAAATTGGCGTATCTTGCAACCCAGTCATCGGCTATTCTGCACGATACATGGCATTTAAGAAAGACGGCACATACCTCACAACCCTCCTCCTGATCGATCTCTTCTCCCTCTCGCTTGCCTGGTTGGTGTACTATTTCCTCCGTGTCAAATCAGGATTGTTTGAAACGGCGACCGTTCCGGAAATCGTCCTGCCTCTCGTGGTGATCGCTTCCTATTGGATCATCCTCTTCAGGATTTTCGGTCTCTATCGCCCATGGTATGCACAGTCGCGAACCGATGAAGTCATTACGATCATCAAGACCGTCAGCATCGGCGTCTTGATTCTGTTCTTTCTCGTTTTCATCGACGACGCTATGACGCAGGATCCGGGGACTTCACGACTGAAGATCGTCGTGTATTGGGCAATCGTCATCGCGTTCGTTTCGAGCGGCCGCATCGTGGTGCGCAGCGTTCGCCGTCGCATGCTGATGGCAGGCATCGGACACAGGAAAACGCTCATCATCGGTACACGCGAAGCTGCTGTTGAGCTTTCGCAAAACATCCGGGCACATCCGGCGCTCGGTTATAACGTGATCGGCTATCTCTCGACGACCGAGGAAACAGAACCGATCGGAGCATCGGGAGTCGATCGCATCGGTACGCTCGATCAGCTGGAAACGGCGATCGAGAAATCCGATATCGAGGAAATCCTCATCACCGTGGATTCGTCGCAACACGAAGAGCTTCTGAACATCATCGGACGATGCAGCGCATACAACGTCGGCATCAAGATTCGCCCGGACTTGTACGACATCATCTCCGGTCAAGCCCGGACCAACCAGATCTACGGCATACCCCTCATCGAGGTCACGCCACAGTTGATGACGCCGTGGGAAGCGTTCCTCAAACGCGCGATCGATATCTGTGTCGCATTCATCGCACTCGTCATCGGTGTGCCGCTGTTCGTCCTCATTGCCGTTCTTCAAAAGCTTACTTCGAAGGGACCCGTGCTGTATAAACAAAAACGTGTCGGAAAGGACGGGAAGATTTTCTACATCCTCAAGTTCCGCACGATGTATCTCGGCGCCGAATCGAAGACCGGACCGCAATGGGCGCAGAAAGATGATCCGCGCGTTACGCCGCTTGGACGGTTGCTGCGCAGGTCGCATCTCGATGAATTGCCGCAAGTCATCAACGTTCTTCAAGGGGATATGAGTCTTGTCGGGCCGAGACCCGAACGGCCGTTTTTCGTCGAGCAGTTCGTAAAAGAAATTCCCCTCTATCGGCGAAGGTTGAACGTCAGGCCGGGAATTACCGGTTGGGCGCAGGTGAAGCACACCTACGACCAGTCGGTTGAGGACGTGCGCGCGAAGTTGAGTTACGATCTTTTCTATATCGAGAATCAATCCATCCGGATGGACTTGAAGATCATCCTCAGCACGCTGTACAACATGATCGCAGGAAAAGGCCATACGTGAAACGACTCGTCTGCATAGCGTTGCTCGGTACGATTCTGCCTGTCGTTCTTTTCGCGCAGGCCGAACACGTTCCGGTGAATCATCCCGTTTATGATTTCCTTTCACGCATGCAGGTGAACGGCGACGTCATGCATTTCTCGGACGCAGTTCTTCCGCTTGAACGTAAAGAGGTGACGGAGTACTTGCGTTCACTCGGTCCATCGAGAGAGCGAATGAGCACAACCGAGCAAGCGCTTCTCGACCGGTTTACCGATGAGTTCGTTGCCGAGGCGGACGGAACGCAAAATCCAGTCGTGCTTTTCGGAAGTCAATCCGTTGTCGATGCGCTCGGTGATTCGTTCAGCGACCGGGAGAAATTTCTCTACCGTTGGATGAACGACGATCGGAGTTCGACTTTCTTCATGGAGTTCATCGGCACTTCTGAGTTTCGTTCCATTTTCCAAGATGGAAAGCAAGCCGGAGTGTGGCTCGGTCAATTGGGAGGACAGTTTCGCGGGACGGTTGGCGGCGTGATCGGATATGGACTTCGCGCAACGAATGGAACGACAGCAGGAAGCAGAACCGCCGCGCTTTCCAATTCCGCTTTGCGTCTTAATGCGAACTATGCGGATTGGCAGACGAACTTCTTCGACATCACCGAAGCATATGTCTCCGGATCATGGTCTTGGGGTCATCTTACGTTGGGCAAGCAGTCGCTTCTTTATGGAAACAGCTTCGGCAGCCGTTCGCTCGTCAGCACGAACGCACCGCCGTTCGATGCAATCCGGTTGAACGTTCACGTCGGCGATTTTCGCTTTGCTTTCGTCCATGGTTTTCTTCGGGCGGAACAAGACACGCTCATTGGCCAACGACCTTTCTTCGAGAACAAGTACCTCGCACTTCATCGCGCCGAAGCAGATATCCTCGACGTCGTGCGGATCGGTGTTTATGAAGCCGTCATCTATTCCCAAAGGCAGATCGATCCGGCGTATCTCAATCCCATCAATTTCTACAAGTCCGCTGAACACGCGAGCGGAGATCGTGATAATCCGATGCTGGGTTTCGATATTACGACGCTTGCATTTCGTGGGACTCAGTTCCGCGGATCGTGGACCATCGACGACGTGGACTATTCGAAGTGGGGGACGGATTGGTGGGGAAACAAGTTCATCTGGCAAGCCGGCGTGGCGAATCATTCGTTGATGGCGAATACCGAGTTGACGGTGGAGTACACGCGCATCGAGCCGTGGACGCTTTCGCATACGTTTCGCAACAATGAATACACGAACAAGAGCGTATCCATCGGGCTTGAACTTCCACCGAACAGCGACGAGTGGTTCCTGCGGCTTCGGCATTGGGTCGGCTCTTCGATCATCCTGCAAGGTTCGTATCAGTTTCGCCGCCATGGAGCGGATGAGATTGACGATGAGGGAAAGGTCATCCGAAGGCACGGCGGGAACATCAACGCGCATTATGTCTGGGGTGGGGATGCTCTTCTTGCGCCGTTCCTCGGCGGAGTGCGTGAGACGCAGCACGTCCTGACCGCCGGATTGCGATTCGAGCCGTATCGCAACCTCGTGATGGATGCGACTTACCGTTTGCATGTGCTCGAATCGTTAGGCATCACCCGAACGGAACATCTCGCTTCGTTCCTGATCGAGGTGATCTACTGAACCGCTCTTTTTCCTTGTCGCAGCGCGTTGCATATTCTCGCGGGTTGTGCGTGCCGCATGTCCCTTCACATATCAGAAACAGTCGGGAAGGCGTTTGATGTGAGTCACTCGCTGGTCATCATACCAACGTTCAACGAGCAGGAAAACATTCGCAACATGATTCCGGAGGTTCTTCGTCAGGATGAAGGATTGCACGTCCTTGTCGTCGATGACAATTCCCCTGATGGCACGGGGGCAACGGTCAAGGAATTGATGAAGGATAATCCGCGCGTCCATCTTCTCGAACGGGAACGGAAAATGGGATTGGGCACCGCATACGTTGCGGGATTCAAATACGCGATCGCGAACGGCTTCGTGCACGTCTTTGAAATGGACGCCGATTTTTCACACGACCCGAACATGCTTCCGGAATTTCTCCGGACGGTGAAGGACTACGATCTCGTTCTCGGTTCACGCTACATCAAGGGCGTCAACGTTATCAACTGGCCGATGAAGCGCTTGCTTCTGAGTTACTTCGCAAACCAGTACACGCGAATCGTTACCGGCTTACCGGTGAAGGACGCTACCGGCGGATTCAAATGCTTTCGTGTTGAAGTCTTGAAGTCCATCGACCTCGATGCGATCCATTCGAACGGTTATGCGTTCCAGATCGAGATGAGCTTCAAGGCGTGGAAAAAAGGCTATCGGATCAAAGAGATTCCCATCATCTTCATGGATCGTCGGGTCGGCGTTTCGAAAATGTCGAAGAAGATCGTCCGTGAAGCGGTAACGATGGTCTGGCGGCTCCGATTTCACTCGATGTTCGGTTTACTGAAGTGATGCATAATCACCCCTCAGAGGCACCGTCTTTATTGCATCATCTGACGGTCAATGATGACCGTCAAGGGCGGATGCGGCTGGATCGTTTGCGCTGCCAACCCGAATACCGTAAATTCGTTGACGATTTGTGCCGAAACAAGGCGCAGAACATGCTCCCATCGACTAGAGGCCTAGGTCGCCACCCTTTCACGGTGAAAACACGGGTTCGAATCCCGTTGGGAGTACAAGTCCAAACAATCGAATCAGACTCCTCACATATCGTAGAGCGTATCGTCTCGACGTGGAGGCTGTGAGCGTTGTCCCCAACCTTTCCGGATGACTTTAAATGGATTCTCATCTGAATCCATGACATCTCCCATTTCTGCTTCAACTGTTTCCGGGTCTTCGCCAGCTTCTAAACGAGAGAGCGCTTGCTGAATCGAGTCGTTGAATTCCAATCCTGTTTCCTTTGCGAACTTTCGCATGAAGAGCGCCATCGATTTCGGATCGTCTTCATTGAGTGATTCGGCTTCCGATGCTAATCCCATCAGTGCGCGTTCCATACGCGATTCATCGATCGGAAGGTCGGACAGCGGGTCATCACCTGATTCAGACCTGGAAGAGGACACAACGGCAAACGGAGAGATCTGACGTTTCAGTTTATTCGATGCCTTGCATGATGGACAATCAGGAACGGTCACCGTGTCAATGCGTCGCGAGCGAAAACTGAAAACCATGTGGCAGTCAGGGCAATAGAATTCGTAAATCGGCATTCGTTACTCCATGGAGTGTTATGAAAAACGCCGATACATGGTACCGGCGTGTTTCGCTGATGTTGATCCGGTTATTGCTGGTAAGAAACCAATTCCTGGATTTCACCGGGAACGGGAAATGAACCAAGCCCGAAAGGCAGTGTAAAGACGCCGCTTTCCTGCAACACCTTGATCTGGCCGTCGGGATCATCGGAAAACCACATCGTGACTTTGATATTCCCAAAGGGAGAACCGAGGACTGTCGTCGAAACCGTCAACGAGGATTTCCATGTGTTGACCTGCTTCGTTCCAACCGTGATCTTCTCGTCCTTGGCTTCAAGCTTCCCCTTGATCTTGACAATGACTGTTACGGGAAATCCTGAGATGTTGAAGGAAAGCTCGGTTCCGAGTTCCGGTCCGATGGTCCACTCTTTCCCGACGTCGTATGCATTGCCATCCTGGTTGTAGTACATGGCGATAACATCCCACTCAGGACCGGGAATAGAGGGTGGTTGAATGGGAAAGGCAGCAGTCATCAACGCGACCATTGTGTTGAGTATTTCCGTTCGGAAGCCATAGGCCTGTATTTCACGAGAGAACGTGGCCGAGCCTGACGTTCCTCCACTCACGCGAATCCGCAGTGTGTCTTTTTCATTCGTACCGGCGTCCGTCCCGATTCGGTAGAACCAATCGCTGAACGCGCCTAAGAGTAATCCGCCGTTACCCTTGATCGAGACGTTGTAATCACGAGTCGTTCCCGGGATCTTGGCGTTCGTCGAGTCGAGATCAGTCCGGTTGTATTTGAACGATGAGTTTGGAACGAGCTTGATGTCCATCCGACCTGACGTGGATGGAGGCGTCGGCGTATCATCCTCGTCGCTGCAGCCTGTAAATGAAATGATCAGAAGTCCTGTGCAGAGTAGGGATAAGATGAAACGAGTGCGATGCATATGGATTCTCCGTGTAGTGAAGAGTGGTAGTCTTTTTCCGGTTCGAATATAAAGAAAAAGGGATGTCCGCGACATCCCTTTTTTATCGACTGTGCTTGCGCTTATTCCGATGCCGGGTAAACGCTCACCTGTTTTCGGTCCTTCCCCTGTCTTTCGAAGGAAACCGTTCCGTCAACCAATGCGAAGAGAGTATCGTCGCTGCCCTTGCCGACGTTTTTCCCGGGGTGAAATTTCGTGCCTCTCTGACGAACGAGGATGGAGCCTGCCGTAACCTGCTCACCGCCGAATCGCTTTACTCCGAGATACTGGGGATTGCTGTCCCGTCCGTTTCGAGAGCTTCCAAGTCCTTTTTTATGTGCCATGGTTCAGGTGTCCTTACTTCGATGCGATTTTGGTGATTTCGATGTGCGTGAATTGCTGTCGATGCCCATTGAGCTTGCGGTACCCTTTTCGACGTTTCTTCTTGAAGACGAGAACCTTGTCGTCCTTGATGTGCTCAAGCACCTTCGCCGTAACCTTGGACTTATCGACATTCGGCGTTCCGATCTTTATGCCCTTGTCGTCGGCTACGAGAAGTACGTCGCTGAACTCCACCTTCGAACCGATTTCGGATGCGAGGAGCGGGACGAACAGTTTTTGCTCCTCAGTCACTTTGAACTGCTTACCGGCGATATTTATGATTGCATACATGATTTCATTTTCTCCATCTGAATGGATTCAAGATGACAAATCTATGCAATGCCGTCGTTTCAGTCAACAGCGGGATCATCGAGGTGTTGAAAAGCAGCGTTTTTCCACATGTTTTCAAAGGAATGGAATTTCACATTGAAAGCATGGTGAGAACTCCTCAGCATGGACTGCACTCATTATCCGATTTCTGAAATGCAGTCGATTCAATCTGAACCGTCGTGTGCGAGATTCCGAACTTCTCCATGAGCACGTTCGATATTTCCCGAAGCGTCGAATCCTGTGGAATGACGGAGGATTCATTCAGTACGACGTGGCAACTCAGCGAGGGCATCCCCGATGTGATAATCCAGACGTGGAGATCATGCACGTCCTTGACGAATGGCAGATCGAGGAGTGATTGTCGAATCGATTCGATATCGATACTGTCGGGAACTGCCTCCATGAGAATACGAAACGCTTCGCTTACCAATCGATACGCACTGAAAAGCACGACGGCGGCGATCAGGATAGAGAGCACTGGATCTAACCATGGGACATTCCAGAGGATCATGCAGACAGCGCCGATAACGATGGCGACGCTTGAGAGTAAATCTCCGACTACATGAAGGAACGCACTGCGAACGTTGATGCTTCTTGCATGCCGAAGGAAGAAGGCTGAAGCGCCATTCGCAGCGAGACCGATGGCAGCAACGGTCAGCATCATCGGAATATCGATGACCGCAGGCGTCGTTAACCGCTGAATTGCTTCATAGCAGATGAGGGCACAAATCACGAGGAGAATCACTCCATTGAGTAGCGCGACAAGCACTTCGATGCGACGAAAGCCGTACGTGAACTGCCCGCCAACGGGTCTTTTCGAAACATGGATCGCCAGCAAACTCAACGTCATGGCTAAGACATCCACGAACATGTGTCCAGCATCTGCCATGAGAGCGAGACTGCCGCTGAACAATCCTCCGATAACCTCCGCAAACAATATCCCGGACGTGAGGTAGAGAGCCCGGCGAAGATTGCGCTCTTCAGTGCGAGCCGGATTCGGAAGTTCGTATGTGTTCGTCGTCATTCGTCGAAAAAATACAGCGGCAAGCGGTGATGCTGAAATATGCCCTTGTTCCCGCTCCCGGACTGTCCCTATATTTCCGTGTGATTGTTCCGTCACGAAGTTCAAAATCCAATTCTCTCCGTTTCTATCCCTTCCTGTGCCTTCTTCTCATCGGATGCACTGCAACGAAGAACCTTTCGCATGAACCTGCTGAAGAGGATCCGATGCAACAGTACTCGGAGGAAGAAAAAAAGGACATTGCGGTTCGCTATTACATCGCGGGTTCCGTCAGCGAGAGTAAGAACGATTTAGACGCTGCGCTAACCTCGTACTATCACGCGTTGCGCTTCGATGAAAATGCCGCACTCTATGCCGCCGCTGCTCGGTGCTATGCAGGCATGGGCCGATGGGATATGGTATCGCACTTTTCACGAAAAGCCGTCTGGTTGGATTCCACGAACACGACCTACCGCGAGGAACTGGCGCATGCGCTCATGATGACGATGCATTACGATTCAGCGCTTACGGAATTCGAGCATCTCATTCGTCTTTCTCCGGAAAACGTGGAAGCACGTTTTACGCTCGCACGCCTCTATCAATCTTCTGAACCGGAGAAAGCACTTGAATTGTATCGCGGACTGTTAGATGATATCGGCGCCGAAGGTGATCTTCTCTTCGCCCTTGCTGAGACCTACTCTATGCTTGGCCGTTTTGATGAATCTGCCGAAGCCCTTGAGCATCTCCGACGGCTCGATCCCGACGATGAAGGAGTGTTGCTGAACCTGAGCGATATCTACCATCAGGCAGGGAAATACACTCAAGCTATTTCGGTTCAACATGAGCTTCTCACGCGATTCCCGGAAAACCTTCATCACAGAGTCAGTCTCGCACAGTTACTCCTTTCTGCTGACCGGTGGTACGAAGCGGATTCTGTTCTCATGCGCGTTCTTGAGACGGATTCCCTCGATATCGAGATCGCCATGGAGGCAGGGGAGATTTACCTTCAGCATTCATTGATCGATTCCTCGGTCACGCCGAAGGCGAGCAATGTTTTCGAAGCCTTGATGAAAGATTTCGAAGAGGATTGGCGTCCATATTGGCTTGCCGGTGCGATGCATTTCAATCATGGCCGATACGAAGAATCGATCAGCCACTTTCAAAAAGCGCTCAGACGCGATCCGAACAACGGGCAGACGCTTGACATACTCGCACGAGCGTACCTTGCCATCGAAGATTATTCTTCGGCAATCAAACCGTTGCAGACGATTATCGATTGGAAGCTCGCCACGGCGGAGACGTACACTTATCTCGGACTTGCATTCGTAAAACTGGGGAAGCACGAACGCTCCGTCGAAGCATTGAGGAAAGCATTGGAACTTGACTCGAACAGGATGGATGCTCTCAGCACATTGGCAATGACGCTCGATGATATGAACCGTTACGATGAATCAGACTCTCTGTATGAAAGAGCATTGCTTGCCTATGACCGAAATGAAGTCCGGAAGGATGCCACGTACTACCTTCTCCTGAACAACTTTGCCTACGCGCTATCAGAGCGTGGAATTGAACTTGAACGAGCCTTGGAGATGTCCGGCAAGGCGGTGAGCTTCGAAGAAAGAAACAGTTCCTATCTCGATACCATCGGTTGGATCTATCACAAGATGGGAATGCACGATCTCGCGCTGAAGTACATTCAGGCTGCCATCGACGCACGAGAAGCAGCAGGCGAACCTGTCGGAAGTGTTTTATATGAACATCTCGGTGACGTCTATCAAGCGCTTGGGGACAAACAACAGGCTCTGAAATACTGGAAATCCGGTGCAGAGCAAGACCCTTCGAACAAAAACATTACTGAAAAGATTTTTCGCAACACGCAATGACATCCCTGAGAACGGTCTCCTTCCTTCTTTCTCTTCTTCTCCTTTCCTGTTCGTCATCGAAATTCGATCTCTCAAAACCGATCGATCCTCAAGAGGTTATCCGATACGTCAATCAACGGAATCAGGCTGTCATGACGCTTGCGGCTTCCGGGCGGCTTTCCATCGATACGCCGGAACTCTCGAACAGCGGGAGTATGTCGGTGCGGCTCGTAAAGCCCGACACGCTGTTGATCGATATCTCCGGACCGTTCGGAGTCGGGGTTGCAAAGGGTCTCCTGACGAATAAGTCCTTTGTCTTTTTCAACAGCCTGGAAAACACGGTTGTTGAAGGAGAAACGAACGCTCGCAATCTTCAAAACATCCTTCGCATCTCCATAGAATTTTCAGACATATTAGATGTGCTTACCGGTACGCTCGGATTTTCACATAAGCCGGACGGCGTTGCTCCTGTTGGTACGCTCGACGGTTCGGATTATAAGCTGCTTTACAAAGGGAGCGACTTCTCGGTCGAGTACACGATCGATATGGATTACCTCTGTATCAAGAAATTCGTGGAGAAGAATAGCTCCGGCGATATAGTCGAAGTCATTACCTTCCGAGATTTCCGAAAGAAATCGGACATCTACATCCCCGCTGTCATATCAATATCGCGTCCATTGATGGAGGAGGCGCTGGCGTTGGTCTATGATCGCCAAACGATAAACAGCTACCCACTTGACTTCACGCTTAAGATTCCAAAATCGGCCAGGAAAATAACTTTTTAGGAAAGTAATCTCACGTTTTCTTTAAGATCATCGCCGTAACTCCTTTAATTTCATTTTCTTTTATTGCTGAAAGCCGTATAATTCGGCGAGATGTCGAAACTGAGTCGCAGAATAGCGCTCCTGTTCCTCTGTGCATTCCTGACCGGTGGGATTGGAAATCTTCCTGAAGCCTTCGCTCAGAAAAAGCCCAACTCGACGAAGAGTTCACCTTCCAAATCAAAGAAGCCGGTTGTAAAACAGCAGACTTCGTCTAAGAAAAAGAACGCCTCACAAAGAAACGTAACGGCAGGATCGTCACGGAAGAGGAAAGGAATTACAACTGCACAATCTACGCAGAGACCCGCGGGACAAACACGGGAAATCAAGCTCAAGAAAAACGAGCTTGATAAGATCCGTCAGGATATCAAGGAGTTCGAGAAAAGGCTTTCAGATTCGAAGCGGCGTGAAAAAAACACGCTCGAACAGCTCGATATGTACGAAAAACAAACCACGCTTTTAAGGACACTCGTCAACCAGTTGAATCTTCGCATCGATGATAATCGCCGGGAGATTACCGCAGTGCAAAGAGAATTGGACGATGCGCGGAGATCTCTTGACCGCCTGAAGAAGCGTTACGCTCGTTCCATCGTTACGCTCTATAAAAGAGGACGCTCTCACGACACGGAACTCCTGCTTGCATCCGTTTCACTGAACCAAATGCTGATCCGTGCGCGCTATCTCAAAGCGTTTACGCTTCGTAATAAGAAAGAAGTGGACGAGATAAAGCGGCGACAAGATGAGATCAGCGCTAATATGAACCTCCTCGCATCGAAACTCGAGCACCAGGAAGCGACGATGAAAGAGAAAAAAAACGAGGAGAGCAATCTTGCTCAAAAGAGCAACGAGCGTCGCCATCTGCTGAACGACATTCGACAGGATAAGGAGACATACGCAGCACAGCTTCGTCGCAAGCAGGCGGCGGCTGCAAAGATCGAAAGGATCATAGCAGACCTCGTGGAACGTGAACGGCTCAAGAAGCTTGAGGCAAGAAGGAAGGAATCCAGGATTGCTGATACTGATCGGTCTGCGGGAGTCTCGCGTCTCGATCGAAAAGTCACGTCGCTTCCTTCAAAATCAGTACCCGTGACAGGCTTCGGTAAACTTCGGGGGCAGCTTCCCTGGCCTGTTTCCCACGGTGCCGTGATCGGAAAATTCGGTGAGCAGGTGAATCCGCGTTTGGGAACAGTTACGGTGAGTCATGGAATCGACATTCGTGTCCCGAGCGGTTCACATGTCCGCTCAGTTGCAGATGGCGTCGTTTCGATGATCAACTTCATCGCCGGTTTTGGGAATCTCCTGATCATAGACCACGACGATGGGTTCTATACGGTCTATGCGCATCTCTCCTCCATACACGTTCGTGATGGCCAGAGAGTGAAAGCCGGTCATGTTATTGCTGCGACCGGAGAGGGTACCGGGGAAGAGCAACTCCATTTCGAATTATGGTGGGAAAGACAAAAACAGAATCCCTTATCGTGGCTGGCTCCGAAATAATCCAATCCGTTCACTGCTCGTCAAGCAGTTTCTGTATCATTTCCTCCGTTCGCTCATACTCGGTGGCGCCTACTTTGAAATAGCGGAGATTCCCTTTCCGATCGATCAATACGAGGTGTGGAATCCCTGACACGCGATAATTCTGGAACGTCGTTCCGCTTTTCTTATCGACCCCGATGGGCCACGGGAGTTCGTGCTTCTTGATAAAGTGATCCCGCAGCTTTTCGAACTCCATTTCCTTGCTCACTCCCTCTCCTTCGTAACGACCCTGATAGTTGGTGAGACCGATTATCGTCAATCCCTTCGATTCGTATTTCACTTTCCACTCCTTCAACCTCGGGAATGCTTTGATGCAAGGCGCGCACCATGTAGCGAAGAAGTCGAGGAGAACGACGCGCCCGCGAAGTTTTTTAAGACTCAATGGTTTTTTCGGAATCCATGCATGGTCGGTCAGTTCAGGCGCAGGTTTGTCCATGAAAGAATACTCCTTCTCGAGCCGCTTGATTTCGTTCTGAAGGAGTGAATCGACCGCAGGCCATTCCTGCATCCCGACCGCGTCTATCGCTTTCCGAACGAATGCATGAAATGCCGCTGAGTCAGACCTCTTCAATCTGTAAGCGATGGAAGAAAGTATCTGTGCATACTGGCCTTTGTAGAACCCGCTCTCTTGTTGAATCTCCGTATCGCTCGTCTCAAGGTTCGGCGGAGTGATCGTTCGGAAGATGACCAATGTGCGGATTGCGTTGAGCGCAAACTCCTGTGCGCGGGTGATGTCATCCTGCTCGGCTAATTGGTGCCCAAGCACTGCGAACAGTTGCGCGCGTTCCATATGACCCGCGTAATCGACGAATCGATTCGATGCCAGTTCGACCGCGTCACGCGTTCGTCCAAGCGATAAGAGATACTGCGCGCTTTCGACGTACAGGCGACCGAGTGAATCAGGGTCCCTGATCATATCCCGGAGATAGCCGTTGACATGCAACGCTACCTTGATGTCGCTCACGGAAACTGCCGCGAGTTTCACCATGCGGAGTTCATCGACGTTGAGTCTGTCAATCTCGCCTAAATCTTCCATGGCAAGCTTCGCTTTTTCTGGAATAGTCTGAAAGAGAGAATAGATCTTGTCCATGTCTCCTTTCAATCGCTCCTGCATCAATGCCGGATTCTTCTTCAACTCAGGCTCCCGTTCCTGCATTTCTGCGATTGCCGATTGAAGGGAATCATACTGACGAGAGAGAATTCGGAATTCATTCCACGCCTGCGTGTTCAGAGTTTGGCTTTGAACAAAGACGAGGGGAAGAGCGATGAGTATGAGTGACAGGAAAAAAGAGGGATGTCTTCGAGAATGAAAAGTACTGGTGTTCATAGTGGCCGCTAATTTACACAGAGCATGAGTTTGATTTGCATTCCTGAGGTTGAGCTTTACCTGCCATTGCGCTTCCTTCTCCTAAAAGCCTTATCATCCATTGTCCATTTTGGACGCAACCCGGTAGATAGATTGAGCGACCTTGAAAGACACAATCCCACATATTTTCATCCAACGGAGGTTCAAATGAAAAGAAACTTTCTCGTGTTCCTTGTCAGCATTTTCCTTGCATCATGTGGCGCGTCGAAAGACCCGGCCTTGGTAAACAGGTTGCAATCATGGGCGAATGCCTCATCGTCGAAAGCATACAATGCCGAACACGCGTTCAAACCCGTTCCTTATGCGACCGGGCAGTATGTCGTTCAGCTCTATAGCGACGGGGAAGAGAGGACGATTTCAAAAACCGCTATCGTAGGACAGGATTCGAACGGCTGGATACTTGAACTGTACAGCTTATCGGAATCGAATGAATCGACGATGCAAATGCTCGTTCGTGGAATGGAGCAGGCGCATACATCCGGTTCCGTCGATGACGTGGAAATCGTTTGGGTAAAGATGAAGCAAAAGGACCAGGACGTTCAAACCATTGAAGGGCCGGTACTGGCATTGACACGCGGGCTTTATCGAGATATGCTCGGCGGCATGACAGTCAAAATGGTCGCCGGTTCGGAGGGCGGAGCCGTTACGGTTCCTGCGGGGACTTTCAACGGGACGTCAAGGATGGTTTCTGAAATGACCTTTCTCGGAAAGTCCTATTCTGCGGAAGGATGGTTCCATCCGGCTGTACCGATCAATGGATGTGTAAAATCGATTTCGAAAGAGAATAACTCCGTCATGTCACTGATCGAATTCGGGATGTCCGGAGCGAAGCCGAGTTTCTAAAAACGACGAGGCCGGATTTCCGGCCTTCTTGCGCGCCCTCAGGGACTCGAACCCCGAACCTTCTGATCCGTAGTCAGATGCTCTATCCAATTAAGCTAAGGGCGCTCAATCACAGAGCGAATTTAACGGCAGGGTGTTCGAAAACCAAAAGAACACACGCCAGCCGTGAAGCAGATAATCGATTGTTGTTCTCTGCGAATAGCCTCACACAGCGATTTGCATTTATCCACGCTTGGCTTAGGTTTGTATTGGACAGTTGATAAATCTTTGCGAAAGCATTTACCGGATTGAAAGTCACTATTCTCACTTCTATCATTCTCCTCGGTGTTGCCGCATGGTTCTTACTGAAACCCGGGCAAAAAGGCCCCGGTGAAATGATTGAACCGTTCGAGTTGGAAACGATCAATCGTCGGCCATTCGATCTTTCCCGGCATTCCGGAAAATACCTTTGCGTCATCTTCTTCTCTGTTGACGATGAGCGATCGCGTGAACTCTTCCAGTATGCGCGCATACTCACGAAAGCCTTTCAGTCCAATTCCCAGGTGCGCTTCATCGCAATTGCCACCGACGGCACGTATGATCGCGTGAAGCTCTTCATCTCTCAGTTCGAATTCAATGGCGACATCCTTCTCGACACAGAAAGGACGGTTGCGCAACAGTTCCGCGTTTCCAAACTTCCCGCATTCTTCGTTGGAGATAAAACCGGGACGATCCGATATGATCTTGCCGGCTGGAGGAAAGACTATGTGCGAGAGATTGTACAGAAGATCAAAGCGATTCAGAAGGAGGATGATTCAAGTTGAAAAGAAAATGTAACAACATTCGATCAAACAGACATCCATTTAGAGCGTGAATTAAATTCATTTATCACAAGAAATCCATTGCAAACGTCAACCATCAACTGTAACTTGCGACGCATAAACGAAACACAAGAGGAGCACCAGATATCATGAAAAGCATACTCATACCATTCATCGTGGTCACCCTTTCTTTCCCACTTCTTCATGGCTTCGCTCAGCAGGAGGAAGATACCTACATGATGGAAACAACCACCGAAGAACAGGAGGATGCACGTCCGCAAACCTTCGGCATTGGACTCGGGCTCGGATTCCATTTCATGAACAGCGACGTTCAGGATAACAGTACGTTTTTTCGGAATGTAACAAGCCCGGCTAAGATCGGTGGCAAACTCCTGTTGGAATATAGCTTCCTTCGTCTTGGTAAGGTCGGGAAGCTGATGCTTCTCGGTTCGTTAGGCATTCACCCCGTCGGTGCCGATGCGGACCCGATTCAGAATTACCCGGAGTCCAAATATGCTGTGACCAACAGCCTCATGAACTTCTCTGCCGCACTGCAAGTGGAACTCTTCCCTAAATCGCGTCTCCGGCCTTTCGGCTTTATCGGGATGGGGATGATGATCTACGAACCGAAAGTGACGACATCCACAACGAATGAGAATCGTTTCCAAAAGTACATCAACGTCGATAAAACTTCCAGCGGCTCCGTTCCGCTTGGAGGTGGTTTGAAGTACTCTGCCTCGGATAATCTTGACCTCTTCGGAAGCTTCTACAAGTTCTACACCTTCGTCGATAATCTTGACGGATGGGAGTCCGAAATCAATGACAACGTTGCCGTGATCTCATTGGGCGCGATGTACTACTTCGGCGATAAGTACAAGGAAGAGATCGAGATTACACCGACTCCCGTTACGCCGCCTCCTGCACCCGTTGCAAAGGATACCGACGGCGACGGCCTTCTCGACGAAGATGAAACGACCATTTACAAGACCGATCCAAATAATCCCGACACTGACGGTGACGGTTTGAAGGATGGCGATGAAGTCAAGGTTTATAAAACTGACCCGCTGAATCCCGATACGGATGGCGATCGATTGAGAGACGGCGACGAAGTCAACAGGTACAAAACCGATCCGCTCAAGAAAGACACGGACGGTGATGGTTGCATCGACGGCGACGAGGTCATCGATATGAAAACCGATCCGCTGAGAACGGACACCGATGGCGATGGCTTGACCGATTGCGATGAGCGCAATGTCTATCGCACCAATCCGTTGGTCATGGATACCGATGATGATGGAACGAATGACGGCACGGAAGTGCGAAACGGTACTGACCCACTACGCGCAGACGTCCTGCGCCTGGAGGAAGGAAAGAAGATTGCTCTTGAAGGAATCAACTTCCGGACAAACCGCGCGGACATTCTCCCCGAATCGGAAGAGATTCTGATGAAGGCCTACAACACGATGCGGACGAATCCTGACATTCGCGTCGAGATTGCCGGCCATACCGACGACGTCGGCAAGGATCAGGCGAACATGACCTTGAGTGACAGGCGCGCCAACGCCGTTCGTCAATGGCTCATCGATAAAGGCATTGCCGCGAATCGGATTGTCGCAAAGGGTTACGGCGAAACGCAGCACATCGTCCCGAATGACTCCGACGAAAACCGCGCGAAGAATCGTCGCATCGAATTCTCGGTTATTAAGTAACGGGTAAGAACCCATCGAAGCACAGGGCGGATGTTTTCATCCGCCCTTCTTTTTTCTAAAAGAAAATCCGATAGAGAAGTTTGACGTTTCTTCCCGGCTCCGGCATGATGGATTTCACTCGCGAAAGATGCGAGCGGTATTGGGCATCGAATGCATTCTCGAGTGTGAGTGTCGCTGTGTGGAAAAGATTGCTCGTGCCGAATTGAACCTGGAAAAAGGAATCGAAGACGGCATATCCGGCAGTCGCTTCTTCGAACTCACCGGTGCGCCGTTGAGCGGATGCAGATCGACAGATGATGCCCGCTGAAAGGGCCGACTTCGAGAACGTGAGTGAAAGCCGTGAGAAGAGGGGAGGGATGAAAGGCAATGGTTTCTCACTCTCTGTCAACACACCGTGAGTGTACGATAGGACTGCTTGCATCTGCAGGAAGTCGGTCAGTGCGTATTCCGCTTCAATCTCTCCGCCGAAGAGTTGCGCTGAAGCGCCACTGAACTGATAGATCGGAAGCAGTGTTCGGAAATTCAGTTTGCCGGTATTTCGCGGATAGATATAGTTCTGAAACGAATTGAAGAACACTGCTCCACGCGCCCGCATCGCATCATCTCGAAATTGAGTTGCGCACTCTACTCCCCACGCAGTCTCGCCGGTCAAATCGGGATTGCCGACTTCGAAGGAGTACGCAGCTAAGTGCGGTCCTTCAGAAAAAAGCTCTTCCGTGCCCGGCGCACGGTGCGTCCTCATGAGTGTGACGGTGCTTTGAAAATTCTCCGACCATGAGCGTTGCGCCATCACACCTCCGGAAACATTGGTGAAGGAACGTGTTCGGACCGTACCGATGGATGAAACTCCGGTAACTTGTGGATTCACACTCTGAAGGTCCACTCGAAAAGCCGCTTGCATTACCAGTCGATCGAACGCCCAATTCTCCACGCCGAACGCAGCGATGCTCCATTGCTTCGTTGCCGGCGTCATCACGAAACCACCGGCAGCGAAATCCCTGTACTCACTCCACACACCGAACAGGCCTTGCTGAAACATGCCAATCGCATTATGATGCAGGTTGCTCGAAAAAGTCATCGTGACCACACCGTATCGTGCGCCGATGATTCCGCGGTCCTCGACCTCTTCATGATTGTAACGCGTCGCGGAAAATTCGGCTTCGAGACGGCGAACCACTCCGTTCTGCGGAAAGAACTCCGTGCGCGCGTCGAACTGCCGTCTTTCCATCGTGATGCTTACGCCGTTCGGATGCGCTCCGACGAATCCTCCGGGGATACCGTAGGAGTTCGAAAGCGCGCTTCCGGATAAACCGATAATGCCCCACGGTTCGATATAGCTCGCTCCACCGGCAGCCGTCCATGTCTCGATGGCTGTGTTTCGCAAAGACCCGATAGGAGTAGCGATGTCCGCTGCTTTCCTTCCGCTCAGGTCGAATCGAAAAGTAAATGGTTCGATAGGGCCGTACACCACGACACCGCCGGCAATTCCTTCGTTGACGCTTTCGCCGTGCACGCTTGCCGTGCCGTGAATGTGATCTGGAAGCGTCGAGAGGATTTGGTTTCGTTCGACATTGACCACGCCTCCAATGGGATTCGAGCCGTATTGCAATGCCGCGGGACCGCGAATGATTTCGATACGCTCTGCATTCATCGGCTCTATGGACACAGCATGGTCGGAAGAAGTCGCAGAGAGATCACCCGTCCGCTCACCGTTTTCAAGGATCAGCAGATGGTCGCCGCTCATCCCGCGAAGAACCGGACGTGCCGGAGCGGGTCCCATCGTTCGTTGTGTGACGCCCGCTTCACCGGACAGGGTCTCCGCGAGCGTTCGGCCAAGTTGTAACTGGAGTTTTTTCCCGGAGAGAGATACGACTGCCTGAGCGTTTTCGTGTCTGTGTTCTTCGATCGTAACGCTGGGCGTGAAGAGGAGCGCGCTCGCGAGTTTCACGACTAATCGCAGCGTGTCGTTCTGAGGTACGGTGATGATCCTCGACGTAGAGTGATACCCTAAGCGCATCACTTTCAGCGTGTGCTTTCCGGCAGGAACGTTGAGAAACTGAAAGCTTCCATCCTCATGCGCCGTGACGAAACGATTCAACTCAACGAGAAGAACGGATGCCCATCCCAAGCCTTCCAACGTTTGCTCATCCATCACCGAGCCTATAATCACGCCGGTTCGCAGTTCGCTGCTTTTCGTCGTCGCCGATACATGCATCAGTGATAAGACAAGCAGGGGAATACCTGCGAGGATTCGCATGGCGGGTTTCATCATTGAATCACGGTTATTGGAATCTGCGGCGTTCTGAAATCCGCGTGACCTCCATGCATGAGCCGGAGTTCGAACGTTGTCTGTCCGACAGCCCGACCCTTGAATCGAATCTTCCAGCGCTCGCCTTCCTGCTCGGCTTCCGAGATATCGGATGCTGCGAAGGACCATTCGAGTGTTTTCAACGTGTCCGACGGTTGAAAACGCTTTCCTTCGGTGTCGAGAAAAAAGACGTCCATCATTGGTGTCTTTTGATTGTCGGTGACGGTAATGCTGCCCGTGACTTTCCCCTCTTTCACGGTAACGACATCCGTTCCGCTCAACGTCAGGACAAGCCCTTCCGCTTCTTCATGGTCGTCATCGCGATCTTCTACGGGATTGCTGCATGAGGAAACGAGCAGCGAAACCATCGCAAGGGCGATGAAAAAATTCAGTGTAGTGATTCTCAGTGTGTTCAATGTGTTATCTCCGATTCATCGTAACAGTTGTTGAAGGATTTCGAGGTTGACCGCATGGCCGATTCGAATCCATCGTGCGATGGGATGGAACGAAACGGCGACGCACGCTTACGGACAACTGTCCGTGAAGCGCCACAGGAAGTTCAGCGCAAGGATGCTACGCGCGACGTTCCGGAGGACCGCGAAGAGATGATGCTGTAGGAGAAGATGTGAGGGGAAAGGCGTAGTCTTCGAAAGCAGGGGCTGGGGAGCTTTCGGTGAATTGGAATGAACGACAGTGTTCACCGACGCTGAAGGATTGGTATGCGTGGACGAGTAAACACTGGCTGCAAACAACCTGAACGTGATTCGATTCCTGCCGGGTCGTGGTGACACATTCCGCATTGCTATACTGTGGCAAGTGAACGTGAGGCAGGACCGCAAGCAACATGACGGTTTGTGCCCCGATGAGCAGAAGAGAGGTCGTCTTGTTTATGCGACTAAGAATCACGAGCGCAAAGTAGAGAAAAACGATTGAGAGGCAAACGGCGAAGACTTTCCGCCGGATATCTTCGGTAATCGAGATCGTTAGAGCGGTTGAGTAATACCACAATCACTCGGCGACGGGAAGCTCTATTTTAAAAACGGATCCTTCGCCTTTCTTGCTTTGCACCGAAATCGTTCCGCCATTCATGGTGATATACTTCTTCACCAACGACAGACCCAATCCCAATCCCTGGTATGATCGCGTATAACCGGTGTCTTCTTGTGTAAAGGCTTCGAACAGATGCGGGAGATACTCTTCCGATATTCCGATGCCCGTGTCATGCACTTCCACCCGTACATACAGTGTATTGCACGCGACCACTACACTGACTTCACCGCGTTGCGTGTACTTGATCGCATTGTCGATGAGGTTCATCAATGCTTGTTCGAAAGAGTACTGATCGATGACTGCGCAGACTGATTCTTCGTTGATGTGATCCCGTAAGGTGAGTTTCTTCTCGGCGGCGTAACCCTGCAATTCATGAACGACAGAGCGCACGGAGGATACGATATTCTTCTTCTGCGGATTGAGACGCACAAGTCCCGTTTCAATGCTCGTGATCTGCAGGATATTGTCCACCGTACGCATCAATCGTTTGCTTGCGCTATCGATGCTGAGAAAAAACTCTCGTTCATCCTCGTGTACCCTGTCTGCCATCAAATCCCTGATCAATCCGGAGTATCCCAATATGACATTGAGCGGCGTGCGAATTTCATGAGTCATATTCGCGATAAAGAGCTCCTGGTATTTCAAGGCTCGTTCCAAATGCACATTCGTTTCCCGAAGCGCTTCCTCGGCTGCCCGCCGCTTCGCTTGCAGTTCGGACTCATGCAACGCCCTGCGCACTGCGGAGACCAGGCGCTCTAACCGATGTTTGAGCAGGTAATCCGTCGCACCAAGCTGAAGGCATTTCACTGCTTCTTCTTCGCCTAAGGAGCCGGAAATCATGATGACCGGAACGCCGGGTTGTCTGTCGAGTGATTCGCTCAAGGCGGCAGCTCCATCGAAATCCGGCAGGTTGTAGTCGCAAAGGATGAGATCGTATCCGTCTTGTGCTATCGCCTTTTCAAAGGACCGTCGGTCAAAAGCTCGTGTAATGTCGGTTGCAAGGCCTTCCATTTTCAACTGTTCGCTGATCAATTCCGCATCGAAGGGATTGTCCTCTAAGTGTAACACGCGGATCGCGCTCTTCATGTTGTGTTCACTCATAATCGTTTTCATTGGTGCAAAAAGTCGAACCTTCTATTCAAAGATTAGGCGGAGGCTGATTGACCACAGCCCAGAAAACGCCGACGTGTTTTACCGCATTAACAAATTCATGGAAGTTCACCGGCTTCACCACATATGCATTGACACCAAGCTGGTAACTACTCACGATATCCTGTTCCTCCCGTGATGACGTCATAACGACTACCGGGATGAGTTTCAATTTCGAGTCATGTTTGATTTGACGCAGAACTTCCATCCCATCGACTTTCGGCATTTTCAAATCGAGAAGGATAACGGCGGGTTTGCCGTCGTCCACATCAGCGAACCGACCGCGTTTATAGAGATAGTCCAGTGCTTCAGCGCCATCCGTTAATACGAATATCTCGTTTGCGATGTGATATTCCCTCAGCGCTTCGAGCGCCAGTTCGACGTCGCGAGGGCTATCGTCCACCAGCAGGATACGTTTCAGGTTACTCATAGTGAACCCCTATTGGATATGTGAAGGTCAGACAAAGCATTCATCAACGTGAAATAAAATGTCGCTCCTTTACCCGGTTGCCCTTCCGCCCACGTGCGGCCGCCATGACGGGTGATTATCCGACGAACGATGGCCAGGCCTATACCCGTGCCTTCGAACTCGCTCGAACTATGCAACCGTTGAAACACCCCGAACAGCTTATGCGCGTATTGCATGTCGAATCCGGTACCATTGTCGCGTATGGAAAAAATCGTGTAACCCTCCTCTTCTCCCGCAGAAGCGATCTCGATCACAGCGGGATTACATGCCTTCGTATATTTCACGGCATTTTCGATCAGGTTCCTGAGTACCTGTCTGATCATTGCCTGATCACACAGAACAAATGGCAGCGGCTCGATTTTCCATGTGATGTTTCTTCCACGGGTGGACATGTCCAGTTTCCCAATGACTTCTTTCACCAGCGTGTCTAAGTTCACGACTGTCGTGTGTATCTCCTTGCGGCCGGTGCGCGAGAAGTCGAGCAGGTCATCGATCAACTCTCCCATCTCCGTACTCGCTTCTCGGATGGTTCGAAGATAGTGTTGTCCTTTTTCGGAAAGATTTCCATTCACTATACGTTCGAACATATCCACGTACCCCTGGATGTGGCGCAGAGGCGAGCGTAAGTCGTGCGAGACCGAATAGGAAAACGATTCCAGTTCCGCGTTCGCTTCTTCGAGGAGGAGCGTTTGACGATGCAGGTCTTCGTTCAATTCTCGAATGCGCTTTTCCGCTTCCTTGCGTTCGGTGATATCCATGATGCCGACTAACACGATGGTAGAGCAGCTTTCCTCATTGGGAAAGGACATTGTGAGCAAGCAGTGAATGAGCTTTCCACTTACGGTGCGCAACGCCATTTCCGTGCTGTAAATCGTCTTCCCCGATGCGAGTGCCAGAAGTTCACCCACAAAACCGGGGAGTGTATCGGGAGTTGCGAATACTGTCTCCAAGGAAAAGAGCAGGTCCGCTTTGTCGTGCGCTTCGAACATGGTGAGCGTCGCACGATTCACGTTCACGATTCTGACTGCGTTCAGCATCTGCCGGACGAATTCCGGATGATCGCGGAAGTAGCTTTGAAAGTCCATCACTCCTTCAGCGTGCAATCCTCGAATGGCTTCGATCACATCAGCCCAGTTCTCTTCCCAAATGGATATCGGCGTCAGGTCGAATATCTCACGATAGCGGGCTTCGCTAAGAAGCAACTCTTCGCTGCGTTCTTTTACCAGTTCTTCGAGATGAGTGCGATGCCGTGCAAGCTCCTCTTCGGCTTTCTTGCGTTCGGTAACGTCGTCAAAGATGACGCCGAATTGGCCATGCTTGGGACAAAAGGCTTTGACGGTGTAGTACCGCTGAAGCTCGTTCGAGAACGTTTCGATGTGGAATGGATTTCCGCCGAGGGCAACCTCTCCGTATATGTCAATCCAGCGTTGTTCAATCAACGGAATCACTTCGCGTACAGTTTTACCGATTACCTCGCTTGCCTTCAATCCGGTAAATGGCTCGAACGCCGGATTGACTTCGAGGAACCGATAGTCAACCGGTTTGCCATCTGCATCACAGATGATCTCGTGGAGCGCAAATCCTTCCACCATCGAATTGAATAACAGGCGGTACCGCTCTTCACTCGCTTTCAACACCTCCTCCGACCGTTTGCGCTCTGTGATGTCCTCGAAAACGACCACAGCTCCGAGCACGTCACCGTTCTCATAGCTCGGCGTAGAGGTGTATCGAACGGGAAATGCGGTACCGTCCTTTCTCCAGAATACTTCCGTCTCGACGTGAAAAGTCTTCCCTTCCTTGAAGGCTTTGTAGATCGGACAGTCCTCACGATCGTAGGGACTACCATCCGGTTTCTTATAGTGATGGTTGGCGTGCATCTGCTTTCCGACCAATTCATCGGGAGTATATCCGAGCATGCGTGCGGCAGCTTCATTCACGAATGTGGCTTTCCCCTCAAGGTCGAGTACGTAAATTCCTTCGCCGGCGTTTTCAAGTGTCAACCGTACTTTTTGCTCGCTCAGTTTCAGGAGTTTTTGCTGCGTCCGTTTCTCCGTTTCGTCCTGAAACGTCACCACCAATCCGATGATGGAGCCGTCAACATCGTAGATCGGTGCGCCCGTATCCATCACAGGTGTTTCCTTTCCATCCCGTGAAATCAGGATCGTATGATTTGCAAGCTCCTTGACGATTCCTTGCCTGAGAACTTTCTCGACGATGTTGATCTCCCGTTCGCCCGTCTCTTCATTCCTGACACGATAGACTTCGTTGAGACTTCTCCCACGTGCTTCTCGTATTCGCCAGCGCGTAAGATTTTCCGCCTGCTTGTTCACATAGCTTATTGTCCCTTTCGTATCGGTGATGATTACTCCGTCTCCGAGACTATCGAGTGTTACCTTGAATTTTTCCTGAGCCTGCCAGAGTTCCTTTTCCTTCGTGTACAGTTCCTGATAGATTCCCTTTTGTCTGTGAGAATAGATAAGCGATACACCCGTTCCGGCGAGCAGTATGAGCAGCACGGTAATACCGGAGACAATAATCGCAGCAGACGTCAGGCCGGAGAAGATCTCTTCCGAATCGATCTTCGCCACCATCTTCCAGTTCGTTTCTGGGATGCTATGGACGGATGCGAGTACTGCCGCTCCCCTATAGTCAATACCTTCGATCATTCCTTCATAGCCCGAAACCGCTACAATAGCGGGATTGGATTTTTTCGAAAGTGGAATCTTCAAGCGCAGCGCCGTATTGCTTTGATGCCGCGCTTCATTCAAAAACAGGACGTGTTCGCCCTCCTGTCGCACGATAAATGTCTCTGCGGTCTTACTCGGCGTAGGCCAAGATTGAATCAACGGATACAGGAATAAAGAGGGATCCCTGCGAAACAGAAGTGCGGCAACAGTATGACCCTTATCGTTGATGAGCGGTGCAATGATATCGTAGTGAATCGAATTCCCGAAAGCACAGCGATGGAGATCGGTGAAAGTGATCGCTCGTGATTTTATCGCAATTCGGATGTTTTCGAGAACGACGGTTTCCAATCGTTCGTGTTGCTCGCCTACGGAAAGGAGCGGTTCTCCGGCCGGCGAAACGAGGACGATTTCGCCATAGCGGAAATAATCGAGAGCAGTCCTCAGTCGTTGTTCGATATCTCTCTCTATCGATTGATTCGTTCTGTCTGCGATCCACCGTTCAACCGCTCGCGTGAAGACGGCGCTTTTAGAAATCACCGCCGCATCGGAACGTCGTTCATGGTTCCATTGGACTATTTGTTGAACCTTGAGATCGGCAATGGCTCGAAGCTCGGCGTATTGCCTTTGCCGTATGCTTTCCTCCTCGCCTTTATAAAACAAGTACCCGGCTATCCCGATGATGAATACACTCGCGATAAGCACAAGGATACGCATAGTGAAGAATGAGCGTACGGGAACCCGAAAGGTCATAAGCAGCTCTTCGAAAAATTCATGTGGCGATGGATTGAAAGGTTCATGTCTGCTCTTGCTCTTTTGCGAACCAATCTCCATCGATAGTGCTTGCGAACGGCACTACCATCACCGCGTATTCCTGCTGTCGGTGAATCCATCGAAGCAAATCCGGCAGGACCGCCAATCCCGCGGTTTTGTCTAAGAGAAACTCTGCGCCAAGGTCTCTCCACGCAGGATGATACCGTGAAAGAGGTTCGATGCTGAGCATGATCGTGACCATCGTAGGATTTTTCTGTTTCAATGTGTCAAGCACGCCTTTCGTGGATTCGCTATCGAGCGGTGCGTCTGTGATGAGAATATCAATCCGGTTTTTCCTTATGTGTCCTTCAACCTCTTCGATTTCGGTCGCTTCGCACAGTACATTCACGTCGTCTAAATGAGAGATCGTTTCACTGATTCGATGCGGGACGGTCCTCGCACATTCCACAACTGCTACGTTCATCATGCACTATCACCTTTTTTACCAATAGTGACCGAGTAAGTTCTTACTCGGTAGAAAATTATTGTCGGAGTTCTCCTTCTCAAATAGAGATTTGTCGGATTTTTCTATCAGAAAAATTATGATGAAGACCTCGAGCAAGATAATTCACACACGGGCACATACTCGTTTCGGAGAAGTGGTAAGTCTCACGCGAATCCCATCGCGAAATGGATGGAAGTGAGGAGATACGGGACATCCGTCGCGAATGAGACGGGATCGAACTAATCGACGAGTTGATGTTCAATAGCGTAACGCGTGAGTTCCGCGATGGATTTCATACGCATTTTCTTGAATACGTGGTCACGGTACGTATAAACCGTCGCCTGGCTGAGGTGAAGTTCTTTAGCGATATCGTGCGCGGTAAGTCCCGATGCAAGCCGGATCATCACTTCGAACTCCCGCGCGGATAAAACCTCGTGAGGCATGCGGTTATTTGCGGTGAAGAAATCGGCAGGTAAAGAATCGGCAAGCTCCCGGCTGAGATACATGTTCCCTGCTGCTACTTTGCGAATCGCCGTCATAAGTTCCATTGGAGAGCAAGACTTCGTCAAATAGCCGCCGGCGCCCGATTGAAGCGCTCGTATGGCATAGCGCCTCTCAGGATGTATCGTGAGGATGAGCACTTTGACATTGGGATTCTTCGTTCGCAATTCCGGCAGGAGTTCCAAACCGTTTTTCCCCGGTAGTGAAATATCGAGCAGGAGTACATCCGGTTCAGTGTTGGCAACGACATGGAGCACTTCATCTCCTTGTGTCACTTCACCGACGATTGCCATATCTACTTCACCGGCGAGCATCTCCTTCAATCCGGATCGAATGACGGGATGATCATCCGCCATGAGAATTCTTATCATTCGTTATCTCCTCTTCCCCTTGGTTTTGAAATGACCATTGCGCTAATCCTTCTTCAGTGGGACGATTACTCTGACCGTCGTTCCCGTCCCTTCCGATGGAATCAGTTCGAAGTCGGCGCCGATGGAACGTGCGCGCTCTCTCATTCCGATAATTCCCAACGATCGTTTGCCGGATACAGTATCGCTCCATGTGTTCTTCCCATCGTCCCGAACTTCCAGCATGAGTGTCTTTCGCCGCCGCTCGACGGCCATGATAACATTCGATGCCGCTGCATGACGCGCTACGTTCGTGAGCGACTCCTGCGCAATTCTGTAGAGTGCGATCTCCGTTTGTTTTCCGAGCGTGGGCATCCAGACTGGAGCTTTGAACGTGGTATGGATACCCGACCGTTTGCCGAATTCTTCCATGAGTGCATCGAGCCCCTCCTTCAATCCAAGCTTGTCCAGCACGTCGGGATGGAGTTCCGCAGCGAACCGACGAATGCTGTTCAATGTCGTTTCAACGTTTTGGGTCATCTCACTGCATTTGAAGAGTAACTCATCGATCGGGAATTGATCTCTCCTGAGCAGTTTCGAACTCAGGGACGATATCTCCATCCTGATCCCGGTGAGTGCCTGTCCGAATTCGTCGTGCAGGTCACGTGCAATCTTCGCCTTTTCCTCATCTCTCACAGTCGTGAGATACCTGCTCAGGAGGCGAATTTCTTCGAGGGATTGTTCAAGGTTGTCACGAATCTGCTTCTCCTTGGTGATATCAATCCAGGTGCCGAGTACTTCAACCTCGTGCCTGGACTCGTTTTGAATCAAGACGAAATCATCACGGAACCAGCGGTAGATGCCATCGGCGCATAACCACCGATATTCGGTGTCACCATATCCCGGCTGTTGCGCTTCACGAAAATCTTTCATAGCTCTTTCCTTATCATCGGGATGAATCCGGGATTCCCAAAGCCGTGGAATTTCGAGAAATGCTTTTGGCGGAAAACCTGACACGCGCTCGCAATTCGGGCTGATCCACAATGCAGCCTGAGGCTCCTCCAACTCCGCCCGATAGATCACCGCTTGCAGCGACTCGAGAACGTGTTCCTTTTCTTGTTCGCTTCGAACCAGTTCGTCGTATGTGCGTTGCCGGTCAACTGCAAATGCAACGTGCCCCGCAAGTGTGGTGAGAAACTCGACTTCGTCCCACCGATACGTGTGTGGCGCGTCATAGTAAATCATGAATTTCCCGATGAGACGATTCCCGATCATGAGCGGAATGAACGCAAGGCTCCTGATTCTCTCCAAACGAAAAACCCGGTGCAAGCGTGCGTGAGTAGCATCGTCATCCACATCCGAAACCAATATGGGTTGAGGATTTCTGTCTTGCGGCGTCCATGGGGAATGTCCCTCAACCGCTTTTCGATAGGATTCGGAAAGTCCGCGCCATGCTGCAAAACGCATTACTCCTTCGGTATCGAAAAGCAGGATAGAAGCACGCGCGATGTTCAGTGATGATTCAAGTGCAGAAAGCGTCGTTTCAAACACCTCATTCATATTCGCCGCACGCCCGAGGGTTACCACCGATCGATGAATCGCTTTGAGCAAACGGTATCTCGCCTGTAGCTCTTCCTCCAGTTTGAGCCGTTTCGCTTCCAATGCCTTTCTCTCTGTGACGTCGCGTGCAACGACGAAAATCATGCTTCTTCCATCCTGCTTGAAAACGCTTGCCGTAACGTCGATATCGATCGACGATCCGTCCTTACGTTTCCACCGCCTGTCGTTGAGTTGCAGCCATCCGTCCCTAAGAATTGTTCGAATACTCTCGTCGATGCTCTGCCTCTCATTGACGATAATGTCGTAGATGGTCAATTGACGTACTTCATCGGCAGTGTATCCGAGAAGCTGAAGGAATGCCGGATTCGATTCGATGATACCTCGTGATTGAGGATCGAAAAAGTAGATAGCTTCGACGATGTTTTCCCAGAGCAGGCGATATCGCTCCCAGCTACGATAGATTTCGGTCATCAGGCGCTCGCGTCCTGAGATATCGTGAGCGATACCGAGGATGCCTTTCGGTTTTCCGGAGGTGTCGTAAATGACCGAGCTGCTGAGTTCTGCCCGGAAGCTCGTTCCATTCGCCCGGACCATCGTGTAAGGCTGATATTCCATTTTCCCGGTCTTCAGGAGCTTTGCGAAATCCCGATGCGAGCGCTCGTGCTCTTCCGGAACGATGAAGGCGGTGAGGAATCTTCCAATGGCATCATCGACGCGATTGACATGAAACATCTCCAGGCCTTGGCGATTGACCCATTTGATGACGCCTTTCGTATCGCAGTGCACGATCGTTTCAGGTGATGCCTCGACCAATGCTCGGAAGCGCTCCTCGCTTTCCATGATGTACTCTTCCAGTGCTTTACGCACGGTAAGGCTTTGTGAAAAAATGACGAGCCCTTCCGCCACCGGATCTATCCTCAAATCGAACCATCCGCTGCTTCCGTCCGGATAGACGAATTTATTTTCTATGCGATAGGAAGCGTGTTCTTTCAAACATGTTCGTAAAACGGAGAAGAGCGTCGTATGCTCGATGCCGGGGTATGCTTCCATCATGGTTTTCCCGAGCAACTCCTCTCTCGACTTTCGCGCGTGAATCAGGGCTGTATCGTTCAAATAGAGATACCGAAAATCGTGGCTGATAACCTGGCAGCCTTCGAGCAGTTTGTCCAGCGTGTTGCTAAGGGATTCGTGCAAGTTCATAGAAAAAGTACGCTGCTTCCGTTTGGCATCTTGTGACTTTTCTTGAATAGTGTAAGCTGATCAATCGTTCAGGCGTATTTCATGTCAAACCCAGGCTGAGGCAAAGAAGAGAATTCCGCAGGAATAAGCAAGCAAAACTTTATCACATCATCCATCTCTTCTTTAGTCGATACATTGATGCACCATTGCAAAACCAATCTGTATTCTTCAGTGCAACTCCGATCCCTCCGATACCGTGGAGTATTCACGCCTGCAAGGCGAGTTTCCAATCGGCCATTCTTGTTATATTCACACGTGGGTTTAGGCACATGACACAGATCGACATCAAAGAGAGCGTCAGCATGGCGCTCGGGGCGCTCAAGGCAAACAAGTTACGCGCAACGCTCACGCTGCTCGGGGTTGTGATCGGCGTGTTTTCATTCATCGGCGTGATGACGGGAATTGAAGTCCTGCAGGAGACGATCGTCTCGTCGTTCAATGTCCTCGGTTCCAACACGCTGCTCGTCCAGAAATACCCTGCAATGCGCGGTGGTCCGGATACGTTCGTGAAATATCGCAATCGGAAGGACATCACCGTCGAACATGGGATGTATGTCCGGGAGAACAGCCGTCTTGCACAATACGTCGCGATAACGACAGGCAAACCGGGTGCACAGGCTCAGTACCGCAATCGCACGACGAATCCCGACATCCCTCTGAGAGCGGGGACGCCGGAGCTTTTTCATACCATCAACTTCGACCTCGACTACGGACGGTTCTTCAACGAACAAGATCTTCAGATGGCCCGCAACGTTGCCGTCATCGGTCCGGGATTGGTGAAGATTCTTTTCCCGAATGAAGAACCCATCATGAAACCAATTCGGATCGACGCCAAGCCGTTCACCGTCATCGGCGTGACAGCTCCCAAGGGCGGCTTGTTCGGTTCCAGTTCCGACAAGGTCGCCTTCATTCCTCTGACCACCTTCGTGAATAATTTTGGGAGAACGCCGTGGGTTTCCATTCAAGCGAAGGCGGAGAATCAGGAAACGTACGATGCGATGATGGATGAAATCATCGGGTTGCTTCGCACGGTGAGAAGCGTTCCGCCGGGTGAGGAAAACGATTTCGAGATTCTTTCGAACGAGTCACTGATTTCCGAAGTCAACAAGCTTACGCTTGTCATTCGCGCAGGCACCGGCGCGGTCTCCGCCATAGCG